>NZ_JBLNKX010000004.1:0-408576 GCF_048158725.1 Flavobacterium arabinosi
ATAAATTCTCTACTTAGATTCATACTACTTGCCAGTTTATTAAAGAACGTCTGCGTCATTGCGGGTGCAAAACTACACCCTTTATTCGCTTTAACAAGCTTTTTTAAACCTTTTTTTTAAAGTTATATTAACTTAAACTTTAAGATACTGAAAACATGACTCTTGGAACTCCAAGTTTTCCCTCTCCCCTCCCGAAGCTTCGGGACTCTCCGAAGAAAAGGTTGACTTTACGTATAAAAAAACATAGATGTCATTACATACAAGCAATCCTATTACTACTTTCTTCAATCTATTGAAACTTCCTAAACAACAAGGTTTATTGTCGTTATTAACGGATTGTACCTCCAAAACGACTCCCCTAGCCCCGATAGCAGTGGAAATCCTTTTCTCTCATTTCTTTTACGAGAGAAAAGATTGAAACGAATAGCGGGAAATAGCTCTTAAATAGAAACATTCGTTCTTTACCTATATATAAGGAGTGCCGATTTAGTTTTTACATCTATATGATAACAAACCTTACATATATATTGTATGTATTTTTGTAATGGTCTATATTTGCATTCTTAAAATAATAAACAATGATTAAGATTACTTTGCCCGATGGGTCGATTAAAGAGTTTGCTCCTGGGATTACTCCTATGGATGTTGCCAAGAGCATTAGTGAAGGATTTGCCAGAAATGTAATTTCGGCTTCTTTTGATGGTACAACTGTGGAAACCACAACTCCTTTGACAACGGACGGCAGTCTTATATTATATACATGGAATGATGCTGATGGGAAAAAAGCTTTTTGGCATTCGACTTCTCACGTTATGGCACAGGTTCTTGAAGAATTGTACCCCGGAATAAAATTAACTCTTGGACCAGCAATATCTAATGGATTTTATTATGATGTAGATTTTGAAGACCAGAAAATTACAGATGCTGACTTCAAAAAAATTGAGGATCGTGTCCTTGAAATATCAAGAGGAAAACATGAGTTCAAACTACGTCCTGTTTCTAAAGCAGAAGCTTTGGAATTATACAAAGACAATGTTTATAAAACTGAATTGATCACCAATCTTGAGGACGGAACGATTACGTTTTGCGATCATGATACGTTTACTGATTTATGCCGTGGTGGCCATATTCCAAATACTGGAATCATCAAAGCGATGAAGATTATGAGTGTTGCTGGTGCTTACTGGCGTGGTGACGAGAAAAACAAACAGTTGACCCGTGTTTACGGAACTTCGTTTCCTAAACAAAAGGATTTAACTGAATACTTAGAATTACTTGAGGAAGCAAAGCGTCGAGACCACAGAAAACTAGGAAAAGAACTTGAGCTGTTTGCTTTTTCACAAAAAGTAGGTGCAGGATTGCCATTGTGGTTACCGAAAGGCGCTGCTTTAAGAGATCGACTAGAACAGTTTTTGAAAAAAGCACAAAAAAAAGGCGGATATGAGCAAGTGATTACGCCGCACATTGGTCAGAAAGAATTATATGTAACTTCAGGGCATTATGCTAAATATGGCGCTGATAGTTTTCAACCTATAAGTACTCCGGCCGAAGGAGAAGAGTTTTTATTAAAACCAATGAACTGTCCTCATCACTGTGAAATTTATAATGTACGTCCGTGGTCATACAAAGATTTACCTAAGCGTTATGCTGAATTTGGTACCGTTTACAGATACGAACAAAGTGGTGAATTACACGGTTTAACTCGTGTAAGAGGATTTACTCAAGATGATGCTCATATTTTTTGTACTCCGGAACAACTTGACGAAGAGTTTAAAAAAGTAATTGACTTAGTACTATATGTCTTTGGTTCATTAGGATTTGAAAATTTTACAGCCCAAATTTCTTTGAGAGATAAAGAGAATAGAGATAAGTATATAGGTAGCGATGAAAATTGGGAAAAGGCGGAAAATGCGATTATCAATGCCGCCAAAGATAAAAATCTAGACACTGTAGTAGAATATGGCGAAGCAGCTTTCTATGGTCCAAAACTGGATTTCATGGTAAAAGATGCTTTGGGAAGACAATGGCAATTAGGAACGATTCAGGTGGATTATAACCTACCGGAACGTTTTGATTTGACTTACAAAGGATCTGATAACGAATTACACAGACCCGTGATGATTCACAGAGCTCCTTTTGGATCAATGGAACGGTTTATTGCTATTTTATTAGAGCATACTGCAGGAAATTTCCCTCTTTGGTTGATGCCTGAACAAGCTATAATATTGTCTTTGAGCGAGAAATATGAAATATATGCGAAAAAAGTTTTAGATTTGCTAGAAAATCACGAAATTCGCGCCCTTGTAGACAATAGAAACGAGACAATTGGCAAGAAAATCAGGGATGCAGAAATGCAAAAAACCCCGTTTATGTTGATTGTAGGTGAGGAAGAAGAGAAAAATGGCACTATTTCTATCCGTCGTCATGGACAGGAAGGAAAAGGAAATATAAGCGTTACAATAGAAGAATTTGTCACTATTGTAAACGAAGAGATCAATAAAACATTAAAAGTATTTACAGTTTAACTTAAATTATAAAGTCATAGCAATAAGAAGCAACAGAGGTTACCAACCTCGCGTAGAAAAAAAAGATGCCCACAGAATAAACAACCTTATTCGTGGTGTACAAGAAGTAAGACTTGTAGGAGAGAACATTGAGCCAGGAGTTTTTAAACTTTCAGAAGCTTTAAGATTAGCAGATCAATTTGAATTGGATCTTGTTGAGATTTCTCCTAATGCAGAACCACCGGTTTGCAAAATCATGGATTACAAGAAATTTGTTTACGAACAAAAGAAACGTGATAAAGTCTTAAAAGCGAAATCTACACAAGTTGTTGTGAAAGAAATCCGTTTTGGTCCACAAACCGATGAGCATGATTATGAGTTTAAGAGAAAGAACGCTGAGAAATTCTTGAAAGAAGGAGCGAAATTGAAAGCTTTCGTTTTCTTTAAAGGACGTTCGATTATCTATAAAGATCAAGGTCAAATCTTATTGTTGAGATTAGCAACAGATCTTGAAGAGTTTGGTAAAGTGGAAGCGATGCCAGTTCTGGAAGGAAAGAGAATGATTATGTTCATTGCTCCTAAGAAAAAGAAATAATTATTTGCTGTAAGCAATAAGCAATAAGCCGGGTTACTTAAACTTTGCTTAAAGCATAAGCGCATATAGCTTTTGAAAAATAAGTAAGTAAGAATAAATTAAAACACTAGGAAAAAATGCCTAAAATGAAAACCAAATCTAGCGCCAAGAAACGTTTTAAAGTTACTGGTTCTGGAAAGATTAAAAGAAAGCATGCTTTTAAAAGTCACATCTTGACTAAAAAATCTAAAAAACGTAAATTAGCATTGACACACTCTGCGCTAGTTCACAAAACAGATATGAAAAGCATCAAACAACAATTAAGAATTATATAATTCTTTAGGTTAAAACAATTTAAAATAACCTTGGAGTATGGCTTTTAAGTTCTCTTGATTTAATTCGGGACGCCTGCTACAAAAAAAACAATAAAATTATGCCAAGAGCGGTAAATTCAGTTGCTAAAAGAGCAAGAAGAAAAAAAATAATGAAGCAAGCCAAAGGTTTCTTTGGTAGACGTAAAAACGTTTGGACAGTTGCTAAGAACGCGGTAGAGAAAGCAATGTGCTACGCTTACCGTGATAGAAAAGTGAACAAAAGAAATTTCCGTGCATTATGGATTCAACGTATCAACGCAGGAGCCAGATTGGAAGGAATGTCTTATTCACAATTCATGGGTAAAGTAAAAGCTAACGGAATCGAATTGAACCGTAAAGTTCTTGCAGATTTAGCGATGAATCACCCTGAAGCTTTCAAAGCAGTACTTAATAAAGTAAAATAAACGTTTTATCAACTCAATTTAGATTACTTACTTATATAAAACCTCAATCGAAAGATTGGGGTTTTTTGCTTAAATACGGTCCTACTGTACTGTTTCTAAACAATCATTCCGTTAAATTATACTTTTCAATAATATACTTGGTTATAGGCTTTAGTGGTTTCCCTGTTACTGGGTGAAATCCCGCGATATTAAAAAGCTCTATCGCTCCATCACGTTTACAATACCAAACTACAGGCTTATCCTTATTAAAGAAATCTAACGTACTATCACAATCCAATTTTTTCAATTTCATCGCAGCCTCATCAATGGTACTAATGAACCCTGCCTGTCCATTCTCCTTCAAGCAATCTACGGCTATATAATAATTTCCCTCCCACTGCATACATTCCTTTTTTGGAAAAAAAACTCCTTTTACAGTATATCCCATAAAAAACAAGGATAACAATACCGCAAAAAACATCACTGTCTTTTTTCCTATCTTATCATTTCCTGTTAAGGCAACCTTTTCGATGAATTTTCCAAAAGGAAGAGTATCTATAAACGATTCCTTTTCTTCAACAAATAAAGAAACTTCTGGATTTCCTCTTTCGCTAATTTTATCATTAAGCAAATACTTATTGTAAGGTCTTGGATTAAAATTAACCAGAATGGCTGCCAATTCTATTCTTGTTGTATTCTCAGAATCTTTCTCCCCTTTTAAAAATGATATTATAGGTTTGAATTTTCCAATATCAAAATTCTCAATCGTTTTTCTCAAATCCCCCTCTTCTTTCACATTAAAGAATATTCTAAATGAATTCCCATCGGTCTTCGTTAAGCTATTATCAAGTTTCATCAAACATAGATTTCGCAATTGAGCAGGTGTAGGATTTAATAAAATACCAGAGACATCATCAATTTTCGATACCTCATATTTAACTCTAATAGCACTCTTATACTCTTCAAAAGTAATTTTGTTCATACGCATTTATTGGAATTATTCGGAATTCTCTGGAAACCTTCAGAAATAGCGGAATGATCGGAATTCCATTAAAATTATTCAACAGAGACAGCATTCCTTTGCTACAGAATCAGTTCCTGTTTTGAATTGCAATCAAGACAAATGTACAAAACTAGTTCTAAAAAAAAGTGTTGCAAAACAGCATCTTATGTTTATTCGGGAAGTATAAATAATACTATTCTGTTTCCGCACACTTCACTTCCCAAAAAGCAAAAGAACAAAATGTTTTTAATGGCTAGCCTACTCAGGCAAAGATTCGATTTCAATATCGGACCGCCCAATCTATGTCTAATTTTTAATTCTAAAAAATGAAAAGAATAATTCTAGTATCGTGTTATATCATTGCATGTGTTGCAATGGTTTCTTGTTCCAATGATGAAGTGGAAACATCTCCAAACAATAATAAACAGCAAGTATCCGCCGATGCCCCTGCAGATCCAATTGACGGACAAAATGGTCAAACTCCGGTTCCTCCTCCTAGATAAAAGTAAAATAAAACAAAATCATAAATAGAATAGTAATCAAATTTAATTAATTTCTGTATTTTCGGGGGATGAAACTTAAAAAGTTAAATTCCCCGTTTTTTATTTTATCCATTCTTTTGTCTATCGGACTTTTATCCTGCAAAAAAGAAGTAACCATTACAGCTAAACCAAAAAATAATTCGGAATATCAACACTATTATACACTTGCTGAAAAATATTTTGAAAACAAAAAAAACGATAGAGCCTTCTATTATTATAATAAAATAAAATCTATTTCCGATGTTTCAACAGATCGTGAAAAGATAATTTATTCATTACTAAAAATGGCCATCATTCAACAAAATGAAGGGGATTATTCAAGTAGTGAAACTACAGCGACTGAAGTAATATCACTATTTCAAAAAAACACAAACCCAGCTTATAAATGTGCCATTTTTAATCTATTAGGTATTAACTATGAAAACCTATATGATTATAATAATGCAATTTATTATTACAATCAAGCCTATAATCAAGCGGATAATGAATTACAGAAAGTAGTACTTAAGAACAATATTGCAGTGATATATATGGATAAAGAAGATTATCAACATGCCATACAAATTCTTTTTCCTTTGACTCTAAATAAAAAGATTTCAAACAGTGATGAGAACAAAGCAAGAGTACTAGATAATTTGGGCTATTGTTACTTTAAAATTGGTGATTCAAAAAGCCTTAATTATATGGATCAATCTTTAAAAATAAGAAAACAGATAGAAGATAGCTTTGGAATAATGGCAAGTTATATTCATTTTTCTGAATTCTATAAAGATGTTAATTCTAAAAAATCTAATAGCTATGCAAGAATGGCCTATCAAAAAGCCACAGAAATAAACAGTGTAAATATTCGATTGAAATCATTAGCACTATTGATCGAAAATAGTATTGGGAATGAATCAAAAAAATTCTCAATGTTACACCTGCTTATTAATGATAGTATTAATAAAGTGAGACAAAAAGCAAAAAATCAATTTGCTAAAATGAAATATGACTCTAAAAAAGAAAAAGAAGAAAATTTAAAACTAAAAGCCCAAAAAGCGGAGAATGCTCTTCAATTAGAACAACAAAAAAACAGAAGCCAACTCTTATATTTTGTTGTTGGAATTATCATTTTGATTAGTATTTTCATATCCCATTTTCTTATAAATAAAAGTAAAAGAGAAAAAATAAAAATTTCGTACGACACCGAGATTCGAATTGCAAAAAAACTACATGATGAGTTGGCTAACGACGTTTATCATACTATGGCCTTTGCTGAAACTCAAGATTTATCCAACAGCCAAAACAAAGAAAAATTGCTTAACAATTTGGACATTATATATTCCAGAACACGAAACATTTCCAAGGAAAATAGTACTATCGAGACAGGATCTCTTTTTATATTCAACTTGAAAGACATGCTGTCCGGATTCAACACTAGTGAAGTCAATATATTGACTAATGGAATTGATACTATCAATTGGACAACTTTAGAAAACAATAAGAAAATAACTGTTTATCGCGTGCTGCAAGAATTACTTGTCAACATGAAAAAGCATAGTCAATGTAGTTTAGTAATACTAACTTTCAAAAAAAATGAAAATAAATTACAAATAGATTATACTGATAACGGCGTGGGAGCGACATTTGACGAAAAAAAATCAAAAAATGGGCTACAGAATGTGGAAAACCGCATTCAGGCTATAAAAGGAACAACTACTTTTGATAAAAAATCCAATAAAGGATTCAAAGTAAATATTATTTTTCCAATATAATCATAGCCTTATGTTTCATAAAGTTTTAGTTGCCGAAGATTTAGACAGTATCAGTATGACAGTTGTTCAAGCACTTGAGGAACTTTCTGTTGTAGAAATTCACCATGCAAAATACTGTGATGATGCTTTTTTGAAAATAAAAAAGGCACTTCATGACGAAGTACCTTTTGATTTATTGATAAGTGATTTGTCATTTAAACCAGACCATCGAGAAAATAGGTTCTCTACAGGTGAGGAATTAATTGACGCTGTAAAAAAAGTACAGCCAAACATCAAAACAATAGTATTTTCTATTGAAGACAAATCTTTTAGAATAAAATCCCTTTTTAATAATTGTGGAATTAATGCCTACGTATCTAAGGGGCGTAACAGTATCCCTCAACTTAAAAATGCTGTTCAAAACATATTTAACAGTGATAAGAAAATCATTTCTCCTGAATTGTCTCATCTATTAATAGACAAATCAATCTTGGAAATTGAAGCCTATGACATTTCTCTTTTGAAATTTTTATCTAAAGGATTAATTTTAGACGAAATAGCATTAGAATTTAAAAAATCCGGCATCACTCCCAATGGAAGCAGCAGTATAGAAAAACGAATCAATAAACTCAAAATATACTTCAAGGCCAGTAATAATGTACATCTTATTTCCATAACCAAAGATTTAGGATTGGTATAATCTTCTGCACCGTCCTCTTTAAAAAACTAGAACAAAAATCACACAGTTTCAAATTTAATTATTACTCCCTTTAATTTGATTAAATTGGTAATTACTAATCGTTGGAATTGAATATTTTTCAATTTTTTGAAAATAATTACCCCTTTTACGGTTTCCCGTAAAGAATTAATTTTTATTAGAATTACGTTTGGCTTGTTTAACTTTAAAACTTCAAAAATGGCCAATTTCACCAGTACGGACTTAGCATTTACAGGATACACGATTGATCTTAATAATCCTGAAAATTACAATGTAGTTTATATAGATAAAACAGCAGAATTTGAAGTAGTTCATTTCTGCAATCAGTTTTTAGAAAAATATAAAGTTCCTCAAACAAAAGCAAGCTTTCAAAAAGTAGAAAGTTTTTTGCAACACTCTCTTTTAGAACATCAAGTTTACCGAGAAGAATTATTAGACTGGATTGCGAGCAACTGGATTAAATTATAGTTGGTTCTTAACCTATTTTTTCTAAAATAAAGGAACTAATTCCAAATATCCTCTGGAATCAAAAAAATATTTTTTGACCTGATACTCCCATTATTTGTTAGAAAACGACTATGGAATACTTTTTTTTACCAAAATGAGGTTTCCCGTAAAGAAGTGATTTTTAATGATAGTAAGTTTGGTGTCAGCTATAAAAAGCAAGCCTATGATACCTTAATTTTCTGAATTTAGATTTGTTACTTTCAAAACAACTCTACTATTTATGGATTATAGAATCTTTTATTTCTATATGTAATATTTTTTTGGGGAGGGGGTAATCGACAAGAATCTGGAAGAACATAAAGAAGCGATTTTTTACGGGGTTAGGTTGGGAAGAAAAGGTTAAATAATCAATAATTTAGATACTATGAAAACTGAAATGAATACACCGATTGTTTATGATGTACAAAAAGGGAGCTATTATTACATGATGGGCTCAAAAAAACTTTAGTAATTGAAGTGCAAAACAATTTCTTAAATTATAGAAACAACTCTAATACAATGTTTAGAAAATCATGTTATACACTCCTATTTGTAACGCTATTGTCAGCCTGTAGTTTGGATAATAATCGAGAATCCTATATCTCAAACTTAGATTCTTTTGTTAAATCTACATCTGAAAACTATAAAAATTTTGAGGAAGAAGATTGGAAAAAAGCAGATAGCCTCTTTGCTAATTTTCAAACCGTTGGACATAAAAAATGGAAATCTGAATTCACTCCCGAAGAATCGGTTCATGTAAACGAGTTGATGGGTAAATATCATGCCATAAAAGTTAAAGCAGGTATATTGAATTTAAAGGAAGGTGTGAATGATATGATTCAACAAGCAGTTTCTTTTATTAACAAAATTGCAACAGACTCAACCTTAACAAAACAACAAATAAATTATAATAAATTATGAAACAATACTATCTTATTTCTATAGTAATAATGTCGTCATTCTTATTTTTAGGATGTCCAAGTACAGAAAAAAATGATCCATTCATTGCCATGAATTTTGATGCTTATGATGCAGGTCTCAATAAAAGAGTCGAAGCCTATCAAGATGCAACATTTCCAAATCTTGCCAATACAAAAGCAGGAAATCCATCAATGTATATTGATTTTTCAAGTGGAATTTTTCAAGCTTTTAAAAACAATCCAACTAATAGTAATTTACTAAAAGCAGTTTATGGAAACTTGTCAGGAGATTTAGATGTCTTTATGTTGAATAATGATTCTATTCAGCCTTTAATAAACAGCGATCCCAATTTAGTAGGTAAAATGGTTGTAGATCAAAATTCTTATGATGGCATATATGCGCCAATAAAAGACGCAGTTTCAAAAATTGTAAGCAAGAACAATGATGCTTTGCTAGTTAGTGATTTTGAAGAATACTATCCTGAATCATCCGGTAGATCTGAAATTTTGGACATTCCTTACCTAAAAGAATCATTTATTAAATGGCTTTCTAAAGGGAATACCATCCGTTTTTATGTTTCAAATTATAAAGAAAACGGGATTGATAAACACTTGTATTTTACTGTTTTTAATTGTGGTAATTCGTCAAAATCAAGTATGCTTTCAAAGGTTGAAAATTCGCTTTATTCTTTACCGTATTTTGATCTTTCAAATAAATCTTTTAAACTATCTCAGGAATATGGTGGAGAAAAAACAGGTGGTATTTTCTATGATATTACTGGTAAAGATGAAAAGCAAAAAAATCTTTTAGACTTGAATAGGGAGACCTATGTAAATGGTTTACAAAATAATAACAATTTCGAATTTTATCAGTTTGGATTGGACTGGTCAACAATAGGTGAATTAAAAAGTGTATACCAAGAGCAAAATCAATTTAAAGATTTTTTCAGAAAATTATTTATTGATGTAAGCGATGAAGATGCATATTCCATTGGAGCCTTAGATGTAAAAGTTTATGATGTTTCTGAAGATTTTGAACAGTTTTCGAAATGCAGAGAAGTGTTAAACCACAAGCCAAAATTTGAAAAAGGGAGTAATGGCGAAGATAAATTTAAAGAAGGTCAAATTGATGATATTGCTCTTTCATGTTATGACACTAAAGGGAAAGTGCTCAAAGATTGGATCTATAAAAGAAACCCGAATGTAAATCTACCGGAAGTATTTTCTTTAAATAATGAATTATTTAGAAACACCAAAAAATCAAATAAGAAAAAAGTTGAATTAGGTGTTTCTTTCGACACAAAATTTAATTTAAAAAATGTAACTAATCCCATAGGTTTAATTAGAGTAGACATAGTTATCAATACTGCAAACCCTAATATTTCGAATTCGAAGCTTGATATGTTTAAATGGTCATCTACAACCAAAAAAGGCTCTCAAAACTTAGCTCTTTTTGAATCAATAAAAAACACACTTACTGATGTAAAAGTAAAACCTGAAAATAAAGTCATTTACTCCTATTATATAAATACACTTTAATAATTACTAACCAAAAAACAAACAAAATGGAATCAACAACAGCTTACATTATCTCTCTTATTACATCATTCGTGTTTTTATTATTAGCTGCATTTATTGCAAATGCTATAAAATTTGAAGGCGGAAGTAATCCAAAAGACCCACAACAAAGAAAAATGTGGTTTTGGGTTCTTGCAATTCTATGTCCTGTTGTAATTTTTTTACTTGGATATTTCGTCTTTAAACCGGATGCTAATATTATGATTGTCAATAAATATATGACCGCACTAAGCATAGGCACTGGTATCGGTTTTATGGTTTACATTATCATAGGCTTTGGATTAAGCAAAATGTTCAAAAATGGTAAAGTAGGAAACTGGTTTTAATACTTAAAAAAAATATAAATGGATAAATTATTTGTAATAGCAATTGGTGGCACAGGAATGCGATGTTTAGAATCCTTTACACATTTAAGTGCAATTGGCATGTTCGATAATCAAGAAATTGAGATACTGACATTAGATACTGACCAAACAAATGGTAATAAAGGGAAAGTTGAACAGCAAATAGAGTTGTATAACCGTATCAAAACTTCTACAACGGCAGAAGGAGGCACACCCAATGCCAATACTTTTTTTTCGGCAAAATTAAATTTATATAAGTTTTGGACTAATTATTCTGGTTTAGGCAGAGAAAATTACAAGAATATTACAAAAATTTCCACAGGATCGCCTGAACAACAAAAATCAAATAAATTAATATCTGATTTATTTCTAGATAACAATTCTGTTCAGGAATTTGGCTTAGCACACGGCTATAGAGCACAAACACATTTAGGTTCTATGCTAATGTATCACGGGATAGTTGAGGCAGCTCGCAATATTGCTAAAGGTACAGACGTTCAGTCTCAAGAAAGAGATTTAGATGGATTTGTTTCCAAATTAGAGAAAGCAGGTGTAAATGCAAGGGTTTTTATATTCGGTTCTATATTTGGGGGAACAGGAGCGTCTTCAATACCGGTTATTCCAAAAGCATTACAAGATTTTGTAAAAATACGTTCAGGAGGTATCTCAACTATTGATTTATCGAAAGCCAAGTTTGGATCAACATTATTAACTGAATATTTCACTTTCAAGAAGCCGGACGATAAACAAAAATCAACTAAAGAAAATAGCGTTATTGCAGATTCGTCTTTTTTTCCATTAAATAGTCAAGCTGCACTTCAATTCTATCAAAGTGATCCAACTGTCCAAAAAAGCTATAAAATATTATACCACATTGGTTGGCCAATTGAAAGTAAAAAAATTGATGAGGATAATTCCGGAAATGAAACAATAACAGGTGGGTCGAATCAGAAAAACCCTTGTCATATCACGGAACTATTGTGTTCTTGTGCTGCCTATGATTTTTTTACCCGCAAAACTGGCTTTGATGGGGCTAAAGCAGAATATTTATACAAGGCAGTAGAGTTCAATAATAATTCTTTCAACTTCTCTTTTGATGATTTTGTTGGTAATATAAACAAAGCTGGAGAAACTTTTGCAAATCGTTTAGGCGCTTTTTTCTCATTGGCTCACATTTGTTTAGCAAAAAATCGTGCGGCTGTGGGAGATAGTGGATTAAAGGGTTTTATAAGGCAATTCGAAAATCAAGAAATGAAGGATTACAGTACAATTACAGATGCTGAATGTACTGAAATTGATAATTATTTTAAAGATTTTGCCTATGAATTTGACAATGACAAATTCCTTCCCGGTTGGTTATACCAAATCAGAAAGACTGTTGCACCCGGAGCATTTATGTTTGACCCAAAATCATTTCCTGATATGAAATCAGAACTTAATAAAATAGATGTTGGGGCAATCTTTTTGGATAAGAAATACCATTGGTCGGATGATCGTTCTATGAAAAATATTTCAGGAGATCGGTATGATAATTTTGTAAGTAAACTTATTAAATCTAGTTCAGAAGACAAGCAAAATGTAAACACAACCAAAGAGAAATTTTTGGCTCATATTTATAATGCAATTACTATTTCTCAAAACTTCAATTTAAATTAATAGCATTATGGCTGATAATAAAATAAAAGCACTTGCAATAAAAGTTCACCCTAATAAAGAACCCCTGGGTAAAGAATATGCGTGGGAGAAAATTCCGCAATTAGAAAAATTCACCCAGCATATTACCATACCTGAAATTGCAGTTGACAAAGATGGAAACACATCCGTGGATATTGGTTCTATTGTTTCGGGTATGCCAACAGTGTATGCCAGAGCCAATCTGTTTAGAAATGCTTTGGATAATATTGCTGATAAAGATGCCGAGGCTTCGGGATTAATGTTATTTTATAAATCTTTAATCAGCGAATGGAAAGGATTTATTAGTTGTGTCGCATTAAACTATAAAGACATTCAAATTGACAGGGTGCATCTAGCCTATTCTGACGGTAAAAAACTAATGGATACTACTAATATTTATGAGCCGATTGGTGCTTTCGGAAATGTCTTATTTGAAAGGCAACCCTTGTGGTGCGATCAATCGTTAGTAAATAACGCTGATAAAGTTCCTTTTATTGATGTGATTTCCTTTAATGGGAATGTAGTTGGTGGAACTTCACCAGACTCCTTTTTATTTACTTCAGTTTCCTATAGAATTAAAGATAGATTACCATTTATAAATGTCAATAATGGGAAATTTATTGATCCACTGCTATCTGAATTAAAGCCTGATGAACTCTCGAGCATATATGGTTATGCAAAACATATTCTTAACAATATCGAGAAATTCAGAACAAACTTTGATGGATTAGAAGAATTTCTTAAACCAAATTATGGTAATATTGGAGGTTGCATTCAAAATTGGATGGCTGACATGGTTAAATTCCAAGAATTAAAAGGGTATCCAAAATTAGAAAATCAAACGCCTCCAGAAGTTGGTACCATTTTTAAATTTCCGTTTAGTGTCTTATTCAATTATTCGACAGAATTATATGGTTCTGAAGGAATAATATCCGTTGATGCAAATTTAGAAGGGAATATATCTTTTGATCCAAAAGATTTATTACTTCCGGATTCTACGGAAATTGCACAAATTGATTTTGGAAGAGAAGGTGTGGAAACAAAGAATTATTTAAAATCTAAACCCATTCTATTATTAGAAGCGGAAACTAAAGGTCAACCCAATAATTATGCCTATTTTACATTGCCACTTACCCCCTTGGCATTAAATGTATTTGGCAAAAATTTGAATGCCTTAGTAGGATTAGATGAATCATCAAGTGTTAAATCTAGGATTTCTGCAATATATGACCCTAATGATAAAGATGGCGAAAAATTAATTGTTCAACTGAAATTATTCACCCAAACAGGTAATGAAATTACAAAACAAGTAGTTTACAACGTAACTCGTGATTCTATCCTTGGGCAAGATATTTTAATGTGGCCCAATTTTATTTCCAAACAATGGAATAGGTATTTCCTTTTTTCAGAGATTCCGCATAATGATGCAAAATTTCAAGCTACCCCATTTTTGGGAGATGTAAATGATGATTTTTTCAGAATCGTACTTGATGATAAAGGTGTACCATTATATTTAGCAAACAAAGGAAAAGCTACTGATATTCCTGAAAAATATGGTAATATTAAAGTGCAGTTGCATATTACTTCTAATAATGCTGTAGCAGATAATGCCTATAAATATGAAATTTATGAGAGCAACCAACCTTTTAAAGGCATAAAATTTTCACATGCTGGAATTGATTGTGGTTTTGGGATTATACGTTATGACGGAACAGGTAACAATGACATGTTGCCAACTAACATGCTCAAAAATCCGATAGTAGATTTATCGCCTGCCTATTTAGGGGTTGACTTTGGCAGTACAAATTCATCAATAGCCTATTATTCTGAAAGAGATTTAAAAGTTTGTGATAATCTAATATTAAAAAATAGACGTGTCTCGCTATTATCTAATGATGCGAAAAATAATGATGAAAGACCAGCGGTTGAGGACGAAATCTTCTTCTTCCAAAATGACGAGATAATTACTAATTCTATAAAATCTGTTTTAACTATACACGACCCGAGAAGGTTGTCAAATAAAGATAATATTTCTCATGATTCATTGGCCGCACAAGCAGTAAAAGGAGGTTTTCCTTGTTTTGAAAAAAATCTTCCAATTGAGAATGCTATAAACAATCGGTACATTTTAAATTATAATAGAGTTGGAAAGGCGGAATTAGTTTATAATATGAAGTGGTCGACACAAAGTATTGATAAAAGCTATAAAACAGCTTACCTAAGTTCTTTACTATTACATGTTTATGCTCAATTATTTATTGAAAATCACGAACCTAAAACACTAAAATGGTCTTATCCTTCTTCTATGGGTAAGGGATTATTGACTGAATATCAAGGTATTTGGAATTCTCTAAAAGAGGTAAGTCCTATTGTGAGTAAAGGTCCATCTTTAGAAATATTCTCACCATCTGATCTTGCTGATCTTGGAGATACTTCAGGTAATTCTTGGAATACTGAAAGTAATTCGAGTTTGGGTAATCCCGATAACAATTCAACTTCTGGTTGGGGTCCATCTATAGGTAATGTTGATGCATGGGGGAGTAATAGCCAACCTCCAGCAGCTTCCGGTTGGCCCGATGAAAGTTTAAATAAAAATAAAAAATCAGTAGTAGAGATCGCAACAGAAACAGAGCCTATTCGTTTTGATTTTAAAGTTTTAGGAGATAAAGAATCTTTAACAGAGGCTTGTGCTGTAGCAAATTACCTGGTTAGACCAAATGGAGGTTATACTTTAGGTCCTGGAGAATTAGTCTTGTGTTTTGATATTGGAGGAAGTACTACCGATATTACTGCATTATGTCAGATGGATGGCGGTAAAGCTATGATTAAGCAGAATTCAATTCGTTTTGCCGCTCAACGTGTTGCTGAAGCAACAAGGTTTTCTCCAAATTTCAAATCGGTTTTATTGAAAATGTGCGATAAGAAAAAAATAAAAATAGAAGGATTAAATACACCCAACAATAAATTTAATGAAAATACTGCACCATATTATTTTGAACAGGTAGTTGATAGGTTAGACGCCTCTGATTTTGATGATTTTTACCGTTTAATTGCTGCGGATTGTAAGGAAATGATGAGTGTAAACTTGTATGTTACAGGCTTAATTATGTATTACGCAGGTCAGTTAGCGTATAAGCTAAGGACAGAAATCGTTAAGTCTGAAGATGCTCCACAAGCGGTTAAGGCATTAGCTCCAAAAATAAAAATTGCATTTGCCGGTAAAGGAGCAAGAATTTTTGATTGGTTTAGCGCAGTAAATTCTAAAGCAGCTGACGATTATTATACTCAAATGTTTATTAGAGGTATTGGAGGAGAGTCAATAGCAAAAACGACCATAACTCCAATATCGCTAAATCCATTAAAGATAATCGATATTAATAGTCAGAAATCAGAGAATAATGCTGATGTAAAATATGAAGTTTCAAAAGGTTTGGCAATACCTACTAATCAAACAAGATTACTTGTACCAAGAAACAAAAATGCAATTGAGGTTTTAGGTGAAGATAACTTTTGTGTAGTAACTCCTAATGGAGAATTTAAATACTTAGATTCATCTAATTCTGTGACACCTGAAATGATGGAACATATAGGAGACTCTTTTATTTGCCTTCCTCCACAAGGCAAACCACATTGCCCAAGATTCATGGACTTCGCAGATTTATTTTTTAAAGTTTCTTCATCTATTTTTGGGCTAAAAATGACCCAATCAGATTTTATGACTGGTTTTCAGGATATGAATATTGAAAATTATATTAAGGGTGATCCACAATATATTGAAGCTCAAAAAAGTAAGAATGACCAGAAAAAATTTGATTATGTGGCACCAATCATCATTTTAGAGGGCATGAAATTTTTTGAAAAACATTTATTAAAAGGGATTCAAAAGCAGTAACCACTATGAATTATTGTGTATTAATAAAAATATCAAAACGTATGGTTTCCTTCTGGTATCTATCAGAAGGAAGTGCTTATGCGCCATTGATAATCAACCATTCAAATGAAGTGCCACTATATTTCTATGTAAATGGGAATGATTTTATTTTCGGGAATGCTGCCAGAGACCGCTTTTATTCAAGCGACCCTAATACTTTTGGTAATTACTTTGAAATTGTAAAAAATCCGAGTAAACATTTCAATATTTATGGGCAACAAAAGTTGGTTAAACAGCTATTTTATTTCGGAATAGAACAATATTTATCCCACTTTATTAATACTATTTTATATAAAAGTGATTCAATTGAATCATATAGACCAAATTTTCCACTTCGATTTCTTTTTGAAACAGATATAGAAGATAAAGAAAAAGCGTTAATTGAAACCCTGTTTACAGAGGCAGGTTATTATAATGTTGAACGGATTAATTACAATGAATCTTTATTTGAAGTGTTGTGCGATAAGGGGGTAATGAGAGCGAACAAATCTGTTTTGTTGCTTAATGGTATTGATAATACATTGTATCTTGAATTATACAAAAACATATCCGAATCTCCAACAGCATCTTCAAAATTAGAAGGTCATGGTGCAGACCCTAGAGTAAAGATTTTGGCAGATATGATTATTGAATATATTATAACTCAAAACTCCTATTTGTCTATTAATAAAGAAATTGAGATCGCGGCACTTTTACCCTACTCGGCTAGTTTATTAGAAAACACAACCCCAATCATTAAAGGGGATGCAATACTTACGGATGGAAAATCTTATTGGTTTAGGATAAACGAAAGAAACCTAAACGACAGATTATTATATTATTCTAATGATAGTATTATTTATACTGCCATTGAGGATTTATTAAAGTCAAACAGAATAAACGTTGAAAACACGACTATATTATTGGGAAGTGAAGAAATAAACACTTCTTATTTTTCAAATAAACTATTAAAAAAATATCCAAATGTAAAAGGAATTGAAACGGTTTGTAGCAATGACACTATGAAATTAGTGTTTTCTAAAATTGCAAAATCTGGTTATTTGGCAAAACGAAAAGTTGTTGTTAAGCCTCCTATTGCTTCAATAGATAAGGCTGACAGTCCTGAAGAAAAGAGACCTGCGTTGCCCATTTTTCTGGTAAATGTTCAAAAGAGTAACGGTCAGGATGTAAATCAAGGAAAGGAAGTAAAAATGCCGAATATTCCTCTACCTCATAAGATTGAATATAAAAAATCTAATGTGCAAGCACCTCCTATATTACCTTCCAAAAAAGAAAATATCAATTCAACTGTAACAAAACCAAAATTACCTGAGGCAAAGAAAAAGAATCCAGTCGTTCTTCCTCCATTACCTCAAAAAAAAACAATAAATAAATAAATAAATAAATATAATTATGGCAATTTCACTAGAAAAAAAGAAACCAATTTCATTGGTAAAAGAAAAACCGGGGCTTCAAAAAATTGTAGCAGGTCTTGGATGGGATGAAGCAACAATCAATGGTCATAAAGTTGACTGTGATGTTTCAGTATTTATGTTAGGGTCTAACGGGAAAATCCCACAAGACGAATTTTTTATTTTTTACAATAATCTTAATTGTCCTGACGGTGCTGTGAAGCATTTAGGAGACAGTCGAGCTGGCGAAGGCGAAGGCGATGATGAATCTGTGAATATAGATTTATCTCGTCTAGACAGTAGAATTGAGTTCTTATATTTTGCTGTAACAATAAATGAGTCTGAGGAAAGAGGACATCATTTTGGCAATGTAGAAAATTCCTATATTAATATCAGAAATGGCATTGACAATTCTATTTTATGTCAATATGAATTAAAAGAAAATTTTAACGGTCAAGACTCACTCATAATTGCATCTATTTCGCGAAACAATGGTGCATGGAATGTTGAAGCATTAGGACAAGCGTTCTCTGGCGGATTAGGAACTCTTATAGAATTATATCAATAAAACGAAAAAACATGTCAGATACCATAAATAGACCCAGTTTTAATTTAAGTAAGGGAGAACGATTCTCTCTGTCAAAAGCCGCACCTGGCTTAACAATTGTAAAAATAGGTATGGGTTGGGATCCAAACGAACAACCAAATGGACCAGATTTTGACCTTGATGTGTCTGCATTTGCCATCAACAGCAATTTCAAAATACCTTCGGATAGTTATTTTGTTTTTTATGGCCAAGTCAATATGGGGAATAAAATAGCAGATAAAGAGGAAAAACATCTTTACAGACCAATCACGCAGGATTCTTCAATAATAGGGGCAATCGATGATCCTGACGGAACAAGAAGTGATGGAGAAGATGATGAAGATATGTTTATCGACTTAACTAAAGTAGATAGCAAGGTTGAGCAAATTATTCTTTGCGCAACTATTTGCAAATTTCCTCATGATAATAAAAAAGATCGTAGGACATTAGATCAGAACTTTGGTCAGGTAAGCAATTGTTACATTCGAATAGTAAACGAAAGTGACGGAGAAGAAATGTTAAGATATAATATGAATGATAAGTTTAATGACGAAGATGCAGTAGAGTTTGGTCGATTATATCGAGTTGACAATACTTGGGAATTTGAAGCAATGGGAAGAGCTCATACAGGTAGCTTGCAAACATTAGTTGATATGTACACTTAATTTTTAACATAAAAAATAAATAATTATGGCATTTAATTTAAATAAAAGTGATGAATCTATTTCCAAAATAGATTTATTAAAAAAGTCAAATTCAGCATCTAAATTTGATTTATCAAAAAATAATGATCCATTACCTTTAAATGGAAAAGAAAATGGAAAATCAAAAACTTGGGTTTTTGCTTTATTTGGGGTTTTATTACTTGGTGGCGGCGCTTGGTATTTTTTATCAAAATCTAATAATACTATCGTAAATGAGGCATCCTCTAATTCGGTAGTTGAATCAAACGCTATTGTAACACCCTCAAATGGGCATAGCGAGACCTCTAAAGCAGTTGTAGATAGTCCTGCATCAGCAATACAAGAAAACAACACTTCTTCGGATGTTAGTGTAACTCAAAACGAGACTTCCGCTACCAATACATCTGGTCCGTCAAATAATGAATCCGTAGTAAATACAAGTTCCAATGTTTCGAAGGCGACATTGAATAACAAAGTATATGCTTCATTTGATAAGGCATCAGCTTCCTTTAGTAGTATTGATAATTCTTTAGTTAAAGACATTGTTGCATTTTTAGAGAAAAATCCAAATGCTTCAATAACTGTAAATGGTTATGCCAGTAGCGAAGGAATATTAGCAGTTAACCAGAAAATATCTCAATCAAGAGCAAATACTTTCAAAGAATATTTAATATCAAAAGGTATTTCTGAAAATAGAGTTGTTGCTAATGGTAAGGGTATTGATCATCCCATTGCCTCTAATGACGCAGAAGAAGGTCGTCAAAAAAATAGAAGAGTAGAAATATCAATCCAATAACTATTAATCATAATAAAAACTAATTGCGCCCAAAAAGAAAAGTAAAAAACAGATTTTCAAAATAATTACGTCGGAATTTTATTTAGCATTATTATTTTTGTGGTAGGGACTAGTTTGGGAAGTATTGGTTGGCTGAGTGTGTTTGCCCCTGTTTTGATTGCATTCCTAATTATCTTTCTATTATCCGGTTTAAAAAATAAAACAAAAAACTTTAAAAATATGAATGAATTAATACAACATATAAGCATTCTTTGGCAAGACATCTTAAGTCATCCAGGAACTTCTTTAGCTATAATCGGTAATTTGATTATCATCGAGAGTTTGTTGTCTGTAGATAATGCAGCTGTATTGGCTACAATGGTAATGGATTTACCAAAAGATCAGAGAGATAAAGCCTTAAAATACGGTATTTGGGGTGCTTATTTTTTTAGAGGATTAGCTATGATTTTTGCTTCTTTTCTAATAAAAATATGGTGGCTTAAACCATTAGGAGGTTTGTATTTATTATATTTAGTTTACGATTACTGGAAAAGTAAACAAACTGAAAGTACGGATGACGATACAATAGATAAAGAAAGTAATTGGCTATATAAACTAACTGTTGGTTCATTAGGAACTTTTTGGGCTACGGTTTGTTTAGTTGAATTAATGGATATGGCTTTCTCTATTGATAATGTTTTTGCAGCTGTTGCTTTTACACCAAATATCATTTTGGTTTGTATTGGAGTTTTTATTGGAATTCTTGCTATGAGATTTATAGCACAATGGTTTGTTACACTTATGGAAAAATATAATTTTCTAGAAACTGCTGCATTTATTGTAATTGCAATATTGGGAATTAAACTAACACTTTCATTGCTGGAGCATTTTTATCCAGAAGGCTCAATCAGTACCTTTTTAGGAAGCCATACTGCAGATATTGGTATATCTGTTCTGACAGTTGCAATTTTCTTTATTCCTATAATAACATCTTTATTTTTTGATTTTCCAAAGAAAAATATAAATTCTCCAGTTGAATAACATTATAAAAATAGTTTTATCAATTCTATTAATGGCATGTCTTTTCGACATGCCATACGGCTATTATCAATTTGTGCGTTTTGCATCAATGCTTGCATTTGCCTATTTATCCTTTTCAGCAAATGAACAACACAAGAAAAATGAAGCAATCCTTTTTCTTGTATTAGCAATCTTATTTCAACCCTTTATCAAAATAGCATTAGGCAGAACGATTTGGAACATAGTAGATCTCATAGTTGGGACTGGACTTTTGGTTACCGTTTTTAGAGGTAAAATGAAAAGTGATAAATAATTTAAACTATCATTATTTTAAACGAATTCGAAAAGTTAAAAACTAAGCGGCTCTTTAATTTACAATTTTAAGATACGACAAGAAACAAAACAAAACATGAAAAAAATATCCTTTTTACTCTTAATCTTAGCCTGTCAATACACCTTCTCCCAAACCAAACTTCTTTCTTGGAATCTGGAAAACTTTGGTAAATCAAAATCGGAAGAAACCATCAACTATATCGCAAATTCGCTGAAAGATTATGACATTATTGCCATTCAGGAAGTAGTTGCGGGTTATGGCGGTGCTAAGGCAGTGGCTAGATTAGCGGATGAACTCAATCGGAAAGGAGCCAAATGGGATTATGTGATTAGTGAACCAACCAGCAGTAGTGCTTATAAAACCGAACGCTACGCTTTCATCTGGAAAACGAGCAAACTTAAAAAAATAGGAAAAGCCTGGCTTGAAAAAAAATACCATTTAGAAATCGACAGGGAACCGTATTTCTGCACGTTTCAATATGAAAACAAACAGTTTACAGTAGCTAATTTTCATGCCATAACCAAAAATAAGCAACCGGAAACCGAGATTAAATATTTCAAATTTTTACCTGATGAATATCCTACTTTGAATTTGATTTTTGCAGGTGATTTCAATTGTCCGCAATCACATACGGTTTTCAACCCTTTGAAAAAAATGGGATATCAATCTATTTTGGTTGACCAAAAAACGTCACTGAAACAAGAATGCAAAAATGATAAATGCCTCGCATCAGAATTTGACAATATGTATTTCAAAACTTCAAAAATAAATACTATAGATTCGGGAGTTATTGCTTTTTACAAAAATTTCAATTCACTAAAACAAGCCCGAATAATATCCGATCATATTCCAATTTGGTTTGAATTTTCTGTGAATTGATATTAATCGAAAACTTCAAAATTATCTCCGTCAAAACTGGCAAAAACCATACTGGGATGAGAATCCTGATGAAACATATTTCCCAAATTATCGATAGCAATAGCACCTGCAAAACCATCATAAGGTTTCAATTCCTTGAACGTTTTACTAAAGGCTTCTTGTAATGTAAAGCCATCTGTAACGCGAGTGACAATTTTGGCAGCTGTTGCATTACTTACAATATCCTCGCCTACTCCAGTTAAACTCACACCGCAAAATGCATTCGCATAATTTCCTGCTACAGTTGCCGAATCTGAAATGCGTCCCGGAATTTCAAAACCTTTTCCGCCTGTTGAAGTAGCAACGGCAATTTTTCCGTTTCGGTCTAAAGCCACACAACCCACTGTTCCTGTTCCCAGTGCTTTCAGTTTCGCTTCATATTCAGCTCTACGTTGCGGAATCTCGGTTGAAAAAGATTCGAAACCGTGTTCCCGGGCAAAATTGGTTGCTCCATTTCCTCCAAGAACCCTGTCGTCATATTGCATCAATACTTGGGCAACTTGAACCGGATTTTTTACTCCTTCGATATTGATAACGCCACTCATTTTCTGGGTTTCACCATCCATAATCGCAGCGCTCATTCTAATTTTTCCGTCACTTTGTATTTGGGAACCAATTCCTGCATTAAACAATTCGTCATCTTCGAGAAGAGAAACGGCATAAACAACTGTTTCTAATGCTGAATGTGTTTTTAAAAATGTATAGGAATCTTTTACAATTTGCTCCAGCGCATTTTGCTTGGCAACTTTTGTTTCGTAATTAGTAGAAGATTCTGAGAAAAAACCGCCGTGTATGATTAATTTCATGGTATGGATGTTGGGTATTGGGTATTGGGTATTTGGACCAAAGCCTAAGACCAATTACCCAAAACCTGAATTACAAGTAATGTGAAGATTGTATGTGCATTAAATGCGTTTCTAGATTATAGGTGTCAAATTTGCTCATGACATGGGTAACCAAATGTGAAATTGAAATGGGTTGCCCTAATTCTACTTTCGTCAAATTGGTGTCTTTTATTTCACGACCATCAACCAAAATAACCAATCCGGAACCAATAGCTTCCATTTGGCTATTATTAGTAATCAACAATCCCGTATCTTCTCCAAGCCCTATTCCCAATACTCTGGGATTCCCAACAACTGCTTGAAAAAGTCGGCCAATTCGTCCGCGTTGTACAAAATGGGTATCGATTATAACACCATCTATTAAACCCAATCCGCTAGAAATTTTGACTTCCCCTTTTAATAAAGCTTCAGAGCTACTGCCTTGATAAATCATATTATTAGAAGCTGCTGCAGCACCTGCAGAAGTTCCGGCATAAATAAATTCTTCATTATGGTATTTATCCAATAAAATGTCATGAAAAGGTGTTCCACCAAGAATGGAAGTCAATCGCAATTGATCGCCTCCGGTAAACATAACGATATCGGCAGCTTTTAATCGTGCTAAAACGGTTTCATCGGCAGCTTGTTCGCGTCTTTCTATAGTAAGTATATCTACATTTTTGGCATTCAAATACTCAAATGCTTTAACATATTCAGGACCAATTTCTCGTGGAATTACTGAAGCCGTTGTAATAACTTCTATTCGAGAGTTCTCTTTGTGTTTTGATTCGTTTAATATTCTTTTTAAAATCCCAGTTTCAAAAAAATTTAAATTGCTAGTTGCATTTTTATCTATATCGGTTTCAGTAAAGCTTCCTTTATCTACCGCACCGCCTATTATTATTAGTTTTCCTAGTATATTCATTTTGTAAAAATAACCAAAAAGATAAAAAAAGCCATTGAACTATCACTTTTTTTTAAATTATCACAAACAGAACAAGTATTGTTTATTTTTAAAGAAATAAATTTTGATTCCTATTTTAAAAAAGCTAATTTAGTTGCATTCTGTACTTTTTCTAAAAAAAACTATGTAAATACCTGTCTTTTTTTCAAAGTTAGAATCTATTAAATTTAAAATCAATTCATTACCTATCCATTTTTCAGTTCAAAAAATAACATTCCCGTTTTTATGAAAATAATTAAAGTACAAGCCCTTCGTGGACCTAATATTTGGAGCATCCAAAGAAAAAAATTAATCCAAATGCGATTGGATTTGGAGGAAATGGAACAATTTCCAACTAATAAAATTGAAGGATTTAGAGAACGCATTGAAGCCATGTTTCCTACAATGATTGAGCATCGCTGTTCTGAAGGCTGTCGTGGCGGATTTTTTTCCAGAGTGGAACGCGGTACTTGGATGGGACATGTAATTGAACATATTGCACTTGAAATTCAATCTTTGGCAGGAATGGAAACCGGCTTTGGAAGAACAAGAGAAACGAAAACTCCTGGAACCTATAATGTAGTCTTTAGTTATACCGAAGAAAATGTTGGTCTTTTTGCCGCAGAATCTTCTGTTGCAATTGCTGAAGCATTAATAGCCGGAACGGATTACGATTTGAATGCCGATTTACAAAAAATGCGTGAAATACGGGAACGTGTACGACTTGGGCCAAGTACCGGAAGTATTGTAGAAGAAGCCGTTTCCAGAAATATTCCTTGGATAAGACTTGGAACAAATTCCTTAGTTCAACTAGGATATGGCATCAATCAAATGCGTTTTCAAGCAACAATTACTTGTAAAACCAGTAGCATCGCTGTAGATATAGCTTGTAACAAAGAGCTTACAAAAAAAATGTTGGACATGGCTTCGATTCCAGTTGCCAATGGAAGCATTTGTACAGACGAAGAAGGTTTGGCTGAAACTATCAAAAAAATTGGTTATCCTATCGTATTAAAACCTTTGGATGGAAATCATGGAAAAGGCGCTTCTATTAATGTTACTAATTGGGAAGATGCCGTTTCAGGCTTGGCATTCGCACAGCAATATGGCAAACGTGTCATCGTAGAAAAATTCATTACTGGTTTCGACTTTAGAATATTAGTAATTGATAATAAATTAGTAGCTGCCGCAAAACGTGTTCCCGCTCACGTAATAGGAACTGGAAAAGACAACATTCAGCAATTAATTGACACAACCAATCTGGATCCCAGAAGAGGTTATGGCCATGAAAATGTGCTAACTCAAATAGACGTCGATAGAGACACCGAAGATTTATTGGAAAAATTAGGCTATACATTAGAAACCATTCCGAGAATTGGGGAAATAGTATTCCTAAAATCCACAGCAAATTTAAGTACTGGCGGAACTTCTGTAGATGTAACCGATATGATGCACCCCGAAAATATCTTTCTCGCTGAAAGAATTTCAAGAGTAATTGGACTGGACGTTTGTGGTGTTGATATTATGGCCGAGAATTTAACGCAACCGTTAAAAGAAAATGGTGGTGTAATCTTGGAAGTCAATGCGGCTCCGGGTTTTAGAATGCACCTTGCTCCTTCTGAAGGATTACCCAGAAACGTTGCTTCACCTGTTATTGACATGTTATATCCTCCGGGTAAATCCTTTCGCATACCTATAATTGCTGTGACGGGAACCAATGGTAAAACCACTACTACCCGACTTTTGGCACATATTGTGAAAAATAATGGTTTCAAAGTGGGATTCACCACATCTGATGGGATTTATATTCAAAATCACATGATGGAAAAAGGCGATACTACCGGACCTCTAAGTGCCGAATATGTTTTGAGAGATCCAACAGTGGAATTCGCAGTTTTAGAAACCGCTCGAGGTGGAATCCTTCGTTCTGGCTTGGGTTTCAGCCGTTGCGATATTGGAATTATCACCAATATACAGGAAGATCATTTGGGTTTAAGTGACATTCACACCTTAGATGATTTGGCAAGAGTTAAAGCCACAGTTGTAAAAAGCATCAAGAAAGACGGTTGGGCAGTTTTGAATGGAGACGATGAACATTGTGTAAAAATAGGTCAAGATTTAAAATGCAATGTCGCTTATTTTAGTTTGAGTGAAGACGGTGATTTCATTAAAAAACTTTGTGCCGAAGGAAAAACGGTTGCCGTATATGAAAATGGATTTATAACCATCAAAAAAGGGGAATGGAAAATCCGAATCGAACGCGCCACTCACGTTCCTTTAACATTGGGCGGAAAAGCAAAATTCATGATTGCCAATGTGCTTGCGGCAACTTTAGCAAGTTATTTGTGGGGTTTTAAAACCGAAGATATTAGTTTGTCCTTGCAGACTTTTATTCCAAGTGCAGCACAAACTCCCGGTCGTATGAATATTTTTGAGTTTAAAAAATTCAAAGTATTGATTGATTTTGCTCACAATGCATCCGGTTACAAAGGAGTTGAAGAGTATTTACAAAGTGTTGAGGCTACAAAAAAAATAGGAATTATCGCTGGAGTTGGAGATAGACGTGATGAAGACATTAGAGAATGTGCAAATATAGCAGCTCGAATGTTTGACCATATTATCATTCGTCAAGAAAAATACCTGAGAGGAAGAACCGAAGACGAAATTATTAATTTAATCCTCGATGGAATTAAAACTTCAGGCAAAATAGTTACTTATGAAATTATTCCTAAAGAAACTGAAGCCATAAAACACGCTATCAATTGTGCCGAAGAAGGAAGCTTCATTACCGCATTAAGTGATGTGGTTACTAATGCTATCGATATTGTACAAGAATATTTAGATAAAGAAAACGAACACGGAAGCGTTTAATTTTTTTAGGAGCTAATTCCTGCTGTCCGTTATATCTTTCCTTGCCTAAAGAAGGCAAGAAAAGGATGCCACTCACATCAGGGCTAAAAACAGAAAGCCAATCGGTATCGATTGGCTTTCTGTTTTTTATTAGGTTTTCTGTTTTTTCTTCTTGGCTGCAGGAAACAACACATTATTCAAAATCAAGCGATAACCTGGAGAATTCGGATGTAAATCTAGTACTGTGGGCGCATCTCCCACCTGATGCTGAAAATCTTCGGGATCGTGGCCGCCATAAAAAGTGAACATTCCTTTTCCTTTTTCTCCATGAATGTAACGTGCTTCTCCATTTAACTCACAAGTTCCCATCACCAAAATATTCGATTTTATAAGCGCTACATCAAAAGAAGTAGTCTGTCCCATGAATCCTTTGACCAACTGCGTATGATTTTGACACAACATACTCGGTATTGGATCCCATTTTGCCGAAAATTCCATTAAGGTAAAATAATCTTTATCCATTAAAATTCTTCTTTTTGAAGTCATATCAATATCCGAAAATTCATATTGCTCCGGTCTTCTTTCTAAAATAAAATCTTTGAAAGCAAACGAATTATTATAATTCATCTTCGATTGATAATTAGCATCACTTGCATCACCGTCAAACATAGCTTCGCAAATATCCACACCATCAGCTGCCAAAGCAATATCAAAACTATCCGTTGCTGAACACATCGCAAACATAAATCCACCGCCGATAACGAAGTCCCTGATTTTTTTGGCTACAGCTCCTTTTTCTTGTGAGACTTTCGGATAGCCTAATTTAGTTGCCAATGCTTCGGCATCTTTTTTTTGTTCAATGTACCAAGGCGCATTTTTGTAAGCTCCATAGAACTTACCGTATTGCCCCGTAAAATCTTCATGATGCAAGTGCAGCCAATCGTAAAGTAGTAATTGATCACTTAAAACTTCTTCATCATAAATGGGTGTAAAAGGAATTTCGGCAAAAGTCAAAACGAGTGTTACCGCATCATCCCAAGGCTGTTTTCCTTTGGGTGTATAAACTGCAATTTTGGGAGCTTTTTCTAGCACTACCGTTTCCATATTTTGCGAAGGACTCGAAATCTCCTCTAAAATTCTGGCTTCCTCACCATCTGAAAGGATTTCAAAACTCACCCCCCGAATCTTACATTCTTTACGTATTTCTTCCGCATCTGGTAGTAAAAAAGAACCTCCCCGATAATTAAGCAACCAACTTGCTTTGTAATTTCTATCCAAACACCAATAGGTAATTCCATAAGCCTTCAGATGATTTTGCTGCGTGGTTTCATCCATTGGCAACAAAATAAAAGAAGCTTTTGCCGAAAAGGAAATAAAAATTAGTAGAATATAGATTGACTTCTTGAAAGACATTACCGTTTTTATTTCAAAGATAACAGTTTTTAGGCGATGAAAATCATAAAAAAATCCGCTGTAGCGGATTTAAATTTATATGTTAGAACGGTACATCACTGTCATCGTCCGGGTCATTCAAGTTACTTCCAAAAGCTTCATTTGCTGATGGCAAGTTTTTAGTAATAAAAGGATTGTCATCTTGATTCATACTCGACGGTAAGTCATCATAACCTCCACTATAATCTTCCAGATTATCAAATTTACCCAAATGTCCAATAAACTTCAAACGAACATTTTCTATACTACCATTACGGTGTTTTGCGATCATTATTTCTGCCTGACCTGCAGTTGGAGAGGCTTCATCATCATCCCATTCGTCAATTTTGTAATATTCAGGACGGTATAGAAACGATACAATATCGGCATCTTGCTCAATCGCACCTGATTCACGAAGGTCAGAAAGTAAAGGTCTTTTACTGGAACCACGTGTTTCCACCGCACGCGATAGTTGAGAAAGTGCAATTACAGGAACATTCAATTCCTTCGCCAATGCTTTTAAGTTACGGGAAATCGTAGAAATCTCCTGCTCTCTGTTTCCTCCTCCTTTTCCGTTTCCACCAGCAGTCATCAATTGCAAATAATCAACAATAATAATTCGGATACCATGTTGCGAAACCAAACGTCTCGCTTTTGCTCTTAAGTCAAAAATAGATAGTGACGGGGTGTCATCAATATACAATGGGGCTTTTTCTAAATTTTTAACTTTGGTACTTAATTGTTCCCATTCGTGTTTTTCCAGTTTTCCGGTACGCAATTTCTCTGATGACAAACCTGTTTCAGAAGAAATCAAACGGGTGATTAGCTGAACCGATGCCATCTCCAGGGAAAATAAGGCAACAGGCATTCCAAAATCAATTGCCATATTTCGTGCCATCGATAATACAAATGCGGTCTTACCCATTGCCGGTCTTGCCGCTATAATAATTAAATCACTTGGTTGCCAACCTGAAGTAATCTTATCTAATTTATCAAAACCAGTCGCTACACCACTCAGCCCTTCTTGACCTGCTATTTCTTCGATTCTTTTTTTGGCTTGCAACACTAAACTCTGAGCTGTTTCAGAACTTCGTTTTATATTTCCTTGTGTTATTTCGTATAATTTGGATTCGGCTCTATCTAATAAATCAAAAACATCCGTTGTTTCATCGTAAGAATCTTCAATAATTTCAGTAGATATGCGAATCAAACTGCGTTGAATAAATTTTTGAAGAATAATTCTGGAATGAAATTCAATATGTGCAGAAGACGATATCTTTTGCGTAAGCTGAATTAAGTAAAAATCCCCCCCTGCCAATTCTAATTTTGCATTTTTCTTAAGTTGGGCAGAAACGGTTAATAAGTCAATAGGCTGCGTTTCTGTAAACAGCTGAACGATAGCCTCAAAAATATGTTTGTGTGCATCTTTATAAAAAGCATCAGGCTGTAAAATGTCAATTACATCATCCACCCCTTTTTTATCAATCATCATGGCGCCAAGCACAGCCTCTTCTAAATCGAGAACCTGCGGTTGTAATTTTCCTTTTTCAAGGCTTATTATAGTAGTTTTATCAACCTTCACAGGATTAATATTTCTGAAGTTTTCCATAGTGCGAAAGTAGCAAAAATTAAAAAAAAATTGTCATTGAGTTGTTACAAATAATTGTTCATAAGTAACTATTTTTTGTTTATAACCACAAAAAAATCCGAAACTGTAAGGCTTCGGATTAAATATCAATTTGTAAGATTTTACTCTTTATATTCACCCATTTTACTGTATTTGTCCATTCTTCTAGCAACTAATTCTTCTGTTGATAAGTCTTTCAATTCATTGAATCCTTTCATGATATATTGCTCAACCGTTTTGAAAGCAGTCTCTCTATCGTAATGTGCTCCACCTAATGGTTCAGGTATAATATCATCAACTAATTTTTGTTTTTTCATATCGGCAGAAGTCAACTTCAATGCTTCGGCTGCTTGTTCTTTATATTCCCAGCTTTTCCATAGAATAGAAGAACATGATTCAGGAGATATAACAGAATACCAAGTGTTTTCCATCATATATACTTTATCACCCACACCTATTCCTAATGCTCCACCAGAAGCGCCTTCACCTACAATAACAGTAATAATTGGCACTTTTAGACAAATCATTTCGAAGATATTTCTGGCAATTGCCTCACCTTGACCGCGTTCTTCGGCCTCTAATCCTGGATAAGCTCCCGGAGTGTCAATCAAAGTCAAAACAGGAATACCAAATTTCTCTGCCATTTTCATCAATCGCAACGCTTTTCTATATCCCTCAGGATTTGGCATCCCAAAATTACGAAACTGACGTGTCTTCGTATTGAATCCTTTTTGTTGACCTACAATCATAAAAGATTGTCCATCAATTTTTCCTAAACCGCCAATCATGGCTTTATCATCTTTGAAACCTCTGTCACCAAAAAGTTCCAGAAAAGTTTCGCCACATAAAGCACGTACGTGATCCATTGTATAAGGACGGCTTGGATGTCTTGACAATTGTACCCGTTGCCAAGCAGTCAAGTTTTTATAAATATGCCTTTTAGTTTCTTCTAGCTTTTTGTTGATTTGTTTGCAAGTATTCGTTACATCAACATCTGATTCCTGACCAATAACAACACATTTATCTAACTGTTCTTCTAGTTCTTTTATAGGAAGCTCAAAATCTAAATATTCCATAGGATTTCTGCGTTTTTGTTTTTAATTCGAACCGCAAATATAAAATTTTAAATCGTTCAAAAAGGTAAATTTTATATTTATGTCTTAAACTGTATATTCTAAATTACGAAAATCATTCTTTAAACGAAGACAAATCTACATTTAATTTTTATTTAAATAATGACAATCAAACACTTACAAAGTAATTATAATTTACTTTTGAAATAAAAATCGGATAAAATCAAATCTGACAATTTGAGTTTTAAACTCTTTCGTTACTTCTTTTCTGTTGCTAATTCTTTTCTCGATTTGTAGGCTTTCAAATATTCTCCTTTTGGAGTTCCATCATCAAAAGAGCTATATTTTATTAATGCTCTTACACCTTGACGTGCTTCTTCATTGGTGAAATTTTCATATTCAATTCTATATAATGCGGAATACATTTCGGCACGACCAATTCCGTGATAGCAATGGATCAACACCGGATAATTGTCTTTGTTATCCATTATTTTGAAAAATCGGTTTAAATTTTCTTGTTTTGGAACCTGATCTGAACCATTATTAAAATAATTTACTCCGTTTATTTTTGCCACGGCTTCTTGCTCAGCAGTCAGTTCAGCAGGGATTTCTGGATTATTCTTCAAATCCGTAGTGCCCGGAAAACGCAAATCAACAATCGATTTTATATGGTATTTGGTAACGTAACTTTCTATTTCATCTGGTGGAATCACCCCTGACTTGTATACTTTACCTTCCGTTATGGTTTCAAAATTATGATTGATGTTCATATCGTAGACATATTTCCCAACAAAGATTAAAACGATTCCAAGTAAAGTAAAACTTATTAATTTTCTATTTCTTTTCATATTGTAAAGATCAATAGTATTTTGAGGACAATATACGATTGAACACTATTTTTCAAATGCCTATGGATGTCTAAAACATTGATAAGCTGATTCGTTTTATTGCAATCACCTTCACGAATTCCTGCGATTAAAAGTAAAAAAACGACAGCACTAAACAAACATCTTGAAAACCGCTTAAACTTCAACTTCCTTTTGATAATGTTTAATTACACCATTTAGGATTACTGTCATTACAATTATTATGGCTCCAATATAAAACTCAAAGCTCATTTTTTCTTTTCCTCCAAGGATGAAATAGGCTAATACGATTCCATAAACCGGCTCTAAATTAGTAGTCAGCATTACCGTATAAGGAGTGAGTTTTTGCATGACTTTTACCGAAGCAGTAAACGCATAAGCGGTACAAATAGATGCTAAAATCAAAATTAAAACCCAATTATTGAATGTCAAAATAAAGAAATCCAACGTAAATTTTTGTTGAAATATAAAGTAAACCGAAATAAAAAATACACCCGCCAGAAACTCATAAAAGGATATTACGGAAGGGTCGTGATTTTCTATTAGTTTTCCGTTCATCAGTGTAAACAAAACCCCTAATAGTATCGAAGCCAAAGCATACAGCATACCGTCTAAATAATTAACTTCGACTTTCATGATTAATGCCAGTCCGGCGATTATAATAAATCCAAAAAAGACTTCATACCAAAGCACTTTTCGACCATAAAAAAGAGGCTCTAATAGTGACGCAAAAAAAGCGCCCAATGAAAAAACGGAAAGCGTAATGGACACATTGGAAACATGAATCGCTTTGAAAAAGAATATCCAATGCAACGCAATTAACAGCCCCACAAAAATCAATTTCACGAAGGATTTAAAGGGAATTCTAAATGATTTCTTTTTGAATAAAATAAACAGTGATAAAAACATACTGGCAAAAACCATTCGATACCAAACTAAAGCATCAGCTGTTATGGTGATTAAAGCGCCTAAAATAGCGGTAAAACCCCAGATAAAAACAATAAGATGCAGGTTTAAGTAAGACTTTAATTTATCGTTTTGCATTTCGTAATAAATAAATGGCTAAAATCCCAAAAGCAAAATTGGGTAACCAAACTGCCAACATAGGGGGAATACTTGATTTTTCGGCCAATACACCAAAGATTTTATCAAAGAATACAAAAGCAAACGCTAAGGCAATTCCTATCGCTAAATTAATCCCCATTCCGCCTCTGCGTTTCATAGACGAAACCGAAACCGCAATAATGGTAAGAATAAATGCCGAAACCGGAATACTGAATTTTTTATATAGTACGACTAAATAGACATTGATATTAGACGACCCACGTTTTTTTTCTTTGTCGATGAAGTTAATCAGTTTATTCAAACTCAGTGTTTCAGCGATATAAACTACTGGGGCTAAATCCTCTAAATCAAAACTAAAACGGGCATCCTTTTGAGGTGCTTTTTCAATTTTATCTCCATTTTCCCCTACCGTCCTTTTTGTATAATCAAACATGGTGTAGGTTTTAGCCTTTGGATTCCATTTTATTCTGCTTGCCGAAATTTTATAGACCATTTTCTCTTTATTGAATTTTTCCAATGAAAAATTAAAAGCAGTCTTTGACAACGTATTAAAGCTGTTCACATAGATGAATTCAGTATCACTAATTTGTCGGTACACATCCGTGTCATCTCCCCGCATCGCTTCTTTTCCTCCCGTTTTTAAATACGTATATCTAAAATTATTAAACCCTTCACTGGCCGCAGGAACAACAAAAAACCCCATCAATAAAACAAAAACCGAAACGATGGAAGCCCCAATAATGTAAGGTCTTAAAAAACGGGTAAAAGAAATCCCCGAACTCAAAATAGCTATAATCTCTGTGTTATTGGCTAGTTTTGAAGTAAACCAGATAATTGATAAAAACAAAAAGATTGGGAATAACGAATTGGCAAAATAAACCGTGAAATTATAATAGTAAACCGCAATTTCAATAAACGGAATTTTATTCTCGATCATGAAATTAATCTTCTCCGAAACATCAATAATAATTCCAATAGGTATGAACATCAACAACATAACCGCAAAAGTGGCTAAATATCTTTTTAGGATGTACTTGTCAATTATTGTTAACATAGTAAAGTTTAATCGGTTATTTGTTTAATCGTTTAACCGAATTAACGATTAAACTTTTTTAAAGTCTTTGATTCATATTCTTCACCATCATTTCTTTCCAAGGTCTGAAATCGCCCGCTAAGATATGTTTTCTAGCCTCACGAACCAACCACATGTAAAATCCAAGATTATGGATTGTGGCAATTTGTTTTCCCAGGTATTCATTGGCAGCAAAAAGGTGACGCAAATATGCTTTCGTATATTCAGTATCCACGTACGTAATTCCCATTTCGTCAATAGGCGAAAAGTCGTCTTCCCACTTTTTATTTTTGATATTTATCGAACCGTTAGCCGTAAACAACATTCCATTTCTGGCGTTACGCGTAGGCATCACGCAGTCGAACATGTCAATTCCAAGGGCAATATTTTCCAGAATATTTATCGGAGTTCCCACGCCCATCAGGTAACGAGGTTTATCTTCGGGCAGGATTTCACAAACTATTTCGGTCATCGCATACATTTCCTCTGCAGGTTCCCCTACTGAAAGTCCACCAATCGCATTTCCTTGTTGATTCGAATTCGCAATATATTCTGCCGATTGTTGGCGTAAATCTTTATAACAACTTCCTTGAACAATTGGAAAAAACGTTTGTTCATAACCATATTTAAAAGGCTGTGTGTCTAAATGATTGATGCAACGGTCTAACCAGCGGTGCGTCATTTTCATCGAACGTTTTGCGTAATTATAATCACATGGATACGGCGTACACTCATCAAAAGCCATGATAATATCGGCTCCTATGGTACGCTGAATTTCCATCACATTCTCCGGAGTAAAAAAGTGGTACGAACCGTCAATATGCGATTTGAACTTCACCCCTTCTTCCTTAATTTTTCTATTGGCCGAAAGCGAATACACTTGGTAGCCCCCGGAATCCGTCAAAATATTGCGGTCCCAGTTCATGAATTTATGCAAACCACCCGCTTTCTCGAGGATTTCGGTTTGTGGTCGCAGGTATAAATGGTAAGTATTCCCCAAGATAATATCCGGGTTTATATCGTCTTTCAATTCGCGTTGATGCACGCCTTTTACAGAACCAACGGTTCCTACAGGCATAAAAATTGGGGTTTCAATCACACCGTGATCAGTGGTAATACTTCCCGCTCTGGCTTTGGACTGCGGATCTTTTTTTAATAAATCAAACTTCATAAACACGTTTTTCTCCCGACCGTTCGGGACGGCAAAGATAGGTTAATTTGAAACCCCCATCAAAAAAATATTTTTCTTCTAATGAAATGAAAAAGGGGGTTCCTGACAACCAAAATTTAAATACTTTTTCGGAAGAAAATTAGATAATTACATAATTTAAAAATTTAATTAAGATTTGGGAATTCCCATTTAGCAAGGTTTTACAAAGCACTTTTTGAAGCAAATCAGCCTTAGAAAATTAAGAATTAGGGCGTGATCTTGTTGCAGAACTAAATCCTATTTTTTACAGCAACAAGATCGGGCAAACGAAGTTCACTGAACTCCAATGAAAAACATCGAAAAAGTGAAGTAATCCCTCACGCAGATAAAATATCTGGCATCCATTGGCAGTTACCTGTTAATCTTACTCGATTCCCGGTAGCGTAAATTGCACTAAAAACCTCAAAATAGTTACGCAATCGCAATCTAAATTTTTAGAAAAAATCATACTATTCGTATTTATGATTAGTTAATTAACATCCGCTTAATCAACAATTTAACTAACTTTACACTATATAAACCGGAGTGTATGAATTTTGAAATACAACAAAAATAAAAGTATTATTTATAGGATATTAAGCACGATTTTATACCACTCAAAAAAACAACCGTCATGGGAACTACATATAAAAATCCGCAAGCTGAAGGAGCTGCGGCAGCAAAATCAGAAGCAGCATATGATTTAAAAGACTTATTTGAAGTTGGGTTGAACGACATTTACTCAGCAGAAAAAGCATTAATTGAAACTTTACCGCATATGGTTGAAAATGCTTCATCACCACAATTAGCCAACACCCTGCAAAATCATTTAAATGAAACGAAACAACATGTTTCCCGTTTGGAGGAAATATTTGAATCAAAGGGCATTAAAGCAGTTGCAAAAAAAAGTGAAGCTATAGAAGGATTGATAGAAGAGAGCAAAGGCATAATAGCACAAGCCGAAACGGGTGCCATGCGTGATGCCGGAATTATTGCCGCTGGACAAAAGTTGAAAAAATATGAAATTGCGACCTATGATGCGCTGCATTCATTTGCAGAAAATCTTGGTGAAAACAAAGCCGCAAATTTGCTCGCTATGACACTGAACGAACAGAAAAAAGCGGATGCCGCTTTGAACGAAATTGCTCAATCCAACATCAATTTTAATGCTTCAGAGCAGATTTAAATATAAAATATTAAAAGTAATTTTGATTAGGAACCTGTAATCATTTACTGTTTTCAGTTTAACCTAAATGCCTGCCTCGTGCAGGCTTTTTTTGTGGCTTAGTTTCAAATTTTAAATCATGTGTTTTCCAGCAAAACCACTGAGATATATGCCCACGTAAGTACATAAAGCATTCAACTAATTAAGAGCCATTTTGATGATTTATAAGATAATTATTATATATTTGATTTTAAATAAACACTGACGTTTGTCATACATATCTACCCAAAATTGGGTGTATTATGATGACTCAGTCATCACTATATACAAGTTGTACACAATTTATGGAATAACTGATGAACAAAACTATTTCAAACATAATTGCTTTTATAACCATTTTGGTTTCAACATTAAGTTATCTACAGATTTATAACGTAATGATTGATTCTCATCCAAGTTCAAAAGGTTTGTCTGAATTTTTTACTTTGGTCAGTTCAATCTTATTTATTATGAGCGGACTTAGTTTGGCTTCGATTATTAACAAAATTACAGAATTTAAAAAGTATATAATCGTGTCACTATATTTACTTATTGGAATTATTCCTATGGCAATTCAAAATCAATTCATGATCATACCAACTGGCGTATTTTCAATTATTGTAATGACAATTTCTATTTCATTAATAACTAAAGCTAAGATTAAACATCTAATTACCTTAAATGGATTATTACTTGTATTTAATGCTATTTGGGGAATATTGATAATTAAAATGTAAACTGTGTACAACAGCTACTCCTATGTAAAGCATCGTAAAGTTATTCACAACTTTTGAGAGGGTTATATGTTGGTTATTTTTCGAGTATAAAAATTCCGTTCCAACGGCTTGTTAAAAAAGTTGGAAACAACTTTTTGTCCGCCGAAGGCTTGGATTGAAAAAGTTATTCTAACTTTTTCAATAATGCCAGGAATTTTGATCTCTTTTAGTTCATAGTCATTCTTTTTAAATTCTTAAAACTCATACTCCTATATGTGGTCTGTTTTGTGCAGCCACCAGCATCGGTTTGATTGTAAGAATACAAAATAGCTGCCTGCTACAAAATGCGGCTTCTTTTTATAGAACCGCCATAGCTGTTTTGCAGTCTATTTTTTGGTATGGTTGAGCTTTTTAAGAAGATTGTTTTTATTTTTCTAACACTAAATTTTTATTGATTTGATAGGGCGTTTCCGTTTTAATTACCGAGAGTATTCTTCGTGCCAATTTATGGGCTATTTTAATAATGACACTCTTTACGTTCTTGCCTTGATGTTTGCGGTAATAGTTTTGCATTTCGGTATCTTTTCTAATGGCAATCCAGGCTGCTTCCACTAAATAACTCCGTAATTGTGAACGGCTTCTGGGGGTTATTCCTAAACACTTTTCCGATGAGCCGCTATTATAAATCCCTGGCACCAATCCGATGTAAGAGCTAAATTGTCCCTCATTATTGAATCGGCGCAAATCACCACATTCGGCCAGAATTACACTTGCCAGATAACCGCCAATTCCTGGAATACTCCTCAATAGATTATAATCTTTCTTATGGGTCTTTCTGCAATGAGCACGCATTTGATTCGCAATTTCCAAATACTCTGACCTAATAAATTTGTACATCCGTATTTTGCCCTGCAAAGCCAATTCTCCGCAGCTGGTGCTGAATTTTATATTTTCCAGCCATACAATAAAATCTTTGCTCCAATTTGAATTATCAAACTCTTGAGGTATTGCAATGCCATGAAATAATAACATACTTTTGATATGCGATTTGCTTTGTCGGAGTTTCTTGGTGACTTGGGTTCTATGACGAGCCAAAGTCGTAAACTGCTCGTGTTCTTCAGTAGGTATATAAACTCCCCTGAGAACACCTGACTTTAATTGATTAGACAGATTTCTGGAATCTAAGGCGTCTGTTTTTTGATACCGCTCCTTGTCTCCTGTCTTAACATCGGATGGATTGACAACCAAAACAGACCAACCTAAGTTTAAAAAATAGCGGGCTGAGGAAAACCCGCAGCAACCTGCTTCGTAAACTAAATCCACTTCGTGATTAGGAAATGTTTGCTCCACATATTGAAATAAATCCTCGGCAACAGAAGGCATCGAGTACGTTCTGTGAAAGAACAAATCAGTTTGAATGGAAACTGTCCAGCTTTTTTTGTGAATATCTAAACCAATGAATATCTTTGGTTTTCTTAAGGCGTCTTGTAATTGCATAATCTTCGTTTTTAGTAACTCTAAGTTATGCTTTTACATAGATGCTACAACGGATTTGGGCATTTTGGCTTAATGAGAAATTGGTTTTGTATTTGGAATGATTTACTTCGTCTATTCGCTATCGCTCGGGTGGCAAATCCGAAGAATGGGCTTAATTTAATCCCAAACCTCGCCAGGCTTTGGACGTTAGACACAACCTAAATCAACACTATGTTAACATTCAACAAAAATTATTTTGGTTTTACAATTTTATTTTTTTTCATTGAGGTTTTAATAGCGATTTTCGTCAATGATAGCTTTGTGAGACCCTATCTCGGTGATGTTTTGGTTGTTATTTTAATCTATTGCTTTTTGAAATCTTTTCTCAAATTGCCCGTTTTAACTGTTGCGCTATTTGTATTGATTTTCTCTTTCACCATAGAATTTCTTCAATTTTTAAATATTGTCGAAAAGCTACATTTAGAAAAATCAAAAATTGCCAGAACTGTTATCGGGACTTCATTCTCTTGGATCGATTTGCTAACTTATATTGCGGGAATTGCAATCGTAATTGCTGTCGAAAAGTATGGGCTTAAAAAAGAAGGAGTAGAAAATGCAAGTTTGTGACAAAATTAGAATATATGAAAACGTCCTAAAACAAGTTGGCACCAAACGCAACTTATTTTAGGACATTATACTTAAAAATTCATTTCATTATTCCATCATTTTTTCGCTGTAATACGCCATCTCAGAAGTTATTTTACCTTTATCATTAAAATTATCAATGAAAAATATTGGTAAAACAATTTTCTTTTTATCAGATTTTCTCGTTAATCTAAAATTCCACCACGATTGTACCACCATTGCATCTCCCATTTCATAATGCAAATAGTCCGGATACCCAACCATATCAATACTCGTTAGGTCAAATTTATCAAAAAGCTTTTGATCGTTTGCTTTTTGTTCCACTAAGGTTATGCTTTTCCCTACCGGTGAATTGATGTCCATAAAAGTGGCTTTTTCATCATAAAAACTATAGGCTTTGTCAAAGTCTTTATTTTCAAAAGCATAAATCATTTTTCTGACAATATTAATATTTTCATGATGATTGTAGATAACACCATTTTCTCTATCATTAAAACTACTGCCAATTTCATCAAAAATGCTGTTATTTGAATACTTGATAATTGTTTTAATTTTATTGCTTTTATCAACTACAAACAACCGATGCAAAGGCATATCTATTTTTACTCCTGTTTTGCCATGTACACCTTTTAAATCTTCCCAAGTTTGAACCCAGACTACATCTTTATTATTATCCTCTTTATATTCTAAAGCATCTGGATAAGCACCTGGAGATCTTTTGACACTTAAATAATCAACATTGTCTTTCCAAAACTTTACTTCATTCAAAAAAGAAGCTTTGTCACTCCCTTTATCATCTTTATTAGAACTGGTACCATTATATGATTTAAAATCATCTGCTAAAAAGCTCGCTACTTTGTCAGCATCACCATTGACATATGCTTGCGTCATGGCTTCTACTGCAGCAATTGCGGGATGCTCTACATAAATAGTCCCATTAGTCTTTTTTTGTGCGAAAGTGATGCAAGTAGCAATCAGCAATACAATTGAGAAAAATTTTTTCATATTTAAGGTTTTTTAGTTAATAAGATATTAAATTTAACAAAAAATACTGATTTACAGTACATTATACTATTTTTTTTTCTTAGTTTAAATTAAGAAGCTGCTGATTTTAATTTTTTTTCACCATTTTGAAGTAAATTTTTAACCACTAGATTCTTTATTTACATTTATTACAGTAGTACTCTTTTTTCTATTTTCTTTTTTAACACATTTTGTCCCGTTTTCCATCATCACATAGTCTTTCATTTTCATCATTTTGGAAACTGATTATCCATACAGACTATCAAATTACACCCTTTAAAATACAGTTCTCATTTTTTATAATTCTAAAACAACACATAAACATTTAATTAACAAACAATTGAATACATTTTATTTAACTTTATGTTTTATATACACAACAATTAAAAATTATAAAAATGGAAACAAAGAATCAATCAACAGCAACCACTGAATCCAACAAACAAAAACTCGTAATCGTAAGAGAATTTGATGCATCACGAGAGCTTGTTTGGACAGCTTGGACAGATCCTGAAAGTTGTAAGAAATGGTGGGGGCCAAAAAATTTTACTTGCCCAGTGTGTGAAATAGATTTTAAAGTTGGAGGTAAATATCTTAATTGCATGCGATCTTCTGAGGGTAAGGAATTTTGGAGCACTGGAACTTACGTCGAAATTGTCCCTATGGAGCGAATTGTTTGCACGGATTCATTTGCAGATGAGAAAGGGAATGTCGTTTCGGCGACACATTATGGTATGGAAGGTTTCCCTTTAGAATTATTTGTAACAGTTTCATTTGAAGAACATGACAACAAAACTAGAATGACACTTACTCATCAAGGGATTCCATCACGAAAAATGACCGATTTAACTAGTGCCAGCTGGAACGAATCTTTTGACAAGCTTGCGGAAAGTATAAAATAATGCTGAAAGGAAATATCACTAAAAAATAAAAAAATGGTTATATCCCCCAAAAAAGATTCACGACTACCCTAACGGAGCATTCTCAAAGTATATTAATGTCAATTAATTAATCCTTTATTTTGGGAGATACAAATTTGTTACAATCACTACTATTGTGTAATTGATGGCCCTTCCGTCCTTTTAAGTTTCATTTTTTGCAGTAATTCCTAATTCTACTCATCATGATTGAAGGATTAAATACAGCGGAAGCTCAGAAAAAATTAAAAGTTTTTGGCTTTAATGAATTGCCATCAACAAAACCAAAATCTATTTGGCGCATTGCTTTGGAAGTCGTCAAAGAACCCATGTTCATTTTATTGATTAGCTGTGGCGTACTTTATATTTTATTGGGTGATTACAGAGAAGGCATTATTTTACTTTCTGCCATTTTTGTTATTATTTTCATCACTTTTTATCAATATCAGAAAACTGAAAAAGCATTAGAAGCACTCAAGAAACTTTCCTCGCCACGCGCTTTGGTGATTCGGGATGGAAAAGAAATCCGGATTCCCGGACGCGAAGTGGTTCCTGATGATATAATTGTATTAAATGAAGGTGATCGGATTGCCGCTGATGCAAAAGTACTCGACACCATAAATCTTACCGTTGATGAATCATTGCTTACCGGCGAATCAGTCGCAGTAACGAAAAGCGTAGAAATCGATACCTCGAATTCACATGGATTAGTTTTCAGCGGAACGCTTGTTGTTCAAGGAAAAGGATTTGCAAAGGTTTTTGCAACCGGAACAAAAACACAGTTTGGAAAAATTGGAATCTCTTTGCAAAGTATTGAGGAAGATGAAACCCGATTGCAAAAAGAAATGAAAGTATTGATTCGGAATCTATTTCTTATCGGTATTTTTATCAGCATTGGTATCATTGCAACCTTTTATTTTACAAGAGGGAATTTCATTCAAGCACTACTGAATGGGCTTGCCGCTGCGATGTCCATTTTACCAGAGGAATTTCCTGTTATCCTTACCGTATTTCTGGCTTTGGGTGCCTGGCGATTATCTAAAAAAAATGTGCTGACCAGAAAACCTTCAGCAATTGAAACATTGGGTTCGGCAACTGTTTTATGCACTGATAAAACGGGAACCATTACCCAAAATAAAATGGAAATTGCCACTATTTATGATGGTCAAGAAATCGTACTGAAAAGCATTTTCCATGAAAAACAAAATCAGATTTCCAATTTGGTTGTTGCTGCGCATTATGCCTCTCGAAAAGATGCGATTGATCCAATGGAACAAGCCATTTACAAAACACATGAAGAAATAATTTCGCAAAAAAAATCGGACCATAAACTCCTAAAAGAATATCCATTGAGCAGAGAATTACTTGCTATGACTCGTGTTACTGAAAATGTTACTGAAAATTCCATATCCGTTTCTGCCAAAGGTGCCCCGGAAGCTATTTTCAAGCTTTGCAAAATGAAGGAAAAGGAAACGATGAAACATTTTTCAGCCGTACAACAAATGGCCGAACAAGGATATCGGGTTATTGCTGTTGCAAATGCTGCACATCATAAGGAACAACTCCCAGATTCGCAACATGAATTTGACTTTAGTTTTCTTGGACTTATTGGTTTAGAAGATCCCATCCGTCCAGAAGTCCCGCAAGCCATAAAAGAATGCCATGAAGCCGGTATACAAGTGATTATGATAACCGGCGATTTTCCCGCTACTGCAAAAAGTATTGCTTCATCCATAGGTCTTGATGCCAATAAAGGAATTATTACTGGAGAGGAGTTAACCGCAATGAGTGATGAAGAACTGAAATTAAGAATAACTAAAACCAATGTTTTTGCCCGCGTAGTTCCTGAACAAAAACTGAGGATTGTTCAGGCTTTAAAAGCCAATAACGAAATCGTGGCAATGACGGGCGACGGAGTCAATGATGCACCAGCCCTGAAAGCAGCCAATATTGGTATTGCCATGGGAAATAAAGGAACCGATGTGGCCAGAGAAGCTTCTTCGCTCGTTTTATTAGATGATAATTTTGCATCCATTGTTTCGGCTATACGTTCCGGAAGAAGGATTTTTGATAATCTGCAAAAAGCAATGTCGTATGTTCTCTCCATTCATATTCCTATAATCGGGCTTACCCTTTTACCCGCATTCAATACTTCGATTCCATTATTATTAATGCCGCTGCATATTGTTTTTATGGAATTGATAAATGATCCCGTTTGTTCCATTGCATTCGAATCAGAGCAAGAAGAAAAAGAAATCATGCAGCGTCCTCCCAGAGATCCAAACGAACAGTTTTTTGGTGGAAGAAAGATTATACTGAGTGTCATGCAAGGCTTTTTATTGTTGGCTATGGTTTTTTCGGTTTATTTATTTTCCAAATTCCAAGAATATCCCGAAGGAGAAGTAAGAGCTATTGTTTTTTCGGCACTACTGCTTGGAAATATTTTTATCATTTTGACCAATATTTCAAAAACAAGAAATATTATCTCCGTAATAACCGAAAGAAATCCGGTTACAATCCCCATCCTCTTAACCGCCATCATAATGTTGCTGCTGATTATTTCGATTCCGTCGTTACGTCAGACTTTTAATTTTGAAGTTACCAATTACAATCATTTTATGCCTTCTATTTTAGGAGCGATTGCTATCCTTATCGTTCTTGAAACCATAAAATATTTTAAAAACAGAAGCAGACAAAATAAAGAATCCCTTGTGTAACAAAAGTCTACAATGGCGGCAGTTGGAGTAGTCTTCAAAATAAAATTAATCACTAAATTAAAAGCATAAACAGTAAAGAACCAGCCGAAACAGTACGTTAAATTTTGGAAAAAATCATACTATTCGTATTTACAATTAGTTAATTAACAATTGATTCGATGATAGTTTGTTTAATTTTATAGTATTAAAAAAGCAAGTAATCAGTTTGTAAGATACAGGCAACAAATTTAATAGTACTTGCAACAATTAATCTTTAAAAAACAACTATTATGAGACCTGAAAGTAGTAAAAACGAACCTTTTAAAGGAGCTGTTCAAGCAAAATCAAACGCAGCACATGGATTGAGAGATTTATTTGAAGTTGGATTGAAAGACATTTATTGGGCTGAAAAAGTATTGACCAAAACGTTACCAAAAATGGTAAAAAATGCTTCATCGCCAGAATTAGTTAACTCATTAAAAAACCAGTTAAGTGAGACACAAGAACACGTTTCCCGTCTGGAAAAAATATTTGAAGTAACTGGTATTGCACCAACAGCAAAAAAATGCGATGCCATGCAAGGTATATTAAAAGAGACCAATGGTCTTATCAGAGAAACCGATATTGGTATGGTACGTGATGCTGGGCTTATTGCAGCAGATCAAAAAGTAAAACATTACGAAATTGCAACCTATGGCACTTTACATGCTTTTGCAAAAACGTTAGGTGAAAATAAAGCGGCGGAATTATTGGCTATGAATCTTCATGAAGAGAAAAGAACTGACGCTGCCTTAACTGGAATTGCTTTATCTGCTATCAATAGAGAAGCTTATAGAGCTGATTCAATTACAAATACTTAGAATGTAATTTCATTGGAGAACAGTAATTTCTTACCGTTTCTCTATTTAATATAAAGCCTGCAAATGCGGGCTTTTTTTATGGATTATTATCATCTAAATTAGTAATTCAGATTATCACAAACCGTAATCTATTGTACATTAAATATTCAAAAAAACCTTTGCGGTAACCCTAAATAAAAATTACATTTGCAGCAGTTTAACTTTTACACACAAAATGAAGCCTAACACACAACAATTAAACGATTTAACTATCCAAGTCAGAAGAGATATTCTTCGAATGGTTCACGCTGTAAACTCAGGTCACCCGGGAGGTTCTCTAGGTTGTACTGAATTTCTTGTAACCCTTTACCAAAATTTGATGGAACGTAAAGAAGGATTTGATATGGACGGAATTGGAGAAGATCTTTTCTTCCTTTCAAACGGACATATATCTCCAGTATTCTATAGCGTTTTAGCGAGAAGCGGTTATTTTCCAGTATCAGAACTAGCAACTTTCCGTTTAATCAATTCAAGATTACAAGGACACCCAACTACTCATGACGGTTTACCTGGAGTACGTATTGCATCTGGTTCTCTTGGACAAGGATTATCTGTAGCGATTGGTGCTGCACAAGCAAAAAAATTAAATGGTGACAACCATATTGTTTACACGCTTCATGGTGATGGTGAATTACAAGAAGGTCAAAACTGGGAAGCAATTATGTATGCTTCTGCAAAAAAAGTAGACAATCTTATTGCAACAATCGACCTTAACGGAAAACAAATTGACGGTACTACGGACGAAGTTTTATGTATGGGAAGTATCCGTGCTAAGTTTGAAGCTTTTGATTGGGATGTTTTGGAAATTGAAAAAGGAAACGACATCGAAGCTATTTTAGCAGGAATGACAGATGCTAAATCAAGAACTGGAAAAGGAAAACCAGTTTGTGTATTGTTGCATACTGAAATGGGTAATGGTGTAGATTTTATGATGTACAGTCATGCTTGGCATGGTAAAGCGCCAAATGATGCACAACTGGAAAATGCTTTAGGTCAAAACTATTCAGAAGACGAAACTGACTATTAGAATTAAGATTGAAGATTAACAATTTCTGATTGCAGAATTTTTTAATCTTTTCAATTTTTTAATCTTTCAATTAAAAAGAATAATGAAAAAATATACAAATACAGGAAGTAAAGATACGCGTTCAGGTTTTGGAGCGGGAATGACCGAATTAGGTCAAACCAATGAAAATGTTGTGGCACTTTGTGCCGATTTAATTGGTTCATTAAAATTTGACGATTTCAAGAAAAATCATCCAGAGCGTTTTTTCCAAATTGGAATTGCCGAAGCAAACATGATCGGAATTGCAGCTGGTTTAACCATTGGAGGAAAAATTCCTTTCACAGGAACTTTCGCTAACTTTTCTACAGGAAGAGTTTACGATCAAATTCGTCAATCCGTTGCTTATTCTGAGAAAAACGTAAAAATTTGTGCTTCACATGCCGGATTAACTTTAGGTGAAGATGGTGCAACACACCAAATCCTTGAAGACATAGGATTAATGAAAATGTTACCGGGAATGACTGTGATCAATACTTGTGATTACAATCAAACTAAAGCAGCTACATTAGCAATTGCAGATTACCATGGTCCAGTTTATTTACGTTTTGGTCGTCCGGTTGTCCCTAACTTTATGCCATCTGACGAACCTTTTGTAATTGGAAAAGCAATTGTTTTAAACGAAGGTACAGATGTAACCATTATCGCTACCGGACATTTAGTTTGGGAAGCACTTATAGCTGCTGAAGCATTGGAAGCAAAAGGTATTTCGGCTGAAGTAATCAACATTCATACGATTAAACCATTAGATGAAGAAGCAATTTTGAAATCATTGGCAAAAACAAAATGTATCGTTACTGCTGAAGAGCATAATATTCTTGGTGGTCTTGGCGAAAGTGTTTCTAGAGTATTAGCATTAAACAGTCCAGCTCCACAAGAGTTTGTTGCAGTGAATGACAGTTTTGGAGAATCTGGAACACCAGCGCAACTAATGGATAAATACAAATTGAACAACCAAGCGATTGTTGAAGCTGTAGAAAGAGTTATTAAAAGAAAATAATTTACTTTATTTCTGAACATAAAAAAAATCCCATTCTGACGAATGGGATTTCTCATTTAGTGTCGGTTTTATTATTGACACGCTTTATCTAAATGCTTTTTGATTCTTGCAGGATCAGTAGTGTTACCACTACAACTTGGAATATCTGCAAATGGAAAAGACAATCCAGTAGCTGGATTTTTAATTTCTAATTTAGTAGTATAATTATCTCCATCATCATCTACATCTAAAAAATTAGGAACCCCATCTTTATCTGTATCATCAGGATTATCAACTCCTGTTGCCAATATACGCATGTAACCATCTCCATTTAAGTCCTCTTGGTAAGAGGGAATACCATCTGCATCCTGGTCTAATCTATTCATTTCATACAATTTGAAATTAAAGACTAGAGGAGCATAAGAAGGAATAATTCCGCTTCCTGAAGCATAATACGCTAATCCCGAAGGAATGAACATTACACCTGCGCCAAAACCGTTATGAGTTACTGTTCCGTCAGCATTAGAGGTATAGGTTCCCGTTTTGAATTGTGGAAATATTTCTCCCCATCCCGTGATGGTACTTAATAAACTAAAAAAAGATTGAGGATACTTAACTTCTTCAAATGGCGTTGTGGATATAGTTGTAACCCCTGATACAGTTGTACGAGATAAATATTCTCCTTTATATGACGCTAACACTGCATCTACATTACAAGGTGATGTCCCTACTCCTTCTCTAAGCACTAAATAATACAATTTATAGGTAATATCATGAAGACTTACATCTCTGCTCAAAAGTTTAGGAAAAGTAGCTTGATCTTTATAAGACCAAATTGATTTTTGAGTTCCTCCAGTCGGTATCGTAGTAATGGTTACATCTTGATCGTCTGCAAATCCAGGATGATCTATAACGGTTATATAACTTGTTTTTAAATAATCTTCAATATCAGTATTATCAGCGGCATATTGTACTGCATAATCTCTAAGTGGCTCAATTGTAGCGGTATCATTCTTCGAACATGAAAATAAAGAGATTGTTGTAATTAATAAAATAAAATAATACTTAAATTTGTTCATTATAGCTAATTTTTAAGTGCGCAAGATACAATATTGATTTATTTTTGTAAACTATTTAACTCCGATTTTAGAAAATTTATGAGAATAGACAAATATTTATGGTGCGTCCGATACTATAAAACGAGAAACATGGTAACTGAGGCTTGCAAAAAAAATCATGTTACCGTAAATGGCCAGGTTGCCAAGCCTTCAAAGGAGGTTTTTCCTACTGATAAAATCACATTTAGGAAGGACCAAATCACCCAAATCATCACCGTTTTAGACATTCCTGAAAATCGTGTCGGGGCTAAATTGGTCGATATTTATAGAAGAAATGATACCCCGGCAGAAGCCTATCAACATTTAGAACTTTTAAAATTATCGAAAGAGCATTATCGAAAAAATGGAACTGGAAGACCTACCAAAAAAGACAGAAGAGATATTGATGAATTTGGAAATGAGATTAAAGATGATGACAATGTAGATTAAAAAAACGGTTCTCTAATCTAAAACATATATCTCTAAACCTTAAACTTTTAAACTAAAATAATGAGCAAAAATATCATCTTAACAAATCAGGAAATTGAGCATAAAATAAAAAGAATTGCATACCAAATCTACGAAACCTTTGTAGATGAAGAAGAAATTGTTATTGCGGGAATTGCGACTAACGGTTTTACTTTTGCAAAAAAAATAGCGGTAGCACTGGAAATAATTTCTCCTCTTAAAGTTTCGCTTTGCGAAGTGCAAATCAACAAGCAAAATCCCGAATTACCAATTCACACCTCCTTATCAAAAGAACAGTACGCAAATAAAGGCTTAGTCCTTGTTGATGATGTACTGAACTCTGGCACGACATTGATCTATGCAGTAAGGCATTTTATTGACGTTCCTTTAAAAAAGTTCAAGACAGCAGTCCTTGTAGACAGAAACCACAAGAAGTATCCTGTAAAAGCCGATTTTAAAGGAATATCATTATCCACTTCCCTACTGGAACACGTACAAGTTGTTTTTGATGAAAACGGAGACAATTACGCCTATTTAAGCTAGAATAGTAACTATATCCATAACCGTCTGGTCGATTGTCTTATCATCAACAATCACCTTATGCTGCGCATGGTTGTAATAGAAACTTCTGTCGAAGAGATGTTTTGCAATAAACTCTTTCATCTCTTCATCACTTTTATCAGCAATAAGAGGACGTTTACTTTTATTATGAGCTAATCTATTAAATAAAGTCTCTATTGATGCTTTGAGATAAACAGACACCACATTATCACCTTTTAACAACTCATGATTATTTGCATAACAAGGTGTCCCTCCCCCCAAACCTATAATTAAGCTGTCGGGGGAATTCAATAATTCGATGAAAACCTCGTGTTCTAGTTTTCTAAAATAAATTTCACCGTGTTTTTCAAAAATGTCATTAATGGACAAATTTACTTTCTCTTCAATCTTTTTATCCAAATCCACAAAAGGAATTTCGATATTTTTTGACAGCTTATTTGCAATTGTGGACTTACCACAACCCATATAACCTAATAATATAATTTTTTTCATCTGAATAAAACCTTACAAATTAAGGTGTTGAGTAATTTTGTTAAAAAAAGACAAATTTATAATAAAATTGCTTGGAAAACTCCAAAATAAGTCCTTATATTTGCACCCGCATTCAAGGAAAGAATTTGACTCGATAGCTCAGTTGGTAGAGCACATCACTTTTAATGATGGGGTCCTGGGTTCGAGCCCCAGTCGGGTCACAAATTTGTGATCAACACATAATTTTCTTGAAGCATTGACTCGATAGCTCAGTTGGTAGAGCACATCACTTTTAATGATGGGGTCCTGGGTTCGAGCCCCAGTCGGGTCACTAAAGGTCGAGTAATTTATTACTTGACCTTTTCTTTTTTAAGGCCACGTGGAGAAACGGTAGACTTGCCAGCTTGAGGGGCTGGTGCTCGCAAGGGCGTGTGGGTTCAAATCCCACCGTGGTCACTCTAAGGGACAAGGAAGAAAAATCTTCTTTTGTCCCGTTTTTTTTTGCTATTTAATTTATGTTAATCAAATAAATATGACTGGCAATTTCATTGACTCGAGCGGTTTATAAATGGTTATTTCGAAAAGTGAAATTTTCGGGATAATTTAAACAAATTATCTCTCTTCCCTCAGATAAATTAGTATTTGTATAAGCAAAATTAAGTTGTGTTAATCTCTTGATCACCATATTTAATAGGCCTTCAATACTTTGTTTGTCATCTGAGATATTGTTTAGCTAGATTTTTAAACGGTTTAAAAATTTATCATACTCCATTTTCATCTTTTGATAATCGTCTGCATCGATCTATGAGGTTACAAGAAGTTCCTTGGCAATAGACAATCTCTTTTCATAATTATTAATCTGTGTCAATAATTCCCCTTTTTCATCTTTAGCTGCATTTGTATTACTCCTATAAGATTCCAAAATCATTGAAGCATATAATTCCATTTATAACAAAATGAAATTATAAATAATAAAAACAATTACTGCTAAATTTAATAAATTAATTAAAAGAATGAAGCTTAACTTTACCTCTGCGTTTTGACTACAAAAAGTTTAACTAACAATGACAATGAAAGAATCTATAATATATCTTGATAATAATGCTACGACTCAACTTGACAATCGTGTCTTACAAACTATGCTGCCTTATTTTACAGAGAATTATGCTAATGCTTCAAGTGAACACCTGTTCGGTTTATCCGTAGGTGAAATAGTTGATTTTTCCAGAGATCAAGTTGCAGATTTAATCAATGCAAAACCGAAAGAAATTACTTTTACTTCTGGTGCTACAGAAGCGATAAATTTAGCCTTTAAAGGATTAATACATCATAAGAAAAAGCACATAATTACAGTGGTAACCGAGCATAAGGCTGTATTAGAAACCTGCAGTTTTATGGAAAGTTGTGGTTTTGATGTTACTTATCTAAATATAAATAAAGATGGCCGCATAAATTTAGATATGCTAGAAGCAGCAATAAGAATTGATACATTAGTAATTTGTATTATGCTAGCCAATAATGAAACTGGTGTCTTACAACCATTAAAAAAAATAGGTAAACTTGCTAAGTCTAAAGGTGTAATATTCATGACTGACGCAACACAGGCCGTTGGTAAATTACCTATTAATGTTTCTGAATTAGGCATTGATATGATGCCTATTTCTGCGCATAAATTTTATGGTCCAAAAGGAATTGGTGCATTGTATGTTTCGGAAGCAGCCAAAATAAAATTAGACTCTCAGATACACGGTGGCGGACAAGAACGTAAAATGCGTAGCGGCACGCTCAATGTCCCAGGAATTGTAGGACTGGGAAAAGCCTGCGAAATAGCATCATTAGAAATGGACGGCAATAGAATTCAAATTACTGTTTTAAGAAACCTTCTAGAGAATGAACTTTTAAAAATTGAAAATACTTTTGTAAATGGAAGTATTGAAGATAGATTATATAACACAACCAATATTTGTTTTCCTGGAGCAAATTCTGAAAGACTGATAATTGGTTTGCAAAACATTGCTGTTTCGAGCGGTTCTGCTTGTTCTTCTGTAACAAATAAATCATCATACGTTTTAAAAGAACTAGGGTTGTCTGAAACTGATGCTTTGAGCTCAATACGTTTTAGCTTGGGTAAATTTACAACAAAGGAAGAAATCAATATTGTCATTGAAAAAGTAACAAAACTTGTTGCAATCTTAAGACAGGATAATTGTTAATGAGCTAGGTCTTGTAAAAATAAGATTTGCTTTTCCGCCTGCTATTCATAAGCTACTGGTAAATAAAGCTTCGATTATCCAAATAACACTTATTTAAAGCTATGATATTTGATCAATAAGGTTATAATAATCGTCTAAAGTATCGATATCTACAGCTCCTTTTTCGAAAATTACAGATGCAACATCTTCTTTATAGTACTGAAGCATTTTTTTAGCTCCTTCATTGCCTTTAAGGTTTAAAAGTTCATCAAAATAGCGACTGCTAAATAATACTGGCGTACCTAATGTATCTGCATATTCCGAGGCCACAATACCCTTTCCTGTTTTATTGTGCTGCTCAATCAAATCCTCAAAGACTCCCGCCGTGACATAGGGCTGATCACATACGGTAAAAATGCAAAAATTTAAATTTGGTTTCAGCATACATAATCTATCTAGTCCAATTGAAATTGATGAAGCCATACCCATTTCCCAATTCAGATTATGAACAACTTGAACCTCAAGTAAATTAAGATCTTTCTCTATAACTACTTTATAAGCACCTGTCACAACTAGTACAAAAGTATTGTGTAACAAATTTGCCTGCAGTAGTGTTTTCCGCAGCAAAGTATCACCATTATATTGTAATAATTGCTTAGGTTTTCCTAATCTCGAAGAATTACCAGCTGCCAGAATTATTATGCCAAAAACTTTTTCCATATTATCATCCAATAGTTATCTTGCTTTGGTTTTCTATACTAAGCGATATTCGAAAATAATCGTGCACATGACGAAAGGCATCCTGAATCATATTTACTCTTTTAAACCACCATTGTTACTGGGTGTATTTTTTCTTTTTTATATTTTAATGATAACCCCTCTTTACCACTTATGACTGCTTTAATTTCTGATACTATAGAAAGTGCAATTTCTTCAGATGTTTCTGCGCCAATATCCAACCCAACAGGTCCGTAAATACGATTAAGTTGTTTTTCCGTTAGCACAATACCATTGTCTTTTAAGTCGTCAAGCATACGATTAAGCTTTGTTTTAGGTCCAAGAATTCCTATATAGACACAATCTGTTAGTATTAAAAATTTAAGCATAGCCAAATCATATTTGTAGTTATGGGTTATCAATACAAAGAATTTTCTATCATCTACAGATACGTTGTTTAACACTTCTTCTGGTTTTGCAATAGAAACAGCAGTAGCCTTTGGAAACCTTATAGCTGTAGCATGAGTTGCACGACCGTCGACCACAATAGTTTCCCATCCTAAAAGTGAAGTCATTTCTACAAGTGGTTTTACATCATTTCCAGCTCCGCATATTACTAGAGATATTGGTGGAGCAATATAATCTATCAATGCTTCATAAGAAGTATTTTTAAATTCAACTTTTTTTATTATTGAAGTCTTATTTTCTAATACTTCCTTACTGTAGGATGATAATATCGCGTAAGGATTATTTGCCTTTAATATTGCACTAGCTCTGTCAAACAAAACGGTACCAGGTTGAAGTGAATTTCTATTATGAGAAAACAGTGTTATAATAACGGCATCTTTTCTTTCTTTTTCTAACTGCTGTAAAAGTTCTATGGGGTTATTATTTTTAGCAGAATCTATATATTCAAAAAGAATATGCACTATACCATTACAACCAAGTTGCACACCAAATTCAATATCATCCTCATTACTGGTGTCATAGGTTATAAGCTTATTTTGTTGCTGATTGATGGCAAGTAATGCTTTTCGCAAGGCATCACCTTCAAGGCAACCTCCACTAATAGCACCCGTTAATTCGCCATCTTCACTTACAAGCATTCGTGCTCCAGGTTGTCTGTATGAAGAACCTTCAACCTTTACTACAGTTGCAAGAGCAGTTTTTTTTCCTGCTTTGGTAGCTAAAAAATAGGCTCTAAGTATATCTTTGATTTCTTTCATGTACAAACCGATTTCCTATAATAAAACACAATTCTGTAAAGAATATTTTATAATAATTGAACTATACTTCATCCAAATTAAAAGGAAGTTTTCTAATTCTTTTTCCTGTCAAATCAAAAATTGCATTGGTCAGTGCTGGTGCAAAAGGAGGCAAAGCAGGCTCACCTACTCCTCCCGCGTCGGCATCATTTTCAATTATATGTACTTCCATTTCAGGCATATCATATATACGTGGCATGTTGTATTCGTAAAAATTCTTTTTATCTGCCATCCCATCGGTAAAGGTCATCTCATGAAATACTGATGCTCCGAGTCCCATAATTATGGAACCTTCTATTTGGGCTTGAATAATATCTGGGTTTACATACCAACCACAATCCATTACTGCCCATACCTTATCTATTTTTATACCGCCGCCTTGCTTTGCAGAAACTTTTACAATCTGCCCAACTGTGCTGTCAAAACATTCTGTTATGGCTACTCCAAAACCTTCATTTTTCTTTCTAGACTTCCATCCTGAAACTTCTTCTAACTTATCAATAAGTTTTTGAAGGCGCTCTTCTTTTAAATATTTTCTTCTAAAATCTAACGGATCTTTTCCTGCTTCTTGAGCCATTTCATCCATAAAACTCTCATAAGCAAAACCATTAGTAGATGCGTAAACAGACCTCCACCAAAGTACTGGTATAGGTGTTTCAAACGGAATATCAGAAAAACTTATATTTTTAATCGATTCAAAATAAGGAGCTAAAAAACCTTCTGTAGTACTTCCGTTAGGTTTTCCTCTTTTTTCAGACATCCAGTGATCGATGTTTTGCCCTGCCATTCGGAATTTAATTGCAGCAATTTCACCATTTTCTATTACCCCTTCACCTCTATAAGAAATTCCTGGTCTAAAAGGTCCCTGCGTTGCATCATCCTCTCTTGACCAAACTACCTGCACTGGCCCATTTATCTCTTTTGATATTACAACGGCTTCATGACAAAAGTCTGTAAATGCTTTTCTTCCAAATCCACCACCTAAAAAGGTCATATTCACTATTACTGACTCTAAAGGCAATCCGAAACTTTTGCTTACACTTTCTTGCATCCAATCTGGTGCCTGTAAAGGACCCCAGATTTCAATTTTATTCCCTTGATAATGCGCTATGCAATTTACAGGTTCCATTGCATAATGCGATTGGTAAGGCGTCTCATAAACTACATCTATTTTTTTTACAGCTGAACCAATAATTTTATTAGGATCGCCTTCTTTTTTAAAAATCAGTCCTTCTTCTTTTTGCAGTAATTCTAACTTTCGTTTAGCTATTTCTGGAGAACTTAAATGTTCAAATCCGCTATCATCCCAAACAACTCTAAGTGCTTTTTTACCTTGTAAAGCAGCCCAGCTGTTATCTGCTACAACAGCAATCCCATCTCTCAAAGTGTTATGAACTTGCATTTGTATCTTAAATACTTTTTTAACACCCGCAATCTTTAAAGTTTGTGAATCATCATAACTGACTAATTTTCCTCTTAGTCTTGGATTACGTTCCACCGCTGCAAAAAGCATCCCATCAATCCTTTTATCAAGACCAAATATGGCTGATCCATTGGTTTTTAACTTTGTATCAATACGGCGAATACCTTTACCAATAAGCTTATAGTCTGAACGCTTTTTTAGTTTTACATCTTTAGGAGTAGGCAGTTTAGATGCTTTCTCAGCCAGCTCTCCATAATGTAAACTCTTTCCTGATTGTTTATGAATGATGTGACCTGATTGCGCAAAACATTCCGTCGCCGAAACAGACCAAACATCAGCTGCTGCAGTTATTAGCATTTCTCTGGCAGTGGCACTAAGCTTCAAAAGATTTTTATAAGAACCTCGTATTGTAGAGCTACCTCCGGTTATCTGACCACCATATTTTTTACTTCCCTGAGCAAATATTACATTAATATCTTTTAAATCAACTTCAAGTTCTTCTGCAATAATCTGAGGTACTGAGTGATAGGAACCTTGTCCCATCTCTGCACGATGATCTACCAAAGTTACTTTTCCACTTTCCTCAATAATGATCCAAGCATTCAACTCTACTTTATTGAGTGCAGCAAATTCTGGATTTACTATCCTTGCTGAAGCACCTTCACTACTAAAAATACCTAGATAGAAGGCGGTTCCTCCTATACCAGCTAATTTAAGAAAACCTCTTCGTGACACATTTGGAAGTATATTTGATTCTGACATGATTTTTTCAGTATTTGAGTGTAACTTTCATTGTTATTTAGCTGGTGCATAGGCACCGTTTTTAATCCAGGTAATCCAAGCTTTCTTAAATTCGCTGTGACTCAGTGGAGGCTCTGAATGTCCTTCTGCTGGTTTCCATCCCGAGAGTACTAGTCCATCATCAGCGTGAGCTAGAAGTTGCTTCATACTTTTATTCCCATTTTGTTTTCGATCTACAAGCTGCTTGGCAAGAGCATGAGCAGATCTTCCCTCAAAAATCATTTTCATATTAGCTGGAGGCAAATGCCAGTCTGGGTTTCCTGGAGGCGCATGTGGTCCAGATGTATTCTCTAGCTGATGACAATTAGCGCACTTCATGGCATAAAGCCCCTTACCGTCTACTCCTCTTTTAGGAAACATCTTATGAATATGACTGTCATCACCCTGAAGCGGAATATCTCCTATCGGATGGCAATTGACACACCTTGGACTCATAAGCACAGAATAAACTTTCTCAAAAGCTTTTACAGAGACTAAACTATCCTTCTTTACAATTGATTTTGCAATAGTTGTGTATGCATCATTCGAATAGTATCTTTTACTAAAACTAAATGCGACTATTGAAATCAGCATTAAGAACAAAGCAGCAATTTTTACAGCTCTATTTCTAACAATATTTGTCATCTTTTGTGAAAACCAATTTTTCATCATAGTGAATTATTCAAAAGTTGTATGAATTTATAATCTTTATTATCTACTAGGATTTGTTTTCAGAATTGCGTTGTATTTCGGCCGCTATGTGTATCGCTTTTCGAATTCTAGGATACGTCCCACAACGGCAAATATTACCTGACATTGCGTTATCTATATCTTCATCTGTAGGGTTCTTATTTTCTCGAAGTAGTACTGCTGCCGACATTATTTGTCCTGAATGACAATAACCACACTGCGGAACGTCTATATTCTGCCATGCCTGTTGTAAAGGGTGGTCATTATTTAAGGATAATCCTTCGATTGTAGTAATCTTTTTACCTTCAGCTCGGCTGACTTTCGTAACACAAGAACGCACAGCTTCTCCATCAAGATGCACAACACAGGCACCACATTGCGCCACACCACACCCATATTTTGTACCTGTTAATTGAAGAATATCACGTAAAGCCCAAAGCAGCGGCATGTCATTACTAATATCACAATCATAAGATTTATTGTTTACATTTAATTTAATCATTTTTAAATTAATTTATCGTTTACTCAAAATTAAGTATAAATAGCTTAGAATAAGTTTTAATTTATAAAATTAATCCAACTGATGTATAGAAAATTATTGAATTCAAACTATTAATTAAGATAATCAAACCTAAAGAATGGAAATGGCTTGGATGCTGCCATGTATTACAACTAAAATGCTCACCAAATCCCTAAGAGAACCGGAAGATGATAAATTAATCATCCGGAAAATGTATCACAAGGTTCCATCAAAAGTAGAATATTCACTTAGTGACACAAGTCTGGAATTAATAGCGCTTATAGAGCATGTACATGAATGGGGAAAAAAGCAATTGGAAAATGAAACTTCAATTCGTTAATACGGACAGCACGAACCATTATTATTAATTGCCAAGTTTCAAATCTCATAAGACAAAATTCTAAACTTTTACTTCAAGATTTGAAGCTTATGAATCATAATTCTTTAAAAAAATCTAATATTCTTATATTATTTTCTATTGTAGTTCAAAAGTTATACTAACATTTCCATTACCCAGTGCCTCAGTTAATCTTTTTGTATCATCAATGCGACCCAACCTAGTATAACTATATGAGGTAGAAAATGTTTTGTAAAAAAAGCACTAATGTTCTATTTCCATAGAGCATTAAATCTCCTGTTTGTATAGTAGAAGAATTAGATGCATTGGTTGTTAAAGCATTGGCGAAATCATAAAACTTTTCATTTCTATTCAAATCGCTCATGTTAATTGTCATCGGCAGCATTGCTTTAAATTCTGTTGCAGTAGCATTGTTCGAAAGTGTAGTATTAAAGACACTTGAACCAATCTTAATTCGGATTTTTATATTCATCGTCGAATTAGTATTGTCCGAAAAAGATGGATGAAACCTCAGGCAAAAGCCCAAAGTAGTGTACAATTCAAGTATGCTCAGTCCGTAAAAATTGCACTCTGAAGGATGTCTGACAGATGAAACGCTTTTCAAGTTGCTATTCCTTGCCAGATATAACCTATTTATACAGAGATTACGTAAAAACCGAAATCATTATTAAGTTCTCATTAGAGTCTCCGAAATATATTCATTCTATATGTTTTAGATATTCAAATCATAATAATTACAAACCTAACATTCCTAATTCAATAGTACGTTCTACTCAATTTTATCAAATCAGCTAAAAAAAGGTTCGAAAATTGTCCCGGCAAGGTCACTTTTAAAGCCTGTTTACTAGGCTTAACGGATATTTGGTGCAACTTACGTGCAACCATTTTTAAAAACACTCTTTTTCAGGGTGTTTTTTTATATCTAGTTTTCAGCAAAACCCAATTATTTCAAAATCATAACCTTTATGAGTGCTGAATTGATGATATCCCAATTTTTAACAACACTACCTTTTCTACTATAATAATATCATCCCATAAAATATATCGGGCTCACCGTCAATTCTAGTTGCTAAATTATCAGAATCCAAATAAGAATAATATGTATTCATATATATTGGAAAATTATTTCCTGAGCAATCACGCAAATTAGCTTCAGTCGATGGGGGAACTGGTCTATTAATGTATCCATTAAATAGAAAATCATCAAAGCCTCTTACCTGTCTTGTAATTACTCCTCCTGCATTTAATGCCCAACCTAAACCAACTAAACTTGCTTATTGGCAATTCTATTTTCCCAGATTTTACATCAAATAATGAAATATCGATATTAGGAACTCCTGTATAATTACCTACAGGTATATCAACATATTGCCCTAAAGAAGCTGCATTAGTTCTATTTATAACTGATGAAGATGCCGAATATTTTTCAAAGGAAATGTATAGCGGTAACAAAATGACCTAAATTAATTTTTGAATATGCTGACATTAATAAGAATAAAATCTTAATTTAAAATATAAAAAAGCGTCTTGACATACTATCAAAACGCTTTTTTTATTGTTTAAGAATACCTTTATTTCATTAATTGCTGCAAAGGTTTAAGTTGTTCTAAATCAATATTTGATTTTTGCAACACGCTCATCATGGTCATGATATTCGTAGGATTCATATCTTTTCCTAAAACACGAACAACAGCAAAGCCATTTTCTTTTCTGTTGGCGAAAAGTACAAACTCCTCAATATGCTCATCTGAACCTACGTAACTTACCGAAGCACCTTCTTTTCCAGAACTAAACTTCATTAGTTGCTGGTACTTTTTGTCTTTTAAAATCAAATTAACCTTAGCGCGTTCAATTTCAAATTCCGCTTTGTTTTTATCATTTAATTTGAAAGCCAAAACATTCATCTTATCAAAAGATTGCAAAGCTGTTTTTTGTTCCAATGTCAATTTTGTTTTATTCACATTCAATATCTCCGGGGAGACATCTAATACTACAAAATTTTTGTTTTCTGTATTTTCAACAAAGTACTTCTGCAATGTTGGTTCTGAATTGCAACTGAACAAAAACAAGCTAAAAAGCAGTGCAATACTATAAACAGCTTTCATTTTACTTTTTACCTTTTGTTGCTCTCTTCAAATCATCACCTCCAGGAATTCTCATTTTGTCCGTAAGAATAGAAATCTCACTCAAATCAAAATCCCCAGTTAAGGACATTAAAACCGTATCGTCATTTTTAGCACCCTCAATAAACATCAGTAACTCTCTAATTTGAGAATCTTTGACTCCTGATTTTACTAAAATTTTGATGTTTTTTCCGCTGTCATTTACACGCATCAATTCTTCAAGACCAGCTGTTTTGATGTATTTATCAGCGGCAACTTTCATTTCGCCTTCTACTCTGGCACTTTTAGTAGTAAAGACTTTTAGATTGTCTAATTTTTTTATCAAACTCAGATATTGCTGCGTTTCTCTGTCGGAAGCATCCACTTTTACTTTACTCATCAAGTCAAACATTTTTTTGTTTACAATGATTGAGGTAACACCATCTTGTCCGTCGAATTTATCGAAGGCCGCTTGCGCGAAAAATGGACTTGAAACTAATACTGCTACTACTGTTATTAAAAACTTCTTCATTTTTTTATATTTATTATTGTTTAAAAATTAATTCTTTTGAATCTTGGTATTCTTTAATGTAATATACACTTTCTATGCCAACGTTTACATGATTCGATAATAATGCCAATGCTTTTTGAGTTTCTTTAAGAGCAACTTCAGGATCATCATACGTTCCCAAATCCTGTTTCTCATTTGCATTATCATAATTATAAAACACATACATCCCAATTCCAAGCAAAACAACTACCGAAGCCGCAATAGATAGCCATGCTGCATAACGTTTCTTATCCCCGTCCCGAAACTTCGGGATCTGGAGTAATGGAATTTCTTGCTTCAACATTTGCTTTTTTGCGAGCGGAAAATAACCAAACATAGGCTTGTATTGTTCTAAATGCTGCGCAACATCCAGCGAAGAAAAATAATTACGTAATTCATTTTCTTCGGCAATACTGGTTTCTCCCTGAAAGTATTTTTCTAAAATTATTTCTATTTTATTTAATTCCATAGCGGTGTGTTTTTGTCATGCTTTCTCTTATCGTTTTCCTGGCTCTTGAAAGTGCTACTCGAATGGCAGTTTCATTCATATCTGTTATTTCCGCGATTACTGCAAATTCATATTGTTCTATGTCCCGCATTTGTATTAACAATCGTTGTTGTTCCGGCAACTGGTTTATTATTTTTTCAACCCAGTTCAAACTGTCGATGTCTTCTACTTTTTTATCTAAACTTTGCTGGCTATCGGTAAAATTATTATGAACGATTTTGATATTTTCCGCTCTTTTGGATTTCAACTGATCCAAACAATAATTTTTTGTCATTGTCATTGTAAAAGCTTCGACATTATTAAAGCCATCTAAATTTTTATTTTTACTCCATAATTTAACCCAAACTTCCTGAGTCGCATCTTCCGCCTCTTCAGTACTTATGAGCAGTCGCTTAGCCAGCCGAAAGACTTTGTCCTTGAATGGTGAGATTAGCTGCACAAACTCATTTTGATTCATAAAGAGTATTTATTAAGTCGGTTATACAATCAAGACGATTCATATTCCTTTTTGTTACAAAAAAAATATAAAATAAAAACTAAAGTTAGTATTTTTACGTTTATAAAAGATATTGCATCCCAAAACATGAAAAAAACATACCTACTTTCGCTTTTATTACTTTTATCTGTTTTTACTTTCCAAAGCTGTCAAGATAATGACGATGTAGCCGCACCTGTAAACTTAGACATTCAAGATTTTATCTGGAAAGGATTAAATCAATACTATTTATGGCAAGCTGACGTACCTAACTTAGCTGATGACCGATTTGCAAATCAAATAGAATTAAATGCTTTTTTGAAAGGATATCCAGTTCCTGAAAATTTATTTGATGCCTTGAGAGTCGACAAAACCATTGATAGATTCAGTTGGATTGTAGATGATTATTTAGAACTCGAAGGAGCACTTCAAGGTACCACAAAAAATGACGGTATCGATTTTGGTTTAAGTTATAAACCTGGAAGCTCTACCGAAATATTTGGATATGTTCGTTATATTATTGCAAATTCAGATGCTTCTACAAAAAACATCAAGCGCGGCGATTTTTTTACAGCAATAAACGGAACACAACTTACCATAAGCAATTACCAAGCGCTATTAGCCGCTGATAGTTACACCTTAAATATGGCGGACTACAATGGCACTACAGTTGTTTCCAATGGAAAATCGGTAGCATTGACAAAAACAGTCTTATCCGAAAATCCAATTTTAATCAACAAAGTAATAACGTCCGGTTCCCATAAAATAGGATATTTAATGTACAATGGTTTTTATGCGGATTATGATACGCAATTGAATGATACTTTTGCTTCTCTAAAATCACAAGGAATAACTGATTTGGTTTTAGATCTACGTTACAATGGCGGTGGTTCTGTTCTTACAGCAACACGATTGGCAAGTATGATAACGGGACAATTTACGGGGCAGGTATTCGCAAAACAACAATGGAATGCCAAAATCAATAGCTATTTTGAAACGAATAGTCCTGAATCATTAAAAAACAACTTCACTGACAAAATTGGGACGACAGCCATCAATAGTCTAAACTTGACTAAAGTTTATATATTGACTACTCATAGTACTGCATCAGCAAGTGAATTGGTGATTAACGGTCTAAAGCCTCACATTACTGTTGTACAAATTGGTGATGTGACCACCGGAAAAAATGTTGGATCCGTTACCTTATATGATTCCCCTACTTTTGGCAAAGAAAACAGAAACCCCAATCACAGGTATGCGATGCAGCCTATTGTATTAAAAATAGTAAATTCGGTTGGTTTTGGTGATTACTTTAATGGATTACAACCGAATTACTTGTTAAAAGAAACTGTGAGTACTTATGGAGTTCTTGGCGATACCACAGAGCCTTTATTGAGTACTGCGATTGGGAAAATCACCGGAACAGCTAAAATGCTGAAACAAAACCCAGAGAAAGGTTTTGAATATTTTAAGGACGCAAAATCTATAAATGGACTGCAAAACCAAATGTACCTTGAGAAAGCACCCGAAGGTCTTTTGAAAGCTTTGAAATAAATAAAAAAGCTAAATATAATAAAACGATGTTTTTCAAGTTAATATCTAATAATCAGTATTTTAAATATAAATCATAATGAAAAACACAACTAAAGCATTCTTGTTCTTAATCCCAATTGTTTCTTTTTCGTTTATTAGTTCTAAACCATTAGAGCCAAAAAAAATAAATATAGTTATTGATGCAAGTCATGGTGGTGATGATTATGGAGTCATCTCTAATTCTATTACCGAAAAGAAAATTGTAGAACAAGTCACTAACAAAATTAAGTCTTTAAACAGCAATGTTGTGATTCATCTTACAAGATCCGATGATACGTTTTTATCTTATGAAGAAAGAACTGATTTTATTAACAAACTCAAACCTGATTTGGTTTTATCTTTACATGTAAATTCAAGCTTAAATAATAAAACATCTGGCTTAGAATTTTATGTAGCAAAAGAAACTGAGTTTTTTGAAAAATCAAATGAAATTGCCGGAAGACTGCATGACAAATTTTCAAAAGATACAAATTTAAAAATAACAGGTATAAAAACAGGTCCTTTCTACATTCTTAAAAGATCAGAAGTACCAGCAGTGATTGTGGAACTTGGTTATTTAACCAATGAAAATGACAAAAAATACTTGATTGATGATAAGGAACAAAACAAAATTGCTAAATCCATCTCAGAATTCATTTCGGAAATGAAATAAAAACAAAAAACCCGTTCCAAATTAAGGAACGGGAATTAAGACTAAAACTAAAATAATTTTTCTTTATTTTTTAGAATAAGAGATTCAAACCTAATTTAAAATTTCTTCCTCTAGTACTAAATCCTCTGCTTTCAACAAAATCTTTATCCAGAATATTATCAACAGCACCAAAAATGTTTAATCTATTTTTGATTAATTCATAACGAATAGTAGCATTTACTAATTGATAGTCTTTCAAAATTTCGGAGTTTAAAACAGCATCATATGTTGGAGCTGGATAAGTGGTATACTCTAAATATCTATCAGACACAAACTGATACGCCACATTAAAAGCTAAACGAGGAGTTGCTTGCACATCAAGAGCCGCATTTACTTTGTGTTTTGGATTTAGAATACGAGATTGTCTTTCTAATTCAGTGAATGTATAATTTGCATTGAATTTTATGTTATCATTAAAAGCATACGAAATCATTGTTTCAATACCTTTTGCTTTATTTTTGCCATTAACATTGAAGTATTTATACGTCATCAAATCAAACCCGATTGCATCTTTTTCTTCCCTTTGAAAAGCAACTGCATTCAAAACAACTTTTTTGTTTAGCAAACTTACTTCAAAACCAGCTTCCGCAGTGGCATCTTTTTCAGGAGATAAATTCAAATCACCATACGGAGAGTACAATTGGTACAAACTTGGAGCAACAAATGCTGTACTATAAGAAGCCAACACTTTTAATGATTCTGAAAAACTATACGATGGATTAATATTATAAACTAAATTATTCCCGTATTTACTATGCATATTATACCGTGCTCCGGCATTTAAGTTTAATCCAAAACCAGAATTATAAACCGCAGTAACATAAGGATCAATCATATTGAATTTTGCCACCTCAGTGGTAATAACATCATACTCGCTTATGTTTGACATTTCGTGGAACTGAAATTGTGCACCTGTAACCAAAAATAACTGAGTTGAGATTTCGTATTTATTAAAGGCATCCACATTGACACTTCTTGACTTCGCTTGGAATAGAGATCCATAGCTAAAGATATCACGGTTGATTACGTTTGCACTAGTATTAATTACCAATTCTCCTTTATTGTATTTATATTTTGGAGAAAAACCAACTCTAAATTGCTCCGAAAGACTGAAGTTTTTAAGATCATCTGCAAACGAACCTGCATCAAAATCATTTTTCATTCGATCATAATTAGCAAAGAAATTCAACGATAATTTTTTAGTTGGTGTAAAACCAATTTTCACTACAGAATTTACTCTTGAAAAATCATCGTTCTCAAATTTAGTATTTGAATTTAATGGCTTTGCTTCAGAAATCCCTGTAGTTTCAGTACTGTTTAAAGAAGCAAAGTAATTTACTTTTTCAAAACCTCCGTTTACAGCAAATCCCTGATTGTAATCTTGTACATTATAATTTGCTTTTTTAGCAACTGTTTGTGTACCAATATTCATATATGCATTTCCGGCAATAGCTTTCTTGCCTGCTTTTTTTAGTGTAATATTAATCACACCAGTCGCTGCTCCAGAACCGTATAAAGTACTTGAAGCACCTTTCATAATCTCAATACTTTCAATTTGCTCCACTGGAAGCAATCTCAAATCATACGATAAGCTAATCCCGGAAGCATCTGTTACCGGAACGCCATCAATTAAGATTAAAACCTGATGATTTCTTCCTCCACGAATGTAAAGCCCCAAGTCTTTCCCATTGCGACTCTGATTTCCATTAATTTCAACACCTGCAACCGTACTTAAAATAGAAGCTACTGATAGTCCTGATTTTTTCTTTAAATCTTCGGCAGTAATTTTGACGATAACTTTTCCTGATTTTTCTTTTGACAAAGCAAATTTCGAATCGGAAACAACAACCTCATCAAGTTGTTTTGGCTCTTGTTGTTGTTGTGCATAAGTGTTCATTGCAAATAACAATGCAATCGCACTAAAGCGAATGAATTTTTTGTTCATTTTAAAAATGTAAAATTTAATAAATTGGGAGAAAAGCACAGAATGACCCATACCCAAACCTTTTTTCCCGAAAGTTTGATACTCGATGTAATAGGCAGGTCTCCTGGCTTGCGTCTTGTTGTTTACCTTCCCAAGAAACTGAAATAAATTCAGCTAACTCAGTGGTTTTGTAGATAACAACAAGCTTGATAGCTTACAGTTGCGGGTACAGCTCAGGATTTATGATTTAAGTTAGAATTCATGATTTAGGTTTTAAACCTAAAATCTGAAATCTAAAACTTGAAATCTTTCACCTGATTCCCTTTTAATGTGGTTTGAAAAAACAAACCTCAACCTCAATACGGCGGCAAAGATAAAATTATATTAAGTTAATAACCTAAATAATTGCGAATTTTATAATTCAATTTTAATTACAGCTCCAAAATCTACTTTATTCTGAAAAGCGTCTTTTAAAGGTAAATTCGAAATTTTACATAAAAAACTTCGGATAACTCCCGCATGTGCCACAATAATTACTGGTTTTGAATTGGTTGTTTGAAGTTCATTATTTATAAAACCAATTACTCGATCATGCAAATCCGTAAATGATTCTCCATTGGGCACGCGAACATTTACAAAATCAGTCATCCAAGGTGTAAAATCATCCGGTGGAATTACATCCCAATTTTTCATTTCCCAATCGCCAAAATTCATTTCCATCAAGCGGGAATCTTCGTTAATAGAAGCAATTTTTGAATTGTCTTTGATATAATTGGCCAAAAGAACACATCGCAGCAAAGGACTGGAATACAACCTTGCGTCTTGAGGCAATTGACTCAAAATAGACTGGAAAACAGCATCATAAGGTTCCATTATTTTCACATCCGATTGTCCGTAACAAATTCCTTTTTCGCAAACAGTTTCCGTGTGACGTACTAAATAAACTTCCATAATGCAATAACTGATATATAAAAAACCACTTCACAAACCTGTTGGGTCGCACCCAAACAATCCCCGGTATACCCGTCAATCCATTTCTGAAAATAACGCGCCAAAAAAAATCGAGTCAGAAAAACTGGGATTAAAACCAACAGCATTTGCCACTGAAAATAGGACAAAATAACTAATGGAAATAATCCAAAAAAGAAAGCTCCTACCACTTCTCTCCAAGAATAACTTTGTGCGATAGGTTTGCTTTTGCTTGAAGCATCTTCACGAGAATATTGATGGGTAAAAACAATTGAAATTGCCGCCAATCGACTGATGGAATGCGCTGTAACAAGAAGTAATAGAATTACACATTGTGGATTATAAATTATAAATTTAGAATTATCCGAGACTTCAATTAATTGAGTCAACCCTTGAAATTTAAGCACTAACAACAGCACTAAACCAATTGCTCCATAAGCTCCAATGGCGCTGTCTTTCATAATTATCAGGATTTTTTCTTTAGTCCAACCGCCACCAAAACCATCGCAAACATCAGCAAAACCATCTTCATGAAAAGCTCCCGTCACTAAAACCGAAGCAATCATAGAGAAGATTACTGCAATTTCAGGAGCAACTAAATAATTAAAAACACAATATACCCCAAAAGCCACACTCCCTACAATCCAACCAATTACTGGAAAATAACGGGACGCTTTATTTAAATAATCTGGATTATGATCGATGTTTTTAGGACACGGAATCCTAGTATAAAACATTAATGCTGTAAAAAATATATGGAGTTCTTTTTTCATTTTTGGAATTATTTTTTGATTTTATTTATCACGTAGAGACGTACTTCAGTGCGTCTCTACATTCGTAAGTCTCTACCGTTTATCGACCACTGACCCCCGCTGATTCAAAACTCGCCATCTCATTCAAGAAAGCTACAGCCGACTCAATTATAGGAAAAGCAATGGCGCAACCCGTGCCTTCGCCCAATCGCAAATCAAGTTGCAACAAAGAACGAACTCCTAGATAATCTAATATTTTTTGGTGTCCTTGCTCCGCAGAAGAATGGCAAAAAACAGCATTTTTAGTAATGGATGGATTCTTTTTAAAGGCAATTAAAAAAGCAACACTACAAATAAAACCATCAACTAGAATCAACATATTGGCTTCCTTTGCCTGAAGCATTCCACCTACCATTTGCATGATTTCAAATCCGCCGAAATAGGCTAATTTGCTGTCTAAATCATCTGAACCATCATAATTATCAAGGCATTTTTTAAGGATATTAATTTTTTGAATCAACTGTTCCTCATTTATTCCAGTTCCTTTTCCCACGCATTCTTGAATTGGTAATTCTAAAATAATACTCATTAAAACCGAAGCTGTAGCTGTATTTCCAATACCCATTTCACCAAAGCCAATGCAATTACTGCCCGTTTTTGCAATAGTGGCAATAATTTCGCTTCCTTTAATAAAACACAATTCAATTTCTGTTTTACTCATGGCAGGTCCTTGTAAAAAGGAGTGCGTTCCTTTCCCTATTTTAGCCGAAATCAAATCCGTATTCATAGGAAAATCATAATTCACGCCCGCATCTACAATAGCTAATTGAATCTTATTTTGTTTACAAAACACGTTGATTGCTGCGCCGCCTATCAAAAAATTATTCACCATTTGTCTGGTTACATCTTGCGGATAGGCACTTACACCGTGATTTGCAATTCCGTGATCAGCAGCAAAAACAACCATATTGGGTTTTGTAATTTTAGGCTCTAAAGTTTGAAACACCATCCCTATTTGTTTGGCAAGCACTTCTAAAATTCCTAATGAACCAGTTGGTTTGGTTTTTTGATCAATTTTATTTTGTAACGCATTTGCAAAAGCAGCAGCATCCATTTCCTTTTTAATATCAAAAAATACTTTCTCCACCTTACTTACATGCAAAACAGTGATTTCCTCAACTAATGGAATTTCTTGTTTTTGTTTCCAATTCAGTTGTTGCAACATAGGTTGATTGTCATAATTAGTCGCAGGTTTTCCCACACAAAAATATCCCAATGGCTCCATGTTTTCAGGCAAACCTAATAATTGCTTGAACTGATAGTAATTCAATATGGAAACCCACCCCATAGAATAGCCTTGTTCCGTTAATGACAGCCAAATATTTTGCGCCGCACAAACAGAACTGAACTTTACCGCTTCATTACTGCCAACGGTTCCAATCGTAAAATTATTCAAAACCGAACGATCATAGCAAATCACTAATCCCAGTGGTGCTTCTTCTATTGCTTCTAGCTTTAGAGCTTTGTATGCTAGTTTTTGTTGTTCGTTATCAGTTAAAGCAACTGCTTTTTCATCATAATCTAAAAACAAATCTTTAATGGCTTTCTTTATTTCACCCGACCTGATCAGATAGTATTTTGTAGCATCAGTCAATCCCACAGAAGGCGCCCAATGTCCTGCTTGCAGCGCTTTTTCAAGAACAGCATCCGGTACTTGATCCTCCGTAAAATGACGGGTGTCTCGACGGGATTTTAAAATTTCATCTAAATAAGTCATGTTTTTTTATTTAAAAGGTCAATGGCAAAAATCAATTTGAAAAACATTGCTTTGATTTTTGATATTGATATTGCCATTGTTTTTTTTGTTATTGAAAAGTTATTCATTCCAAACGATGAAACAATAATTCTCATAGGTAATTCTAGTGAATTCAGGCAGTTCAATCGCTCTAGAAAACAAGGGACAATTAATTACCAAAGTATGAAATTCCCCGTTTTCACCACAAGGATCTATTCCTTTTTCATGTAATTCTTGTGCTAATTCTTTGGTCAAAATTTTACCCAAATAATGTTCTCCCATCATTGTATTGCAAGAAACAATCATCGTTACAATTCCGTTTTCAAGCATTTGGTTTACCAAAACGATTCGGTCTTGTTGCCACAAAGGTAAAATTGCTTTTAGCGATGCTTCGGCACATACTTTGTCTTCCCAATCTTTATGCGGTTGCAAATCAATATCACCAAAAACGGCTGCTTCCAAATCATATTTGGCTTTTAGCATTTTCAAAACTGCAATAAACTTAGCTTCATAATCACCCCAAGTTGCGGGAATTCCTTCCAGAGGCAATCCCATTTTTTGGGCTTGCTGATTCAATATAGACAATGGCAATCCATGAGAACGGGATACTTTGCCGTTTTCATTCATCATATTGAGTAACACTTTTGAAATAAATCCTTGCTGAATTGCTTGCATCATTGCATAACAACTGTCTTTTCCGCCACTCCAAGAAGTCACAAAATTCATTTCTTTTCTTTTATTGTTACAGGAATTCCAGAAACCATAAGCACTACTTTATCGGAATTTTTAGCTATATATTGATTCATCCAACCTTGAAGTTCAGTGAATTTTCTACCAATATGAGTTTCGGCATGAACGCCCATCCCTATTTCATTGGTTACAATAATAATAGTCGCATTTTCTTGATTGGCAATAGCATCAAATTCGGCTTTAGCTTGTTCTAAACACAAGGAAACATCATTTTTAGTATCCACAAAAAAGTTCGTTAACCAAAGAGTAACACAATCGACAATAGCTACTTTTTCCGAAAAATCAATTTCGCTCAAGTGTTTTTCTTTTTCGATATTAATCCATCGTTCGTCCCGATCTTTTTGATGACGATCGATTCTCTTTTGGAAATCATCATCCCATTTTCGCGCTGTGGCCACATACATTGGTTTATCCGACAATCCTTTTGCTAAATTTTCGGCATAACTACTTTTACCGGAGCGTTCGCCGCCAGTGATTAAATATATCATTCTAATTGTAAATTATTAATTGTAAATTGTAATAACATCTTTTATGCTAATTGAATAACTTATTTCTTGGTATCAACTTTTGCTTTAGTCGTTTTAATAATACTTGTTATAAGTTTTAATATTGATATTGCATCGTTATTTATATTTTCATATTCTTTCTCATTTAAATAATCCGTAGCTTTTAATAATTCTAACCAATAAACAACCTCATTAGCTTCTTTTTGTGCAATCGCAAACTTGTGAATAAAATCTTGCTTACTCTCTGCATGTTCTGCTTCGCGAATCATTGCTCCAATACTTGTCCCAGATCTTAATAACTGTTTTGAAAGCACAAACTCTTTTTTATCACAACATAGATATTGATATAATCTAACTATTCGTACAGCAAAATCAAAACTCTTGGTTTTTACTATATTATCTTTCATCATTGATAATTTACAATTTATAATTATTTATACGGACAATGTCGACATCCATTGGCACAACAATGACCTCTTTTTAGATGAAACCAAGCCTTGAAAACATAATTCCCTTTTTCTAAATAATAGTCGATTCCTTCTATGAGATTTGTCGTTTGGGGTAAATATTTGGCCTTATTATCCATTGCCGTTTCAGAAGATAGTGTCGCAACATATTCCTCAATTTTAGCGGAGCAAGCAGTTGTAAAACAATTGGAACACAAGCAATCCACCACTTCGGAGGGAGTAAAAATGGGCGGAAAATTGTTGCACCAGCATTTACTTCCTTCAGGTGTGTCCCCACAATTAAAAGGAGTTCCGCAAGTAGAACAGTTTTTGACTTTAATGCTATTCATTTCGTAAAGATACTATTTGTTGAATTTTTTACTGCTAAAAATAAACAAGAAATTTTATAAATTTGGTATACCTTTGTCGCTATCGAAAAATTAAATCATGAAATTCACCTTTAAATTAATCCTTTTTGTTTTCTCTTTTTCAATTTTCGTTGGATGTAAAAAAAGCGAAAACGGAAACGTAAAAGAACCCACAAATTCAAAAAATGCAATCGAATATGCCTCGGGACTTTCTATTACCACCTACGAAGGATATTCAATAGTGACGGTTTCAAATCCTTGGCCTGAAGCCAATAAAAATTTCACTTATATATTAAAAGAAAAAAACGGCAGCATTCCTGATAGCCTACAAAAATACACCACAATTTCAGTTCCTTTAGAATCAATCGTCGTTACCTCAACGACCAATATTCCTTTTTTGGAAATGCTGGGAGTTGAAAAATCACTGGTGGGTTTCCCCCATACCGATTATGTTTCTTCTGAAAAAACCAGAAAACTAATTGACGCAGGCGCTGTTAAAAATATAGGACAAAATGAAAAATTAAACATGGAGCAGCTCATTGAATTGGCGCCTAACTTAATTGTAACTTTTGGAGTTGACAATAATAATCCAATGATTGATAATTTACAAAAAAGTGGTCTTAATGTACTCATTCAAGCGGACTGGATGGAACAAACACCGCTAGGCAAAGCAGAATGGATTAAGCTTTACGGTGCTTTATTTGGAAAAGAAAAAGAAGCCAAAACGCTTTTTGATGCAATCGTTAAAAATTACAATGACGCGATACAATTGGTTGCAAACAAAAAACCAACAGCAACCGTTTTGTACGGAGCGATGTATCAAGAGCAATGGTACGTAGCAAGAGGAAATAGCTGGGTAGCCCAATTTATGAAAGATGCCAAAGCAAATTATTTGTGGGCAAATGTTGCAGGAACAGGAAGTCTTAGTTTACCTTTTGAAAAGATATTAGAGAAAGCAAAAACAGCGCAATATTGGATAGCAACAGGTTCTTTTAAAAGTAGTACTGAATTCGAAAATAGTAATCCGCATTACAGTCAGTTTGACGCTTCAAAATCTAAAAATGTGTATACTTTTGAAAGTAAATTAGGTGCAACTGGAGGAACCATTTATTATGAATTAGCACCAAGCAGACCGGATTTAGTCTTGAAAGATTACATTAAAATCTTCCATCCGGAACTGCTTCCAAATTATACTTTTACTTTTGCACAAAAACTAAATTAAATTGGCGAATCAAAAACGAAATACGATTCTATTTTTCTTGCTTACTTTGGGGCTAGTTCTATTGTTTTTTGTAAACATTAGTTTTGGTTCAATCACGATTCCTTTTAAAGAAATTTATACTAGTTTAACTGGTGGCCAAGCGAGTAAATCCACTTGGGAATATATCATCATCAATTATCGTTTACCCAAAGCCATTACAGCAATTCTTGTTGGAATGGGGTTATCCATAAGTGGTTTGCTGATGCAAACTTTATTTCGGAATCCATTGGCAGGACCTTATGTTTTAGGACTGAGTTCTGGTGCCAGTTTAGGTGTCGCTTTTGTAATATTAGGAGCGAGCTTACCCCCCCCTTTTTTAAGTACAATTTTGCTATCCTCTTATGGAGTGGTTTTAGCCTCAACTATTGGAAGTTCTGTTGTATTACTCGCCGTTTTGATGGTTTCCCAAAGGCTACGCGATACAATGGCCATCTTAATTGTGGGATTGATGTTTGGCAGTTTTACCAGCGCAATAGTTGGTGTTCTTACGTATTTTAGTTCGGCTGAACAATTACAAAAATTCACGTTTTGGTCCATGGGAAACTTAGGCAACTTGTCTTGGTCTTCTATATTAATTCTAACAATTTGTGTAGCGATTGGATTATTATTAAGTCTATTTAGCATAAAACCACTTAATGCACTATTATTGGGTGAAAATTATGCGCGCAGTTTAGGTTTGAATTTCAAAAAAACGCGATTGATTATTATTTTTGCAACAAGCATTTTAGCAGGAAGCATCACGGCTTATGCAGGTCCAATTGCCTTTGTAGGACTGGCAGTTCCGCACATAGCAAAATTAGTATTTCAAACCAGTAACCATTCGGTTTTGTACTGGAGTACGTTACTTTTAGGCGCTTCGATTATGCTTGTTTGTGATGTAATTTCAGAATTGCCCGGACTAGAGATTACTTTGCCAATCAATGCTGTAACTTCTATAATTGGAGCTCCAGTTGTGATTTGGTTATTGGTTAGAAAACGAAAAATGATTGCCTAATGGAAAACAAAATCATCTTACAAGCGTCTCAAATCAGCATTGGTTATTCTCATAAAAAAGAGAAAATCGTAGTGGCTTCGGATATTTCTATTTCCTTAAAAAAAGGAAAACTGATTGCTTTAATTGGGGCAAATGGCATTGGAAAATCAACACTTTTAAAAACGATAACTGGAATCCAGAAACCGCTTTCCGGTGCTGTTTTCTTGAATGAAAAGAAAATCAATGATTATGAACCTTTGGACTTAGCGCAAAACCTAAGCATCGTTTTAACAGAAAAATTACCTCCAAGTAATTTAACCGTTTTTGAACTCATTGCTTTAGGAAGACAACCCTACACCAATTGGATGGGAACTTTATCTGATATTGATATTGTTAAAGTTAATGAAGCCATGGCATTGACGCAAATCAGTCATTTAGCCACAAAAAAACATTATGAGATTAGTGACGGGCAATTGCAAAAAGTATTGATTGCACGAGCTTTGGCACAGGATACTCCGTTAATAATTTTGGATGAACCTACTACCCATTTGGATTTATTGCACAAAGTAGCCTTATTCAAACTTTTGAAAAAGCTTACTCATGAAACTGGAAAATGCATTTTATTTTCTACTCATGACATTGATATGGCGATACAATTGAGTGACGAAATGATCATTATGACTCCTGAAACAGTGCTTCAAGATGAGCCTTGTAATTTTATTTCAAAAGGAAGTTTTAATACCTTATTCAAAGACGAGCATATTGTTTTTGACGCTGAAAAAGGAAAATTCATGATTGTTTAGTTACTAAGCCATTTTACTCCAAAATCAATTCATTTTATACCATTAAAGAGGTACTATTTTAAAGCAGGAATTCTTCTTTATAATAGCTGCTATCTAAAAACTATCCTTTTTCCTATCTATAAATTTCACAATAGTTAGAAGACCATTCAAAACACAAATAACACAGAGGGTTTAATTAATTTTAAAATAAAATAAACTGAATATCAATCAGTTATAATATTTATTGTATTTTTGTTATTCCTATTATTTTCCCCAAAGCTTAACTTATCTACATCATTAAAAACAATCTTTTAAAATTTTAATTATGGAAAATTTGTTTACAATGCCAAAAAAAATTATCGTTTTGGGGTCATTATTTTTACTTTTTTCTTGTAGTCAGGATGAAATGATTTATACTGATTTAGAACAGAATGTATCCTCATCACTTACTGCGAAATGGAGTGCTGACAAACTTAATGTATTTAAAGGACCTAAAGTTGCGATTGGCAATGATAGTGCACGCTCCTGGATTAGTGTGAGAAAAGATACAGGATTGCCGTATGAAATTGGTATCGAAATGACTCCCGGAGCATTAACTGGACTTCCTGATGATACGCCAGGTGTAGAGGGCCCAACTATTGTTCTTCCATTGCATATTAAAGCAAAGCAATTAACCCCTTTTAAACACATAGGACTTAATTGGCAAAACCACGGCCATGGTGGAGGACCTACAAATACTGAATTCAATTCTCCACATTTCGATTTTCATTTCTATACAATTTCTAATGAAGAGCGCTTAGCGATTCCTGATTGGTGTTCGTGTCCTGCTGATGCCGCATTTAACATCTATCCACCCACTACAATGACTACTACTAATCCCCCAATTACTATTACTACTGGTAGTTATATGCCTTTGGGTTATGTTACTCCACCTGGTCAGGGTGCCGTATATGGACAAATGGGAAAACATTGGCTACCAATACCATTTAACTATTTACCTTTCAGTAAAGTTATGGTTTACGGCACTTATAATGGGAAAATTGTTTTTGTAGAGCCAATGGTTACACTGGAATACTTATCAGCAAATCCAGCTTTTAGCGCCCTTTATTCGCAACCGGAATTATTTGAAAAAGCTGGAAATTATCCAACGAAATATAATATCTATCGTGATGCTAAGACTGGAAATACTAAAATAACTTTAAGTGATTTTTTCCCCAGAGTAGCTACACCAAATTAATTATAAATGAGGAAGTGGATGCTTCCTCATTTTATTTCTTTTTAATTATTCAGTACAAAATCGTACTAACCATTTCCTTTCAATAAATTTATACTCACTGTTGCAATGGGAGAATCAGGAAATCTCCTAAAGAAATTAGCATCTGGATACAATCCCGCTTCAGCAGCGATTTTGTGCAAAACAGGAATTTCGACGATATATTGATCTGAAAAACCGTGCGTAGCATCATAAGCCGTAGCAGCCGTTTTTCCTAAATTTGCAGCAGTCAAATTTGGAGCAATGGTATGCAATTCAATCATTAACAACCCAAATTTCCGAACGTAAGGAGACCATTTATTCAAATGTTCCAATAGATTATCTTCGACTAAACTATTACTGATTCGCTCTCCCCTATGCGCAAATGCTCCTGTTGAATGACTTACTCTGTCTTTGGTAACATGTTTTGGCATTTCCCAAATTCGGTTATGATCCAAGAAGGTTCTCACATTCAGTAAATCTTTTAAATCAATGTTATAATTTTCCAATAAATCATTGGCTAACAAATCGGGTTGCCCAATATCTCCCCAAATTACTTTGGCCCAAATATCGGCTTTGATTAAATTGGCTCGGGTTACTTTCAACGCCGCCTGATTGTAATCGGCACCAACCAGAAATAAAGGATAATCATCCAGCATTTTTCCGCGAAGCGTTTGTCTCTCTATTACAGTATAAATATGTTCGATAAATGCTCCATTACCACAACCCATATCGAGAATTCCTTTCGGCTGATCTTCTATTGGTAAATTGAATAATTTAATGATAATCTCATCTACGACTTTAAAATAAGTGTCGTGTGCACCTCCGCTTCCCCAAACATTCATTTCTCGGTCAACATGAATTTCATCCTCTCCTTCGGCCACCGTTCGGAGTATATTTGGATTACCAAAAAGCAAATCCTCCATTTTACTAAAAGTAGGTAAATAAGAAACCGTCACTCCATAAGCAGAAGCCCTTTTGGCAAAAAACAACCCCTTTTCCGTAAACTGATAATTGCCTTTTTTTTGGGTAAACCAACCTAAATCTGCAAAGAAATCTAATATAATTTTGAAATTTTCGGGGGATTTATGAAATTCTTCGGGACGGAAAGAAATCTCCATAAAATATTTATGGAACATGCCGCTCATACCAAGTCTTACTAATATTGGTCCAACCAAACAACCTTCAATATGTGTTAGAATCTGATGTTGAATTTCATTGGTCAACGTATCATTCGAAAATGAAATTCCATAATTAGTTGCATACAAATCGAAAATTAAACCCAATCGAGCGAATGGAATATCATCTAATAATCGCGTGCGAAATTGCATCGTGAAATGCAATAAATCAAGAACATCTTCATACAGATAGAACATTGGAAAAGCAATCGCACTTTTATTGTTTATGCTAAATTTGATATGGTCTGTGGTAGTATTGATATGATAATCCAAGAATCCTTGCGAACACAAAACACGCAAACCCACATTGAGATAGCCTTCATTTGCTTTAAAGTGTTCCGTAAGTTCCGCAAGTGTGACTTCTTTTTTGTCAAGAATATAGGATAGCACTCCTTTTTCAAACAAAACATACGCAACCGGAGCGGTAACCAAACCATCTAAATGTTTGAAAATGGTACTTCTAAGGATAACTTTATCAATCATAAAAGTAAGTTTTAAAGGAGAAAAAACACAATTAGATCCAGAATGACCTAATCAAATATATAAAATTCCAACCACAAAAACCGTCTTACTTTTTACAATTTACAGTTTATTACTTATTTGTCTCTTTGCTTCACCAATGACAAACGCAACAGAATTTGCAATATTAAAACTTCTAATTAACGGTGACATAGGAATTGTCAGATGATTGGGAAATTCGTTTAAAACAGCTTCGCTCAAACCCTTACTTTCTTTCCCAAAAACCAACCAATCTCCATCCTGAAAATCATTCTCCAAATACGATTTTTCGGCATGGGAACTCATTAGGAAAACTCGAGACAAATCAGGAATCTGTGCTTTCCATTCGGCTACATTTTGATATTCTGTAACATCAAGATGTACCCAATAATCTAAACCGGAACGTTTCAGGTTTTTATCATTAATGACAAATCCAAAAGGGTGAATTAAGTGCAAACGGCTTTCCGTACCTACGCACAATCGGCCAATATTTCCAGTATTATTTGGGATTTCAGGTTCTACTAAAACGATGTTTAACATTTCTTTTTGGTTAATCGGTTATTTGTTTATTCGGTTATTTGAAACTCTTCCACTTCCAAAACTTCTCCTGCCTGTAAATCATTGAGATGTACGTTTCCTATTCGAACACGTACCAAGCGTAAGGTAGGAAAACCAACAGCGGCAGTCATTTTTCGGACTTGGCGAAACTTTCCTTCATTCACCGTTATCGAAGCCCAGGAAGTTGGACCGTGACGTTCATCACGAATTTTTTTTCCTCTAGTTCCAAAAGCGGGAATTTCGTTTATCAAAAATGCTTTACACCGTTTCGTAATGTATTTCGTGCCATTGAATCCTATTTCAACCCCTTTTTGCAGTTGCTCAATGGCTTCCTGATGGATAATGCCATCGACTTGGACGTAATATTCCTTGTCGACTTTTTTACTTCGAATGATTTCGCTCATCATCCCGTCCGTGGTCAACAACAATAATCCCTCTGAATCTTCGTCAAGACGTCCTATTGCCATCGTTCCTTTGGGAAAATCATGCAATTCGCCCAGCAGTTTCTTTTTTCTTTTTAATTCGTAAATAAACTGACTCAGATACCCGTAAGGCTTGTGAATGATGAAATGAGAATGAGACATTTTAGTGTATTAGTTGTGCGTGCAAAGATAGTTTTGTTTTCGCTGGATTTAAAATAGTGTCGCCATACATTTATTGGTGTAAACCAAAAGCTATGTTAAATGATTGAATTCCTTCGTTTAAAAAGCGTAATCTTATAGAAGCTAACAGTATTAGCTTTAAAATCAAAGAGTATGGAAAGCAATGATTTAGGTTCAAAAAAAACAAATAATAAGCAAAATATAAACGAAGGATTTAGCGGTCAGAATCTAGCCCAAAATACGAATCCTGAAGTATCGCATTTGAAATCAGAAGTAGAAACTGATGCACATGGAAATCAAAAAATTGTTCAAAGAGCACGTAATATTGATGGAACTTTAGAACAAAATGAGGATAGCACTCCTATAAATTTAAGTTCTGATACCGCAAATGTTTCTGAAGAACAAGCTAAAAAAATGGTAGAAAATAAAGATCATAACTCGGACATCATTCCAAATCGTTATCCTAATGAGCATCCTGATAATAAGGAAGACAGGGGAAATATTAAACTGGATGAATAACAATTGATTTTGTTTAAAAAAAGCCAATACGAATCTAATTCCTATTGGCTTTTTTATTTTGCCAATTCCAATGTATACAGTTTAAAAAAAGAAAGGCTTACAGTACATGAGAACTGTTAAGCAGAAGCCATTTTTTCAAATTTTAAAACTGTAAAAACTTGATATAGTATTTTGATTTCCGGAAGAAAACCAGCAAACTTTTGTTTATTTTTACAAACTTACAAAAAGAAATTCTATGTCAAATATGCTTCCGTTCTTATTGCTTTTTATTATTGCCTTCGTTATTGGTATTTTCATTGGTAAACTCATTTTCTCTGCCCGGTTTCAGTCGGAAAAAATTAGTTTAGAAGAAAAATTAATTGCATTTTCCTCCCAATTCAATCAACTGAAAGAACAGATTATTGTTGACAAAACAACTTTTGAAAAACAATTAGAAAACGCCAATGCTGAAAAAGAAAGCATTCGAAGCGAAAAAGACAGTTTAGCCATCCAGCTTTCTAAGAAAGAAGTTGATTTCGAGAATCTTTGGGAACGCAACAAAGAACAAAAAGAAGAAGTCGAGAAACTGCAAGAAAAATTTACCAAGGAATTTGAGAATCTCGCCAACAAAATATTAGAAGAAAAGTCCAATAAATTTACTGAACAGAACAAAGAAAACATGAAGAATATCCTGACGCCTTTGCAGGATAAAATTCATTTGTTCGAAAAGAAAGTCGAAGACACCCACAAAGAAAGCATTGATTATCATGCGGCTTTGCGCCAACAGATTTTGGGCTTGCGGGAAATGAATATCCAAATGAGCAAGGAAACCCTCAACCTGACGAAAGCTTTGAAAGGCGACAGCAAGATGCAGGGAAATTGGGGCGAATTGGTTTTGGAACGCGTTCTTGAAAAATCAGGATTAGAGAAAGGCCGTGAATATGAAGTCCAACAAGCGTTCACTACTGAAGATGGCAATCGCGTTTTTCCTGACGTTGTCATTAATCTGCCTGACGGCAAAAAAATGATTGTCGATTCTAAAGTTTCTTTGACAGCTTATGAAAAATATATCAATGAGGAAGATGACGATGTGAAAATTGGATTTTTAAAAGAACACGTCAATTCCATCAAACGCCACGTAGAGCAATTAGGAAATAAAAACTACCACGATTTATATCAAATTGAAAGCCCTGATTTCGTGTTGTTGTTTATCCCTATTGAACCCGCTTTTGCCATGGCGTTGAATGAAGATACCAGTTTATACAATAAAGCATTCGAGAAAAACATTGTCATTGTTACGCCTGCCACTTTATTAGCTACTTTGCGAACTATTGACAGCATGTGGACCAACCAAAAGCAACAGGAAAACGCTTTGGAAATTGCGCGTCAAGCAGGTGCTTTGTATGATAAATTTGAAGGCTTTGTAGGTGATTTAATCAAAATTGGAAAGAAGATAGACGAAAGCAAAATTGAATATAGCGGCGCCATGAATAAACTGGTGGAAGGAAAAGGAAACTTAATCGTAAGTGTGGAGAAATTGAAAAAGATGGGAGCCAAAGCGAAAAAAGCACTTCCGGAAAGCATATTGAACAGAGCAGAAAAAGACGAAAATCAATTATTAAACTAAATAAAATGAAGCGAATTTTAGGGATTATTTTAGGAATCGGTACGCTAGTCTTGATTTGTTATTTTGCATTTCTCTATTACGTTCCTTATAGTGAAGGCATTCGTTCCGGTGAACTCATAAAATTGAGTCATAAAGGAATGGCGATAAAAACATGGGAAGGCGAATTAAGTCAGGGAATTTCCGGAGCTCAGATTTTTAGTTTTTCTGTCTTGGACAACGATAAAAAAGTGATTGAAGATTTGAAAGGGCTACAAGGAAATTATGTAAAATTAACTTATGTAGAACGATACAGAACATTTGCTTGGTGGGGAGAAACGAGATATTTTGTTACATCCGTACAAAAAGAAACTTCCCCTTTTAATCAAAAATAATTTTTATGAATACAACTTTTAAAACTGTCGCTTCGTCAAATATCAGTATTTCAGAATTAATGCTTCCGTCGCACACCAATTTTAGCGGAAAGATTCATGGTGGTTATATTTTATCTTTACTGGATCAAATTGCATTTGCTTGTGCTTCAAAATTTTCAGGCAATTATTGCGTTACAGCATCTGTTGATACCGTGAATTTCCTTAAACCAATTGAAGTAGGCGAACTGGTTACCATGAAAGCCTGTGTGAATTATGTTGGTAACAGTTCGATGATCATAGGCATTCGGGTTGAAGCAGAAAATATCCAAACAGGAAAAATAAAACATTGCAATTCCTCCTATTTTACTATGGTTGCGAAGGACAAAGAAGGCAAAAGCGTTCTTGTTCCTGGTTTAATCTTATCCAACCTTAATGAAGTACGCCGTTTTTGCAATTGCATCAAACAAATAGCCTTAAAAAAGGAAAAAGACCTACACGAAGAAGAGTTTGATTATAGTTCTGCGGAATCGCTGGCAAGCCTTAAAAAATACAATGTACAATTAGAGTTACACTAGATTATTTCAGCCTTATTTTTTAACTAAAATCAATCGATTTAAGATCTAAAAAACCAAAAATTAATGCAATTTCAGATTTATACAAACGGCTCAATAAGTTTATATTAATGCGATTATTTATCATTAATCGTAAACTTATTTCCTTGAAATTTCGTAACTTTAAGTAGTTTAATTCATAAATGATTATGAAAAAAATTACGCTCCTTTACCTAATTTTTATAGCTAATGCTGCTGTTGCACAAGAAAAAATGACTACTGATAAAGGAATCATCTATTTTGAGGCTTCAGTTCCTTTCTTTGAAGAAGTAAAAGCAATAAATAAAAAAACAGCCTGCGTTTTGATTACCAAAACTGGAGAGATAACCTGTTTTGCTATCATCAAAAATTTTCAATTTGAAAGAAGTTTGATGGAGGAACATTTTAACGAAAATTACATGCAGAGTCATCGATATCCTAAAGCCGTTTTCAAAGGCAGAATTGAGAAATTTGATCTGAAAAATATTGACTCAAATGCAACTGAATATCAAATTACAGGGAAAATTACCATGCATGGAAAATCAAAAAAAATCATAGTATTGGGTACAATCAAAAAGGGAGTTCAAGGAATCGAATTAAATACTAATTTTCCATTAAATACCGATGATTTCAAAATCGAAATTCCCTTTATCGTGCGCAGTAAAGTATCTAAAAACGTGAATACACAGCTTTATTGTGTTTTACAATAAAGCTATTTAGTTAAACAATTCCTAAGAGCCCCCTCCAAGTTTTTGTATTTAAACTGGAATCCTAATTTTTCCAGTTTTTCTGATGACACTCTTCGTCCGTATAATACAATTTTAGACATTTCTCCCAATGCAAATTTTAACACAAATTCGGGTACATTGGGCAACCAAATCGAGTAACCCAAAACTCGCGCCAATGTTTTAGAAAAAATTGCATTGTTTGTATTGTCATTTACGGCTGCATTATAAGGTCCATTCATTTCCTCATTTACAACAGCCTCAAGATATACATGACACAAATCATCGACATGTATCCACGGCATGTATTGCTTTCCGGATCCTAATACTGAACCCAATCGATACTTAAATATAGGAATCAGTTTCTTTAAAAAACCATCATTTTTTCCTAATACTAATCCCGTTCGGATTTTTACCGTACGAATATGCAAGTTTTCAATAAAATCTATTCCATTTTCCCATTTTTGACACGTAGAACCTAGAAAGTCATGAGCCAAAGGTGTTTCTTCCGTACAGATTTCTTCACCATTCACAGCGCCATAAATCCCAACTGCAGAAGCAGAAATAAAGGCATCCAGTTTTTTATTGTTTTTCTTCAAAACAGAATAAATCAATTGTGTTGACTTTTCTCTACTGTCAACAATAGCTAATTTACGTTTAGCAGTCCATCTTTTTTCAGCGATATTTTCACCCGCTAAATGGATTACGTAATCCGCATTTAGTACTGACGCTTCATCAATCGTTTGATTGGAAACATCCCATTTAAAATAAGAAATATCGGTTGTGTTTTTTTTATCACTTCGACTCAATATAGAAACTGAGAATCCTTTCTCAATTAATAAATCAGTTAAGTGCTTACCGATAAATCCTGAACCTCCGCTTATTAATATATTTTTTTTCATAACAAAACAAATCTAATCATTTTGAGCCACATAAACATTAACATTAATTTTTGTTTAACATTATTAGATTTTAGTTAAACATTCATTATCTTTATACTCTAATTTGAAATACATCAAAAATGGCTACTAAAAAATCAACAATAACAAAAGAGAAAATAGTTTCTATGTATATGAATTATACATTGGAAAATAATGACAAACCGAAATCCGTTTATAATTTCACGAAACTGAACAATTTTTCAGAAGCTGAATTTTACAACTTTTTCGGAACCATGGAAAGTGTAGAGAAAGAAATCTTCAAAATGTTTCTAGAAAAAACGGTCGAATTACTTCAAAAGAACCAAGACTATGAAACCTATGATATGAAAAGTAAAATGCTGAGTTTTAACTTTACTTTCTTTGAATTATTGTCTGCTAACAGAAGTTATGTGACCATGAGCTTGAAACAGCATCACAATGAGTTGAAAAATTTAATGCTGTTATCCAGTTTGAGAAGCAGTTTCAAAAACTATGTCGCAGGAATCATTTCAGATGAATACCGAATCAAACAGGAAAAATTTCAAAACTTTCAGGAAAAAGCAATTCAGGAAACGTCATGGATACAACTTTTATTGACCTTGAAATTTTGGCTGGAAGACTCCTCTCCTGCTTTCGAGAAAACAGACCTATATATAGAGAAGTCAATAAAAGCCACATTTGAATTGATGAATATCACACCGCTAGATAGCTTAATAGACTTTGGGAAATTTATTTTCAAAGAAAAAATACACAACAAATAATGAAAACCATAGACTATATCCCTACGTCAAAAATTGAAAGAGCTACCAAACTGGTGCAAACTGGTGCAAAAGTTGGTGTAAATTATCTCAAATATTACGGAGAAAAAATGGTTAATTCTGATTTGACTCGTGATAAACTCAACGAAGATAACGCAGAAGACATCTACGACGGACTGAAAAGTTTGAAAGGAAGCGCGCTCAAAGTAGCGCAAATGCTAAGTATGGACAAAAGCTTTTTGCCACAGGCTTATGTAGAAAAATTTTCTCTTTCACAGTTTTCCGTTCCCCCACTTTCGGCTCCATTAGTATTGAAAACGTTCAAGACGAATTTTGGAAAAACACCTTATGAAATTTTTGACGAGTTCAATGCGAATTCCGTTAATGCTGCAAGTATCGGGCAAGTTCATGTTGCAGTAAAAAATGGCAAAAAATTGGCGGTAAAAATTCAATATCCTGGCGTTGCCAATAGTATTTCATCTGATTTGGCTTTGGTGAAACCAATAGCGATTCGAATGTTTAACCTTCAAGGGAAAGATTCTGATAAGTATTTCAAGGAAGTCGAAGACAAATTGATTGAGGAAACCAATTATTTATTGGAATTAAAACAAAGCCAAGAAGTGGTTGAAGCCTGCAAAAAGATTGAAAATTTAGTTTTCCCAAATTACTATCCAAAATTTTCATCCGAGAAGATTATCACGATGGATTGGATGACAGGAATTCACCTTTCGGAATTTACCAATAAAAATGACAATCAAGAAATCGCGGACAAAATTGGTCAGGCATTGTGGGATTTCTATATGTATCAAATTCATATTTTAAGGAAAGTACATGCTGATCCGCATCCGGGAAATTTCTTGGTAAACGATGAAAACCAATTAGTGGCATTGGATTTTGGTTGTATGAAACAAATTCCTAATGACTTCTACATTCCTTATTTCGAATTAATAAACAAAGAAGTGATTGACAACAAGAAACTTTTTAGCCAAAAATTATTCGAATTAGAAATCCTTAGAGTGGATGACTCCAAAGAGGAAGTGGAATATTTCACTCAAATGTTTTACGATTTATTATCGCTGTTCACCAAACCTTTTCAAACCGAAAATTTTGATTTCTCGGACGCAGCATTTTTTGAAAGCATCGCACAATTGGGCGAACGATTCTCAAAAGATACTAATCTTAGAAAAATGAACGGTAATCGAGGTTCCAAACATTTCATTTATATGAATAGAACCTTTTTTGGATTATACAATTTGATGTTTGATTTGAAAGCGACGATTGTTGTCAATGAATATCAAAAATACAACTAGTGAAAAAGGAAAATCTGCCTTCAAAAATGTGTTTGGTTTGTAACCGACCTTTTAGCTGGCGGAAAAAATGGGAAAAGGTTTGGGAGGAAGTCAAATATTGTAGTGAAAAATGCAAAAGAAACAAAAAGGGTTAGTTTGGTTTAGAAATGATCTTAGAGTCCATGATAATGAATCTTTGACAAATGCTATTGTTGAAAATGATTCTGTAATTGCGGTGTATTGTTTTGATCCAAGGCATTTTGAACAAACAAGATTTGGTTTTAAGAAAACAGAAAAATTCCGAGCTAAATTCCTAATTGAATCGGTAACAGCATTGAAACAAAATCTGGAAAAATTAAATATTCCGCTTTTGGTTTATCACCAAAAACCAGAAGATTGCATTCCGGAAATTATTGCTCAAAATGGAATCAATTCTGTTTACTTCCAAGAAGAATGGACGAGTGAGGAAATGGAAGTTTTAGAGAACCTAAAAGCTAAAGTTCCGGATTCAGTATCGTTCAAAGCGACTTACAATCAGTTCTTATTTCATCCTGCAACTATTCCGTTTGACATTCCATCGATTCCAAATGTTTTTACACAATTCAGGAATCAGTGTGAAAAATTAGCAACCGTCAGACCTGAATTTGCAGTTCAACCGCTGTCTAAAGAAAATGGGATCACGAATGAAACTGTTATTCCCACGATGGAAACATTAGGGTTCAGTGATTTCGAAATGGATTCCAGAACGGCTTTTCCGTTTCGTGGTGGTGAAAACCAAGCATTGAAAAGGTTGCAAAATTATTTTTGGGAAACCAAAAAACTAAGCGTTTATAAATTAACCCGTAATGGATTAATTGGAGCTGATTTTAGTTCGAAATTTTCTCCTTGGTTGGCAAACGGTTCAATTTCGGCGAAGACTATTTATTGGGAAATTGTTAAATACGAACAACAAATTGGGAAAAATGAATCAACGTATTGGTTGATTTTTGAACTGATTTGGAGAGATTATTTTAAATACGTTTCGATGAAAAACGGGAATTCGTTTTTCAAAATTGGAGGGATTTTAGATAAAAAATACGATTGGAAAAACAATCTATCTGCCATAAACAATTGGATCAACGGCACTACTGAAGAGCCTTTTGTAAATGCTAATATGATTGAATTGCAACAAACGGGCTGGATGAGCAATCGCGGCAGACAAAATGTAGCGTCTTATTTTGCAAAGAATCTTTTGTTAGACTGGCGCATAGGAGCCGCGTATTTTGAAGCGATGCTTATTGATTACGATGTACACAGCAATTACGGAAATTGGATGTATGTTTCAGGAGTTGGCAACGACCCAAGAGATCGAAAATTTAATATTAAGTTACAAGCTGCCAATTATGACGGACAATCAAAATTCCAGAAATTATGGTTGCAACAACAATTATTTTAAAAATTAAATGAATACAAACAAGAAACATATCAATGTGGTTTGGTTTAAAAGGGACCTCCGTTTACAGGATAGCGAAGCGATTTTTAATGCCACAAAAACAGATACACCCACTTTGTTGCTTTATGTATTCGAAAAATCGTTAGAAAACGATTCGCACTACAGTCCGAGACACTGGAATTTCATCAAGCAATCGCTTCTAGACATCAATAAACAACTGGAACAATCGAATACGCACGTTTTAGCGGTGTCCTCAGAGGTGCTGCAAGTACTCAATACCATACAAGAAATATATAAAATAGACACGGTTTTTTCGCATCAGGAAACGGGTTTAAAAATTACGTATGAAAGAGATAAAACCTTCAAACGATTTTGCAAAAACAATCAAATTCATTGGGTTGAAAACACCAATAACGGCATTTTCAGAGCGTTAAAAAACAGAACGGATTGGGTTTCAAAATGGGAAAAATACATGAATGAACCTCAATTTATCTTTGATTCAAAAGCAGAAAATTTCCTCAATACGGAAGCAATAACCGAACTCGAAAAAGCATTGGAAAAGACAAATTTAGAAACTATTCCGGACACTGTTTTTCAAAAAGGCGGCAGTACAATGGCTGGAAAGTATTTGCAAAACTTCTTTGACGAGCGCTATCATAATTATAGCTCCCATATTTCGAAACCTTTATTGGCTCGAAGAAGTTGCAGCAGATTATCACCCTACATTGCTTGGGGAAATTTATCCTCCAGACAAGTTTTGCAAAAAGCGGCCACGTTCAGATTAACCTGTAGCCATAAAAAGCAAATTGATTCTTTTATATCCAGATTGACTTGGCAGGCACATTTCATTCAAAAATTTGAAATGGAAGAGATCATGGAGTTTGAAAGTGTCAATAAAGGTTTTCATTCGTTGAAAAAGAAAGTCAATGAAAATTATATTGATGCCTGGAAAACGGGACAAACGGGATTTCCATTAATCGATGCTTCCATGCGTTGCTTGAATGAAACCGGTTATTTGAACTTTCGAATGCGGGCGATGTTAGTGTCCTTTTTTACGCATAATTTATGGCAGCCTTGGCAGGAAGCAACGCAACATTTATCACAAATGTTTCTGGATTTTGAACCCGGAATTCATTTTCCACAGTTGCAAATGCAGGCTGGTGAAACCGGAATCAATATGTTGCGTATCTATAATCCAATAAAGAACAGTTACGAACACGATCCTGATGGAGAATTTATAAAAAAATGGGTGCCGGAATTGCGCAATTTGCCACGAGCTTTTGTACATGAACCGTATAAAATGACTTATTTAGACCAGAAGTTTAATGATTTTGAAGTAGGCATCAATTATCCGAAACCAATTGTAAATATGGAACGAACGAGGAAATTTGCCAGTGATTTTTTATGGAAAATGAAAAAGAATCCATTGGTAAAAGAGGAAAGTTTCCGCATATTAAAGTTGCACACCATGGCTGATATTGGGGACAGTGAATAATTTTTCAATAGCAATCTCAAAAAATCAATAGCAATTTTAAATAAATAAAATATCGTGACTATAAAAAAAGAACTTACTGATGTAGACAAAGACCGAATCATAGAAATGGCTTGGGAAGACCGAACCACTTTTGATTCGATTTTAATGCAATTTGGACTAAAAGAACAAGAAGTAATCGACTTGATGCGCATCGAAATGAAACCTTCGAGCTTTAGAATGTGGCGTGAAAGAGTGCAAGGACGTAAAACAAAACATGAAAAATTAAGGCATTTTCGGGAAGGTCGTTTTAAATGTACGATGCAAAGACAAATTAACAATAACAAGATTTCGAAAAGATAGCGTATTGTTTTTAAGATTACAGGTTTGAGGTTTCAGATTAAAAATAAAGAAAATAGATTTTAAATAACTGATTGAATAATAAAAATGAAAAACATAGTAATCATTGGTGGTAGTAAAGGAATTGGCAAAGCTATTTTGTTGCAACAATTAGAGACAAACTTTGTCTACAACATTAGCCGAAATGCGCCAGATATCACGCATCGCAATCTGAAACACTTTTCTGCAGATGTATTGCAGGATTCGCTTCCGGAAATTGAGGCTATAGACACCGTGATTTATTGTCCGGGTTCCATCAATTTGAAACCCATAGGAAGTCTTACCATAGATGATTTCAGGAATGATTTTGAAATTAATGTCATTGGCGCTGTTAAAGCGATTCAGAAATATTTACCTGTTTTAAAAAAGGGAACTAATCCATCGATTGTTTTGTTTAGCACGGTAGCCGCAAAATTAGGAATGCCGTTTCATGCTAGTATTGCTACCGCAAAAGCAGGAGTTGAAGGATTAGTGAAATCGCTGGGAGCAGAATTGGCATCGGTAGTACGCATCAATGCCATTGCTCCCACGATTACCGAAACGTCACTTGCAGCAGGTATTTTGAGAAATGATCGAATGAAAGAAAATATGGTGGAACGCCACCCGATGAAAGGCTATTTGAAACCAGAAGAAGTAGCTAGTATGACTGGCTTCCTGATTTCGGAAAATGCGAAATCAATTTCTGGTCAAGTATTCGAAATGGATTATGGAATAGTGACTTTTAAAATTTAGATATAAATTACACGCTATCAGATAAAGTTTATTTCACCATTAAGGAATGAAGTTTATTAAGAAATAATGTTTAATTTTTCTTAATTCCTTAATGGTTTATAAAAAAAATGTTTTAAAAATATCCAATAAAATAATTAGCCAAACTTAATATTGAAATACAGCATACCATGATAAAAGAAATGAAAAGTTACGAGAAAATTGAACAATACGACACTGAAATAACAGAATCGTTAGCTGATAATTACAGAGTAATAATTGAAAATTTAGGGGAAGATGTTAACAGAGAGGGCCTTGAAAAAACACCGGAACGTGTGGCCAAAGCGATGCAATATTTGACTCATGGCTACGGATTAGATCCACTAGAGATACTAAAATCAGCGATGTTTACTGAAGAACATAAACAAATGATTGTGGTAAAAGACATCGAAGTATATTCGATGTGTGAACACCATATGTTGCCGTTTTTTGGAAAAGCACATGTCGCTTACATTCCAAATGGTAAAATTGTAGGTTTAAGTAAAATACCAAGAGTCGTGGATGCTTTTGCCAGAAGAATGCAAGTGCAGGAACGATTGACGGACCAGATTAAAAATTGTATTCAGGACGCTTTGAATCCACTTGGTGTAGCGGTTGTGATTGAAGCGCAACACATGTGCATGCAAATGCGAGGGATTCAAAAACAAAATTCGGTTACCACGACTTCTTCTTTTACAGGAGCTTTCGAAAAAGATAAAACCAGAAAAGAATTTATCAGTTTAGTTTCTAATAAATTGAGTTAATTTTAATTACTTATTTGTTCATTCGAAATGTTTTTTATTAGCTAAAAATAGAACACAGATTACACGGATTAAACAGATTATTACAGATCCTTTGATTGATTAATTTTAAATTAGAGTTAATTCGTGTAATTCGTGGCAAAAAAAATTTAAGTATTATTTCGGACAAGCATAATTGTTTAAATACAAGATCATGAAAATTCTCTTAACAGGCGCAACAGGTTATATCGGGAAACGACTTTTGCCTATTCTGGTGGCACAAGGTCATGAAGTAATCTGTTGTGTGAGAGATAAAAATAGGTTTTATTGTCCCGTCGAATTTCAAAAAAGTGTCTCGGTAATTGAAGTCGATTTTCTGAAACAAGAAACATTGACAACCATTCCAGATGCTATTGATGCTGCTTATTATCTGATTCATTCCATGTCAGGAACGGCTGCTAATTTTGATGAATTAGAAAGTTTATCGGCACTGAATTTTGTACAGCGCTTGAATGAAACCGAAGCAAAACAAGTTATTTATTTGAGCGGAATCATCAATGACAAATCGCTATCCAAACATTTATCATCGAGAAAAAAAGTAGAAGAAATTTTAAATATTGGAACTTTTGCCACGACAACTTTAAGAGCTGGAATTATTGTGGGTTCAGGTAGTGCATCGTTCGAAATCATACGGGATTTAGTGAATAAACTTCCTATTATGATAACTCCAAAGTGGCTGAATACCAAATGTCAGCCAATTGCAATTCCGGATGTTCTTGATTTTTTATCCAAATCATTATTAAATCCGCTAACCTACAATCAGAGTTTTGACATTGGCGGGCCGGATATTTTAACTTATAAAGAAATGCTTTTGGGTTTTGCGGAGGCTAAAAAACTAAAGCGATGGATATTTACCATTCCTATAATGACGCCAAAATTATCCTCGTATTGGTTGTATTTTGTAACCTCAACATCCTATAGACTTGCGTCAGCACTGGTCAGCAGCATGAAAGTCGAAGTTGTTTGCAGCGATAACAGAATCAATACTTTATTGAATGTTACGCCTATGTCCTACAAACAAGCACTTTCCCGAGCTTTGATAAAAGTAGACGAGGACAAAGTAGCTTCAAGCTGGAAAGATTCGTTGGTCAGCGGACGTTTTAGCAGCAATATGTCGGAATATTTAAAGGTTCCAAAAAAGGATTGCTACATCGACCGACGTAAAATGGAAATCTTAGACCGAGATTTTACCATCAGTAGAATATGGTCCATCGGTGGTGACACGGGTTGGTATTATGGCGATTGGTTGTGGAATTTACGTGGTTTTATAGACAAATTATACGGTGGCGTAGGTTCCAGAAGAGGACGAACAAACCGACATGATATTCATTCTGGGGATGCTTTAGATTTTTGGCGCGTTTTGTATGCCAATAAAGAAGAGGGAAAATTAATCTTATTTGCCGAAATGAAATTACCAGGTGAAGCTTGGTTAGAATTTAAAATCATCAATAATACTTTGTATCAAGCGGCGACTTTTAGACCGAGAGGAATTTGGGGAAAATTATACTGGTATTCCGTTTTGCCGTTTCATGGATTTATTTTCGAAGGAATGTTGAAGAAATTGATTCAGTAATTTTTTTAAACATATAAGTTATATAAGTTTTTAGGTTATGTCTTAAAACTTATATGACTTATATGTTCAAATCCTTTTACTTCAAAATTCCGGCTTTGTACGTAGCAATCGCTCTGTCTCTGGCCATAGCGTGCTCAACCATTGGTTTTCCGTAACCTAAATCGAATTCTTTAATCCATTTTCGGATGTAAATTCCTTTTTCATCGAATTTTTTTTGTTGAATCTCCGGATTGAAAACTCGGAAATAAGGAGCTGCATCACAACCGGTTCCTGCAGCCCATTGCCAGTTTCCAACATTGGCAGACAATTCGTAATCCAGTAATTTTTCAGCAAAATAAGCTTCTCCCCATTGCCATTGAATCAATAAATGCTTGCAGAGAAAACTCGCCACCACCATGCGGACTCTGTTGTGCATGTATCCCGTTTCATTGAGTTGACGCATTCCGGCATCAACCATAGGATAACCAGTAGTTCCCGAACACCAGCGCTTGAAATCTTCTTCGTTATTGCGCCACTGAATCCCATCATACGCTGATTTGAAGTTTTGTGTAACGACTTTTGGGAAACTGAATAAAATTTGCATGAAGAATTCCCTCCAAATCAGCTCACTCAAAAAAACATCATTTTTATGGAATGCCCAATTGACTAATTTCCTGACGCTTACTGTTCCAAAACGTAAATGTGGTGAGAGATAAGAAGTTTTATCCAAAGCTGGAAAATCTCTTATATCTTGATAATTTGCAATGAATTTTAAATTATGCGGCTTTACTTTTATAGGACTTTCTTCGAAACCTATTTGTTCCAAAGTTGGAAAAACAAAGTCACTTTTATAGAAATTAGAAAACATATCCGTGGCATCGTATTCTATAACCGGAGCCATTGATTTGTATTTTTCTAGCCATTTATTTTTAAAAGGAGTGTAAACCGTGTACGGCAATCCATCGGCTTTTGTGATTTCTTTTTCTTCGAAAATAACTTGGTCTTTAAAAGAAAAGGAAATGGTATTGTTTGCTTCCAACATTTCACAAATACCGGTGTCACGTTGTATGGCGTATGGTTCGTAATCTTTGTTGAAGAAAACTTCCTTGACATCGAATTCTTCTAAAAGTGACTGCCAAACGTCAATAGTTTTTCCTTTTTTTACCAAAAGTGAACTTCCTATTTCTTGCAATTGAGCATTAATTTTTGAAAGTGATTCATGAATGAAACCTACTCTGGCATCGTTTTTTGGCAAACTGTCTAAAATGGAATCATCAAAAATAAACAACGGAATAACAGGATATTTAGATTTCAAAGCATGGACTAATCCAACATTATCTTCTAAACGTAAATCGCGTCTGAACCAAAAAAAAGATACTTCTTGCTTAGCCATTATTTAGAATTAAACATTTTATCCACCATAACACGTCTGTGATCAAAAATAGTTTTCAATTTATTTTTTACGACAAGTGTATTCATAATGCGACCAATGAAACCTAAAGGCAACGCATAATGAACCAAATCGGTCATTTTTACTCCGTTTTCAGTAGCTTCGAAAAAGTGTTTGTGATGCCACAGCGCGTAAGGTCCAAAACGTTGTTCGTCGATAAAATAACTATTCTCTTTTACGAATGTGATTTCAGTAACCCAAGGCAATTTCAAACCCAAAAGCGGCGACACTTTGTATTGTATAATTTGCCCTGCGTACATGGATTTATTATCGAAATCAGTGATTTCGAAACCCATTGTTTCCGGTGTGATTTTTTGAAGATTACTTGGACTGGAAAAAAAAGCCCAACATTCTTCTAAACTTGCATTTACATGCTGAACGGTTTCTTTTTTATAGAGTTTCATGGGTGATACTTGTTATTTTTAATCGGAAATTGAATTGAACTACAGGTTGCGTGAGGGATGGCAGTGGAGCTCTTTTTATAGCTGGCTTTTTTGCCAGCTATAAAAAAGCGGGAACGTACAGCCCGACCCGATTTTTCATCGGGTCACGCCCAAATTAAATTATTAGATTTTATAGTATTTGAAAGGCACAAATAACATTCCGAAACACTCGCCGTGTTCCTTACCCAAATGTTTGTGATGTACTTTGTGGGCTTTTCGCAATCCTATTATATACTTGTTATTGGTGTTTTTGAACCACTTAAATCGTTGATGGATAAAGACATCGTGAATCATGAAATAACAGAATCCGTAAAATGTGATTCCGAGTCCAATGAAAAAAAGATAGTTCATCCCTCCTTCAACTCCAAAGTAAAAAAGAACGATGCTGGGAATGGCAAAAATCACAAAGAAAATGTCATTTCGTTCGAAAACATTAGCGTATTTAGGTTGGTGATGATCGGCATGAAAATACCACATCAAACCGTGCATAATGTATTTATGCGTAAGCCAGGTCACACATTCCATGAAAAGAAAAACACCTAAAAAGATTAAAAAGGAAATCATTATTTTGTTATTTATTTAAAATATAGGTTTTAAAAGTAAGCACTGTTTTATACTAATTTCAACTTGTAAGTTACAAAAGATTGCGCCAATAGCCCCGCTTTCGTATAATTTGAAACCCGAATTCTGGCATTCCCAATTTCATGACAAGGCGTGTTTTCTAATTTTTTCAAGAGTTTTTTATAATAGACAAATGCCGTGTAAACTCCAAATTTAGCTTCGATGGGCAGTTTCAGAATTCCTTGATATGCGACGTTAAAGTCTTCCTGAATTTCCTTTATAATCATTTTTTTGGCATTTTCATCGAATGAGTTCAAATCGACTCCCGGAAAGTAATTTCGGTTCAAAACCAGATTATCGTCCTTCAAATCTCTCAAAAAATTTACTTTTTGGAAAGCAGAACCCAATCGCATGGCTTCGTCTTTCAACTGCTCGTATTTATGGTCTTTTCCGGCTACAAAAACTTTAAGACACATCAATCCAACCACATCAGCAGAACCATAGATATATTCATCATATTCGGCTTTGTTATTGTAATCTGATTTTACTAAATCCAGTTTCATACTTTTCAAAAAAGATTGAATCAAGTCGTCAGTAATGTTGTATTTCTTAACCGTATGCTGAAAGGAATTCAAAATCGGGTTCAGACTTATCCCAGAATTATACGATTTGTAATATTCTTTTTCGAAATCATTAATCAATTCTTCCTTATCGAAACCGTGAAATGAATCGACAATTTCATCGGCAAAACGAACAAACCCATAGATGCTGTATATAGCATCCCTAATGATTGGCGAAAGCATGTATACCGCCAATGAAAATGAAGTACTGTAGTTTTTAGTAACCAGTTTACTGCATTTGAAAGAGACATCATCAAATAATTGCTTCATGGCTATTGTTCTAAAAATTGCTTATTTATTAATTCCGACACTAGTTTTCCTGAGATCAATGCGGGTGGAACTCCCGGTCCCGGAACGGTTAATTGTCCCGTGAAATATAGATTCTTTACTTTTTTACTTTTTAATTTTGGTCTTAAAAAAGCGGTCTGTAATAAGGTATTCGCCATTCCGTAGGCATTTCCTTTATACGAATTGTATTCTGAAACAAAATCATTTTTACAGAACGATTGCTTAAATATAATGTTATTTTTTACACTTTGTTGCGTTAAAGTTTCGAAACGATCCATTATTTTATTGAAATATTCTTCTCGTAATTCCTCTGTATCTGTGATTCCTGGTGCTAATGGAACGAGAAAAAAACCGGTTTCCATTCCTTCAGGCGCAGCCGTTGTATCAGTCAACGAAGGAAAGTTTGCATAAAACAATGGTTCCTTTGGCCACTGCGGTTCATCATAAATATCCTTGGCATGCTGATAAAAATCAACATCAAAAAACAAGGCGTGATGCGAAATATTTTCTATTTTTTTATCAAACCCTACATAGAACAATAATGACGAAGGCGCAAAAACACGACTGTCCCAATATTTCTCAGAATACGCGCGATGTTCCTTATCCAGTAATGTTTCGGTGTGATGATAATCCGCTCCGCTCAAAATCAAATCGGACGCAATTGTTTCGCCATTGACAACTATCGCCTTTGCCGTTTTATTCTCAACAATTATTTTTTCAATATTTGAATTCGTGTGAAACGTAACTCCTAACTCTCTTGCTAAACGTTCCATCGCACGAACTACATCGAACATTCCGGTTTTAGGATGCCAAGTTCCAAGACCAAAATCAGCATAATTCATAAAACTGTAAAACGATGGCGTGTCAGATGGTTTTGCTCCCAGAAATAATACTGGAAATTCCAATATCTGAATTAAACGCTCGTTCTTAAATTTCTTGCGGACCTCTTTACTGATGTTAGTAAAAAATTGTCCCACTTTTAAAGCGGTTTCCTTAGTTACCAATTCCAATGGTGAAACCCCGGGACGGTATACTAAATCTTTGATGGCAATATCATAATTGCTTTTGGCTTCGGCCATAAATTCATTTAGTACTTTACCACTTCCTTTTTCAATGGCTTCAAAAGCAAATATAATATCCGCTAAATTATCAGCAATTGCTATAAAATCATCTACACCATAATACACTCGATATGCCGGAGATAATTTTATAAGCTCATAGTAATCAGTTGTTTTTTTGTCAAAATCAGCAAAAAAACGTTCAAATACATCGGGCATCCAATACCAACTCGGTCCCATATCAAAGGTGAACCCCTCTCTTTTTAATTGTCTGGCTCTTCCGCCAATAGTGGCATTTTTCTCAAAAACAGTAACTTCATGACCACTTTTCGCCAAATAGCAAGAAGCTGCCAAAGCTGAAAATCCCGAACCTATAATTGTAATTTTTTTTTTCATTTGTTTAACAAATATACAAAAATATTAAACAAAAAATTAAATTCGGTCTATTAATTCTGAAATGGTATCGAAAATTGATATTTTATCAGAAAGTTCTTCCTTATTAATAAACTCAACCAATCGACCAGTGAACCATAACTCGGTGGTATCGTCTACTAATTCATCAGTCATTTTAGTCACATATTCATTTATGGAATCTCTATCAGGCTGAACGGTCAAGTAGGATATGAAAACAATCGAATTGAAATGTTTCTTTAAATCTTTCAAATTTTCAATTGGCATACTCTCTCCCAAGTAAATCGTTTTATATCCATTCAAAAGAATTTCATAATTCAAATACATCAATCCTAATTCATGTATTTCATTCATAGGAAGCGACAAAACAAACACCTTATCAAATTTGGTTTGTTTTAAAACCTGCAATTTTTCAGTATTAACCAGTAGTTTTTGCTTGACTAAATAACTGATAAAATGCTCGTGTGCCGGAGTAATTGTATCAGACTGCCATAACAATCCCAACTCATTCATCAAAGGAATAAAAACTTGATGAAAGATTTCCTTGAAGGATTTTTCGGCAATTAACCAATTATAGGTATTAAAAAACAACTCTTGATCAAAGTTCATCATTGCCATTTTAAAAGCACTGATAGCATGATTTTTGGCATTTTTTGTAGAAATAATTTCTCTTACAAGGGACGGTATTTTTTCTTGGGGATAAGTGGCAATTTTGGATATTTTATACCCGTAATCATGCAACAAAGTAATATTCAAAAGCTTTTGTAAGCTAGCCAAATCATACAACCGAATGTTAGTATCCGTACGCATTGGTTGAAGTATATCGTATCTTTTCTCCCAGATTCGTATAGTATGCGCTTTTATTCCAGAAAGATTTTCAAGATCTTTAATACTGAAAATACTTTTTATATTGTTCATTGTTTACGTAAATTTAATAAACAAATGTAAAATAATTTTTCTTATAAATTTGAAATAATCTGAAAACTCTTGTTTTATTCTAAAGTAACGCTGTCAAACGCATCCAATTTATCTAAATTCAGGATTGTTTTAGAATTATCAGTACTTCGGGCGTACATAGGTTCAAATTTTGCTCCATACACAACCTCATCAAAAGTATACGACGTTCGAATAGCAACCGTATTACTGAACATATCATCAAAGGTTTTTATAAAAACAAGGATTTCACCGTGAATATTTTCAAAATCTTCTTTAGTAAAATTATAAAGCGGACTGTTTTCGGTAATTGGGTGAACCAAAGTCCAGCTTAAGGTTAAAGCATTTATTTTATCCAATTCTAATTCCAAAGAGTAGAAATTATTGGTCCTTATACCATTTTCTTCAATGCTCATTCCAAGAGTCATTTTGGCTTCAGCATCAGTAAAATTTGTATTTTTAAAAGGTGAGGTTCTAATCATTAAACCTTTGATTTCTCCATAAGGTGAAATCAATGCATTATGCGAAAATTTTAAAAATGCTGTAGGTTTACTAAATCGCCCGAAGAATAAACCCGTAGCAATAGCAAAACTCAATAACCCAATTAATGCTTCGGCAGCAGAAACAAGACTTGCCATAAACCCTGATGGGCTAATATGCCCATACCCTACAGTGGTGAAAGTTTGAGCACTAAAAAAATAAGCTTGACCAAACTGTACCCAATCTGATCCTGAGGTATCAATACCATTTAAATACTCAATACCTATAACATAATAGATTAAGGCAAACAAAAAATTCATTCCAACATAAAATAACAATAGAATCGACATGAATTTCCATCTCGGCAAATCAATCATCGTATGATACCAACTGATGCGACGCAAAAGATGCATACCTCGTTTCTCTACATTGGCAGTACCGTTTTTATTGACAAAACGTCCCCCATAATTATTAGCATTCGTTCCAAAACCAGTATTCTTATCCGCTTTAGCTTTTATATTGATATTTTTCAAAGAGGCCATTTCATTTCAATTAGTTGTGAGGTAAAAATAGCTAAAAAAACAGCTTGAATTTTACTTTGTAAAGGGATATTTTTGGGACTTGTGGGTTAAAACAACTTACCGATCCTATTTTTTGTTGAGAGTACTAACTAAAAAATTATTAGTATTTTAGCCACCGATTCTTTTCCTATTCGAACAGGAAAATAGAAACTAAACTAAATATTTTATGAAAAATCTGTTCCTTCTCCTCTTCAGTATTTACACACTATCGTCTTTTGCACAAACAACTTCAATTAAAAAATCTCCGTTACTTAAGGAAGCGTCTGCTAAAAGTGTTGGAATGTCAGAAGAAAGACTAGCAAGAATTGATTCAATGTGTAAAGAAGCAGTAGAAAAATATGAAATTCCTGGAGCTGTTGTCCTAGTGGCAAGAAACGGAAAAATTGTTTACTACAAAGCCTTTGGAATGGCTGATAATGAATCCGGAAAAGAATTAAAACGTGATGCTATTTTTAGAATCGCTTCGCAAACAAAAGCCATAACCTCTACTGCAATTATGATGCTATGGGAAGAAGGAAAATTTAAATTAGAAGACCCCATTTCAAAATATATTCCAGAATTTAAAAACGAACAGGTTTTAGACACTCTTTATGAAAATGGCACTTATAAAACTATTCCTGCCAAGAATCCAATTACCATAAGACATCTTTTAACACATACTTCCGGAATTGGTTATGGTGCAATAGACAGTGACGTGCGCTTTAAAAGAATATATAAAAATGCCGGAATAACCGATTTGTTTACCACAGAAAACATTAGTATAGAAGAAAGCATTAAAAAACTGGCAAAACTTCCTTTACACCATAATCCGGGGGAAAAGTTCACTTATAGCGAAAGCCTTGATGTATTAGGTTATTTTATAGAAATAGTTTCAGGAATGCCGCTTGATCAATTTTACAAAACACGAATTTTTGACCCGCTGGAAATGAATGACACCCGATTCTATCTTCCCGAGTCAAAACATAATCGATTGGTTTCGATTCAGAAAAAAGAAAATGGAAATTGGATTAAGTTTCCTACCACATTTTATGACCCTAATTATCCAGTAAAGGGAGCGCAACGCTTTTTCTCTGGAGGGGCTGGTTTATCTAGTACTGCTAAAGATTACGCTACTTTTCTACAAATGTATTTGAATAATGGAGAATTAAACGGTATCCGTCTACTAAGCAGAACTACAGTCGAATTTATGATGAAAAATCAAATAGGTAATCTACGAGGAGACACTGGGGCCTATCATGGCTTGGCTTTTGAAGTTATTGACGAAAAAGGCGAAAAAATGGGAGGCAGAAACAGTAAGGGTACATTTGGATGGGGAGGATACTTCAACACCCAATATTTCGCAGATCCAAAAGAAAATATTATCGGAATCATAATGAAGCAAACACAAGAAGCCAGTACGGATTCCACAGGTTGGAAATTTCGTCAATTAGTTGGACAATCTATTGATGATTAATATAAAAATCGAATTAAAACTAAATAATGCTTTTTAGTATTCGCTCATAATACAAAAGCCTTTATAAAAAGAAATCTCGCTCAAAAGTTTTGAACGAGATTTTTTTTTACTTTCAAATGGGATCTTAATTTGTTCAATCTTTTTTTGAGTTCAAGTCTTTTATTTACAAATCCCTTATGCAATGATTTTTTTGGGCTTTATATCAAACCCAACCAGATAAGATTTTAAATTTTGCCTCCTAAAATAAAATGTTTTAAAATAAATCAAACTAACTGAAAATCAGTACCTTTATATTGTATTTTATTTTTTTTATATAAAACTAAATGTTTATGTATAACCAGATGTTAAAAGATAGAATTGAAGCGGGTTTATTGCTTTCAGAAAAATTAAAAAAATATCAGAATACCAATACTGTAGTTCTTGCTGTTCCCAGAGGCGGAGTGCCTGTGGGATATATAATTGCCAAAAGTTTACATCTTCCTTTAGACATTGTGCTCTCCAAAAAGATTGGACATCCTTACAATAAGGAATTTGCCATAGGTGCCGTATCAATGGATTCTACGATTATTGATGAACATCCTGGTGTTTCCAATGAATATATAGAAGAAGCAATCGTCAGACTCCGAAAATTATTGCGGGGAAAATATGGACTCTACATGGGCAATCGCGAACCTATTGATATAAAAGGGAAAAACGTAATTGTGGTAGATGATGGTATCGCAACCGGAAATACCTTACTGGTCAGCATAAGTATGTTGCGAAAAAGAAACCCTGCAAAAATTATTGTTGCAGTACCGGTTTTACCTCGTGAGACTGTAGCAGTATTTGAGAAAAATGCAGATGAGTTTATCTACCTGATTGCCTCCAAATCTTTTAGAGGTGTAGGCGGATGTTACGAAGAATTTGACCAAGTCGAAGATGACGAAGTAATTAAAATATTGAGTGTTAAAAGCCCTATTGAATAGCATTACAAATCTACGTATTGTTTTATTTTAAAAAATCAATCATGGAGAAATTAGATTTGGAAATCCCCTTGTCATCTGTCACATTGAAAGGGGATTTAGTAATTCCTGAAAATGCAATTGGGATTATTGTTTTTTCACACGGCAGTGGCAGCAGTAGGTTCAGTTCCCGAAACAGAATGGTAGCAGAACTCATTCAGCAACAAAAGATAGGCACGTTCTTGTTTGACTTACTTACCGAAGACGAAGATCGTATTTATGAAAACCGGTTTAATATCGATTTACTGGCCAACCGATTAATCGAAACTACATTATGGTTAATGGGCTATAAAGGTGCCAAAAACTTACCCATAGGCTACTTTGGAGCCAGCACGGGAGCAGCATCAGCATTGAAGGCAGCAGCTCATTTTGGAAAAAGAATAAAGGCGGTAGTATCACGCGGCGGACGCCCTGATTTAGCAATTACTGAATTACCATTAGTAACCGCTCCAACACTACTCATTGTTGGTGGTGAAGATATCCCGGTTATTGGGATGAATAAAATGGCTTATGACGAACTGCAATCAATAAAAGAAATGAAAATAATTCCGGGAGCGACCCATTTATTCGAAGAGTCAGAAAAATTACAGGAAGTAGCTGATTTAGCGATTGTCTGGTACAAAAGACATTTGACAAAAGAAAACGAGTAATCCTTTTATGCTTGTCCCAAAGTCCCCAATCTATGTTTTCAATTTAACACTTAAAACCATTTATCTTTCTAAGTTATTGATAGTATTCAAATCAATTAAAAAAACAAACAATCTAACATTTAAATAAAACTACAATGGCAACAGTAAACACATACATCACCTATAATGGAAATTGCGAAGAAGCATTCAATTTTTACAAATCAGTGTTTGGTGGTGAATTCTCCTATTTTGGAAGATTTAAAGATATGCCAATGCAAGAGGGCAAAACCTGCCCTCCGGGAGATGCCGAAAAAATAATGCACATTTCCTTACCCATCAGTAAAGAAACAGCTATAATGGGAAGTGACAGCTTCGAATCGTTTGGCGCTAAAACCATTTACGGAAATAATTTTTCGCTTTCCATAGGTGCAGAAAGTAAAGAGGAAGCTGACAAACTGTTTAATGCACTTTCAGCGGGTGGAAAAGTAGGAATGCCTATGGAAGATGCTTTTTGGGGAGGCTATTTCGGGACATTCACTGATAAATTTGGTGTGAATTGGATGGTGAATTTTGAGAAAAACCAAGGGGAATGAAAATTATTTCATAACTTTTTTCGGCAAAATCAAAATATTAAATATTCTCAATTTTACAGCGTTGGAAGCATTAAAAACAAACAAATATGAAAAAATCAAAGGAATCCATACGACTTTTTGAAAATCCTATCTTGGAAAGTCTTACAAAAACCAATGCTTTGTTTGTAATCGCCACTTTAGCACTTATATCGCTAAGCATACTCCTATTTGGTATAATCAAAATAAAGCTATCAATACTGGGATATATAGCGTTATTTTTTTCGGGAACCTTTGTTTATACACTTGCCGAATATTTAATACACCGGTTTATTTATCATTCGGCAGAATATAAAAACCCTAAGAAATGGATATTCAAGATTCATGGAATGCATCATACTACTCCCCGGGACAAACAGCGATTGGTTTTGCCTCTTCCTGTATCCATGCCACTCGCTGGCTTATTTATATTTATTTTCTGGCTTATTATGGACAAGTATGTTCTTCTATTTTTCCCGGGTTTTTTAATGGGGTATTCGTACTATCTGTCTTTACATTATTTCATACACACAACCAAAGCTCCCAAAAACTTTTTTCGCTATCTATGGAAACACCATCTTTTACACCATTACAAAAATGAAACGGTAGCTTTTGGTCTTACATTTCCGCTTTGGGACATTATTTTTGGAACAATGCCAAAAGATAAAAAACTGGAATAACCCCAAAACGTTTTAAAATGACTAAACATAACGGAATGGCAATCGCAATTGCCTGGCCTGAATTTATTGGCAAACAGCCCGGTTCCTGGTATGATACCCCAATGCGCTGGTTGGGTCATAACAAAAACTTTCAATATAAAGTAGGTCATGCGTCATTGATATTAGTAGACGTCGCCTCAGGCAATTGTTCTTATTTTGATTGTGGAAGATACCATGCTCCTTATCAGCATGGACGGATTCGGGATATTACTACAGATGCAAATCTTGAAATTCATACCAAAGCTCATTTTATCAATAATAAAATCGCAAATATTAAAGAGCTGTTGAATGAAATTCAAAACAACGAAACTACTTTTGGTATGGGACCGTTATATGCTTCCTATTGTCCTGTAAATATTGAATCTTCCAGATCCAAAATTAAAGAACTGCAAAGTAAAGACGCGATTCCTTTTGGTCCATTTGTAATTAATGGAATCAATTGTTGTCGGTTTGTGAGAAACGGAATTTTGGCTGGAACCCCTGCGCTAAAATACCGTTTTAAATTGCGCTATTTATGGCGTCTCAAACCCATGCCCATAACCAATATCAACTGTCTTTCGGATAAAGTCATTATACCGGAAATTGTTGCTGATAATCCAAAAAGGCAACATCATCACTCCAATACAGTATATACCAAAGAAAACGTAAAAGGCACGCTACCGGCACCAACTAAACCTGAAAATATTCCCAAAGACAGCCAATGGTTGGGTGGCGAAGTTGCCGGAGGTTGGTTTTGGTTGAAACCAATTGACGAAGGATACTTAATAAACCGGTATTCATCAGCAGGTGTTCCAGAATGTACCGGAAAATTCAGATTAGCCGGCAGTGGATTCTTCAATATCAGAAAGTCTTATTCGTTTTCACACTTGTCTCATTGCAGCAAAGTAACAATCATTCAGGATGACGAATTATTTGAATTTTTAAGAGAAGACTAATTCGTACCTACAAAATAAATACTTCCTTCCTGCTTTATAGCTTTGCAATTGAAAAACAACCATATAAATTATAAACGATAAGAAAAACTTAATTATACAGTTACCCCTTTTTAATAGACTACCTTACACAAAAATCAATGTCTATAGAACATAAAGTTCGGCTGGTTGAAGAATTATTCGACCGTCTTGAAAATGAAATTAGTGTTTTCCAATCAGAAACTAATTTACATTGTCGTACTGGCTGTGGCCAATGCTGTTCTACACCAGACATCGTTGCTTCTCCGTTAGAGTTTTTGCCTTGGGCATTATACCTGTTTTTAAACAGCAAAGCCGAAGAAATGTTAATGGAATTGAACAATAAATCCGACAGCAACTGTCATTTATACCGACCAATAGATATCTTGGACCGCAGCAACGGAAGCTGCAGCAACTACCGCTATCGCGGATTGATTTGCAGACTTTTTGGGTATGCCGCGAGCAGAGATAAATATGGTAAACTGCGATTGGCCACTTGCAAAATAATCAAAGAAGAACAACAACAAAACTACAAGGATACTGAAGAAGCCATAAGCAAAGGATTATACGTGCCCATTTTTTCGGATTATTACATGCAACTGTCTCAAATTGACAACAGGCTCGCCATTACTTTACTCCCCATAAACGAAGCCTTAAAAATAGCCATTGAAGAAGTCTTGCATTATTACGCCTATAGACCGTTTCCGGGTGGATTGGAGAATATTGCCTAGAATAAAAAGAACAACTAATGCACATACTGATTTCAAGAAACTAGGGTTGGGACTTTAACAAAGCATTACTAACAGAGAAAAGTGTTGTCAAATGGTACGCAGCTGAAACGGTCTCGCTAAAGCGAAACGCTGATAAAAAAAGATTTTCCTCAACACTAATCTGCTTAATCTGCAAAATCTGCGTGAATTTTTTTTAGCACGCAGATCCAGCCGATTTTATAGTGCCGTAGGACTATCCCGAATTCTTAACACCAACGATTTAAAAAAAGTTAGATAGAATCGAAACAGTGTAATTCCGAATGATGCTAAAACAATCGCTTTTTTCCCTAAATTAGTTGAATTAAAATAAATTTTATGAAAAAGCTAACCAAAGAAGATATCAGTCAGGAGATTTTTGATTTATACGATGACTACGCCCATAATAAAATAGAAAGAAGGCAATTTGTTGAAAAGTTATCACTGTTTGCGGTAGGTAGTCTTACACTTCCATCACTCCTTAGCTTTATGACGCCAAACTACATCGATTCTATTTTGATAAAACCCGGAGATCCAAGGTTGAAATCAGAATTTATCACCTACGATTCTCCTAAAGGCGGAGGAAAAATCAAAGGGCTTTTATCCCAACCGACCGACACCAAAAAGAAATTACCGGGAATCATTGTCGTACATGAAAATCGAGGACTGAATCCGTATATAGAAGATGTAGGCAGAAGAGCCGCAATAGAAGGATTTATCACTTTGGCACCAGACGCATTATCGCCTTTGGGCGGTTATCCCGGAAATGATGATGCCGGAAGGGAATTACAAAAAAAACGTACTCGTGAAGAAATGCTCGAAGACTTCATTGCTGCCTACGAATACCTAAAATCACACAAAGATTGTAATGGACATATTGGTGTAGTAGGATTTTGTTTTGGCGGTTGGATTGCTAATATGATGGCGGTCAAAATTCCAGATTTGTGTGCAGCAGTTCCTTATTACGGCGGACAACCAACAGCCGAGGAAGCCGAAAAAATAAAGACACCCATAATGGCAAATTATGCCGGTTTAGATACCAAAGTAAATGAGGGTTGGCCCGCTTATGAAGCTATCCTTAAAAAGAATAAAGTAGAACATGTCGCTTATTTCTATGAAGGAGTGAATCATGGTTTTCATAACAATACCACTCCACGATACGATGAAGCCGCCGCAACTCTATCGTGGACACGAACTATTGATTTTTTCAAGGAGAAATTAAAGAAGAAATAATTTCAGAATTTTGATATTTAAAAGTCCCTTTATTGGGACTTTTTTGTGGCTGATTGTGAATTACTTTAAAGAAAATACTTAATAAATAAGAAGAGAGTGGCAATTTGATTATATTTGAAAAGACGAATTTAATTACAAATAGTTTTAACTCTTTTAGCATTGATTATATTAGATTTAGCTATGAGCAATTTTAAAAGACCTAACAAAAAATGAAATATTGTCAAACATTATTATTCCTTTTTTTATCTATTAATTTACTAGGACAATTTAACCCAAAACCAGATAAATATCAACACTATTCAATAATTAAAAAGAAAGACACCATCAATTTTCATTTATATTCAAATGATAAAATTGAGAATACAAATAGCATTTTACTTTTTCTACAGGGTTCTGGGCCAGAACCTTTTATGAATATTAAAAAAGAAGGTAAAATGACTTATATAAAAAGTCATATTCCTTTTGACTTAGAAAAAATACCCAAAAACTTCGTATTTGTTGTTATATCAAAAAAAGGAATCCCTTTTTCAACAATAAATAGTGAATTTAAAGCTACAAAATTGTTTTATGAAAATGAATCTTTAGAATACAGGGCAAACCAAGCAAATGAAGTCCTTAAATATTTAATAAGGAATTTAGTTAAAAAACCTAAAAAAATTATTGCAATTGGTCATTCTGAAGGAAGCGATGTTGCTGCTAAATTAGGAACAATAAATAAAGATTTAACTCATATTGGGTTTTGGTCAGGCGATGGAAACACTCAGTATTATGATTTCACACTTTTTATTAGAAAAGAGATTCAAAAAGGTACTTTAACAGAAAATCAAGGAAAAGTAAAAATGGACTCTTTATTAAATCAACTTAAAGAAATTGAAGCGGATGAAAACTCTATTAGTAAATTTTGGGAAGGACATACATTTCGACGTTGGACAAAATTTTCTGAAGCAGCGATTGATAATTTACTTCAAATCAAAATCCCAATTTTTGTTACAGCTTGTGGAAAAGACGAATCTGTACCTATTGAATCTACCTATTTGATTCCAATTGAGTTCATCAGACATAAAAAAAACAATCTAACATTTAAAGTATATCCAGATTATGACCATTCATTTATCATTTGGCAAAAAAATAAACCCGAATATCATTGGATGGATGTATTTGAAGAATTTATGAAGTGGACTAATGATTAATAAATATAGCCTGCTGGGTGGCAAAGTCATTCGCTCTACGAAGAGTTAGTCGGTTTACGCTGGGCAAATGTCTCCGACTTTGACCCCATAACAATGAGCCACTAACACAAAAAACTATCCCACAAAAAAGCCCCAATCGGGGCTTTTTACATATAACAGATTCAAGTTTTTATTTACTCAAATACATTTTTCTTCTGGATATAATTCGTAGAATTTATCATCTTTCAAGTCATCAATAAACAAGATGCTTTCTCCTGTTGATTCATCTATAGATTAAGATGATTGAATAAAAAACTAATAATTTTCATACCTAAAATTATTTACCTTTGTATAAATGAATAAAAACCTTTACATTATTGCTGGTTGCAATGGAGCAGGAAAAACAACTGCTTCCTTTACTATTTTACCAGAAATTTTAAATTGCAAAGAATTTGTAAATGCAGATGAAATTGCCAAAGGATTATCGCCTTTTCAGCCTGAAAAAGTCTCTTTTGAAGCAGGAAGAATAATGCTCAAACGAATCAACGAACTTTTGGAAACAAATCAAACCTTTGCTTTTGAAACTACTTTGGCAACCAAAAGTTATAAATCTAAAATTGTCGAAGCAAAAAAGCAAAAATATAATGTAACGTTGTTATTTTTTTGGTTAGAGACTGTTGATTTAGCGATAGAAAGAGTTAAAACTCGAGTCATTGAAGGAGGTCATAATATAGAAACCGAAGTCATAAAGCGTAGATACATCAATGGAATTAAAAACCTTTTTGAAATTTATCTTGAAATTGCAGATGAAGTGCTTATTTTTGATAATTCATTTGGAGTACCAGAATTAATTGCGGAAAAATCTTTAGACACTGAAATAAAAATTTTAAGCGAAACTAAATTCTATAACTTAAAAAAATATTGGAATGAAAGAGTATAAAAGATCTCAAAACCAACAAAAAATTGTTGATGGGATGAACAAGGTTTACGAGAAATTAATCGAATTCAAAAAGAAAACAAATAGCGAATTGGTTATTCTCAAGGATAATAAAATAGTTAGGATAAAACCTTAAAATCATAAAAAAAGCCTGCTCTACTAAGAGTTAGTCGGTTTACGCTGGGCAAATGTCTCTGACTTTGCGTCCACAACGAACAAGATTATCCCACAAAAAAAGCCCCGAAATTTCGGGGCTTTTTAAATATCAATAATTCAAGTTTTATTTACTCAAATACATTTTTCTTCTAGAGTACAATTCGTAGAACTGATCGTCTTTCAAGTCATCAATAAACAAGATGCTTTCTCCTGTTGATTTCATTTCTGGTCCTAATGCTTTATTCACATTATGGAATTTGCTGAAAGAGAAAACCGGTTGCTTGATGGCATATCCTTTCAACTGTGGGTTAAAAGTAAAGTCGGTTACTTTATTGTGACCTAACATTACTTTAGTCGCATAGTTCACATAAGGTTCTCCGTATGCTTTTGCTATAAAAGGAACCGTACGAGACGCTCTAGGATTCGCTTCAATGATATAAACAAGATCGTCTTTTATCGCAAACTGAATGTTGATTAAACCAACCGTTCTCAAAGCCAACGCAATATTTTTGGTATGGTCTTTTATTTGTTGCATTACAAACTCCCCTAAGTTAAATGGTGGCAAAGTCGCGTTACTATCTCCAGAGTGCACTCCACAGGGTTCGATGTGCTCCATAATTCCTATGATGTACACATTCTCCCCATCGCAAATCGCATCAGCTTCGGCTTCAATTGCTCCGGCCAAATAATGATCTAAAAGCAATTTATTTCCTGGAATCGTTTTCAATAAATTGATTACGTGCTCTTCTAATTCTTGTTTGTTGATTACAATTTTCATTCCCTGACCACCCAACACATAAGAAGGACGAATCAATAATGGAAAGTCTAAAGTATCAGCCAAAGCAGAAGCTTCGTCCGCTGTTTCTGCAATTCCAAATTGTGGGAAAGGAATTTTTAAATCGGTTAAAAGTTCTGAGAAACGTCCTCTGTCTTCGGCTAAATCCAAAGCGTCAAAACTAGTTCCTATAATTTTTATTCCGTATTTAGACAGTTTTTCGGCCAATTTCAAGGCAGTTTGTCCCCCTAATTGCACGATAACACCTTCTGGTTTCTCATGTTGGATAATATCGTAGATATGTTCCCAGAAAACAGGTTCGAAATACAATTTATCGGCTGTATCAAAATCAGTCGAAACCGTTTCTGGATTACAGTTGATCATGATGGTTTCATACCCACATTCTTTGGCGGCAAGCACCCCGTGAACACAAGAGTAATCAAATTCGATTCCCTGCCCAATTCTGTTTGGACCTGACCCAAGAACAATTATTTTCTTTTTATCCGTAACAACACTTTCATTGTCAACGTAACGAGTTCCGTCCGCTTTTTCTATTTCGGCTTCAAAAGTCGAGTAATAGTAAGGCGTTTTCGCTTTGAACTCAGCAGCACAAGTATCAACCAGTTTGAATACACGATTGATGTTCATTGTAGTACGTAAAGTGTGAACTTGACTTTCCAGACAACCTACCATGTGCGCGATTTGTCTGTCCGCAAAACCTTTTTGTTTCGCTTCCAATAACAATTCTCTTGGCAAAGATTCTACTTTATAGTTTGAAATTTCTTTTTCTAAAGTATAAAGCTCTTCATATTGTTTCAAGAACCACATATCAATTTTAGTGATTTCATGAATGCGGCTCAATGGAATTCCCATCGCGATAGCATCATAAATCACAAAAACACGATCCCAACTCGCAAAAGTCAGTTTCTCGATAATTTGTTCGTAGTTTTTATATCCTTTTCCGTCAGCTCCTAAACCATTTCTTTTGATTTCCAATGATTGCGTTGCTTTGTGCAATGCTTCTTGGAATGAACGTCCAATTCCCATTACTTCACCAACGGATTTCATTTGAAGTCCTAACGTTCTGTCAGCTCCTTCGAATTTATCAAAGTTCCAACGTGGAATTTTTACAATCACATAATCCAAAGTTGGTTCGAATAAAGCCGAAGTCGATTTGGTAATTTGATTTTGCAATTCATCTAAATTGTACCCCAAAGCTAGTTTGGAAGCAATCTTTGCAATAGGATAACCCGTTGCTTTTGATGCCAAAGCAGATGAACGAGACACACGAGGATTGATTTCAATCGCTACAATGTCTTCTTTATCGTCTGGCGAAACGGCAAACTGCACGTTACAACCTCCGGCAAAATTTCCGATGCTACGCATCATCAAGATGGCCATATCACGCATTTTTTGGAAAGTCGTGTCAGACAATGTCATTGCTGGTGCAACCGTGATGGAATCTCCGGTATGAATTCCCATTGGATCCATATTTTCGATAGAACAGATAATCACAACATTATCGTTTTTATCTCTCAAAAGTTCCAATTCGTATTCTTTCCAACCCATTAAAGCTTTATCAATTAAAACTTCGTGAATTGGTGATGCTTCTAAACCTCTGGTTAAAAGTTCATCAAAATCTTCTTTTTTATAAACGATAGCAGCTCCGGTTCCACCTAAAGTAAAGGAAGGACGGATTACTAACGGAAAACCAAATTCTTGGGCAATTTCTTTTCCTTCAAGGTAAGAAGTCGCTGTTTTTGCCGGTGCAGCAGGAATTCCAATTCTTTCAAGCAATTGTTTGAACTGCTCTCTGTCTTCGGTAATATTAATGGCATTGACATCAACCCCGATTAATTTTACTCCAAAATCAGCCCAAATTCCTTTTTCATCGGCTTCCAGACACAAGTTCAAAGCGGTTTGTCCACCCATAGTAGGTAAAACAGCATCGATTTGCGGGTGCGCTTTAAGGATTTCAATAATAGATTTGGTCGTTAATGGTTTCAAATATACGTGATCGGCCATACTTGGGTCGGTCATAATCGTAGCCGGATTGGAGTTGATTAGAATCACTTCAATTCCTTCTTCACGAATAGAACGAGCAGATTGTGATCCTGCATAATCAAATTCGCATGCTTGACCAATAACAATTGGGCCTGAACCTATTATTAAAACTGATTTTATGGATGTATCTTTTGGCATTTTATGGTAGTATTGTGTTGTGTAGTTATTTTTTTCGAAGTTCAAAGTTACTCAACTTTAACCCCTTAGCATTAAAACTTAACATTTTTAACGATAAGGTATAAAAAAAGGCGATACTAAAAAAAGTAACGCCTTATATATGTTTATAAAAACATTATTTTTTGTGTCTTGGTTCACAAGAAACAGTCAATTTATGTCTTCCTTTAGCTCTTCTACGCGCAAGAACTTTTCTTCCATTAGCAGAAGCCATTCTGTCCATAAATCCGTGCTTATTTCTTCTTTTTCTTTTCGATGGTTGAAACGTTCTTTTGCTCATTGCTTTGTATCTTTAAAATCTTATTTATATGTCTTCCTAATTTCGAATAACTGTTATTCTAAAACCGAGTGCAAATATACAAAGACTTTTTTTTCTCACAAGCAGTTTTGTAAAAATATTTTCAATTCCTTTTACTATATTTGTGATCTTAAAATAAACACACTATGTTTCACAGAAATATTAAACTTATTATCGCCGGACTTATTATAGCTACTGGCATTTGGCAATTTACAGAAGGAAATATCGGTAACGGAATATTCCTTATTTTATTGAGTGCAATTCCTATTTTTCTTTACTTCAAAAACGAATTCATCTTACTTGCCTTCTTAAAACTAAGAAAACAGGATTTTGAAGGCGCTAAAAAGTGGTTAGCTTACATCAAAAATCCCGAAACTGCTTTAGTGCAAAAACAACAAGGATATTTCAATTACTTACACGGAATCATGCTTTCGCAAACGAATATCAACCAAGCGGAGAAATATTTCAAGAAAGCGATTGAGTTAGGATTATCAATGGATATGGATTTGGCTGTAGCCAAATTGAATTTAGCCGGAGTTGCTATGACCCGCCGCCGGAAATTAGAAGCCACTTCCCTATTGAATGAAGCTAAAAAATTAGACAAACAGAATATGTTGAAAGATCAGATTACGATGATGAAAGATCAAATGAAGAAAATATAATTTTTTACAATTATCGAAAAAGGGTCAAATGATACACATTTGACCCTTTTTTTTGTCTTAAATTAATATCCCTTTAAAGGAATTTCGATTTGGTATTTTTTACCGGTATCGTTCAACAATTTCGTTTCCCTTAACCAAGGATTGTGTATTTTCAAAATCTTATAGTTAATCCCCTGACTTTTTGCAAAACTGGCCAAATCAGTAATCGAACTGTCAATTTCAATTTTCTTGGTTGGCAAAGCTCCATATAAATCTTCAGGAGCAATGGCAAACCCATATTTTACCGGATTCTTCATGATCTCTTTCAACGCTAAAATCCTGAAAACATAGCGAGACGTTTCTTCCGTAAGCAACAAATCATAATAATTAGACACTTTTTGAAGATCAATTTGTTTATTCACACCTGTCATTCCACCGTTATAAGAGGCTGCCGCCAAGGTCCAGCTTCCAAATTTTCCTTTGGCACTCAAAAAATAACTGCAAGCCGCTTCTGTAGATTTTTCTAAATCATAACGTTCATCAACGTTTTCATTGACTTCCATTTTTCTTTCTTTGGCAGTCTCCGGCATGAATTGCCAAACACCTCTAGCTCCCGCTGGCGAAACCACATTCACTAAACCACTTTCTATAACAGCCAGATATTTAAAATCATCCGGAATTCCGTTCTTTTTCAAAATAGGTTCAATTACAGGAAAAGCACGATTGGCTCTTTTTATAGCCAAAATAGTCGACGCATGCAGATTTACATTTACCAACAATTCCCTGTCCAAACGTTCCTTAACATCCGATATTTTCAATGGTGTTTCTTCCCCTGCAAAATCCAATTTTACTGGAAAAACCGACACTGATTCTTTTTTTAAGTTTTCTTTCTCTTCTGGATTTGCAACGGCAAAAATAAATATCCCACTTGCAAAAATTACGGTGAAGAGTAGCGTAAATTTATTTATCAATTTCATATTTTCTTTTTTTAAGTCTTTCGTTTCCTTACAAAAGCACGTTTGCTTCTTTTTTTGTTTCCAATATAATGGAAGGCAAATTTTCATTCAGCCATTTGTATTTATTCAAAATCATAATGTGCGTTCCACCTTTAACAACGACACAATTTTTAATATTTTTTATCGGAAAAACATCATCCATATCGCCATGAATATGAATTACGTTTTCATCAACAACTGTTCTGTCCCAAAGAACAACTTGTTCTACTGCCCAATTCAAATAACGAATATCCCGAACCGAAAGAAACTTTTCATACAATTTAAGCCTTTGATTCACTTTTTCCCCAAAGGAAAATTTAGCCAGACTTTCCATATTTAAAATCAGATTCATCGGAATCAGTTTATAGGCCTTAGTGGTCTTGGCAATTTTTAATCTGCGAGGAAATTCCAAATTACTTCTCACACTCGAAATAATAATTACTTTTCGGGCATCAATATATTTTGCCATTTCCTGAACTAAAATACCACCAAAGGAAACTCCAATCAAAACAGGATTCTTATGCTTAATTTTATCGGCAATTCGTTTTGCATAATCCGTTAAAGATTCATTGTCCATTGGGATTTCCCATTCTAATAAATGTATCTCAAAGGTATCTGTCGGAAGTGCAATCCGCTCAAAAATTGCAGTACTTGCCGCTAATCCGGGCATTAGATAAACTGGGATTTTACTCATAATTGTTTTAACGGTTTTATAACAGCATTCTGCTTTTTTATAGCGAATTTTGTATAAAAATAATTTTTTTATCGGACACTACCCGAATTACCACTTGATATTACCAATAATTTATGACTACACAACTATTTGAATCGAGCACAAGAGGCAAAGCAGATTTTGGTTGGCTTAAAGCCAATTTCTCCTTTTCGTTTGGAAATTATCACAATCCGGAACGGGTACAATTTGGAATGTTACGCGTTTTAAATGACGATACCATTGCAGGAGGAACAGGCTTTGGTACGCACAGTCATGCCAATATGGAAATCATTACCATTCCACTTGAAGGCGGATTGATGCACAAGGACAGTATGGGAAATGAAGGCGTAATTCGTTTTGGAGAAGTCCAAGTAATGAGTGCCGGAACCGGAGTGGAACATTCTGAAATGAATGCCAGTCAAAAAGACAATGCCAAAACATTACAACTATGGGTATTCCCTGACAAAGAAGAAGTTACACCAAGATACGACCAAAAATCATTTGATATTGAAAATCAAATCAATACCTTTGTAAATATTGTTTCGCCAAAAGACAGTACTGACGGAAATGCGCTTTGGGTTTACCAGAAGACCTTTTTTTATTTAGGTATTTTCGATAGCAACAGCACTACCACCTACGAAGTTAAAATTCCTCAAAACGGAGTTTATTTATTTTTAATTGAAGGCGAAATAGAAGTTAATAATCAAATTATGAAGGCAAGAGATGCCATGGGAATAACTGATTTCGATCAATTTGAAATCAAGGTTATAACTCAATCAAAAATACTTTTGGTAGAAGTACCAATGAATCACAGTTAAATTAGTATGGAAGCAGCAATCACTATGGAAATCAAAGACAATACTTTTGCAAGACAATTTGAAACTATAGTTGACGAAGGATTGGTTTCTGTCGAATATTCGTTTCAGGAGAAAAAAATATTTTTGACAAAAATCAATGTTCCTGATTCATTTGAAGATGAGGAATTCATTTCTAATTTTCTAAAAAACATCATGGAAATTGCGATTGAACGAAAATTTAAAGTTGTTCCCATTCTTCCTAAAATAGTGGTGTTTTTCAAAAAAAATCCTGTTTACAAAGAATTACTTCCTCCCGGAATACGATTATAAAAAAAAAAGAGACATTGTCAATAAACAATGTCTCTTTTTTTTGCTCAAAAACTCAAATTTCAATCGTTCAAATTATCTTCTGTCCCCAGACCGATTTGGATTATCCCTTCTTGGCATAGACTGGCGATTCGCTGGAGTATTTTCTTGGCGATCTCTCTCCATGGGTTGATAATTCCTTGGTGCGGTTGGCTGAACAGAACGATTCGCAGGAGCATTTTCTTGACGATTTCTCGGTATCGGTTGATGATTCCCTGGAGCATTTTCTTGACGAGTTCTCGGCATAGATTGACGCGTCCTTGGCTCATTAATCTGGCCCGGACGGGTTCCCGGAGAATTTCCTTGACGAGTTCTCGGTATCGCTTCTCTAGTTCTTGGAAGAACAGGTGTTTCTGGTCTTCTAAAAGTCCTTCCCTCATAGGTTCTTCTATAGGTATCATTTATCCGGTTTCTTCGTACTATTGGAGAACTGGTCCTTCTGGAAGAATAATACGAATAGGAAAGCGGATATCTTACATATCCTGTTCTGCGATAAAATGGATTTCTATAATAATAACTATGATAACCCCAATAATTATAATAATAAATAGGAGTCCAAGGACGCCAATAATATGGATAATATCCCCAATACCATGGAGATGTATAAATTACAAATGACGGTGAAAATAAATTGATTATTATTGGCCAATCATTAACGTAAAAAACGCCATTCCAATATGTATCACTAAACACTCTTTCATTGCCTGCATAACCAGGATTTAGGGTTCCAAAAGTATTTTCTGAATTAGGCTCCACAATATAATCTTCACCATACAATTCTTCATCTCCTATAATTTGAACAACAATCTTTCCGTATCTGTTTTTATTGACTTCAATAACAGCAACATCCTGATCTTCCGATCTATTTATCGCCACACGAAGCACAATAGAATAAGAATCACCATCTCTATAACTGACTACTCGAATGTAATCTATTAAATTGTCATTATTTAAATCCAGATTATTGATATTTCTATCTTTGCTATTAATAGCTCTTTCAAATTCTTCTAATGTTTTTGATTTTTGAAAAATGTCCAATACAGCATACAGATTTAGGTTATCACCCGGCAAACCTAAAGCTACCGGTTCATTTTCTATTTGAGAAAACACCGGCAAACTCAACAAACAAGTCGTTAAGAACACAAAGGATAAAATTATTTTTTTCATGATTTCAAATTTTACATATTGACATCAAATTTTAATACAAGGCACGAAAAAAAAACATCAAATAACTAGTTGTAAGATACTTATATTACATCCCTAAAAATAAAGCTGCAAAAAGTGTTCCCAAATTATTCCAAAAGAATATTTTTTTTTTAGAATTCGAAATGGTTAAAAACCGTACAACATAAAAAAAGGCATACATTATCTGTATACCTGATTTTTATTCTTCAAAATGTAAATTCCGTTTGCTAAACTGAACTACTTCTTCTCTATCTCTCTCATACTGTCCATTTTTTTATTTGCCAAGAAACCAGTAATATCTTCAAAATGTTCCACTACTCTTTTGTTTCCAAATTCAAAAACCTTAGTCGCCAATCCATCCAAGAAATCCCTGTCGTGAGAAACCAAAATCAAGGTTCCGTCAAAATCACGCAGCGCCTCTTTGATAATGTCTTTGGTTTTCATGTCCAAGTGATTCGAAGGCTCATCCAGAATCAATAAATTAACCGGTTCCAACAATAATTTAATCATTGCCAAACGCGTTTTCTCACCACCAGAAAGCACTTTTACTTTCTTCGTTACATCATCCCCGTGAAACATGAAAGCACCTAAAATATCTTTGATTTTAGTTCGAACATCGCCTACGGCAATATCATCAATGGTTTCAAAAATAGTGGCGTTTTCATTCAATAAAGAGGCTTGGTTTTGGGCAAAATAACCAATTTGTGCATTGTGACCGATTTCTAAACTTCCGCCATCAATCTCAATTTGCTTCATGATTGCTTTAATCATCGTCGATTTTCCTTCGCCATTTTTCCCTACGAAAGCCACTTTCTCGCCTCTTTCAATCACAACATTCGCATCTTTAAAAACAACATGCTCGCCGTATGATTTTGACAATTCTTTCACAATCACAGGATATTGTCCCGAACGTATTGCAGCAGGAAACTTTAATTTTAATGCCGAAGTATCTACTTCGTCAACCTGTACAATAACCAGTTTCTCTAACATCTTAACTCGGGATTGAACGGCATCTGTTTTAGAAAACGTCCCTTTAAAACGGTCGATAAAAGTCCTATTATCAGCAATCATACGTTGTTGCTCATCGTATGCTTTTTGCTGGTGAACCCTACGGTCTTTTCTCAGTTCCAAATAATGGGAATATTTTGCTTTATAATCATAAATACGCCCCATGGTAACTTCGATGGTACGATTCGTAATATTATCTACAAAAGCTCTATCGTGAGAAATCACCACAACCGCTTTGGCTGAATTAATCAAGAAATCCTCTAACCATTGAATACTTTCAATATCCATGTGATTGGTAGGCTCATCCAGTAAAATTAAGTCTGGTTTTTGCAAAAGGATTTTGGCAAGTTCTATTCGCATTCTCCATCCTCCGGAAAACTCCGAAGTCTGACGGCTAAAATCTTCGCGAACAAATCCCAAACCAATCAGAATTTTTTCTACTTCGGCTTCATAATTTATTTCTTCGATAGCATAAAATTTCTCGCTTAAGTCCGAAACTCTTTCAATTAATTTCATGTAGGCATCACTTTCATAATCCGTACGAATTGTCAATTGCTCATTGATTTCATCGATTTCCGCTTTCATTCCAAAAACTTCACCAAAAGCTTTAGAAGTTTCTTCCATCACCGTCGCACCGTCTGTAGTCAATAAATGCTGAGGCAAATACGCCACAACAGCATCTTTGGGTGCCGAAATATTACCGGTTGAAGGCTTACTTTGACCCGCAATAATTTTAAGAAGCGTCGATTTTCCAGCTCCATTTTTACCCATAAGGGCAATTTTATCATTTTCATTTATAGCAAAAGAAACATCACTAAAAAGTGTTGTGCCGCCAAATTGCACGGAAATATCGTTAACTGTAATCATTGTTTTTGTTTAAAGTTTAATGTTCAAAAATTTAAAGCTGTATTAACTGATGAACATTTTTTTGAAAGTGCAAAGATAGATTAAATTGATAATTAGACAATTTGGAAAAGGGATTATAAGAAATTATTATTTCAAATTTCTTATAATCCCTTTTCAGATCCATACTTTCACTCTTTCAAATGATTTTATATCGTATTACTCTTTCCTCCACTTTTTAGATTCCTCAAAAACATGTTCTAAAATCGCAGCTTCTCTTTCGTCAAAGTCAACGTTTCTGCGAGCCATAACTAATCGAGCCGTTTCGAACGCTTTTTTGGTTATATAAGTCGTAAATCTCGAAGCGCCTCCCCAAGAAAAACTCGGTACAAAATTGCGGGGAAATCCACTTCCAAAAATATTAGCGCTTACTCCTACTACCGTTCCCGTATTGAACATCGTATTAATTCCGCATTTACTGTGGTCTCCCATCATCAATCCACAAAACTGAAGTCCTGTTTTAGCAAAACCTTCGGTTTCATAACTCCACAATTTCACTTCTTCGTAATTATTTTTTAAGTTCGAATTATTACTGTCGGCACCAATGTTACACCATTCGCCAAGAACAGAATTTCCTAAAAACCCGTCATGTCCTTTATTCGAATAGCCAAACAATACCGAATTATTAACTTCGCCTCCAATTCTTGAATGCGGACCAACAGTTGTTGCGCCATAGACTTTCGCAGCCATTTTTACAGTTGCATTTTCGCACAAGGCAAATGGACCTCGGATTACCGAACCTTCCATAATCTCAGAATCCTTACCTATATATATAGGTCCTGTAGATGCGTTTAAGGTAACAAATTCCAACTTTGCTCCTTCTTCTATAAATATATTTTCCGGGGCGATGACATTAACACTTTTGGGAATGGGTTGTGATTTTCTGTCTTCGGTTAAGAATTCAAAATCCTCTCGTATTGCCGCATCATTTTTGGAAAAAATATCCCACGTATGTTCCACCGTTAAGCAATCATCTTGATATTCTATAATTTCATAGGTATCAAAATCAACTTCTTCCTGATTTTCGTTGGTATGAAAAGCAATTACTTCATCTCCTTTAAAAATAGCCTGATTGGACTCCAGATTACTGACCATTTCCACCAAAACATCATTAGGAAGAAAAGAGGCATTTATCATCACATTTTCTTCTAGTTCTACCATTGGAAATTTCTCCGACAAATATTCTTCTGTCAATGTGGTCGTAGTGGAACCCAAACGCATTTCCCATTTTTGACGAATGGTCATTATCCCAATAAGAATATCCGCAACTGGACGCGTGAAAGTAAAAGGCAATAATGCATTTCGTGAAGGACCATCAAAAAGTATGTAATTCATAAAAATTGTTTATTTGTTGATTTGGTTATTTGTTGATTCAAAAATTAATTTCACCAACCTACCGTTTTAATAATATTGAAGCCAAAGTTACAAAGTTTTCAAATAGATAAAAATAAAAAAAGCCTCCCGAAAGGAAGGCTTAATTGTATTTGAAAACAAGTTAAAATTATTTAACGTGTTTAGCGTATTTAGTTTTGAATTTATCAATACGTCCTGCAGTATCAATAAGTTTAGATTTACCTGTGTAAAAAGGGTGAGAAGTTCTAGAGATCTCCATTTTCACAACTGGGTATTCAACACCGTCAACTGTTAATGTTTCTCTTGTATCTGCAGTAGATTTAGTAATAAAAACTTCGTCATTCGACATGTCTTTAAATGCAACTAATCTGTAATTTTCTGGGTGAATTCCTTTTTTCATCTTGTTAATCTTTTTTTATTTGTTAATTATAACTTGTCTTGAAGCTTTTCTTCTAACAGAAAAGGTATAAACTCCTTATAACTTTTTGTTTTACAATATTATTTTGAGTTTGCAAATTTACAATTTTTTTCCAATAATCAAATCTTTGCTTGACTTTTTTTATATAATCGTAAAAAGCGATTTTTATCCTCGAATATATTGGGAATTGCTATATTTGTGGATTAATAAATAAACAGCTACTAATGGTTAATGAAATTATAAAAAGAAACGGAATTACATTCGGGATAATCACGGGAGTAATATTATCATTAATCACTACTTTAATGTATGCTATAGATATAGAATTGTTTATTGCTTGGTGGACAACCCTATTAAGTTTTTCTGTTTTTATCATTGTTCCAATTGTATCGCTTTCCAAAACAAAAAAAGAATTAAATGGTGTATTCCCGTTTAAAGAAGCCTTCACTACCTATTTTATTACAGCAGTAATTGGAGTGCTTATTTCTGTTGTTTTTAAAATTATTTTATTCAATTTCATAGATCCGTCTGTAAAAGCTACACTGCTAGATTTAACCATAAAATATTTGATCAGCACTTCTGAAAAATTTGGAGTAGCGGCATCCTCTTTAAATGAAACCATTTCAAAGCTAAAAGAAACGGATCCTTATTCAATCGTTGAACAACTAAAAGGATCAATTTTTAATATCTTTTTTTGCGCCATATTAGGATTGATCATGGCAGCCTTTTTTAAAAGTAAATCTCCATCACAAGAATAAATAGTAATGAATTTATCCATACTCATACCCCTTCTTAACGAAGAGGAATCACTTAAAGAACTTTATACTTGGATCATTAAAGTGATGCAATCGAATAATTACACCTATGAAATCATTTTTCTGGATGACGGAAGCACGGATGATTCTTGGAATATTATCGAAGAATTTGCCCGTGAAAATTCTCATGTAAAAGGAATTCGTTTCATGAAAAACTTTGGAAAATCTCAGGCATTACACGCTGGTTTTGCCAAAGCCAAAGGCGATGTAATTATCACCATGGATGCCGACTTACAAGATAGTCCCGAAGAAATTCCCGGATTATATGAAATGATTGTCAATGGTAAATTTGATTTGGTTTCCGGTTGGAAAAAGAAACGTTACGACTCCATAGTTGCCAAAAACTTACCTTCAAAATTATTCAATTGGGCTGCCAGAAAAACATCCGGAGTTGAGTTGAATGATTTTAATTGTGGATTGAAAGCCTATAAAAATGTTGTTGTTAAAAACATTGAAGTTTCGGGAGAAATGCACCGATACATTCCTGTTTTGGCAAAAAACGCCGGTTTTGGAAAAATTGGCGAAAAAGTAGTACAGCATCAAGCCAGAAAATACGGGGAAACTAAATTTGGAATGGAACGTTTCATTAATGGCTTCTTGGATTTAATTACCATTTGGTTTCTTTCCCGTTTTGGAAAAAGACCGATGCATTTATTTGGCGCAATAGGATCTCTAATGTTTATCATTGGTTTTATGCTTGCTGGATATATTGGTATTTCAAAACTATACCATATGTATAATGACATGCGTTATAGCTTGGTGACTACAAATCCTTGGTTTTATATTGCGCTTACGACGATGGTATTGGGAACGCAATTATTTTTGGCCGGATTTCTTGGCGAAATAATTTTGCGTACCAAAAACAATGAAGAGCGCTATAAAGTTTCAAGTGAGGTTAATTTTTTATAATTTTCACTCTAAATCAAAATTTAATGCAAATCATATTGTTTGATTTTGCAAATTGCATTGGGATAATTATTGAAATTGCAGGAACCATTTCTCGTCAGGACACGAACTAGCCCTGATAGAAGCGGCATCCTTTTTTTTTTTTTCTTTAAAAAAGAAAAAGATATAGCGAATAGCAGGAAATAGCTCCAAAAAAATTGAAATTGATTCGTCGAAATAACTATATTTAAATTTTAAACTAAGAATTTAGAAACTAAAAAACATACAAAAATGGATATCAAACAAAACATTTTGGATGCAGTAAATGAATGGTTAACACCAACATTTGACACAGCAACACAGGAATCTATCAAAGAATTGATGACTACATCACCTAAAGATCTGGAAGAAAGTTTTTATAAAAATCTTGAATTTGGAACTGGTGGAATGCGCGGTGTAATGGGCGTAGGAAACAATCGCATCAATAAATACACTCTTGGGAAAAGCACACAAGGACTTTCGGATTATTTGCATACAGCATTTCCTAACCAACCCATAAAAGCAGTTATTGCATACGATTGTCGTCATAATAGTGATACATTGGCCAAAGTAGTTGCGGATGTTTTCTCGGCGAATGGTATTCATGTTTATTTATTTTCTAGTTTGAGACCAACACCAGAATTATCATTTGCCCTTAAATATTTAGGTTGCCAATGCGGAATCGTTCTTACTGCTTCCCACAATCCACCAGAATATAATGGTTATAAAGTGTACTGGGAAGATGGTGGACAAATTGTTCCGCCGGAAGACGAGGGAATTATCAATGTAATTGAAAATTTAAATTACAACCAAATCAAATTTACTGCAAATGAAGATTTGATAGAATACATAGACACCGAAGTTGACGAAGCTTTTATTAAATCAACTATCGAAAATGCCAGTTTTGGCACTTCGGCTGCAGCCAAAGAAAATTTGAATATTGTTTTTACTTCTTTGCACGGTACATCAATTACACTTGTTCCAGATACTTTTGCACAAGCCGGTTATCCTAACGTGCATATCGTTGAAGAACAAAGGGTTCCAAATGGTGATTTCCCAACAGTAAAATCTCCTAATCCTGAAGAGCCGGAAGCATTGGCAATGGCAATAGCATTAGCGGATAAAACCAATTCTGATATTGTAATAGGTACTGACCCGGATTGCGACCGATTGGGTGTTGCTGTGAGAAATAATGAAGGAGAAATGACTTTGTTGAACGGAAATCAGACTATGATTTTGATGACCGCTTTTTTACTGGAAGAATGGAAAAAGGCTGGAAAAATCAATGGGAAACAATTCGTGGGTTCTACGATAGTTTCAACACCTATGATTATGGAACTGGCTTCAGCTTATGGTGTACGATTTAAAGTAGGTTTAACCGGTTTTAAATGGATTGCCAAAATGATAAAAGATTTCCCTGAACTGCAATTCATTGGCGGTGGGGAAGAAAGTTTTGGATATATGGTTGGCGATGCGGTTCGTGATAAAGATGCCGTAGCAGCGACTTTATTGATTTGCGAAGTAGCAGCTCAGGCAAAAGCCAAAGGAAGTACCGTTTATAAAGAATTATTAAAACTTTATGTAGCACACGGTTTTTATAAGGAACATTTGATTTCTATCACTAAAAAAGGAATGGAAGGCTTGGCAGAAATCAATCAAATGATGATTTCTTTACGAGAAAATCCTGTAAAAGAAATTAACGGACAAAGAGTAATCATGTTAGAAGATTATAAATCATCTGTTGCTAAAAACTTACTTACTGGCGAAGAAGAAATCATCGATATGCCAAAAGCGGATGTATTGATTTATTATACTGAAGACGGATCTAAAATTTGCGCCAGACCAAGTGGTACAGAACCTAAAATAAAATTCTACATCAGCGTGAACGCTGAATTGGATTCGGTTGAGAATTTCACGAAAGTAGAGGCTATATTAAACGACAAAATAAAAAATATTATTATTGCAATGCAATTGAACTAATGGACAAAAGCTTATTAAAATTAATTCCTTACACAAAACCTTATAAGTCTCATATTATTTGGAATGTGGTATACAATGTTCTGTATGCCTTGTTTAGCACCATTTCAATGCTAACACTTCTTCCTGTACTTGAAGTATTGTTTGGCAAAACCAAAACAATAGAAAAAGAACCTGTATATACTGGAATAGGAAATATAAAGCAGTTTGGTTCCGATTTTATGTATTATAAAATTTCAGAATTAACAAAGGAAAATAGTATCCAAGTTGCGCTGTTATTTGTTGTTTTAATGGTTATTACAACATTCTTATTCAAAAATTTATTTAATTATCTCGCCTCGCATCACATCATGCACCTCAAAAATGGGGTTTTAAGGGATTTGAGAAAATCAATGTATAATAAAATAATAGAATTGCCCATTTCCTATTATTCTGAAAAAAGAAAAGGAGATATTATGGCTCGAATGCTTGGTGATGTCAATGAAGTCCAAAATTCTTTTTTTTCTATATTAGAACTTGTCGTAAAAGAACCTTTAACTATTGTTTTTGCTTTAGTAACCATGTTTTTTATAAGCACAAAACTGACTTTATTTGTTTTGATTTTTATCCCGATTTCCGGATTAATCATTTCAAAAATCGCTAAAAATTTGAGAGCAAAATCGTTGCAGGCACAGCAAGAAAGTGGTTTCCTAATTTCTATCGTCGATGAAAGTTTGAGCGGGTTGAAAGTGATAAAGAGTTACAATGCAGAGACTAATTTCAAAAACAGATTTAACGATTCGGTAACCCGATTGTTAAATTTATCAAACAGCATCGGAAGCAAAAATAATCTGGCAACCCCATTAAGCGAATTTCTGGGAATCACAACAATTTCAGTCTTACTTTTTTATGGCGGGAATTTGGTGTTAGTAGAAAAAACATTAGAAGGCTCTGCCTTTATCGTTTATCTGACATTAGCTTTTAATATTCTTACGCCTGCAAAAGCCATTTCTAAAGCTTCGTATTCCGTAAAAAATGGATTAGCCGCCGCAGAACGGGTTTTTGAAGTTTTAGAAGTCAAAAACGAAATTACTTCAAAAGAAAATGCGATTAACAAAAATACTTTTGATTCTAATATAACAATCAAAAATATCAACTTTAAATACGAAGATGAAGCAGTTCTAAAAGACTTTTCATTGGAAGTAAAAAAAGGACAAACAGTAGCACTTGTAGGACAATCCGGAAGCGGAAAAAGTACCATTGCAAATTTACTTACCCGTTTTTATGATGTTAATGAAGGGACAATTTCTATCGATGGTATTGACATCAAAGACATGAATATTCATTCTCTTCGTGATTTAATGGGATTGGTAACTCAAGACAGTATTTTGTTTAATGATACCATAAAAGCAAATATTTCTTTAGGCAAATTAGATGCTACTGATGAAGAAATAATTGAAGCCCTGAAAATTGCCAATGCGTATGAATTTGTAAAAGATTTACCTCTGGGAATTCATACTAATATTGGCGACAGCGGAAACAAGCTTTCCGGTGGTCAAAAACAACGATTGTCTATTGCGAGAGCAGTTTTGAAAAATCCTCCGATTATGATCCTCGATGAAGCGACTTCTGCATTAGATACCGAAAGCGAAAAATTTGTACAAATCGCTCTGGAAAACATGATGCAAAATAGAACCTCTATTGTAATTGCTCACCGTTTATCCACTATTCAAAAAGCCGATTTAATTGTGGTAATGAAAAAAGGAAAAATTGTAGAACAAGGTAAACACGAGGAACTAATTGCTATGGATGGCACTTATAACAAATTAGTAACCTTACAATCATTTGAATGATGATTTAAAATTAGTAGTTTTATGTTCAATTGTGTATTAAAATCTAAAAAATGTATCTTAATAATCCAAACATAAAACTTCCTGAAGATTCAAACACCATCGTTTGGAAATACCTTGATTTATCAAAGTTTCTAGACTTACTGATGTCGCAAAAACTGTTTATGTCGCGCTCTGATAAATTTGAAGATCAATATGAAGGTACTTTTAGCGAACCCACATTTGAAGAAATAAAAAAATTATCGATTGACAATCCTGAATTTCTCAATTTTTATAAAACACATCGGGAAAAAGTAGCGATTAGCAGTTGGCATATCAATGAATATGAATCCTTTGCGATGTGGCAAATTTTCACACAAAACAGCGAAGGATTGGCTATTCAATCCACGATTGGCAGATTACAAAAGGCACTTCATCCTGAGACAAATTTCAATCAATACATTGGTGAAGTAAATTATATCGATTACAAAAAAGAATACATACCGTTTGATGATATGTTTTTTCCTTTTTTATTCAAAAGAAAGAGTTTCCAATACGAGCGTGAAGTACGAATTATATCAGATGTTGAAGATAATACCATCAAAATCAACGACGGACTTAAAATCAATGTTGACATTAATGAACTGATCGAAAAAATATACATTCACCCAAAATCTGAAAACTGGTACAAAAACCTCGTTATTCAATTAGTTAAACAATTGGGATTTAATTTTACGATTGAAAAGTCTGACTTAGAAAGTGATATTTTAATTTAGGTTTTAAACGGGTTTGTAACTTATTATTTTCCATTCCTTGTTTGACAAATCAACGTAGTTATAATGTACCACATCCATTTTATCAAATTGTCCATTTTTATTAGTATCCTCAACGGTTCTAAAATACAAACGGTTATTTGATTCAATCAAATTCCAATCGATTAATTCCTGATAACTATCCGATAATTTAGTCAATCTATCCCCACTTATTTCACTAAGATACAAAGCTTTAATATCACTTGTATCCAGTTTTCCGTCCTTATTAGTATCCATATCAACCATCGTGTAAACCATGATTTGATTTTTGGTTTTATTAGCAACTGATTTCAAATAAGTCGCAGTTTGAATCAAAACTGGTTTATCTGTCAATGCTTTTATAGAATCTGAACCAATTTTTTGAAACTTTATATTTTGTAAAAAACCAGTGATTTCATTTTCTCCATAATTAGATATTGTAAAACTCAGATCATTCACACTAGAAGATCCATATCTTGTTTTTATACCTTTTTCTCGAATGCTTAAATCTCCCACAGGATGAATCAGATAATTGGTTCCTTCCATATGAATGGGCAAATCGGCTATTTCGATATCTGTCGAATCAGTTTTGGCGACGGCTCTTCCTCTAGAAGCATCGTACGTTACTTTTGGCTTTTCTGAATCTTCTTTACAACTGGTTAAAAGCAGAACTGAAAGTCCTAATAATGCTATATGTAATTTTTTCATGATGATGTCTTATTATAAAATAAATTCAAATGTAATCATTTTTAAAAACGCTTCTGTCATTCTGTAAATCATTTATGATTTAGAAAGGGCTTAAAACTGCAATAAAAAAGCTCTTATTTCTTTTCTATTACAACTTCGCGCTCAATTTTACATTAAAAACCCTGGTGGTCATATAATTAGGAATTGCATATTGATTTTTTGAATATACATCCCGAACCCAAGTATTCGTAATCGCATTTTGATTATCAAAGAGGTTAAAAATTTCTAAGCCTATAGCTAACTCCTTAAAGCTTTTGAGCCAACCTTTATTAACATTACCCGAACTATTTTCTAAAAACACTTTAGAAAAACCAACATCTGCTCTGCGATAATCCCTCAATCTGTTTTGGTACAAATAAGGATCCGCATACGAAGGTGAACCTCCCGGCAAACCCGTATTGTAAATTAAATTCAAGTAAATTTTCACACTCGGAATATTAGGCATAAAATCTTGAAATAAAATCCCAAATTTCAATCTTTGATCTGTTGGTCTTGCAATATATCCTTTGTTATCGCTATTTTCTTCCGTCTTCAAATATCCAAAACTAAACCAAGATTCCGTTCCGGGAACAAACTCCCCATTCAACCGAACGTCCAATCCCTGCGCATATCCTTTGGCATTATTATTAGCCGCGTAACGTATTCGTACATTATCTATCGTATACGTATTTACGTCCGTCAATGATTTATAATACAGTTCTGAAACCAGTTTAAAAGGACGATTCCATATCTTGAAACTATAATCATTACTCAAAACCAAATGAATGGATTGTTGTGCCTTGACATTTGGCTGCACAACTCCATCAGCATCTCTAAGTTCCCTATAAAATGGCGGTTGGTGGTAAACACCTCCCGAAATCCTGAAAACCATATCCTTTTCCCAATTTGGTTTTATGGCAAATTGTGCTCTTGGACTAAAAGTAACTTGAGATTTACCCATTGCATTATCTCCAGAAACTTCCCAATTATGCATTCGCACTCCCGCATTATACCAAACTTCACTCGAACCTAAATTTCCTTTTCTACTCAATTGTGCGTAACTTGAAAATCTATTAATCGTATTGAAATTAGTTGCTCTCACATTCTGATAAGGCACTAAAGGTCCCGTATAAGGAGTATACGGTTGATCATTTTTAGGCAAAATAATAATTGGCGGATTTATAGAAAACCCTGCTGAATCAATTACTTCCCACTCCACAATCCTATCCCGAATGGATTCTCGTGTGTATTTTACTCCCCATTCGAATTGGTTTTCTTCCCAATCATGAAATCCTTTTACTTCCGTATTTATAATTAGCGCATCTAAATCGTTTCGTGCATGATTAAGCTGTGAACCAATTCCTCTTGAAAAAGAAACATCACCATAGGTATCAGAACCGATATTAGTATCTACTTCACCCAGACGATATTGGGCAAAAATATCAAAATGTTCCTGTTCCAAAGTATGAAAAACAGATCCGATAAATTTCAATGTAAAATTGTTCGAAGCATGAAAGGTTGTCTTTAGAGCTCCAAAATAAGTATTAAATTTATCTTTTTCTTGGCCTTCATAATAAATAGAAAGTGCCATAGGATTATCAATGGTTCCAAAATTAGTTTGACGCGTCAATGGCTGATACTGGTATTTATTTTGAGAAATATTCCCCAAAAAACTCCATTGCCATTTGGCCGACACTTGGTAATTAATATTCGTTTGAATATCAGCAAATGTTGGCGTAAAATTCGTTTGTGTTTCTTGGCTTTTCACCAAAAGACTATTGTTACGATACCGGACTCCGGTAACTGCAGACCATTTTTTATCTTTGGAAACCGCATCAATAGAAAGGCTTCCGCCAAGAAAACTAGCTTCTAGATTAGCTCCAAATTTTACTGGTTTTCTATAGGTAATATCTAACACTGAGGATAGTTTATCGCCAAATTTTGCCTGAAAACCTCCGGCAGAAAAATCAATATTTTGAACCAAATCAGTATTGGTAAAACTCAATCCTTCTTGTTGTCCAGAACGAATTAAAAAAGGACGGTATACTTCGATTTCATTTACATAAACCAAATTCTCATCATAATTCCCTCCACGAACGGCATATTGCGTACTCAACTCATTATTAGAATTTACTCCCGGTAAAGTTTTTAAGATATTTTCTATACCGGCATTAGCTCCAGGAATTTTTCGGATAACTTCAGGTTCAATTGTGGTAATTCCCTGAACTCTTTTTCCGTTTTTTGCAATAACGATAACTTCGCCCATCTGTTCTTGGTAATCACTCATTACCAAATTGAACTCATAATCTTCATTTGATTTTAAAACAATGGAAACCGTTGTCTTTTTCAAAGAAATATGCGTAAAAACAATAACCAATTTTTGATTGGCAGGAACAGCCAAATCAAAAAAACCATTTACATTAGATTGCGTTGTTTTGTTAAGACACAAAACATTTACATTCTCTACAGGTTGGTTATTTTTATCAAGAATAATTCCTTTAATCCTAGCCGATTGGGCTGATGCAGCAAGTCCAATAAAGAAAAAAAAGAAAACAAGTATTAATTTATTAGGAATCAAATGGTTTGGTTTTTATTTTTTTTGGCTTCGAAAAAAATGAGTTTCAAAGATAGTTGAATTTCCTACATTATCAATTACAACCACTTTTAAATCATTGGCACCTTCGGCAACAATCCCATCACTGAAATTGTGAATTAGTTTTTTAGTTTTATTGTCGTATTCGAACAATATCCAGTTTCCATTCAAATAGCCATTATATGATTTTATACCAGATGAGCTATCATTTATAGTAAGTTGAACTGTCTTTTGGTCACTCAACCATTTTCCTTCAATTGGTTTTGCTATGGTAATTTTTGGCGCAATGGTATCCATAACCAAAGCATATTTCCCTAAAGTTTTCACTTTAGTATTAAAAACATTTTCTTTTCTATATGTTGAATTATAGGTCACTTTTTGACCTTCAATCAAACCAATAAATATTTTTTCTCTCTGAGCTTCGTTGTATTTATTGTCTTCTATGGAAATTGTAAAATTAGTATGCGCCGGAACAGTATCGTCATGAAGATACAACGTATCATTTTTCACATCAAAATTCATATCAAAATCATCGTAAAACGTTCCTGCGGGAAAGAAAACTGACATATTCTCTTTGGCAAAATTACTGTCTTTGTTCGTTTTTACAAAATAGTTAGACACCACTGGCTCTTGGTCAATAATAGTGGATAATAGATCATATTGAATAGGAATGGAAACAGTGCTTTTATTCCCATAAAAATCCGAAACTTCAACTCGATAAACGGAAGTCAAGTTAGGAACTACTGAAATGATTCCGTTATTTTCATCAGCCTGAATAATGCTTAGTCCATATTTATTTTTCATGAATAATTTCTGAATTCTTTGCTGCGTTTTCTTGTACTTCGAATAATCGATCAGCGCATTTACATAACGCATGTCATCAAATGAATACGTGTCGAATTGATATTCAAAATTTGGTTTTCCATTGTAAAAAGACTGGACTTTAAAAAGGCCGTTTTTATTAAATGAAACATCATCATAATCAACAGCAGTTATTCCAAAACCTATTTTCCCATTGGCAACCACTTTTTCAGACAGATAGGTTCCATTTTTTTGTAATGACAAATTAAGTAACAATGGACGCTTCGAATGATTTACCGAAGTTTTTGTATCCAAAGGATAGACATAAACGGAAGAAATGACAGGCTTTTTGGTGTCCTTAATGTTTTTATCAAATCCGAAAAACATAGGATTAATAATTTTTTCTGTTTTACTGTCTCGAATTTCAAAATGCAAATGTGGTCCCTCTGAACCTCCCGTATTTCCTGAAAAAGCAATTATTTGTCCTTTTTTAATAATCAGCTCATTTGGCTTAGGAAACAATTCGATTTCAAAAGATTTCAAGGCATAATGGGATTTTTTGATGTAATCCTCAATACCATCATTGGCTCTTTGCAAATGCCCGTATACAGAAGTAAACCCATTAGGATGAGTGATATAAATACATTTTCCATTTCCAAAAGTGGAAATTTTTATTCTTGATATATAGCCATCGGCAACAGCGTAAACCTTTAATCCTTCTTTCTGTAATGTTTTTAAATCAAAGCCTGCATGAAAATGATTCGGCCTCAATTCGCCAAAATTTCCTGAAAGTTGTAGTGGAACATCAAGTGGCGAACTAAAATAATCTTTGGGATAGTCTACTTGAGCAAAAAGAGGACTGCAAAAAAATATAAAAAATATAAAAATTTTCATTGGTTTCATTTTTGCTAAGATAAAAAAAAGTAGTTAATAAAAAATTACAAACGAAATCAAATCACAACCTACTGAACTACATATAATTGATTTTTTTAACGTAAAAAAATCAATAAAATATTGTAATAATAAAAAGGAATACTAACTTTGTAAGATTAAGTAATGAATTAGAATTAATAATGAGTGTAATTGCAGAAATAATTGATACTCTTGAAAATAAGGTTGAAAAACTTTTCAGTAGACTGAAAGGTTTGGAAAAAATCAATCAAGATTTAAAAATTGAATTAACAAAATCTGCAGCAACCATACAAACTCAACATCAAGAGATTGAAGCGCTGAAAACGCAATGTGAAACACTCAAAATTACTAATACATTATTAGGCAGTGACGATAATAAAAGAGATACAAAGCTTAAAATAAATTCATTAATTCGCGAAATTGATTACTGTATAGCACAACTATCAGATTAATAATAAATATGGACGATAAGCTTAAAATTAAAATATCAATCGCAGACAGAGTTTACCCGTTAACGGTAGAATTGTCTCAGGAAGAAGGCCTTAGAAGCGCCTCAAAGAAAATTGATGTGATGATAAAGCAATTTGAAGAAAATTATGCTGTTCGTGACAAGCAAGATGTATTAGCCATGTGTGCTTTACAATTTGCCTCACAAGTAGAACAAAAACAAATTGATAATGCAATTGATGGCGAAGCAACCATTGAAAGATTAAAAAAAATCAATGCGGTTTTAGACCAATATCTCGACAATTAAACGTTCTTTACAAAGACTAAGATACTGCCTACATTAGTTCATATTTGGTAAACTCAACACTAACAATTTAGAATGAGCAAATCATCACTACTAAAGCATGCCACGCTTCGGCGAGGAAACTTGAACAGTGAGTTAGCTCAAAACTTGTCTTTCCGAGTTTATTCAATTACCCTAATGTAGGCTTTTTTTATATATAAATTTTAACAAACATGGACAACATATTAACGATCATTATTACCGGTTTTATAGGTATTGCAGGGGGGTTTGGAATAGCCAAACTAATAGAAAAAAGTAACATTTCTAACTTAATTAAAAACGCAAAAAAGGAAGCCTCATCAATTTTAAAAGATGCCAACCTTGAAGCCGAAAACATAAAAAAAGATAAAATTCTTCAAGCAAAAGAAAAATTTATCGAATTGAAATCAGAGCATGAGCAAGTAATTCTTTCTCGTGACAAAAAAGTAGCAGAAATAGAAAAAAGAGTTCGTGACAAAGAATCTCAAATTTCTAATGAATTGTCTAAAGCAAAAAAAGTCAATGATGATTTTGAATCTAAAACTTTAGAATACAGCACTAAAATAGAGGTTTTAGATAAAAGACAGTCTGAAGTAGACAAATTACACAAAAGCCAATTGCAACAACTGGAAGTGATATCTGGTTTATCTGCAGAGGAAGCTAAAAATCAACTCGTAGAGGGATTAAAAGCAGAAGCTAAAAGTAAAGCCATGTCGCATATTCAAGATACGATTGAAGAGGCTAAATTGACTGCACAACAAGAGGCTAAGAAAATCATCATCAACACGATTCAAAGAGTTGGAACAGAAGAAGCAGTAGAAAACTGTGTGTCTGTTTTTAACATTGAATCCGATGATGTAAAAGGTAGAATTATTGGTCGTGAAGGTAGAAATATTCGCGCTCTTGAAGCTGCAACAGGAGTTGAAATCATTGTAGACGATACACCAGAAGCTATTATACTTTCTTGTTTTGATCCTGTACGTAGAGAAATCGCACGTTTGGCATTACATAAACTGGTAACTGACGGAAGAATTCACCCAGCACGTATTGAAGAAGTTGTTGCTAAAACAGCAAAACAAATTGACGATGAAATTATAGAAGTTGGTAAACGTACCGTTATCGATTTAGGAATTCACGGTTTACATCCTGAATTAATTAAAGTTGTGGGACGTATGAAATACCGTTCTTCTTATGGACAAAATTTACTGCAACACTCTCGTGAAGTTTCTAAACTTTGTGGAATCATGGCAGCTGAACTTGGTTTAAACGTAAAACTGGCTAAAAGAGCAGGTTTATTACACGATATTGGTAAAGTTCCAGATGCAGAAAGTGATTTACCTCACGCATTATTAGGAATGCAATGGGCTGAAAAATACGGTGAAAAAGAAGAGGTTTGTAATGCGATTGGTGCGCATCACGATGAGATTGAAATGAAATCATTATTATCCCCGATTATTCAGGTTTGTGATGCTATTTCAGGTGCAAGACCAGGTGCAAGAAGACAAGTATTAGATTCTTATATCCAGCGTTTAAAAGACTTAGAAGAAGTAGCTTACGGATTTAGCGGTGTAAAAAACGCTTATGCTATTCAAGCCGGTAGAGAACTTCGTGTTATTGTAGAAAGTGAAAAAGTTTCTGATGAAAATGCAGCTAATTTATCTTTTGAAATATCACAAAAAATTCAAACTGAAATGACTTATCCTGGCCAAGTGAAAGTAACTGTAATCAGAGAGACAAGAGCAGTTAATATTGCGAAATAATTCTCTTCTAACTCTCCCAACGGTAGGAATTAGATAAAATAAAAAAAGACTTATTGATTTAGAAATCAATAAGTCTTTTTTTATTTTATCTACTACAATTCTCTGATTAAAAATCTGCTTTTTTTCTGGGATGAAAAGTATTAATTACCTGCGTTAAAAATTTTCGATCAAGATGAACATAAATCTCTGTTGTAGTTATCGATTCATGGCCCAGCATTAGTTGAATCGATCGTAAATCGGCACCATTTTCCAGAAGATGTGTGGCAAAAGAGTGTCGCAACGTATGCGGACTGATGTTTTTATTTAAGTTTATTTTAGTGGCCAAATCTTTAATAATCGTAAAAATCATAGCTCGTGTCAATTGATTTCCTCTTCTGTTTAAGAACAATGTATCTTCAAATCCTTTTTTAATATTCAAATGGACTCGCATCGTATCTTTATAAATTTGAATGTATTTTTGAGTTAAATTTCCAATAGGTACAAACCGTTGCTTATTCCCTTTCCCAGTGATTTTAATAAAACCCTCCTCAAAAAACAAATCGGAAATTTTTAAAGCTGTCAATTCAGAAACCCGGAGACCACAACCATAAAGTGTTTCGAGCATGGCACGATTGCGTTCCCCTTCATTAGTAGTTAAATCAATGGCCGAAATAAGAGTATCAATCTCATCAACAGATAAAGTGTCGGGAAGCTTTCTACCTGTTTTAGGGGTTTCAATCAACTCCAAAGGATTGTTATCCCGAAAGTCTTCAAATATCAAATAGCTAAAAAAACTTTTAAGCCCCGAAATAATTCTGGCTTGTGAACGAGGATTAACTTGTTTTGAAACATCATAAATGAACTGTTGAATTGTTTCGTCGTCAATCTGTATTGGAGAAATAACTATTCCATTCTTTTCAAGAAAAAGGCACAAACGTTCTATGTCGAAAGAATAATTTTCAATAGTATTCTTTGACAAGCCACGTTCGATTCTTAAATAAGACTGATAACTTTTTATATAGGTATTCCAATTCATATCCCAAAGTAAAGCATTTTTTAGACATAAAAAAACCACGCTTTTAAACGCGGTTTGCTTTACGATTAAATCAAAAATTATTTTCCCCATTTACCTCCGCCCACATAGAATCCCAAATGAATTCCTAAATACGTATTAGAAACCGTTCCTATTGTAGCTCCGCTCGCATTGTGCAAATCAGATTTTGGCACCAGATTGTATTCCATTCCCATTCTGAATTTGCCCCATTCGAAACCTCCCCGCACTAAGGCTCCCATTTTACCGTTCACACCAAATACGATCTGATTAGAATTACTCCCTTCATCGAATTCTACATTTGCGATCGAATAATACCCAATTCCTCCACCCATATAAGGAACAAAAGATTTTCCTGCTTCATCAAAATAATAATCATAAGTGGCCACATACGAACTATTCACAGATACTTTTGCGCTGGTCGTGCTCCCTCCGCTACCCTGCACATCACGAATCATTGCGGCAGCGCCAATGCGAAACCCCACATTCATATCGTCTGCTATATTGTATTTGGGTTCGATAGCAGACAGTAAACCTCCGCCGCCATTTGAAGGTACTGTGTACCCAAAATCCCATCCCACTCTAAATCCACCCTGTTTTTGTGCATACATATTGGAAAAAGCCAATACAACACCCAATACTAAAATTAGTCTTTTCATCTTTTACTTTACATGTTACTGACTCTAAAAATACGAATAAATCTTCCGCTTTATTGCACGGTGGTTAAAAATACAAACCAATTTATCAACAACTGCCAGGCCCCTATTCATTTGAGAAAAAAAAACCTCCCGAAGTGGGAGGCATAGTATATTGCTTTAATACAAAAAATTAAAATTTGTATCCCAGGGAAATTTGGAAAACAGAATTTTTAGATTCTGATTCTCCTGGAAATAAATCTTTTTGCACTCGTGTTAAGCCTAAATTATAACGTGCGCCAAGCATAAATTTTTCAGCAAAATTATAATTGGCACCAAAACCCAAACTTACATCTATTGATTTAGTGTCATCCTTAACATCAATAGATTCTCCTCCAGATTTTGCTTTGGAAGATACCAGAAACCCAATTTGCGGTCCTAATTCAAGACTAAAAGCATCAGCTATATAATATTTAGCCATAACCGGAACGTTGATATAATCTAATTTCAAATCTCCTTTATCCCCATCAACTTCTAATTTAACTCCTTGTGTAGAATACAGCAATTCAGGCTGAATAGAAAATTCATTACTTATCATAAATTCTCCAAAAAAACCTACATGAAATCCTACTAAGGACTTTGAATTCATACCATCTTGATCGGCATTAGTGATTGAGGATATGTTTAAACCTGCTTTAACTCCAAAAGACATATCTTCTTTGTCTTGAGCATTCACAATCCCAAATGTGAAAACTGTTACTAATAATAAAGTAATTTTTTTCATGATTAATTATTTAAAATTTATAGATCTAAAGTTAAAAAAATCAAACATGACATTCTTCTTTAGACCATAAAACTCGTTGACTACCTAATTAATCCGTTTAAATACAACAAAAAATAAGATTTAACTCATTGATTTTTAGATATTTAAAATAAATTTACAAGAAAAAAGCTAATTAAAAGCTTCAAAACATGATAATCTAGAAATTAAATTTAAGTGAATATTATAAGTAAAAAACATAAAATTGTAATATTTCTTTACATTAAGAGTTATACCTTGGACGTTCAAATTAAGAACAATAATCAAATACCAATATTATGAAAAAGACAATTTTAGTTGCCGTTTTACTGTTTGCTATTTCAAGTAATATGCAAGCTCAATTAGTTAAGTTTGGAATAAAAGCAGGATTAAATTATGCAAATCAAACTGGTACTAATATTACAATAAATAGTGGTAATTATGACAAAGATGCTATTACCAGCTATCACGCAGGATTAGTCGCAGAAATTAAACTTCTGGATAGTTTCTCTATACAACCTGAATTACTCTACTCTACTCAGGGAGCAACATACAAATATGCGGCTACAGAATTTAAAAATGAATTGGGTTATTTATCCATTCCTGTTTTAGCAAAAATTAATCTGAATAAAGTAATTAGTCTTGAACTAGGTCCTCAAGCTTCCTTTTTATTGAGCGAAAGAAACGATTTTGATGTTAAAGATTCTAACACGTTCGATTTTGCAGTTGTGGGTGGTTTAGGACTAAACATTACAAACCATTTTTTCATACAAGCACGTTATGGTTTAGGATTAACGGATGCTTCAAAGGATGCAGAAGTTAAAAACTCTGTTGTTCAACTCTCAGCTGGTATTAAATTCTAATAAAATTAAAATAAATTTATTAAAACCGTTCCATAAATTGGAACGGTTTTTTTATTTTTACCAAAATAACAATTATGAAAATAAGTATTATCAACGGCCCAAATCTTAATCTTCTGGGGAAACGGGAACCAGAAGTCTATGGAAGCCAAACTTTCGAAGAATATTTCACTACTTTACAAATAAAATTTCCATCAATTGAATTTACTTATTATCAAAGCAACATTGAAGGAGAATTAATTGATAAAATTCAGCAATTTGGTTTTTCTTATGATGGTATTATTTTAAATGCTGGTGCTTATACACATACTTCTATAGGTATTGGAGATGCAATAAAAGCAATTACAACACCAGTTGTTGAAGTACATATTTCGAACACATTTTCTCGCGAAAGTTTCCGGCATCAATCCTATATTTCAGGAAATGCAAAAGGAGTTATATTAGGCTTTGGATTAAAAAGTTATGAATTAGCAATACAGTCTTTTTTGTAGTTTGAATGAATTCCAAGAAAAACAAATAAATTGAAAGACAAAAGGCACAAAAAAATTGTGCCTTTTGTTTATAAAATCTCTAACTGATTATTGGGTTCCACATGGATTAAAACGTGACCTAATTCAGGAATTTCTTGTCTTAAAGTGTCTTTCAATTTATGGGCTAAATCATGTCCTTCTTTTACTGAAATATTCGCATTTACTATCGCATGAAGATCCACATGATATTGCATTCCTGCTTTTCGTATAAAACATTTCTCTGTATCAATAATTCCCTCGACTTGAAAGGAAACCTTTCTAATTTCATCAATTAAATCATCGTTCAGATTTTCATCCATAATTTCCCCAAGAGCAGGTCTGAAAATAAGATAACTGTTATAAAGAATAAAACCAGATGCAAAAAGCGCCGCCCAATCATCAGCAGATTCGTATCCTTTTCCTAAAATTAAAGCAATTGAAATCCCTAAAAATGCCGCAACTGATGTGATTGCATCACTTCTATGGTGCCAAGCATCTGCTTTCAATGAAGAACTATTCGTTTCTTTACTGCGCCTCATAACCAAACGAAAAGAATATTCTTTCCAAATAATTATCGCTCCTAAAATAAAAAGTGTCCACGATTTTGGTAATTCATGTGGGGTACCAATATTATTAATACTTTCATATGCAATAATTGTAGCTGAAGTAATTAAAAAGCCAACAACCAAAAAAGTTATTAATGGTTCCGCACGACCGTGTCCGTAAGGGTGATTTTCATCCGCCGGTCTATTGGAATACTTGATTCCGAACAATACTAAAAAAGAGGAAAAAATATCAGTAGTAGATTCAATCGCATCTGCTATTAAAGCATATGAATTTCCAAAAAAACCTGCTAACCCTTTAATAATCGCTAAACAGATGTTTCCAACTATGCTAAAATAAGTTGCTTTAATTGCAGTTTGTTCGTTTGACATTGTATTTTATAATGATTTAATAAAATAAAAAATCGTTTAAATAATCCTTTAGAATTTTGAATTTATACATTCACTCAGGTAGGATTTTTTAAACGATTTTTTTTATAAAATTAGTGTTATGCTCGAATTATATTAGCGCCAATCGCTCTTAATCGTTCGTCAATTCGTTCATAACCTCTATCGATTTGTTCTATATTTTGAATAGTACTTGTCCCTTTTGCCGAAAGAGCTGCAATCAACAAGGAGATCCCTGCACGAATGTCCGGTGAAGACATGGTCGTTGCTTTCAATTGTGATTTGAAATCATGCCCCATAACTACTGCTCTATGCGGGTCACATAACATAATTTTCGCGCCCATATCAATTAACTTATCTACGAAAAACAATCGGCTTTCAAACATTTTTTGATGAATCAATACATCTCCTCTTGCTTGTGTGGCAACTACTAAAACAATACTTAATAAATCAGGCGTAAATCCTGGCCAAGGTGCATCAGCAATAGTAAGAATAGAACCGTCGATATCCGTTTTCACTTCATATCCATCTTCATGGGCAGGAATATAAATATCATCTCCTCTTCGTTCTAAAGTGATTCCCAATTTTCTAAAAGTATTTGGAATAACTCCAAGGTTATCCCAACTTACATCTTTAATTGTAATTTCACTTCTGGTCATAGCAGCTAATCCAATCCATGAACCAATTTCAATCATGTCCGGAAGAATTCTATGCTCACAACCGCCTAGACTTTTGACTCCTTCGATAGTTAATAAATTAGACCCAACTCCCGTAATGTTTGCCCCCATAGCGTTCAACATTTTGCAAAGTTGTTGCAAATAAGGCTCACAGGCTGCGTTATAAATTGTTGTTTTTCCTTTTGCCAAAACAGCAGCCATAACAATATTAGCTGTTCCTGTAACTGATGCTTCATCAAGTAACATATCAGTTCCAGTTAATCCTTTTGGAGCTTCTACACCATAAAAATGGTCTTCTCTATTGTAACGGAATTTTGCACCCAGATTGATAAATCCTTCAAAATGCGTATCTAATCTTCTACGACCTATTTTATCTCCTCCGGGTTTTGGAATATATCCTCTGCCAAAACGAGCCAATAATGGTCCAACAATCATAATTGAACCACGAAGTGAGCCACCTTCTTGCTTAAATGCTTCAGTTTCTAAATATTGTATATTAACATCATCTGCTTGAAAAGTATAAGAGCCAGATCCATTTTTTTGAATTTTAACTCCTAAGTTCCCTAAAAGGGTTATCAATTTATTGATATCAATAATATCAGGAATATTATTAATTGTAACTTTTTCAGGAGTCAAAAGAACTGCACATAAAATTTGCAATGCTTCATTTTTAGCTCCTTGTGGCGTGATTTCTCCTTTTAGACGAATGCCACCTTCTATTTTGAAAATTCCCATATTATTTTTTTAAGGTTCTGAGGTTTTAGGTTACAAAGGCTATGAAGTTTTACCGATTTATTAAAAGCAGTACTTCAAAATCTAAACAACTTATTACCTATTTTATTTTGGATTATTGTTTTTTACGAAAGGTTTTGGTTTACCCGTTTTTAAATTCTTATTACTTAGAATTTTTGGTTGTCCAACAGGAGTGATTTTATTGGAAACTCGTTTATTAGTTCGCAATAAATCGGTAGTATTTAAAAGTTCTTCTGTACTTTGAAGCAAATTTAGTTTACCATCCGATAATTCATACAAGTGTTCGAAAATAACATCATCCTTTACGGTATCTTTATTCCAACTCAAATAGGATTTTTTCATGTGATTGGCAATTACTTTTACCAATGCATTTTTCATTTCGCCATCTTCCCATTTATTGGCGACATCAATCATATATTTTATGTTGTTACCATAATACCTGTATTTGGGGAAATTTTGCGGGTATTTTAAAACATCCGGTTTTAATTGCAAGACTTCTCGAGATGGAATTGGGTATGGCGAATCGGCCACTAATTTAAAATCAGACATAATAAAAATCTGATCCCATAATTTATGTTGAAAATCAGGAACATCTCGTAAGTGAGGATTCAAACTCCCCATCACCTGAATAATATATTTTGCCGCTTTGTTGCGCTCCACATCATCTTCAATCTTTGTAGCCTGATCAATCAATTTTTGCAAATGACGACCGTATTCCGGAATAATTAAATGGGATCGCTCCGCATTATATTCCAAATGATGAACAGTGTCGTTCGCGTTTTCTTTTATATATTTTGAATTCATATTCGAATGTATATTTTTTGATCTTATATGCCACATTCCGAAGATTTAAATCATTCGAAATGTATCAAAAATTTATTTTATATTACAGGGAAATAATACCTTTAATTGTAGAAACTTCTAAGTATTTATCTACTATTTCTTGTGAATCTTTTACGGTAACGTCAACAGATATACTTGTGAATTTACCCGTTTTGGATTTTGTCGTTTTTATAACCGCTCCCATACAGTCAAAAGCCAGTTCAACACGCTCCACATTATCATTTTCTGTTGGTACAATAAACTTAAATAAGTACTCTGCTGGCCATGTATTACTCATATCCAGCTCTACTTTTAATCTTTCGTAAAATTCCGCAGTCTCTTTTTCTTTATCGTTATCCATTTTCAATTTAAAAATAAGAGCAAATATACGGTTTCAAATGTAAATTTTGAATATTTGAAATATGATTTTTTGCCAAATTATATTTTTACGGCAATCATTTTTTCAAATTCCAATAAGTTTGAGTAATTTCGCGCCTTATTTGTAAAAAGTGCAGAAAGAAATCATAGTTATCATTGGCGGTCCCGGAACTGGAAAAAGTACAATCATAGACGGATTGGTAGCTAATGGATATTGCTGTTACCCTGAAATTTCCAGACAAGTAACTTTAGAAGCTCAAAAACAAGGTATTGAACAATTGTTCCTGACAAATCCTTTACTGTTTAGTGAATTACTTCTGGAAGGCAGAAAAAAGCAGTTTCAAAGCGCACTTGAAGAACCTCATAAAATTGTATTCATTGATCGTGGTATTCCAGATGTTGTTGCCTATATGCATTACATTGGAGACAGTTATCCTACTTTTTTTGATTTGGCTTGCCAAGAATACAAATATACTAAAATTTTCATTCTTCCGCCTTGGGAGGAGATCTATACTAGTGATACTGAACGATATGAAAACTTTGAACAAGCCAAAGATATCAATAGTCATCTTGTTACAACTTACAACAAATATGGTTACGAACTTATAGAAGTGCCTAAAGATAGTGTTGATAACAGAATTCTTTTTATCTTAGATAAAATTTCTAAATAGTTTAAGCATTACAAATTGGGATTTACGATTTTTTCATCAAGTATAAATTAAAATCTAATCCCGAAGCTTTGGGAACGAAATCTATGCCAGAAGCACTACAAATTCTCCAAAAATATTGGAAGCATGGCAAATTTAGATCACTACAAAACGAAATTATAAATTCTGTTTTAAGTGGTGAAGATACTTTTGCGATAATGCCTACCGGTGGCGGAAAATCCATCTGTTTTCAAGTTCCCGCAATGATGCAGGAAGGAATTTGTTTAGTAATTTCTCCATTAGTGGCATTGATGAAAGATCAAGTCGCTAATTTACAAAAACGAAATATTAAAGCGATTGCTTTGACTGGCGGAATAAAATCGGATGAAATGATTGACCTGTTGGACAACTGCCAATTTGGAAATTACAAATTCCTATATTTATCTCCGGAACGATTACAATCGGATTGGATTCTGGAAAGAATAAAAAACCTTCCCATAAATTTAATTACTATTGACGAAGCACATTGCGTTTCACAATGGGGACACGATTTCAGGCCTGCTTATTTGAAGATTTCAGGATTAAAAAAGCATTTTCCAAAAATCCCTTTCTTGGCTTTGACCGCAAGCGCAACTCCAAAAGTTAAAGAAAGCATCATCACTGATTTAGGATTGCACCATCCGAAAATTTTCGAGAAATCATTTGCAAGGGAAAATATTGCGTACATGGTTTTTGAAGTCGAAGATAAACTTTTTAGAATCGAACAAATTCTAAAGAAAAACCCTCAGTCCTCTATAATATATGTGAGAAATAGGAAATCTTGTTTGGATATTTCGGCACAATTACAATCTTTAGGATTCAAAGCAACGTATTATCACGGCGGACTTGCGTCCAAAGAAAAAGATAAAAACATGCAGTCTTGGATGAATGAAGAAGTGCAGGTTATTGTTGCTACCAATGCGTTTGGAATGGGAATTGATAAAGCCAATGTAAAAACAGTCATCCATATTCAGCTTCCGGAAAATTTAGAAAATTATTATCAGGAAGCTGGAAGAGCCGGAAGAAATGGCGAGAAAGCCTATGCCGTACTATTAACCAGTCCATCGGATATTCTTCAAACCGAAAATCAGTTTATCAATGTTCTTCCTGATAAAAAGTTTTTAAATCTAATGTATATCAAACTCTGTAATTATTTCCAGATTGCTTACGGAGAAGGAATCGACGAGCAATTTACGTTCAATTTACATCATTTTTGTCTAAAGTATGAGTTTCCAACATTGAAAACCTACAATGCCATGCAGTTTCTGGACAGACAAGGAATTATTAGTTTGTCCCAAGAGTTTTCTGAAAAAATTACGCTGCAATTTCTTATTCCTTCCAAAGAAGTAATCCGTTATATGAGTTTAAATCCTAATGACGAAGAAATTATTTTGGCAATATTGCGAACCTATCCTGGAATTTATGAGATCCAAACCGCTTTCAACTTAGAATTGATTGCAAAAAAGTCACATCAAGGTACAAATGAAATACAGGCAGTTTTAAATAAATTAAAGGAAAAAGATATTATTGAGTATCATTCGAAAAATAATGATGCTACATTAATTTTTAATGAAATTCGCGAAGATGAAAGAACAATAAATAGAGTTTCTAAATACTTAGAAAATCAAAACGACTTAAAAAAAGAACAACTCAAGTCTGTTATTTATTATATAAGTGAGAAAAGAAATTGTAAAAGCAAATTGATTTTAGATTATTTTGGCGAAAAGACAAACGTTGATTGTGGTATTTGTTCCTATTGTATCACTAAAAAAAATAAGAAAAGGGATGTGACTTCGCTTTCAAAAGAGATTGTTGCTTTATTACAATCAGACGATTTGAATTCTAGAGACATCCAAAATAAAACTAAAAATAGCCCAGACGACGTTATCTTTGTGCTACAACATTTATTAGAAAACAATATTATACTTGTAAAACCAAACAATAAATACACTTTAAAATCATAATGGAAAAATTACGAATTATTTTTATGGGAACCCCAGAATTTGCTGTTGGGATTTTGGACACTATAATCAAAAATAACTATGAGATTGTTGGCGTTATTACAGCAGCTGATAAACCTGCTGGCCGTGGACAAAAACTAAAATATTCGGCGGTAAAAGAATATGCGCTAGCCAATAATCTTACTTTATTACAACCTATAAACCTAAAAGACGAAGCTTTTTTATCGGAATTAAAATCCTTGAATGCTAATTTACAAATTGTAGTTGCTTTCAGAATGTTACCAAAAGTAGTTTGGGAAATGCCTTCGTTGGGAACCTTCAATCTTCATGCTTCGCTTCTACCTAATTATCGCGGAGCGGCACCAATAAATTGGGCAATCATAAATGGAGAAACGAAAACGGGTGTGACTACTTTCTTTATAGATGACAAGATTGATACCGGAGCCATGATTTTAAGTGCCGAAACACCAATCTCAGCAACTGAAAATGCAGGACAATTACATGATCGATTAATGGATTTAGGAAGTAAGACCGTTATTGAAACTTTGGAAATGATTGAAAAAGGAAATGTAACGACCATTATTCAAAAAGATGATGCTGATATTAAAACGGCATATAAGCTAAATAAAGAGAATTGCAAAATAGATTGGACAAAATCAGCTTCAGAAATAAATAACTTGATTCGAGGTTTGAGTCCTTATCCAGCTGCTTGGTGTTTCTTTGGAGACAAAAATGAAGAGTGGAATGTGAAAATATATGAAGCAAAAATCATCTCAGAACATCACAATTATCCTATTGGTAGTTTGATTTGTAACAAGAAAGAGATGAAAATTCCTGTAAAAAATGGATTAATCCAAGTACTTAGTTTACAGTTTCCGGGAAAAAAGAGAATAAACACTATAGAATTGTTAAATGGCATGTCTTTTTCTGAAAATGCGAAAGTCTATTAACATCAGTAAAAACAAGGGGTTTGATACTTTTAACAAGAAATAAGCCTTGTTTTATGAACAAAAAAAATAAGTTATTAACAAAACAAACTAAAATAACACAAAACGCTTGCAAGGAACGGATTTCCTACTAAATTTGTGTATTGACAATTTTTTTAACCAACAATTAATAACTATTTATTATGAACAAATCAGAATTAATCGATGCTATCGCTGCAGATGCAGGAATTACAAAAGCTGCAGCTAAATTAGCTTTAGAGTCATTTTTAGGAAATGTAGGCGGTACTTTGAAAAAAGGAGGAAGAGTATCTTTAGTAGGTTTCGGATCTTGGTCAGTATCTGCTAGAGCAGCTAGAGACGGTAGAAATCCTCAAACAGGAAATACTATCCAAATCGCAGCTAAAAACGTTGTGAAATTTAAAGCTGGAGCAGAATTAGAAGGAGCGGTAAACTAATCATAAGTTTTCCATTATAATAAAACCTTCCACATGGAAGGTTTTTTTATGCATTTAAACGACTTTGTTTGGTATTATCAATAATTATTCCTTAATTTTAATAAAAAAACTAGCGTCATGATTTCAGAAAAATTAAAAAAAGGACATCTTCTTATAGCGGAGCCTTCTATATTTGGAGATTTATCATTTAGCAGATCCGTAATATTATTAGCAGACCACAACAAGGAAGGTTCTGTTGGTTTTATTATAAATAAACCTTTGAAATATACCATCCACGACTTGATCCCTGATATTGATGCAAGATTCAAAATCTACAATGGTGGACCGGTAGAACAAGATAATCTTTATTTTATCCATGACATCCCCGAATTAATTCCTAATAGTGTAGAAATTTCAAATGGCATCTATTGGGGTGGCGATTTCGAATCTACAAAAGAACTTATCAATACCGGAAAAATAAGTAAAAAAAACATTCGTTTTTTTCTAGGATACACCGGTTGGGAAGAAGACCAACTGGAAACAGAAATGGAATGTAATTCGTGGATTATCACTGAAAATAATTATGAAAATAAAATCATAGGAAAATCAGCAGCTCATTTCTGGAAAGAACAAATTATGGAATTAGGAGGAGAATATCTTATCTGGTCTAATGCTCCAGAAAATCCTTATTTAAATTAAACAACACGTACCGCTTCGTTCAATTTTTCAACTAATTCATTTGCCAATTTAGTTGTAAACTCCTTTTTACGATATTTTGTAATAGGCTGTATACCTTTTATAACATTCGTAATAAACAATTCATCTGCTTTTTGAAGATCAAATGGAGAAATTACTTCTTCCACTACCTCTAAATTTGCTATTTTTTTTGCCAACCCTAAAATTTGTTTTCTCATAACACCATTCAAACACCCTTCAGAAACAGGTGGCGTAATGAGTTTATTACCCAGTAGCATAAAAATGTTTCCTTGCAAAGCTTCAATAACATTTTTACTGTCATTCAACAAAATGCAATTGTCTAATCCATTTTCATTTGCATAAATACTAGCGGTTATGTTTAAGATTTTATTAGTTGTTTTTATGGAAGACAGCAATTGTTTAGTCACATAAAAGTCTTTATACAAATCAACTTCATATTCTTTTTTGTTAATTGAATAGAACTTTTCTTCAAGTGCTATTGTATGAATTAAAAAAGAAATTGTATTATTTTGTGGTAAATAATAACCACCGTCATTTCTATAAATGGTAATTCTGGCTCGCGCCGAATCAGCTAAAGAATTATTTTTAACGAGAGAAAGTATTTGTTCTTCAAAATATTCCATGGTAAAATTCATTGGAATCTCCATTCGAACCACTCGCATAGAAGACATTAATCTAAAATAATGATCTTCTAAAAAAAGAATTTTATTATTTATTATTTTAACCGTTTCGAAAACAGCATCACCATACAAAAAAGCGCGGTTCTGTGTCAATATATTAGCGTCTTGAGACACTATAGTTCCATTAAAATTAATCATAAAAAAAGCCCTAAATTTTGTTTAGGGCAAATATAAGTCATAAAATATGATTTTACTATACAGACCCTATGAGATGTTTCAAATCTGAAATTTGATTTTCCCATAGTTGTGTTGCTTCATCTACTTCATTTTTATCAGCAAAATCAATAACCATTAAAGAAACATCCTTGGTAAGTTCATCAACTAAAATATGCAATTCAAAAAAGTACTCTGTGTCTTTACTGTTTTCATCAACCCATTTGAATTTAACTTTTTCACCCGACTTCTTAGAGGCAAGCCTAGCTTTTTCTTCGGAGTCATTCCAAATAAAAGTAAAGAACTCTCCACGAGAATTTACATTATCAGCAAACCATTCTGACAGACCAGAAGGAGTCGATATATATTGATATAATAATTGAGGCGAGGAATTTATGGGGAACTCGATTTCGTAACGTACTTTTTGGTCCATGAGCTACATTTAATTTTTGCGAAATATATAGAATATAACTCCGAAAAAAAAGCATTTTTAAAAATATTTTTTTTTCTTAAAAATATACTTGCAAGCTGTAATATTATTTTTATATTTGCACCCGCATTCAGGGATGGTTTTCCACCTTCAATCATGGCGAGATAGCTCAGTCGGTTAGAGCGCAGGATTCATAACCCTGAGGTCCCGAGTTCAAATCTCGGTCTCGCTACCAAAGCAAAAACCCTAACATCAATCTGTTAGGGTTTTTTTATGTTTAAAATTTAGTATATTCCTCAGACCCCAACCCTTAGGAGTGACGAAAAAGAGTGACGTATTAAGCTCCAAAGATTGAAATTTTTAGTACTCCCTCTTCTGTTTTTGTCAAAATAGTTGGGTCAATATAATATCTTTCGAGTATCTCATGGGTTGAATGTGATGATAAAACACCCGTGTCTTTGTTCATTACTGCATGGACCAAAGATATATAAGTCTTTCTTAAATCCTTAAAATTTACTTTTTTATCAATATCCACCATATTTTATAATGAGTAAATCCTTTTTACAAGTCATTCACCATAGTTTTTGACAATATTTTTCTCTCTGGAAATAGTATAAAATCATTCGTTTGTTCCTTATCATCGTAACTGGTAATGTAAAACTCTTAAAGACAAGGAAAAAAGTAATCAAAGAAGACCATTAGTAGTTTGATAGACTATTTTTTGGGGTATTTAAATAAAACAAGTCTAATTGCATAAAGAATTCGTTTCCAAAATATATACAAGAAATTGACAAACCAAGTCAAAAATTCGTTTTGGAATTAAATTGAGGCAATCTACATAAAGCCTTTCAATATTTTTCTTTCCTTATTATTAGTTAACAAAGCCCTATAAAATTCCCATTATTAATAGCACTTTTAATACTGTTTCTTAGAGAATTCATCAACCTAATCAAGTCATTTATCTTAAAATAAAAAATATTTTTATATATAATTTTACGTACAAAATTTTATTTTTAACGTCGTTAATCGTTTTTTTTTAGCTTTTAATCGACTACAGAAAACAAAAACCATAAATTTAAATTCTCATTAAGCATGATTTTTAATCTGAATTCATTTAAAACAAAAAATACATGTGCCATAATTAATTTAAACAGGAGAAAATCATGAAGAAAATTACTTTAATAAACATAAAACTAATTCTCACATTTTGTTTGCTTCTTATTACAATTTTTGGATATTCACAGACAATGCAAACCTTTAATATATCTGGAACTTTTACTGTTCCAGCAGGAGTCACGAGCTTAACAGTTGAAGCCTGGGGAGGAGGTGGTGCTGGTGGGGGCGCAACCGGAAATCCATCAGCAGGTGGTGGAGGTGCTGGCGGTGGCTATGTCAAAAACACATCTCTTACTGTAATTCCAGGCACCACATATACCGTTACTGTTGGAGCTGGTGGCATAGGGGCAACAGGGACAGGTGGTGCAGGAAATCCATCTTGGTTTGGATCAACGGCTACTTTATTAGCTGTTGGTGGGAACGGTGGGAATGGCGCAACTGCAGGTCTTTCAACCACTAGCGGTGCAACTGCATCAACAAGTGGTAACATTGGTTTCTCTTCTAGTTTTAATTATTATGGTGGAGCCGGAGGAACCGGTGTAGCATTAGGAGTATCAAGTGGCGGAGGAGGCGGAAGTGCAGGAACAACTTCAAATGGGAATAGTGGTCTTGTCATGCTTGGAGGTGCTGCTGTTACTGGAGGTGGTGCAGGGGCAACAGGCTTAAATATCACTAGTGACGGAGATTCAAGTACTGCTTTAGGCGGGGCTGGAGCTGGGGCTAGAACTGGAACCGGTGCAGATAAATCAGGCGGAAATGGCTATAAAGGTCAAGTAATTATCTCATGGACCTGTCCTACTTATAGTTTAACGGCAACTCTATCGCCAGCTTCAATCTGTCCAGGCAACACATCTATCGTAACACTAACGTCTTCATTATCAATACTAACAGTAGGGACTTATACTGTTACTTATAATTTATCTACCCCCAATACTGCAACAGGAAATACCGCAATTATGAATGTAACAAGTGCTGGCTCAGGAACTTTTACCACAAGCGCATTATCAAATTCAGGCACAACAAATATAATAATTACAAATCTTACAAGTGGTGGAACTTCTCCTAATAATTGTAGTTCACTCATCAGTCTAAACAATATTGCAAGCATAACCATAACCGCTACCCCTACTATTACGAGTACGACACCTGGTTTTACAATTGGCTCTGGAACAGTTAATTTGGCTGCAACTGCTTCTGCAGGGACGATTTACTGGTACACAACCGCTACAGGCGGAATTACTTTAGGAACAGGTACAAATATGACCACACCCATTATTACAACAACTACAACCTATTATGTTGAAGCGGTTAATGCATCTTGTATTTCTGCCGCAAGAACCGCAATAGTTGCAACGGTAAATTCTCCAGAAATAAATATTCTGGGAAACGCCACTTCAATTATTGATGGTGATGCGAGCCCAAGCATCATAGATTGGACAGAATTTGGATCAATGGAGACCAGTACGGGAATCATCACAAAAGCATACACTATTCAAAATACTGGTACTTCAGCCTTATCCATAGGAGCCATAACTATTTCTGGAACTAACGCTGCCGATTTCACCGTTACCACTAGTCCGAGTGCTTCAATTGCTGCTGGAGTCAGCTCTACATTTTCTGTTAGTTTTAATCCTAATACCTTAGGTTTAAAAACTGCCGTAATTTCAATCATAAATAACGACTCTAATGAAAATCCTTATGATTTTTCTATTCAAGGTACGGGAATTCAAACCTTTTTTGATAGCGACGGAGATGGTGTATATGACAATTTTGATATAGATGATGATAATGATGGCATTCTAGATGCTACTGAGGAAGTTAATTGTAATAGCTCAAATGGCCATAAAGTAGATTACAAGTTTTTAAATGAAACCTTTGGGACAGGAGGAAAAACTTCAAGCTTTACAGCAGCCTATAATGCAACAACAACCTATTGTTATGAAGACGGAATTGCAGGCACTAATACGACAGCATGCCCTAGTCAATCAACCTGGATACTGGACGATGGTGAATACACGGTAGTCTCTAAAATAACAGGAACAGTAGCTAGCGACCCTGAAAATATTCATGGTGATTTAGCTTGGTATAACGGAGAAGATCATACTACAGGAGATACCAATGGAAGAATGGCTGTTTTTAATGCCAGTTTTACTCCCGGAACATTCTATGAAACAACTATTACCGGGGTTTTGTCAAATTTACCGATAACCTACAGTTTTTGGGTATTAAACATAATGGCCGCCTCTACTTTTCCAAACTCAATTTTACCCAATGTAACAGTAGAGTTTTATGATTTATCAAACAATCTTCTTACAACTTTCAACACAGGAAACATTGGAAGATGTTCCGGAAGCTCAACAGACAATACCTGCACTCAAGGAGTTTGGAAACAATTTACTACTAGTGTCAACTTAGGAAATGTGAATGCTTTTACCATTCGTTTCAAAAACAATGCTCCTGGTGGTGGCGGTAATGACCTTGCATTGGATGATATCCTAATTTCACAAACTTTATGTGATTTAGACAATGATGGCGTTGCTGACATGTTTGATCTGGATGCCGATAATGACGGAATTGAAGATGTTATAGAAGCAGGCTTAGGAAACTTGAGTAACGCCAAAGGAAAAATAGATGTGACTTGGGTAGATATCAACGGAAACGGACTTCTGGATAGTGCTGAGTCGACAGCCGTACTAGCCGCACTAGACTCTGATGGTGATGGAATCCCAAATTATATAGATTTAGATAGCGACAACGATAGTCTTTTTGACGTGGACGAATCTGGGGCAGGAAATACAAATGCTGTTTCTGGATATGAAAATGGTGACGGAGACATTAATGGAGATGGAACAGGAGACGGTCCGGAATCAGAAACATTTAGAAGTAAAGACATTAATGGAGATGGAATAATAGAAGGTTTTGGTGACGGAATATTAGACATTTATGACTATGGTACTGGAGCTACGAACCAATACGGAAATTTAGGACAAGGTATTGCAACTGCAAATCCTGCTACTACTTATCTAAAAGACACGGATGGAGATGGAATCCCCGATTATCTTGATGTAAAATCTAATGGAATTACATTTGATATTGCCAATACTTTATTAATCTATGACTATAAAACTTTAGACACCAATAATAATGGCGTTATTGATGGCACAACCGATATTGATAAAGATGGAATTCTGGATACTTTTGACACCAACACGGCTCTGTTTGGTTCTCCTAGAGATTTACACACCAAATTATTTCTAGACTTTGACGGTAGAAACGATTATGGCCAAAGTACGGCAATTCTTGGGGGATTAGCCAATGCATCTTTAATGGCATGGATTGATTTAAATGCCGCTTTTTCTACTGATGGAGTTATTGCAGGACAAAATAATTTTCAAATCCGAATTACTGCCGCTAAGAAATTGGAAGCAGTTGTAAACGGTACAACAGTAACTTACAATACAGCTTTAAATGTATCCCAATGGTATCATGTTGGGGTAATTTACGACGGAGCAAATATAAAGTTATATTTAAACGGTGCTTTGGTGGCAACTCAAGCTAAAACCGGAAGCATATCAGCTGATGTAACATTACTTACTTTAGGAAAAGACCCTAGTTCAAATACAAAATATTTTAAAGGAAAAATTGATGAAGTTCGGGTGTTTAATATGGCTTTAACTGAATCCCACTTTCAAAGAATGGTGTATCAAGAAATCCAAGATACCGGTTCAGAAATTAGAGGTACAATTGTTCCTAAAAATATCACCACATCACCTACTTCTTTGCCTTTTACTAATTTGCTTCGTTATTATAGAATGGACAACTACATAAATGACATTATTGATGACTTAACAACAACAGCTATTGATGTTACCGGAACAAAAATATATAACCATAAACATATATATGTGCAACAGGCCCCTATGCCTTTTTTAACGGAACGTAACGGAAGTTTTGCTACTGCTGTAAACAGTCCTACAAAAGAAATTAGAGGGAATGATATTATGGATCAGGATTGGTCTATCGTAAAAGTACAACATGATATTACTGAAACGGCTAATAATATTGATTTGGGAATGCTGGTAGATTCTGGAAAAAAAATTGTGATGAATAATGATACCAAAATACAAAATGATTGGTATTTAAAACTAGATGGAAAACTAGATTTAGTGGGAATGTCACAGTTAGTGCAAACTATGGAGAGCGACTTAGATATTACAAGCTCTGGATCAATAGAAAGAGACCAACAAGGTCAATCCAACAAATACAATTATAACTATTGGAGTTCTCCAGTAAGTCCTATAAACACTGCTACCAACAATACTAATTATACTGTTGGTGGAGTAATGAAAGATGGTACTACAACAGTTCCTCAAAATATTAACTGGATTGGTGGCTACGATGGAGTGCCCACAACCCCTATTAGTTTACCTCGTTACTGGCTTTATAAATTTGATAATTATGTCAATACTTATGCTAATTGGGTTCAAATATTAGAGACAAATCCACTACGTGTAGGCCAAGGATTTACATTAAAAGGAAGTGGAGCGATATCAGGAACTCAAAATTATACTTTTGTTGGAAAACCAAATAACGGTACAATTTTAACAAATACTATAGGTGATAATCAATTATTGTTAGCAGGTAATCCCTATCCATCAGCATTAGATGCTAATGCTTTTATAACTGATAATATAAGTTCTTTAGAAACTTTCTCAAGCCCTTCTACAGATGGCACTTTATATTTTTGGGAACATTATGCTACTAATAACACACACGTTTTACGTGATTATCAAGGGGGATATGCTGTACGAAATTTAACTGGAGGATTAGCCCCTTCATCTGCAGGTGTAGATTTCATCAGCAAATCAGGAACTCCGTCAAGAGGAATCCCTAACCGATATATTCCGGTAGGACAAGGTTTTTTTATAATTGGAAAAATAGGTTCTAGTGGCATTGTTACTTTTAGAAATAGCCAAAGAGCTTTTCATAAAGAAAATGACGCTTTAAATTCGAATATAATGTATAAAACTAAAAGCGATAAAGAAACAATCTGGAATAATAACAATAATGACCCTGTAATAAAAGATACTTATAAAAGAATTCGTTTAGGTTTCAATTCCCATAATGATTATCACAGACAGGTGTTGTTAGGATTCATGGATGAAAAAGCAACTCGCGAAATGGATTACGGTTATGATGGTTTTAATCTCGATGACTTTCCAAATGACATGTACTTATTGAACGGTGAAAATCAATTAGTAATAGAAGGAGAAGGATTTTTTGATGCGAGTGCCTCCTATCCTATTGGTGTAAAAACAGATGCCGAAGGAAATGTAAAGTTCTTAATTGATGAATTAGAAAACTTCGACTCAGCACAAGCAATTTACATCTACGATGATTTGACAGGGATGTATCATGATATTCGCAATAAAACATTCGAAGTGATTCTGCCACAAGGTATAAACAACAACCGTTTTTCATTACGATTTACTAATAAAACATTAAGCATTGATGACAAAATCATCAATGATAATGCCATTAAAATTACTCATTTACAAAATGGAAATAGTCTTATAATCAACAATAATGTATTGGACACAACCGTTAAAAAAGTTACTTTATTCAATATAAATGGCCAATCGATAGACACTTGGAAAATTGATAATCAAGACCAACAAAACATTCACTTACTTATTAAAAAAGTAAATTCCGGGGTATATATTGTAAAACTTCAAACCACAAAAGGAGATTTTAGTAAAAAAATAATTATCCCTTAATGATAAGATAAAATAAATTTAAGAGGTAGAAACTGTCTGAAAAGACAGTTTTTTTTATGTCTAAATTGACCTTAAATGAACAAAAAACTAAAACATTTAAAGTTAATTTTCTTAAAACGAGTAGTTTGTCGGATGATAAAATCCTTTCATCGAAAAAAAAAATTTTTTTTAAACAATATCATCATAAATACTTAATTTTAAGACATGTAAGCCAAACACATTAAAACGAAAAGTAAATAAATAGTACTCCGAGCACAATTCTTCTTGTTGCTTTTTGTGTAAAAAATAAAAATTACACCAAAAACAGTGACAGGCAGATAGATTTTCATTGAAAACAATACCACTACAATAAAACATTATTTGTTTCTAAGGACAGCATGAATTTCTCTATGCCTTTTTATAAAAATATTAATCGTTTGATTTTAAAATGTAGGTATCATGAAAAAAAAATACTTTAACTTCCATATAAATTTATCTTTAGCATTAATAGTATCGAAAAATTACCATTTGTTTTTGATTGTTTTACTTGTTTTTTTGGTTAACATTGATAGTTTTGCTCAAACAATATCAAGTTTTACTCCAACTAATGCCTGTACTGGTTCTGGTGCTTCAGTTGTCATGACTGGAACCGGTTTTAGTGGAGCTTCATCAGCAACTTTTAATGGTGTCGCAGCAACTTCTTTCATTGTAGACAGTGATACCCAAATTACTGCCGTCTTACCTGCCACTGCCACAACTGGACTTATTTCGGTGAAACCGGCTTTAGGTCCGGATATTATTAGCTCGGGCACATTTACTGTAAATAATATTTCCGTTCCATCGGTATCAATTCTAGCCAATCCGGTTAGTCCTATATGCTCTGGAACTTCGGTAACATTTACTGCGACTCCTGTAAATGGAGGTAGCACTCCAGCGTACCAATGGTATCTTGCTGGAATTGCTGTTGGTACAAATAGCTCAACCTTCACAACCAATACTCTTGCTAATGGCAACCAGGTAAAAGTTGAAATGACTTCTAATGCGACTTGTCCAGTTCCTGCAACCGTAACCAGCAATATAGTAACGATGACGGTGAATCCTTTGCTAACACCATCTGTTACTATTGAAGCAACTGAAACAACATTTTGTGCAGGAACATCTGTGACATTTAGTGTAGATGCATTGACCAATGGCGGTCTCACTCCAACCTATCAATGGCGTTTAAATGGGACTCTAGTTGGAACAAACAGCAACTCATTCACTTCCTCAACACTTTCAAATAATGATGTCATTACATTAGATGTAACATCATCAGCTTCCTGTGTCATACCTGCAATGGTTAGCAGTAATTCAATCCAAGTTACGGTTAATCCGAATGCAACAATCGGTTTAACTTCGGGAGCTGGCACTAATAATCAAACATTATGTGCAAGCACATTAATGACAAATATTACATTTAGTATTAGTGGTGGTGGAACCGGCGCAGGAGTAGCTGGTTTACCTGCAGGAATATCTGGTAATTTCAGTGGAGGAATATTTACAATAAGTGGCACTCCTACCGTGAGTGGTTCATTTCCTTATACCATTACAACAACAGGAACTTGTGTTCAAACTACCTCAACAGGAACTATTACAGTAAATCCTGTTGCCACGATCAATTTAACTTCGGGAGTTGGAACTAATATTCAAACAAGATGTATTAATGTTGCGATAAGTAATATCACATATACTGTAAGTGGTGGAGGCACCGGAGCAGGAGTAACAGGTTTACCTGCAGGAATAACAGGTGCTTTTAGTGCAGGTACATTCACCATCAGTGGAACTCCAACTGCAACGGGTACTTTTAATTATATGGTAACTACAACAGGCACCTGTTCCCAAGCTACAGCAACAGGAACAATAACGGTTAATCCGGATGCAGCAATCAGTTTAACTTCGGGAGCTGGCACTAATAATCAAACATTATGTGCAAGCACATTAATGACAAATATTACATTTAGTATTAGTGGTGGTGGAACCGGCGCAGGAGTAACTGGTTTACCTGCAGGAATATCTGGTAATTTTAGTGGAGGTGTGTTTATAATAAGTGGTACTCCTACCGTGAGTGGTTCATTTCCTTATACCATTACAACAACAGGAACTTGTGTTCAAACTACCTCAACAGGAACTATTACAGTAAATCCTGTTGCCACGATCAATTTAACTTCGGGAGTTGGAACTAATATTCAAACAAGATGTATTAATGTTGCGATAAGTAATATCACATATACTGTAAGTGGTGGAGGCACCGGAGCAGGAGTAACAGGTTTACCTGCAGGAATAACAGGTGCTTTTAGTGCAGGTACATTCACCATCAGTGGAACTCCAACTGCAACGGGTACTTTTAATTATACGGTAACTACAACAGGCACCTGTTCCCAAGCTACAGCAACAGGAACAATAACGGTTAATCCGGATGCAGCAATCAGTTTAACTTCGGGAGCTGGAACTAATAATCAGACATTATGTGCAAGCACATTAATGACAAATATTACATTTAGTATTAGTGGTGGTGGAACCGGCGCAGGAGTAGCTGGTTTACCTGCAGGAATATCTGGTAATTTCAGTGGAGGAGTATTTACAATAAGTGGTACTCCTACCGTGAGTGGTTCATTTCCTTATACCATTACAACAACAGGAACTTGTGTTCAAACTACCTCAACAGGAACTATTACAGTAAATCCTGTTGCCACGATCAATTTAACTTCGGGAGTTGGAACTAATATTCAAACAAGATGTATTAATGTTGCGATAAGTAATATCACATATACTGTAAGTGGTGGAGGCACCGGAGCAGGAGTAATAGGTTTACCTGCAGGAATAACAGGTGCTTTTAGTGCAGGTACATTCACCATCAGTGGAACTCCAACTGCAACGGGTACTTTTAATTATACGGTAACTACAACAGGTACCTGTGCCCAAGCTACAGCAACAGGCACAATAATAGTTAATCCGGATGCAGCAATCAGTTTAACTTCGGGAGCTGGAACTAATAATCAGACATTATGTGCAAGCACATTAATGACAAATATTATATTTAGTATTAGTGGTGGAGGAACCGGCGCAGGAGTAACAGGTTTACCTACAGGAATATCTGGAAATTTCAGTGGAGGTGCGTTTACAATAAGTGGTACTCCAACCGTGAGTGGTTCATTTCCTTATACCATTACAACAACCGGAACTTGTGTTCAAACTACCTCAACCGGAACTATTACAGTAAATCCTGTTGCCACGATCAATTTAACTTCGGGAGTTGGAACTAATATTCAAACAAGATGTATTAATGTTGCGATAAGTAATATCACATATATTGTAAGTGGTGGAGGTACCGGAGCAGGAGTAACAGGTTTACCTGCAGGAGTAACAGGTGCTTTTAGTGCAGGTACATTCACCATCAGCGGAACACCAACTGTTGCAGGTACCTTTAATTATACGGTAACTACAACAGGTACCTGTGCCCAAGCTACAGCAACAGGCACAATAATAGTTAATCCGGCACTTGTTCCTTCGGTAAATATTTCTAGTACTACAACATTAATATGTTCAAGTGCCGGAACTTCAGTAACTTTTACTGCAAGTCCAACAAATGGTGGAAGTACTCCAACTTACCAATGGCAAAGAAACGGAACAACTATTGTTGGAGCAACAAGCTCCACTTATACCACTACATCACTAGCAAATCCATCTACAATCACGGTTGTAATGACTTCAAATGCTACCTGTGCATCACCAACTACAGCTACCAGTAATAGTATTGTGATGACAGTTTATACAGGAACTCCTTCACTCCCAGCAAATCCAATATCAGGTCCTACAGCAGTTTGCCCCATTACTTCCGCTACATATTCAGTATCCGCCGTGAGTGGCGCGACTCTTTACACTTGGACTGTTCCTACAGGCTGGGTAATAAATTCCGGACAAGGAACTATATCAATTAATGCAACTGCAACAGGATCAGCAACAATAGGAAATAATCAAAACATTAGTGTTCAAGTAAGTAACCCATGTGGCACTGGTAATTTAAAAACTTTTAATGTTGATGTAAATACCTTTGCGGCCGTGAACCTTGGTGCTGATATTAGTATGTGTTCTGGAACAAGTATTAGTTTAAATCCTATATTAACAGGTAATGCAAATGCCCTTACATTTACTTCCTCTAGTGGAACAATTAGCGGAGGACCATATCCAGCAATATATACTTATACACCAAACATTTCAAGTGGCCCGGTAACAATTGATGCAACATCAAATGACCCTGCGGGAAGTTGCACCTCTGGAACAGATCAATTAATTATTACTATAAACCAGACTGTGGCAATTACGTCACAACCTGTAGCTACCCAAACAGCATGTTCTGGAACGAACGTAAGTTTCAGCATAACGGCATCAGGTACAGGATTAACTTACCAATGGAGAAAAGGTGGAACAAACCTTGTTAATGGAGGCAATATAGGCGGTGCAACCAGTGCTACTTTAACATTAACCGGTGTTTTAACAACCGATGCCGGAAGCTATAATGTCGTGGTGAATGGAGCCAGTCCTTGTGCTGCGGTTACTTCTTCAAATGGTGTTCTCGTTGTAAACCAAGTAGTAGCAATCAGTAACCAGCCTGCTGTTACCCAAACAGTATGTTCAGGAAATTCCGTAAGCTTTAGTGTAACGGCAACCGGTACAGGTTTGACCTATCAATGGAGAAAAGGTGGAACCAATCTTTCCAATGTCGGGAACATCAGTGGAGCCACAACCAATACTTTAACCATTAACCCTATGGCATCAGGTGATGCTGCCGCGGATTACAATGTTGTAATAACAGGAACAGCTCCATGTACTGCCATGACTTCCAATAATTCAACTCTGATCGTGAATGATGCAGTGGCAATTACGTCACAACCAGCAGCTACCCAAACAGCTTGTTCAGGAACGAACGTAAGTTTCAGCGTAACGGCAACGGGTACAGGATTAACTTACCAATGGAGAAAAGGTGGAACAAACCTTGCTAATGGAGGCAATATAGGCGGTGCAACCAGTGCTACTTTAACATTAACCGGTGTTTTAACAACCGATGCCGGAAGCTATAATGTCGTGGTGAATGGAGCCAGTCCTTGTGCTGCGGTTACTTCTTCAAATGCTGTTCTCGTTGTAAACCAAGTAGTGACAATCAGTTCCCAGCCTGCTGTTACCCAAACAGTATGTTCAGGAAATTCAGCCACCTTTAGTGTAACGGCAACCGGTACAGGTTTGACCTATCAATGGAGAAAAGGTGGAACCAATCTTTCCAACGTCGGGAACATCAGTGGAGCCACAACCAATACTTTAACCATTAACCCTGTGGCATCAGGTGATGCGGCCGCGGATTACAATGTTGTAATAACAGGAACAGCGCCATGTACTGCCATGACTTCCAATAATTCAACTCTGATCGTGAATGATGCAGTGGCAATTACGTCACAACCTGCAGCTACCCAAACAGCTTGTTCAGGAACGAACGTAAGTTTCAGCGTAACGGCAACGGGTACAGGATTAACTTACCAATGGAGAAAAGGTGGAACAAACCTTGTTAATGGAGGCAATATAGGCGGTGCAACCAGTGCTACTTTAACATTAACCGGTGTTTTAACAACCGATGCCGGAAGCTATAATGTCGTGGTGAATGGAGCCAGTCCTTGTGCTGCGGTTACTTCTTCAAATGCTGTTCTCGTTGTAAACCAAGTAGTGACAATCAGTACCCAGCCTGCTGTTACCCAAACAGTATGTTCAGGAAATTCAGCCACCTTTAGTGTAACGGCAACCGGTACAGGTTTGACCTATCAATGGAGAAAAGGTGGAACCAATCTTTCCAATGTCGGGAACATCAGTGGAGCCACAACCAATACTTTAACCATTAACCCTGTGGCATCAGGTGATGCTGCCGCGGATTACAATGTTGTAATAACAGGAACAGCTCCATGTACTGCCATGACTTCCAATAATTCAACTCTGATCGTGAATGATGCAGTAGCAATTACGTCACAACCAGCAGTTACCCAAACAGCTTGTTCAGAAACGAACGCAAGTTTCAGCGTAACGGCATCAGGTACAGGATTAACTTACCAATGGAGAAAAGGTGTAACCAATCTTTCTAATATCGGTAATATCAGTGGTGCGACTAGTGCGACTTTAACATTAACTGGTGTTTTAACAGCCGATGCCGGAAGCTATAATGTCATGGTGAATGGAGCCAATCCTTGTGCTACGGTTACTTCTTCAAATGCTGTTCTCGTTGTAAACCAAGTAGTGGCAATCAGTACCCAACCTGCTGCTACCCAAACAGTGTGTTCAGGAAATTCAGCCAGCTTTAGTGTAATGACAACCGGTACAGGTTTGACCTATCAATGGAGAAAAGGTGTAACCAATCTTTCCAATGTCGGGAACATCAGTGGAACCACAACCAATACTTTAACCATTAACCCTGTGGCATCAGGCGATGCTGCCGCGGATTATAATGTTGTAATAACAGGAACTGCACCATGTACTGCCCTCACTTCCAGTAATTCAACTCTGATCGTGAATGATGCAGTAGCAATTACGTCACAACCTACAGCTACCCAAACAGTCTGTTCAGGAACGAACGTAAGTTTCAGCGCAACGGCAACGGGTACAGGTATAACCTACCAGTGGAGAAAAGGTACTACTAATCTTGCAAACGGAGGCAATATCAGTGGCGTAACTAGTGCTACATTAACAATCTCAAATGTGGCGACAACGGATACTGCGAATAATTATAATGTTGTGGTAACTGGCACAAGCCCTTGCGCACAAGTGACTTCAAACAACGTAATCTTGCTAGTAAATCGTAGAGTTATCATAGGAACTCAGCCATCTAATGTGGGCATATGTGCCAGTAGCCTTGCACAATTTGGTGTGGTGGCCAGTGGTGACAATCTTACTTACCAATGGTACAAAGGAACCTTCCCTGGCACTGCGGTTACCAATACTGCATTTATTACGGGGGCTCAAACTAATATTTTAAATTTTAGTCAGGCATTTTTGTCTGATGATGGTATTTATTATATTGTCGTAAGTGGTGCTAGTCCTTGTGCCTCTGTAAAGTCAAATGAGGTAACCTTAAATGTAGACCAATCCATTTTAATTACAGCCCAGCCTGTTGCACAAACTGTTTGTGAAAGCGCTTCCAATATTAGCTTCTCAGTTACTGCAAATGCAGGCGGTGATCCTATTACTTATCAATGGAGAAAAAATGGTACCAACATTTCAGGGGCAACAACTCCAACTTATACAATTACAACAGCAGTTTTGGCGAGTACAGGTAATTATGATGTGGTTGTTTCAGGACCTTCGGGTTATACTTGTCCAACGGTTACTTCTGTTAGCGCAGCACTTACGGTTACACCAACAGTAGGCACACCAACAGCAATTACCATAGCTTCAGGAACAGAACCAAGTTGTCAAATAACAGCTGCTACCACTACCTATGCTACTACAGCTACCAACAGTACCGGCTTTAACTGGTCATTAAGTAATCCAGCAGCAGGAACTATCAATTCATCAGGAGTGATGACGTGGGCAACAGGATTTTCTGGTTCAGTCAATATCCAAGTAACAGTGAATGGCTGTAACGGCCCTTCAGTACAGGTAATCAGAACAGCGAATGTTACGCCAACAGTAGGCACACCAACAGCTATTACCATAGCTGCAGGGACAGAACCGAGTTGTCAAATAACAGCTTCTACTCCAACCACCACCTTTGCTTCCACAGCTACCAACAATACCAGTTTTAACTGGTCAGTAAGTAATCCAGCAGCAGGGACGATCAACTCATTTGGAGTAATGACATGGACAACAGGATTTTCTGGTTCAGTCAATATTCAAGTAACAGCAAATGGTTGTAACGGTCCTTCAGTGCAAGTAATCAGAACAGTTATTATTACACCAACTGTTGGCATACCAACAGCGATTAGCATATCGGCAGGGACAGAACCAAGTTGTCAAATAACAGCTTCTACTCCCACCACGATCTTTACTTCCACAGCTACCAACAGTACCAGCTTTAACTGGTCAGTAAGTAATCCAGCAGCAGGAACTATCAACCCATCAGGAGTAATGACATGGACAACAGGATTTTCTGGTTCAGTCAATATTCAAGTAACGGCAAATGGTTGTAACGGTCCTTCGGCACAAGTAATCAGAACAGTTGCGATTACACCAACAGTTGGTACACCAACAGCGATTACCGTATCTGCAGGTACAGAACCAAGTTGTCAAATAACAGCTTCTACTCCAACAACTACCTTTGCTTCCACAGCAACTAACAGTACAGGCTTTAACTGGTCAGTAAGTAATCCAGCAGCAGGAACTATCAATTCATCAGGAGTGATGACATGGATAACAGGATTTTCTGGTTCAGTCAATATCCAAATAACTGCAAATGGTTGTAACGGCCCTTCGGCACAGGTAATAAGAACAGTTCTTATTAACCCTACGCCAAATGCAGTGGCAACAAATTCAGCTCAAACAATTTGTTCAACAGCTGCAATTACAACAATGGTTTTATCTGGAAATGTAGCTTCAACGACTTTCAATTGGACTAGAAATAATATAGGACCTGTTACGGGAATTGCAGCTAGTGGAAGTGGAGATATCAGTGGAAGTCTAACTAATGCTACTAATTCATCAGTAACGGTGACTTTTATCATTACCCCTACAGCTAATGGATGTGGTGGAACACCCATAACCACAACAGTTCTCGTTAATCCAACTCCAAATATACTTGCAACAAATTCAGCTCAAACAATTTGCTCAGCAAGTGCCATTACAGCGATGGTTCTATCTGGAAATGTGGCTTCAACTACGTATAATTGGACTCGAGATAATACAGTATCAGTAACTGGAATAGCAGCTAGCGGAAATGGAAATATTAGCGGAAGCCTAACAAACACTACTAATGCAGCTGTAACGGTGACTTTTACAATAACTCCTATGGCCAATGGTTGCAATGGAGCACCAATAAGTGCGACAGTTCTCGTTAACCCTACTCCAAATGCAGTAGCAACAAATGCTGCTCAAACCATTTGTTCACAAAGTGCCATTATAGCGATGGCTCTTTCTGGAAATGTAGCTTCAACTACGTATAATTGGACTAGAGACAATACAGTTACCATAACTGGAATAGCTTCCAGCGGAAGTGGAAACATCAGCGGAAGCTTAACTAATGCTACTGCTGCGCCAGTAACCGTAACTTTTACTATTACCCCTATAGCTAATGGATGTTCTGGAATACCAATAACAGCAACAGTTCTCGTTAACCCTTCGCCAAATGCAGTGGCAACAAATTCGGCTCAAACAATTTGTTCAGCAACTGCAATTACAACAATGGTTTTATCTGGGAATACAGCTTCAGCAACTTTCAATTGGGTTAGAAACAATACGGGAACCGTAATAGGAATACCAAATAGCGGAAGTGGAGACATAAGCGGAAGCTTAACCAATACTACTAGCGCACCAATAACCGTAACTTTCATTATTACTCCTGTGGCTAATGGATGTTCGGGAACTGCAATAAATACAACTGTTTTAGTGAATCCAACTCCTAATGCAATTGCGACTCCAGCGACACAAACTATATGCTCAGCAAGCCCAATTACAACAATAGTTTTATCTGGAAGTGTTGCTTCAACTACTTATAATTGGACCAGAAACAATACAGTTGCCGTAGCTGGAATAGCTTCAAGTGGAAGTGGAAACATCAGTGGAACTTTAACAAACACAACTAATGCACAAAAAACAGTAACTTTTACGATTACACCAACGGTAAATGGTTGTAATGGAATACCAATAGATGCAACGGTTATTATTGAAGCAGCTTCAGCAGGAGGCGCAGTTACAATTTCCCAACCTAACATATTGCCTGTTGTTAAAATAGTTACAGTATGTCACTCTGCCAGCGGAACGATATACCTAAGTGGGAATACCGGTACTGTTGTGAGATGGGAATCTTCAACAACAGGAGGAGCTAGTTGGACTCCAATTGTAAATACCGGCATAACATATGATTATACAAATATTCTCGTGACTACACTATTTAGAGCCGTTATCCAAAACGGATCATTATGTACGCTGGCCTATTCCTCTACATCAATTATAAACGTGATACCAAATATCAAACCTTCACCAGTAAGCGCAACGCCTTCGACAATATGCAACGGTGATTCAACAATTTTATCTTCACAAAGCGGCTATGCTACGAGCCAAAGTTTAGCTTCCGGAGGTGCTTTTGACACTGCTAATCCAAAAAACTGGTTGGTAGATGGTTGTGGAAATTGTCTGTCTGCTGGTGGTAGTAATACAAATCCAGGGCCATTTCAAGAAAGCGCCACAAATGGAGGTACTTATTCCGGCATAAATTATACTTCAACTGGAAAATTTGTAATTGCCAATGGTAATTTCAACTCCATCTTACAAACTCCCGTCTTTAATACCTTAGGATTAACATCCGCAAGTTTACATTTTGATCATGCCTATAATTTATTAGCAGGCGCATCGGCAAAAGTTGAAATTTCTATAGATGGTGGTGCCACATACAACACTATTTTGGCTCAATATAATGGACCAAGTACTCAACTTCCATATACTATTAGCACTAATATGAGTATCGATTTGAGCGCTTATTTGGGTCAAACTAATTTAAAAATACGATTTAACTACCAAGGTACTGTAGGAAGTTCATGGGCAATAGATAACATTGAAATCCCTGAAGCACCTGTAGGAGTACTAACATCTCAATGGGTTGAAACCATTACAAATACTGTTATAAGTAATAGCAATGCTACAAATGCAACAGTATCACCAACTGTAACAACAACCTATGCAGTAACATCCTACCTTAATGGTTGCACTAGTCTTGGCATTGATGGAACCACTTATGTGACCGTAACTGTAAATCAAAGACCAGTAGTAACAGCTCCTCCTGGGATAATTTGCTCAGATGACACCACTAATATTCCCTTAACAAGTAGTGAACTGGGAACAACATTTGCATGGACTGTAGTTCAAACTGGAGTGTCGGGGGCTAGTCCTGGTACTTTAAATACTATTGCGCAAAAATTAACAACAACAGGCGCTACAGCCGGAACAGCTGTTTACACAATTACACCTACTTCTAACGGCTGTATGGGAACAGCAAAAACAGTAACGATAGCAGTAAATCCTAGACCTACAGCAAACATAGGACCATCACAAACGATCTGTTATGATGGTACAGCTACTTTTAGCATTGCATTAACAGGAACTGCACCTTGGAGTGTAACCTATAGCAATGGTACAACACTAACAACAGTAAACAATGTCAATGTGAATCCTTTTGTATTTACTGTTTCTAATATCATATCTAATAAAACCTATACTATTACTGCATTGAGCGATTCTCAATGTACTTCAAAACCAATAGATTTAACTGGATTAGCAACTGTAACCGTTTTAACAGGAACAGCAGGTTTATGGACAGGATTGGTAAGTACCGATTGGTTTGATTGCAAAAACTGGGCTGGCGGATTACCTTCAAGCACTATAAATGCTCAAATTCCTAGTATCCCTTCTGGAGGGCCTAGAATGCCAGTGATCGATCCTGCAAACTCTGCTTTTGCGGCAGCGTATAGCAATATTGCCAGCGCACAAGATTTAATAATTGCCATTGGAGCTTCTGTAACTATGGCGCCAATCGGTGTTTCAGATTTGCAAATTAGTCGCGACTGGAAAAACAGTGGTTCTTTTATTCCGGGAATTGGAACAGTAACCTTTAATGGTGGAACTGCAAATCAGGTTCAAACTGTAAATCTTGGCATTAAAACCAATGAAACTTTTTATAATCTAACCACAAATAATTCAGGCACAGCTATAGGAATTAGTTTAATAGATGGCTTTGAATTAACCGTTTCTAATACCTTATCCTTATTAAGTGGTGATATCCGTTTGACAGGAGAAGCCCAATTAGTTCAGGCTGGAACCGGAGCAAATCCTATTGGCGGTTCAGGAAGATTATTGAGAGATCAACAAGGTCAAAAAAATAGTTTCAATTACAATTACTGGTCCTCACCTGTAAGTACAAATAACACTAACTATTCCATTGGCGGTGTTTTAAGAGACGGTACTGATGTTACCACAAGTCCATTTAGTCCTGGAACCATAACTTTTGGAGATAGTGCTTATTTTGCAGATGGAGCTGCTACAAACCCAATAAGAATAAGTAACCGCTGGTTTTTCAGCTATAATTCTCTTACCCCTGATTCTAATACTGGTTTACAAAACTATTTTCAATGGAACTATATTGGAAGTACTGGAGTCATAAAAATAGGCGAAGGATTTACAATGAAAGGAACGGATGGAACGGCTTCTCTTTTATTTTCACAAAATTATGTTTTTGTTGGCAAGCCTAATTCCGGGACTATCCCATTAAATATAGCCATAAACCAAACTTATCTGATTGGAAATCCATATCCATCAGCACTTGATGCCGATGAGTTTATAAAAGACAATTTAAAAGATTGTAGCGGTTGTAGAGCCAGTGCAAATATCTTTAATGGAGCTCTTTATTTTTGGGATCATTTTGGATTAACAAGCAATCACTTTCTGGCTGAATATGTTGGAGGTTATGCAACTTATACATTAATGGGTGGATTAGTTGCCATTGCTAATGACCCTTTAAATATAAATAATGGTTCAACCGGAGCTAAAACACCAAAACGCTACATTCCAGTAGCTCAAGGCTTCTTTGTAGATGCTTCGTTAGGCTCATCATTAGCAGGAACAGTAGCTACGGTTCAGGGCGGAACCCTAAATTTTAAAAACAGTCAACGAGCCTTTATTAGAGAAAGTTCCGGAAATTCTATATTTATGAAAGAAAGTCTTTCTAAAAAAGAACAAGTTGTTTCCATTGACCAAAGACCTAAAATTAGATTGAGTTTAGCATCTTCAATAGGAATAAATCGACAATTACTAGTGGGAGTTGACAGTAATACTACAAATCAATTTGACATTGGTTACGATGCCCCGATGCTAGAAAGAGAAGGAGATAATATCTACTGGGAATTTAGTAATAGTAAATTTATAATTCAAGCAATACCCGATTTTAATGATGATCGAATAATCCCTTTAGGCCTCACTATAGTAAATGAAGGCATGGCAACTATAAAAATTGATGCCCTTGAAAATATACCCGAAACTACTAAAATTTACTTATATGACAATGTTTCCGGAAGTTATCATGACATGAAAAATAGTAAATTTACAATTCCTCTGGCTATTGGTGAATACAAAAATCGTTTCTCCTTACAATTCACAAATAAAACACTTGCTGTTGAAGAGAATAATATAAATGATGGCATTCAAATTTTATATTCAAACAATTATAAAGTTTTAATTATCCAAAACAAAATTCTTGACACGATGGTTAAAGAAGTTCATCTCTTTAATCTATTAGGACAAGATATCACAAAATGGGATGTTGAAAATATGGCTCAAAACAGAATTCAAATTCCAATCAAGAATCTACCTTCTGGAGTATATATTGTAAAACTGAAAACTTCGAAAGGAGATTATAGTAAAAAAATAATTATTAAATAACCAATTTATTTCTAATGGAAAAATTAGCATAATTAAGCAAACATTAATCCTAAATTTAAAATTGATAATTAATTATTCTTTTTATATTTGAGGAATTAATTCAAATAGCATTTCAAACAAACTAATAAATAAAATTTTAACTTTTCAAAAATGAAAAAAATAAGTACTCTTTTAGCAATACTTTTATTTACAATTAGTGCGAGCGCACAAGAAACAAAACCAGTTGCAAAAGAAAAGGCTAAAAAAGAATCTTGTTGTTCAAAAAAAGATTCAAAAGTAAAAGCGGAAGGAAAAAAATGTGATGCATCAATGGCTAAAGCCAGTGGAAAAAAATGCTAAACTAAAGTGTAATTATTCAATTCTCCATAAAAAACGCCTCTAAATTAAGAGGCGTTTTTCATTTTTATAATTTCGATTCAAATAACTAAGCGTTTTTTTATTTAACTCTTACACTCCATTCAAAATCCATTTCGGAAACTTGGATTCCTTTTTCGTCTGTTCCAATAGATTTCATCCAGAAGGTTTGTCCTTCTCCTGTAGCAATAGTTTCTTGAATGGCCTTTTCAATTAAATGTCCATCCTTACAATTAAAAGTTATTCTTCCAGTTGCTTTTTTTGTGAAATTTCCTTTATTGTTAGCCACTAGCATCGATATTTTTCTACCACTTTTTTGAATTTGATACATGACTAAAGCTCCCGTAGAAAGCTCCGCAGCCATAGCTTGCACAGCAAAATACATGGAATTAAATGGATTTTGGTTAATCCAGCGGTGTTTTACTGACACTACACATTTATGGTCATCTATCTCTTTTACACGTACGCCACAGATAAATGCCGATGGTAATTTGAACAATAGAAATTTATTAAGTTTTGATACGGTAAGTTTCATATGTAGCTACTATTTATTTTTTATAGGACTTGAGCGAGAGCGAACAGGCGAAGCAATATGGTATCGCCATTCCTTATTATTTTTGGGATTTTGAATTATGGCGAGTTCATTATTACTGGTTTTGTTGCTAAAATACAAAAAAATACTATGCATACATATTAAAATATTTTGTTAATTATATGTTAATATTAAGTACTATGTCATACAAGATACTGTCTTTTAGATATATATTTGTATAAGAAATTACTATATACTTTTAAACATGGAAACAACTACCGAAAGAAACACCGCTACATTTACGCATTTGAGTGCATTAACTCAATATTTCATTCCTTTTGGAAATTACATTTTTCCAATATTGATTTGGTCTTCAAAAAAAGACAAATCGGAATTTGTGGATTACAATGGAAAACAAGTGCTGAATTTCCAATTGAGTTTATTATTGTATTCATTAGTACTAATTATGATAGCTGTTCCTATCTTTCTAATTACTTTCTTAAAGAATATTCCTTTTGAAGCACTAATAAATGATCACGATATTGTTTTAAGAAATTTTAGTTTTGAGGTAACATCGGAATATTAACAGTAGGTATAGTAGCTGTTTTAATTTTTGGCCTTTTGAAAGTGGCTGAATTCTTTTTGATCATTTATGCTTCCATAAAAATATCAAATGGTGAAAAATACAACTACCCAATCACGATTCCGTTTATTAAATAGTAAATACTAAATAGGTAAGCAGTTTCTAAATAGCCCTGATTGAAACGGCATCCTTTACTTGCTTTCTTTAAGCAAGTAAAGATAAAGTGGAAAGCAGGAAATAGCTTCAAAAAATAATCATCAATCATCAATCAAAAAATGAATAGTTTAATCAACCAAAAATCAAAAAAAAGAAATTATGAACATTGAAAACACAAAAGCCCAGATGCGTAAAGGTGTTCTCGAGTTTTGCATCTTATCCGTATTGAAAGAAAAAGATGCCTACACATCGGAAATATTAGACACTTTGAAAAACGCAAAATTGTTAGTCGTGGAGGGAACTATTTATCCACTACTTACAAGATTGAAAAACGATGGATTACTCAACTACCGTTGGGAGGAATCAACATCAGGACCACCAAGAAAATACTATGGTCTGACCGAAATAGGACAAACTTTTTTAAACGAACTTAGTGGCACTTGGACTGAATTATCTGATGCCGTAAACCTTATAACCAACCAAAAACAATAGTCATGAACAAAACTGTAAATATAAACCTAGGCGGAATGTTCTTCCATATAGATGAAGATGCATACCAAAAATTAACACGATACTTTGATGCTATAAAACGTTCTTTATCGAATTCATCAGGACATGATGAGATTATAAAAGATATTGAAATGCGTGTTTCGGAATTATTGAACGAGAAACAAATAAGTGACAAACACGTTGTAGGATTAAAAGATGTAGATGAGGTAATTGCCGTAATGGGACAACCTGAAGATTACATCATTGAAGATGAATTGAAAGGTTCTCAAACGTATAGTGACCACTCCAATAGAAGATCAAAAAAACTGTACAGAGATAAAGAAAAAGGAATGATTGGCGGTGTTGCTGCAGGATTAGGACACTATTTTGGAATCGAAGCTGTTTGGATCAGAATTGTTTTGATATTATTAGTTTTTGCAGGATTTGGAACTGGTATTCTTGCTTACATCATTCTTTGGGTTGTAACACCAGAAGCCATTACAACATCCGAAAAACTAGAAATGACTGGAGAACCAGTTAACATTTCGAATATCGAAAAAAAAGTTAGAGAAGAGTTTGAAAGCGTTTCAGGGAAAATAAAAAATGTTGATTACGATAAATATGGCAATCAAATAAAAACGGGTGCCAGCAAATTAGGAAACTCATTTGGTGATTTTATCATGACTGTTTTTAAGGTTTTTGCAAAATTTTTAGGGGTGATTTTGATTATCACCGGAATTGCAACTTTAATTTGTTTACTGATAGCCGTTTTTACTTTAGGTTCTTCAAATTTTATTGATGTGCCTTGGCAAAGTTTCATTGAAGCAGGGAATTTCACTGATTATCCAATATGGTCTTTTGGACTATTGATGTTCTTTGCTGTAGGGATTCCATTCTTTTTCTTGACACTATTAGGTTTTAAATTACTATCTCCAAATATGAAGTCAATAGGAAATATTGCAAAATATACGCTGTTGGCACTTTGGATAATTGCTATCGCCATACTTATTTCAATTGGAATAAAACAAGCATCTGAAGTGGCATACGAAGGAAAAACAGTTCAAAAAGAAACTATTAATCTAATGCCAAATGACACTTTATATGTAAAATTCAGATACAATGATTATTACACAAAAAGTATTAATGACAGGGAAAATTTCAAATTTGTACAGGATTCTGCAAATACTGAATTAATTTATTCCAACAATGTGAGATTTCAAATTTTACATACGGATGAGAAATTACCATTCATTCAGATTGAGAAGATGGCAAGGGGAAAATCATTTCAAGATGCCAAAAAAAGAGCCGAAAAAATAAAATATACTATTAAAATTGAAGGAAATCATTTAATTTTAGACAATTATTTATTGACCGAGGTGACTAATAAATTCCGTGATCAGGAAGTGGAAATCTTTTTATACTTACCTGAAGGGACTTTATTAAAACCAGATTCTTCCCTTCAGGATTATGACAGTTCTGATGATTCATTCTTCAATTTACATTACAGTTCAGACAATTACATTTATAAAGTAGAAAATTCACAAATAAAATGTTTGAATTGTCCTGCTGATGAAAATGAATATGATGACGTAGAAGATGATTCAGAAAATGACAGTACTCAAACATCAGTTACTATCAATAAAAACGGAGTTTCTGTAAAAAATGATACTATCATTAATTCAAAAAATAACATACAAGAATTAAAAATTAATAAAGACGGCATTATCATTAAAACCAAATAGCCATGATAAAAATCATCACATTAATCACAAAATTCATTATTGTCACTTTGGTTGCATTACTGTTTGCATCATGTAATCACATGATAAACATAAAATCAATAGAAGGAAGCGGCCATGTCACAACCGAAAAACGAATTGTACAAGGCGATTTTAAAAGTGTTGAAGTCAGCAATGCTATAGATCTTATCATTGAGCAATCAGACAAAATAGAAATCATTGTTGAAGCTGATGATAATTTGCAAAAAGAAATCACCACCAAAGTGGAAAACGGCGTTCTTATTATTGCTTGTGATTACAATTCTTTCAGCAATATAAAATCAAAAAAAGTAATTGTAAAAATGCCTGTAATTGATCAATTAGAAGCTTCTGGAGCTGCTACAATCAAAAGCATGAATACGATAAAAGGGGAAAGTATCAGACTTGAAGCATCCAGCGCAGCTTCAATAAATTTAAATATTGAATCCGATGCTATTTTTAGTGAAGCCAGTAGCGGAAGTACTATTGCCATCAATGGAAAAGCTCTTACGCTTGAAGCAAAAGGGTCAAGTGGAAGTACTATAGATGCCAATGATCTATTGGCAAATGAAATAAAGGCCCATTCCTCAAGTGGTAGCTCTGTAAATGTTCATCCAATAGTGAGTTTGGATGCAGAAGCATCTAGCGGAGGAAGCGTAAACTATAATACTATTCCAAAATCAATTCGGAAAGAAGCTAATTCAGGAGGAAGTGTTCATCAGGAATAAGAATTCCTTTTTAATCAAAAATTATATAAATCATCCATCAAAAGTGGATGATTTTTTTATATTTGTAAATATCCTAATTCAAATAAAAATGAAAAAAAACACTATAATACTGCTACTCCTTTTATCAACTACATTTACATTTGCACAGAAAAAAGATAAAATAAAAGGATCGAAAACAGTCACCATTGAGCAAAAAGAAGTTGGTAATTTTGAAGCACTTGAAGTCGAAGACAATCTTGAAGTTCATTTAGAAAGAGGAGAAAAAACGGAACTGAAAATTGAAGCTGATGACAATTTACATGATATTATTTCATTCGATTTAAGAGATAAAATACTTCGTATTTATACTACCAAGGAAGCCGTAAATTATAAAAAATTAATTGTTAGGATCACTTATACTAACGATTTAACCTTAGCTACTGCCAAAAACGAATCGACTATAAATGCAATACAAGAAATTCAACTAGACAATTTAACATTTAAAGCCCATGATTTTTCACAACTTTATTTGAATGTCAATGCCAAAAATTTCATATTACAAGTAGATGATAAATCAAAAACAGAACTGAATTTGAAATCAGAAAACGCAATTATCGAATTAAGTAAAAATTCATATCTAAAAGCATTAGTTACAACTATTGATTTGAAAGTTGACATGTACCAAAAATCAAATGCAACTATTGAAGGTGATGCGACCAATGCAATCCTTCGATTGGATAATAATTCGAGTCTGACAGGAAATAAACTTACCATAAAAAATGCTGATGTGACTACTGAAAGTTATTCCAATTGCAGTTTGAATGCAGTAACAACAGTTATTATTGATGCTGCAGAAAAATCAGAAATTCAGCTTTTGGGAACACCAAAAATTGAAATACGACGATTTACTGATGAAGCTAAATTGATAAAGAAATTGAAATAGGAAAATAGCTCAAAAAAAAGTCCCAATTTGTGAAAATTGGGACTTTTTTTGAGCTATTTTCTAATATTGATTATTCCTTAGAAGCCAAATATCTTTCGGCATCCAGAGCAGCCATACAACCCGTTCCGGCAGCTGTGATTGCCTGACGATACACATGATCTGCAGCATCTCCGGCTACAAAAACTCCATCAACATTAGTCTTTGAAGTTCCAGGAGTATTGATAATATATCCTGTTTCATCTAACGTAATAAACTCATTAAAAATATCTGTATTTGGTTTGTGACCAATAGCGACAAAGAAACCGGTAGCAGGAATATCAAAAATAGCTCCTGTCGTTTTATTTAAAGCTTTTACCCCTTCAACAACTTGCTCATCTCCTAATACTTCAACAGTGTCATGATTCATTAATATCGTTATGTTCTCCGTTTTACGAACGCGTTCTTCCATGATTTTAGAAGCTCTGAATTTTTCGCTTCGTACCAACATCGTTACTTTTTTACAAAGCTTTGATAAATAGTGCGCTTCTTCACAAGCTGAATCCCCTGCTCCAACAATTACTACTTCTTGGTTTCTATAGAAAAAACCGTCACAAACAGCACAAGCAGAAACGCCACCACCCATTTTTAAATAATGTTGTTCTGAAGGTAAACCTAAATATTTAGCAGACGCACCGGTTGAAATAATTACGGTTTCACAATGCAATTCTTTAGTGCCATTGATCCAAACTTTATGAATATCCCCTGAAAAATCTACTTTAGTTGCCCAACCATCACGCACATCAGTACCAAAACGTTGTGCTTGTGCTTGTAATTGAACCATCATTTCAGGTCCTGTAACTCCATCAACATAACCAGGAAAGTTCTCCACTTCGTTTGTTGTTGTTAATTGACCTCCAGGTTGAATTCCTTGATATAAAACAGGACTCATATTTGCTCTGGCGGCATATATAGCTGCAGTATACCCCGCAGGACCAGACCCTATGATAAGGCATTTTATTTTTTCTATTGTATCTGACATAGTCTTTTTTATTACATTTTTTGAAGTTGCAAATGTAGTTTTTTAATAAAAAATTATGGGTATAAAAACATCATTTTTACCTATCCTGAAATAATATTCTCCTATTTTGATTTTTGATTTGCTCAAATAAAAAATAATTCTATCTTTGCACCAGAATTACGGGGTGTAGCGTAGCTCGGTTATCGCGCCTGCTTTGGGAGCAGGAGGCCGCAGGTTCGAATCCTGCCACCCCGACAAAAGTCGAACAGAAATGTTCGACTTTTTTGTATTTATAAATTTCCTCAACTGTCCCGTGTTGAAATAAATTGACAAAAACTTCCTAATTACCTACAATCACAAAATGTTTATATATTTACAAATCATAACATTTTATACTTTGTTCTATGGAAATTTTTCTTTTGGTTGCCATATTTAGTTTATTGTTTTACATCTTTACGACATTCAAGAACCGATTTGATCAAGTTGAAGAGCGATTTGATGAACTGAACAAAAAAATTTCTTTATTGAAAATAACCGATAGGCCTACAGAGAAAAATGTGGCTCCCGCAGTTCCAATTATTGAAAAAGAAATACCTAAAGCAACTTTTGAACAAGCAAAACCGGTGCCTTTCGAGCCTGCCATAAAAGAGGAGGAAACGAAAAAAGTCATTTTTTCTATAGATAGTACGCAGCGAGAACCAAAATCTATTGAACCAAAAATAGCTGTCCCTATACTTCCACAAAAAACATTTTGGGAAAATTTCAAGGAAAACAATCCAGATTTAGAGAAATTTATTGGTGAAAACCTAATCAACAAACTTGGTGTCTTAATTCTTGTTTTAGGAATTAGCTATTTTGTGAAATATGCAATAGACAAAGATTGGATTAATGAACCGGCGCGTGTAGGAATTGGTGTTTTGTGTGGCGTATTAGTTATGGGAATTGCACATAAACTGCGACAAAATCATGCTGCTTTTAGCTCTGTTATTGTCGCTGGCGCTATTGCTATTTTCTATTTTACGATTGGTATCGCTTTTCACGATTACCACTTATTTAATCAGAGTATCGCATTCGGAATCATGGTGGTAATAACTGCTTTTAGTGCTCTAATATCACTTTCTTACAACAGAATTGAACTAGCGGTCCTTTCCCTGATCGGCGGATTTGCAGTTCCTTTTATGGTGAGTACAGGAGAAGGCAATTATGTAGTTTTATTTAGCTATATACTTATTTTAAACATAGGAATTCTCGCTTTGGCCTATCATAAAAAATGGAATTTGGTAAATGTACTTGCTTATATTTTTACCGTTTTATTGTATGGAGGTTGGTTATTTAAAGAAATTGAGAATGACAAACCACATTATTTGGGAGCATTAGTATTTGCGTTTACTTTTTATTTTATTTTCATTTTGATGAATATCATCAATAACACAAGAACAAAAGGAGAGTTTTCTAAAACAGAATTAGTAATTCTGGCCAGCAATACCTTTTTGTTTTATGGAGCCGGAATGGCAATTCTAACAAATTATCATCCCGAATTCAGAGGATTATTCACCACCATAATTGGATTACTTAATTTGGTTTATGCTTGGTTTTTATATAAGAAATTTGGATTAGACAAAAAAGCAGTTTACTTGCTTATCGGGATGACATTAACGTTTGTTACTCTTGCAATCCCTATTCAATTTGAAGGCAATTATATCACTTTATTCTGGACTGCCGAAGCCATTTTATTATTATGGCTTTCGCAAAAATCAAAAACCACAGGTTATCGATTTGGCTCTGCAATCGTTCATTTTCTAATGATTATCAGCTTGATAATGGATTGGAATAAATTTTACGGAGGCATTTCAACGCTAAACATAATTATCAATCCCATATTCGGTACCGGAATATTTGCAATAACTTCTTTATTTGCTGTTTATTATTTATTGAAACATGAAACTGAAAAAACCAATCTCCTTGGTTTTACCTTTAATCCTGAAAAATACAGAAAATATATTTTTGGATTGGGAATTGTTGTTTCCTATTTTACTGGATTTTTAGAAGTGGGCTGTCAATCAGATGATTATATCAAAAATATAAATGCTTCAGCAGCGTTTCCAGTGGTCTATCATTTGCTGTTTTTGGCAATACTGTCAACTTATCTGATAAAAAAGAAAACGGATTCAGGATTTAAGATCGCAACAGTAATTGCAATCAGCAACATTATTTTATTCGCATTCTGGTTCTCAAAATATGCTTTCAATGAACATCAAGAAATTATAAGTGCCGGAAAAGGGCAACCAATTGCGTTTTATTTACATTATTTTTCGTTGTTTCTCATTATTTATTTTGGATTCCAATTGTACCAAATAAATAAGAAACAAGTAGTTTTTGAAATGTTCAACAAGAAAATGTACGCTTGGATTGCTGCTTTTTTCGTCATTTATATCGCCAGTACAGAAATAATGCTTCACGGATTGGTGTTGCTTAATTCACCTGTCACCATCCAAGACGTTCAATCAAGTAGCCTGTATGCTGATTACAAAGCAGATTTAAATTATATTAGAGACACCATTGCTATAGAAACGATAGATATCGCCCGAACTAAAATAACCAAAACTGGCTATCCAATTCTTTGGGGAATCTTGGCTTTTGTTTTCCTAATTGTCGGAATAAAAAAACAACAAAAAAACCTTCGAATTATTGCTTTGGCTTTGCTTGGATTAACGATTTTAAAATTATTCTTGTTCGATATCAGCAATATTTCCGAAACGGGAAAAATCATATCGTTCATACTGCTAGGAATCCTGATTTTGATTATTTCTTTTGTCTATCAAAAAATAAAAGTTCTAGTTATAGATGAAAATAAACGCAATGAAACTAATGAAACTAAATAATTTTCTGATACTATTATTTTTGACAAACCTTTCGTTTGGACAACATAAGACAACTGCAAAAATAAAAATAGTTGCTAATGATGGCTTGCATAAAATGGTTTTACCACCTGCTATTCGGTCTTTTTCTAAAGAAGACTTAAGTGATTTCAGGATTTTTGATACCAAAGGAAATGAGGTACCCTATTTTATAATTCAAAATGAAAAAAAAACTTCCCCAAACACTTTTGAAGAATATTCAATACTGTCAAAAACTGTTGTGCCTAAAAAAAGCTCTTCGATTGTCATCAAAAATCCTTCGGCTACAAATATCAACCGAATTTCACTTTCTATAGCCAATTCAGATGTAGTAAAAACGTATTCTATCTCTGGAAGCGATGACCAAAAAGAATGGTTTGGTTTATCAAATTCACAAGAATTAGGAGATTTGAATAGTACCGATAAAAACAGTGTTATCAAAACCATTTCATTTCCGCTTTCCTCCTATCGCTTTTTAAAAATAGATTTCAACGATAAAAAAACCTTAGCGATCAATATTCTGAAAGCGGGAAATTTTAACAACCAAGTTCAAAATAATTTGTTGCAACAAATTATTCCTAAAAGCAGTTCTATAACGCAACTTCCAAACGAAAAGAAAACACAAATCCATCTTGTTTTTGATGCACCACAAGTTATAAACCAACTCGTTTTTGATATTACAGAACCTACGCATTATAAACGAAATGCCAGCATTTATAAAAATGTAACGCGAAAAATTAAGCATAAAACAGAAACCTATCAAGAAAATAGTACCAATTTCGAATTGAGTTCTGACACAAAAAACACATTCAATATTTCGCAAATGTTTGAAAAAGAGTTTTTTATAACGATAGAAAATCAAGATAACCAACCCTTGACTATTTCTGCAATCAAATGCAATCAAATCCCTGTCACGATAATTGCCGATTTAAAAGCAAATGAAAAATATACCATCAAAACAGGAAATCCAAATTTATACGCTCCACAATACGATCTTTCCAATTTCAAAAATAATATTGCCACAACTTTACCCCAAACCATAATTTATGAAATAAAACAAACAATTAAAGCCCAAAACGAAATTCAAGAAAAATCTTTCTGGCAGCAATCTTGGTTCATGTGGCTTTGTATTACATTAGGTGGCATTGCTATTTTATACTTTACTACAAGTCTGGTAAAAGACATGAAGAGTACGGATTAAATCCTGAAAACCTATGGTTAATTTTTTCAGAATAATTCTTAGCTAATAATAGTTATCCAATCTTCCCTAGCCCAGATGGCAGTGAAAAGCTTCGCAGAACAACTCCCTATTTTTTCTTGACAAAAAAGAGCGACCAAAGGAAGCTCCTTTTATGGCTTTAGAAAAAGGGTGTAGTTCAAGAACTTGAAATGAACAGCTGGAATAGCTCCCGAAAATCATATCCGTTTTAAAAATTAGAATCTGTCAAATGACGACTAATCAAGCTTTAACAAATGTTAACAAAATAGATTTTTAGAAACCATAAATAATTGTATTTTTACGGTTCAAAATTTAGAAAAATAAATGGGCAAAATCATCGCGATTGCTAATCAAAAAGGTGGAGTTGGAAAGACTACAACGTCTGTAAATCTTGCCGCTTCATTGGGTGTTTTAGAAAAGAAAGTGTTACTTATTGATGCTGATCCCCAGGCAAATGCCTCTTCAGGATTGGGTATTGATGTTGAATCTGTTGAAATAGGTACGTATCAAATTCTGGAACATAGTCATACGCCGAAAGAGGCCATCATAAAATGTTCTGCTCCAAATGTGGATGTAATTCCATCACATATTGACCTTGTTGCTATTGAAATCGAATTAGTCGATAAAGAAAACAGGGAATATATGCTTAAAAAAGCATTGGAAAGTGTCAAAGATGACTATGATTATATCATCATCGATTGTGCGCCTTCTCTTGGATTACTTACCTTGAACGCTTTGACTGCTGCTGATTCTGTAATTATTCCTATTCAATGTGAGTATTTTGCATTAGAAGGTTTAGGAAAGTTACTAAACACAATAAAAAGTATCCAAAAAATTCACAATCCCGATTTAGACATTGAAGGGTTATTATTGACCATGTTTGACTCGAGATTGCGTTTATCAAACCAAGTAGTTGAAGAAGTTCAAAAACATTTCAACGACATGGTTTTTGACACCATTATTCAAAGGAATGTAAAACTGAGCGAAGCACCAAGCTTTGGAGAAAGTATAATAAACTACGATGCGACAAGCAAAGGAGCTACTAATTACTTACATCTTGCTCAAGAAGTTATAAAGAAAAACAGTAAATAGTTTTATGGCAAAAGCACTAAAAAAACAAGCCTTAGGAAGAGGATTATCTGCATTGTTAAAAGATCCGGAAAACGATATAAAATCCGTAAACGATAAAAATGCCGATAAAGTTGTAGGAAATATTATTGAGCTTGAAATTGATGCGATTGAAATAAATCCGTTTCAGCCCAGAAGCAATTTCAATGAGGAATCGTTGAGAGAACTAGCGACTTCTATCAAAGAATTAGGCGTTATTCAGCCCATTACCGTACGTAAATTAGACTTCAATAAATACCAATTGATTTCGGGTGAGCGTCGTCTTCGTGCGTCAACTCTTGTGGGATTGACTACCGTTCCTGCTTACATCCGTATTGCAAATGATAATGAATCGCTAGTTATGGCCTTGGTTGAAAATATTCAGCGCCATGATTTAGATCCAATAGAGATTGCACTTTCGTACCAACGGTTAATTGATGAAATTCAGCTGACTCAAGAACAAATGAGTGAGCGTGTAGGAAAAAAACGTTCTACAATTGCCAATTATTTGAGACTTTTAAAATTAGACCCGATAATCCAAACCGGAATTCGTGATGGTTTTATCAGTATGGGCCATGGTCGTGCGATAATCAACATTGAAGATCAAGACATTCAAACTGATATTTATCAAAAAATCGTTAGTCAAAACCTTTCGGTTCGCGACACTGAAGCTTTGGTGAAAAACTATCAGGAAAGTTTAAAACCAAAACCTGCCGGCAAACCTAAAGCGGCTTCGTTTGAAATTGCAGATGCTCACAAAAGCACTTTTACAAATTATTTTGGAACTAAAGTCGATGTAAAAGTAGCCGGAAACGGTAAAGGAAAAATCACCATTCCATTTCACTCCGAAGAAGACTTCAACAGAATTATTAAACTAATAAACGAGTAGTGCATAAAATCATTTTCATAGGTCTATTCCTCTTTATAACAGGAAACGCTACTGTTTTTGCACAATCAAAAACTCAGGATGCGGTTCTGATAGCAAAAGACACTGTGAAATCGAATGATATCGATCCTTTAACCCCTGCAAAAGCGGCCTTTTATTCGGCAGTGCTACCAGGACTTGGACAAGCTTACAACAAAAAATACTGGAAAATACCTCTTGTTTACGGCGCTATGGGAACTAGCCTTTATTATTACATTAGCAATAATAAAAAGTACCATCAATATAGAGATGCTTATAAACGAAGACTGGAGGGGTATACAGATGACAATTTTACGTATCTGGATAATACGAGATTGATTGCCGGACAAAAATTTTATCAGAGAAATAGGGATTTGTCGGCATTGATAACTTTAGGTTTCTATGTTCTAAATATTGTGGATGCCAATGTGGATGCTGCTCTTTTGCAATTTAATGTGGATGAAAACTTATCCGTAAGACCAAATATTTATCCAAATGATGTAACATTCAAAACAAACTTCGGACTAACTCTTAACTATAACTTTTAACCGCAGGTCGATACGACTTGTCAGGTTAGTGTTTATTTAAATTTAAAAAAATAAAACAAATGAAAATTGCGCTTTTAGGATACGGAAAAATGGGTCAGGTAATAGAAAGAATTGCTCTTGAAAGAGGTCATGAAATCGTTTTGAAAAAGGATGAATTCAACACTTATGAAGGGCTTTCAAATGCTGATGTGGCTATTGATTTCAGTGTCCCAACAGCTGCTGTAAGCAATATTTCCAGTTGTTTTCACGCTAACGTACCTGTGATTTCAGGAACGACTGGTTGGTTAGAACATTATGATGAAATGCTCGCTCTATGCGCAGCAAAAAATGGCGCATTTATTTCTAGTTCAAATTTCAGTTTAGGTGTAAATATTTTCTTTGAACTCAATGAGTATTTGGCTAAAATAATGTCAAAATTTGACAGCTACACAGTAGAAATGGAAGAAATTCATCATACTCAAAAACTGGATGCACCAAGTGGAACTGCAATTTCATTAGCAAAAGGAGTAATTGAAAATAGTAATTACACTAATTGGACATTAGAAAATCCCGAAGTGAATCAAATTTATATCGATACCAAAAGAACTGGGACTGTTCCTGGAACTCATACGGTAACTTATAATTCAGTTGTAGATGCTATCGAAATCAAACATACCGCACACAATCGGGAAGGTTTTGCACTTGGAGCCGTAATTGCAGCAGAGTGGATAGTAGGCAAACAAGGTGTTTTTACAATGAAAGACGTTTTAAATTTAAAATAAAATTGTTTCAATTTAAGCTAGTTTCGAATGAAACAACTTTAAACTTTAAATAAAAAATTATGACAGCATATCAATGGTTTGTGTTTTTTCTAATCATGCAAGTAGTCCACTTTTTAGGAACTTGGAAATTATACGAAAGTGCAGGTAGAAAACGTTGGGAAGCAGCTATTCCTGTTTATAATGCTATTGTTTTAATGAAAATAATTGGTCGCCCAACTTGGTGGACAGTTTTACTTTTCATCCCAATTATTAACCTAATTATGTTCCCAGTAATTTGGGTTGAAACCTTAAGGAGTTTTGGAAAAAAATCTTCTTTAGATACTTTTTTAGGTATTGTGACTTTTGGATTCTATATCTATTATGTCAACTATACCCAAAAATTAGATTACATAGCAGACAGAAGTTTACATCCTGAAAATAAAACGGCAGAAACAATTAGTTCGTTACTTTTTGCAGTTATCGTAGCTACTTTAGTTCATACGTATTTTATTCAGCCATACACCATTCCTACATCATCACTAGAGAAATCATTATTAATTGGCGATTTTTTATTTGTAAGCAAAATGAATTATGGAGCAAGAGTCCCTATGACTACAGTGGCTTTGCCAATGGTTCACGATTCAATTCCTTTGACCAAAAGTAAATCTTATCTTACTTGGCCACAATTGCCTTATTTGAGATTACCTGGTATTCAAAACATAAACCGAACCGACATAGTGGTTTTCAACTGGCCCGTAGATACTGTTTATAAATTTTTTGACACATCAAAAAGAAGAGCTTACAAACCAGTAGATAAAAAATCGAATTATGTAAAAAGATGTGTTGGTATTCCTGGTGATAGCTTGTCTATAAAAGACGGGATTGTTTACATAAACGGAAAAATATTACAATTACCGGAAAGAGCTAAACCGCAATTTTCATATGCAGTTGCACTAGACGGAAAAACACCAATCGATTTTGAATCTTTATTAAAAGAGTTAGATATTACGGACGATGCAGGGTTTAAAACTGACTTAAGAGACACTTTATTCTTAAAAGCACTTACTGCAGCCGGAGCAGAAAGATTAAAAAATGTTCCCGGTGTTGTATCCGTAACAAGACAAATTTCAAAAGGTGTTGAAGGAGGTATATTCCCTCATATCAACAAATGGAACCGCGATAATTTTGGTCCAATTTATGTTCCACAAAAAGGGAAAACGGTTTCTTTAACTACTGAAACACTGCCGTTTTACAGAATGATTATTTCTGAATATGAGAAAAAAGATTTAAAAGTAAATGGAAGTGAAATTAGAATTGATGGTAAGGTAGTTAACAGCTATACTTTCGATCAAAACTATTATTGGATGATGGGAGACAACCGTCATAACTCTGAAGATAGTCGTTATTGGGGTTATGTCCCTGAAGATCACATCGTAGGAAAACCAATTTTTATATGGCTAAGCATAGACCCTCATGGAAAAGGACTCAATAAAGTTCGTTGGAATAGAGTTTTCACAACTGTTAGCGGTGAAGGTCAACCGCAATCTTATTTTAAATTATTCCTTCTTGCCTTAGTAGCCTTCTTTGTTGGAGAATATTTTTGGAAAAAAAGAAAAGAGAAAAAAGATTAATTTGAGGATTGGTTAATCAAAAAATTTCATAATACACAACTAAAGTCATAATTTCAATAAAATGTTTTTATGACTTTTGTTTTTAAAATACTTTCAAAAGATGAACACTTTATTACATCCAACCTATTTTCCATCAATTAGTCATTTTGTGGCTATGGCACAGGCTGAAAGTATTACGTTTGAAATTGAAGATAATTTCCAAAAACAAACCAATCGCAATCGCACTTATATTTACAGTCCAAATGGAATTCAGTTATTAAATATTCCAGTAAAACATTCGAAAGAAAATCATCAAAAGACAAAAGATATAAAAATAGAAACCGATTTTGATTGGCAAAAACAACATTTCAAATCACTGGAAGCGGCGTATAGAAGTTCTCCCTTTTTTGAATTTTTCGAGGATGACTTACGTCCAATTTTTGAAAAAAAACACATCTTTTTATTGGATTTAAATTTTGAATCTTTAGCTGTTCTAACTAAATGTTTGCGTTTTAAAATCGAATATTCAACTACAACTGAATACTTTCATGAAGTTGACACAGCCGTAATAAATGACTTTAGAGGTTTAGTAGACGGAAAAAAAGACAAATCCATATTTGAACCTTACACTCAGGTTTTCGATGATAAACATGGATTTATTAACAATCTAAGTGTTCTGGATTTATTATTTAATGAAGGAAAATATGCCGTGGAGTATTTGAAAAAACAAAAACTTTTATAATTAGGATTATAATTATTCCTGTTCAAAAGACAGTCTTGCCATAATAGGAAAATGATCTGAATTTATAAATTCAGGGAAGTTTTCAAATTTCTTGACCGTAATTTTTTCATCAGCAAAGATATAATCAATTCGCGCCGGATAGTACCGAAACTTATACGTTTCTCCAAAACCTTTTCCTGCTTCTTCAAAACTATCTTTTAGCTTTCCTTTTATACCTCTGTAAACATACGAAAAAGCGCTATTATTCATATCCCCACAAATGACAATTGGATATTCACAACCTTTAACATGATCTTTTAGCTTCTCAGCTTGTTCTTGTTGCTCTTTGAAACCTTCACTAATTCTCATCAGCATCTTTTTTGATTTCTTCTGATTAATCACATCAATATTTTCATCAATTTCATTAACATCGGGAGATATTTTCAATGATTGCAAATGCATATTGTACACTCTGATGATATCCTTTCCTTTTTTAATATCAACAAAAACAATATTGTTAGTCGTATTCGCAAAAACAATATTTCCCTGATTAATAATGGGGAATTTAGAAAAAATAGCCTGCCCACTTTTAATATTATTTCCATCTGTAAAAATATAGCGGTGCGGATACACTTTAAAATCAATATTGGCTGAAGAAGAGTACTCCTGAATACACAATACATCAGGATTTTTATCATTTATAAAGGTTAAAATTTCAGAAGGAACATCATCTCTATCAATCCACTTAAACACATTGAATAAATGAACATTGTAGCTCATTATAGTAAAATCATTTTCTCCTTTGGGCAATTCGACAGCAGAAAATTTATAGAATTTATTGATAAAAGTAATTCCGATCAACAAAACCAGACCAGAGACAATCATTCGCTTTTTGAATTGAAGAGCCCAATAAACAAAAAACAATCCATTTATAATAAAGAAAAGAGGCATAAAAAGCGTTAACACTGATAGAAGAGGGAACGATTTTGGTGCTAAAAAAGGAAAAACATAAGCAATGAAAGTCATTACAGCGAGCGCTATATTAAATACAAACATTACTTTATTGAACCATGAAAGGTTTTTCATTTTTTATTTTTTTCTGCAAACTAAAAACTGCTATTCTATTTGCCCGCTTTGAACAAAAATTCTTTTTCTTCTTTGGTCAGACTATCATAACCTGATTGACTTATTTTATCTAAAATTTCATCAATTTGTTGCTGTGCTTTATCTTTGGCTATTATTCTTGAAGGACTTTTTTCAACTGGCTTGCTATAATTTTTGTGTACTTTTTTAAACGGTGTAGATGCATTTTTTTTGAACAAATTTGTAAAAAAATCTAGAATACGAGAAACCATTTTACTTAAATCAATCCCGTTTTGAAGCAATTTAATGAAAATAAAACCAAAAAAAGCTCCTGAAAGATGAGAAATATGCCCTCCTGTATTTCCTAATCTGAATTGCATTAAATCAATCAAAATAATCACAAAAGTGATGTGCCATAATTTCACATTACCAATGAGCAACAATCGAATATTCATCAAAGGATGATACGTTGTTGTAGCTACCAAAACAGCCATGATTGCAGCCGAAGCGCCAACAATGGATGAACTTAAATTTAAAAAACAATAACCAGCTACAAAAGCTATCCCGGCAAATATAGCACTCAATAAATACAATCCTAAGTATTGCTTTGGTGTAAAAAAAGTCAAAAACAAACTACTTGAAAAATTCAAAACCATCATATTAAAAAACAAATGCCAGAATCCATCATGAAAAAAAGCATAGGTTAGAAAAGTCCAGGGTTTTATAATAAAATTAGAAGGCTCTGAAGAAAGCGCAATCCAATTTGGAAAATCAAAGGCACCAACTTTAAATTGATAAAAAAAAAGTAATGAAACTAGAAAACAAAAAACATTCCAATAGATTAACCGTTGGGCTATTCCACCTAATTTATACTGTAATTTCAAGTCATCTAAAATATTACCCATTTTCTTAAATTAATTCCAACGATTACTATTAAACTGATTTTTCTTCCAGTACCACATAATAATGAAACCAAATAAGGCACCTCCAACGTGAGCAAAATGAGCTATTCCACCGCCGCCTCCAAAAATTGATTTTCCTGACACTCCTAAATACAAATCTACTAAAACTAAACCTGGTACAAAATATTTTGCCTTTATTGGCACCGGAATAAACATCAAAGCCAATTCCGCATTAGGAAACATAAAAGCAAAAGCAACAATTACACCATATATAGCTCCAGAAGCTCCAACAACAGTTCCAAAATAGGCACTTACGAAATTTTGAAAACCGGGACTGTTTAAAATTGGAACTATCTGGTCGTTACCTTTTCCATTTAAAACAGCTAAAATTTCTGTTTTTGAAAATCCTTGACCCATTAGAGAATTTATTCCATCCTGATAGTAATAATAGTTGATTCCTGTATGAAGCAATGCTGCACCTAAGCCACAGGAAATATAGAAAAAGAGAAACTTTTTGCTTCCCCAAATACTTTCTAATGCAGATCCAAAAGAATATAGCGCAAACATGTTGAAGAAAATATGCATAAATCCACCATGCATAAACATGTGTGAAATAGGCTGCCAAACTTGGAAATTTGGATTTTCAGGAAAATACATGGAAAGCATTTTATAAGCTGGATCACCTATAACAAGTGTCCCAACAAAAAACAAAATATTAATAATGATTAATTGCTTAACCGTCTCTGTTACGTTTCTCATAGTGCAAATTTTTTATCTAAATCTTCCACACGCATAGTGATGAAAGTGGGTTTATAAAATGGGGAAACATTAGGGTCTTTACAGGCAAAAAGCCCGTTAACCAAATTTTCCTGTTCTTTTTCTGTAAGGTGTGTTCCTGTTTTTACGGCCAAACTTTTCGCCATAGATTTGGCAATTGTATCATTCTGGCTAAAACTGCTTTCTGGAATCCCGTCTTGTAAATCACTTAATAATTGTTCCAAAACTATTGAGACTTCACTCTCTGTCACGTTCACCGGTATTCCTGAAATGACGATATGATCTGTACTATTTTCTTCGAAAACAAACCCAGTATTCATCAATGAAAGTTGCAATTCAGCAATAAGATCCATTTCGCTTGACGAAAAAAACAAGTTCAATGGAAATAATAACTGCTGACTTGAAGCTTGATTAACCGTCATATTAACCAGCAATTGTTCGTACAAAACACGCTGATGCGCCCGCTGCTGATCCACAATAACCATTCCTGATTTTATGGAGGAGACAATGTATTTTTTATGAATTTGATAGGTTTTATGAACCGCATGCTCCACTTCTTCATCATTGAATAAAGAGGAAGTCACTTCTTCATTTTCGAAAGTAATATGTCCTATTTCATCCGTATCTTGTTTTAAACCTACATACAAACTCTCCCAATTTGCTGTTGGTTCTGGTTTTCTATAACTAGAAAATTGTTTGCTGGGTTTTTCTTCAGAGAACGGATTGAAATTTCCATCCACCTGAATCGTTGGCGTAGCACCTTCTAAATCTTTATAATGATACGGCGTGTCCAAATTAGAATCCCGATCAAAATCCAAAACCGGAGCCACATTAAATTGTCCCAAACTATGTTTTATAGAAGCTCTTAAAATAGCATATAAGGCATGTTCGTCATCAAATTTAATCTCCGTTTTAGTAGGATGAATATTAATATCAATCGTATTGGGCGGCACCGATAAATATAAAAAATAACTAGGTTGCGCACCATCTTTCAAAATTCCGTCATACGCAGCCATAACAGCATGATGCAAATAGCCACTTTTTATAAAACGGTCATTCACAAAGAAAAACTGTTCGCCACGATTTTTCTTGGCAAATTCTGGTTTGCTTACAAATCCCTGAATCGCCACTATTTCTGTTTCTTCCTGAACCGGAACTAATTTTTCATTGGTTTTACCCGAAAAAATATTGACAATACGTTGTCGCAAAGTGGAAGGTGGCAAATTAAACATTTCACTGCCATTGTGATAAAACGTAAAATGAATTTTTGGATGTGCCAAAGCCACACGTTGAAACTCATCAATAATATGGCGGTATTCCACCGTATCGGATTTCAGGAAATTGCGTCGTGCCGGAATATTAAAGAATAAGTTTTTCACTGCAAATGAAGTGCCTTTTGGCAAAACAGCAACATCTTGAGATACAAACTTACTCCCTTCAATTATAATGTGTGTTCCAAGTTCTTCCTGGTCTTGTTTGGTTTTCATTTCTACATGGGCAATCGCCGCAATAGAAGCCAATGCTTCTCCACGAAATCCTTTGGTATGCAAAGAAAATAAATCTTCAGCTTGACGAATTTTGGAAGTGGCATGACGTTCAAAACACAAACGCGCATCAGTTACGCTCATTCCTAAACCATTATCAATCACTTGTACTAATGCCTTTCCTGCATCTTTAATAATTAATTTGATATCTGTTGCTCGGGCATCTACTGCGTTTTCAAGCAACTCTTTGACAACTGAAGCTGGTCGTTGAACGACTTCTCCAGCAGCAATTTGATTGGCAACATGATCAGGAAGTAATTGAATTATACTCGACATTAACAAATTTAGGTTTAAAGTTTATGGTTTAAAAATTTTTAAAACCAAGAACTACAAATTTAATGAATTTCTATTGGGTTTTATTATTAATGTGCTTTTAAAAAAGAAAAATTCACACCCTAAAAATTCGGCCTATACAGCCTCGTTAAGAACTAATTTCAGCAAGTTAACCCTCAAATCTACTGTGATACAAATATTCCGCATATATTATGAAACATCATCTAATTCTAAATCAAAGACTAAAATCCCAAGGCCAATACAAAAATTCAAATACTTGAAAAACAATAACATAAAGTATGAATTTTGAAATTTTTTAACGAAATTATATAACCCTTCTACACCTTTAAAACTTAAATTTGTTATTTCAAACAAGTAAAATAATTAAAAACAACAGTTATGAAAGCAACCAATGAAAAACAAGAAAATGCAAAAGCAGAATCTAAAAAAGGAGCTGTAAAAGCAAAACCAGATGCGGCACAAGGTCTGAGAGATTTTTTTGAAGATGGATTGAAAGACATCTTTTGGGCAGAGCATGCGTTGACGAAAGCTTTGCCAAAAATGGCAAAAAATGCAACTTCATCTAAACTGATTCATGCCTTTGAACACCATTTAAAAGAAACAGAGGAACATGTTGTTCGTTTAGAAAAAGTATTTGAATCTTTGGGCATAAAAGCAGTAGGTAAAAAATGTGATGCGATGGAAGGATTGCTAAAAGAAGCTGATGGCATTATGGAAGAAACCGAAATTGGAGTGGTACGCGATGCAGCAATCATTGCCGCAGCTCAAAAAGTAGAACATTATGAAATTGCCACTTACGGTACTTTGCGTGCTTATGCTGTAACATTAGGTGAAAATAAAGCTGCCACTTTATTGGCTAAAACTCTCGAAGAAGAGAAAAAAACAGACGTATCATTAACCGAAATTGCGCTATCTGATATTAATCTTGAAGCAGCTCATGCACATGAATAATCCTTTGGGTAATGATTTATAATTCATAAAACGGATTTCCACAGATTCTTTAATACTTTATTAATTGCTAATGCCCATATATATATATGGAGAATCTACTATAAATGTATTAGTGACTCAATAAAAAACCTACTCCATTGGAGTAGGTTTTTACTTATGTTTTAATAAAATTGTATTATTTATTCCTTCAACTCTAAAGGCGATCCTTCTTCTATTTGGATAGCTCCTGCAGACAATAAATGTTGATTATCTATTTGATGTGATAATGAAGCTTGTTGACGAATATAAGCCATTTTTATAGCCGCAATAGCCGCTTCAGTCCCTTTATTCCCGTGAATTCCTCCACTTCGATCAATGGATTGTTGCATGGTATTATCAGTCAAAACACAAAAAATAACCGGAATATCAGTTTGTACATTCAAATCTTTAATTCCTTGAGTTACTCCTTCACACACAAAATCAAAATGTTTCGTTTGCCCTTGAATTACACATCCAATAGCAATAACAGCATCTACATTCTGCGTTTGCAACATTTTCTTAGAGCCATAAATAAGTTCAAAGCTTCCAGGAACATTCCACCGAATAATATGCTGTGGTGGAACTTGATTTTCCAAAAGGGCTTCTATAGCACCTTTATAAAGTCCTTCAGTTATAGCATCATTCCATTCTGAAACAACAATCCCAAAGCGAAAATCTTTCGCATTTGGGATTGAATTTTTATCGTAATCAGATAAATTTTTATTTACGGTAGCCATTTGATTTTTGATTATAGAGTTTTGATTTCAGATATTAAAGATAGCATTTTGAAAACAAAAATCTACACTCTTCAATCAGGAATCTTAAATCATTTTTACTATTGTGCCAATCCTATCAAGACGTCAATTGAAGCAGCTTCTGGAGTTGCCTCAAAATTTTCTTTTATATCTGTAAAATATTTTAAAGCATCTACTTTGTTTCCTAACGCTAAAGCTATTTTTCCAGCTTTTAACAAGAAACGTGGTGTTGTAAAATCATTTTTATTTGACTCAGCTGCTTTTACGTAATTTTCTAAAGCTTCTTTTGGTTGATTTTTTTGAGAATAAGCATCCCCTATCGCTCCTTTTGCCAAAGCACCCAAAACAATATCTTCAGATTTAAATTTACCTAAATATTCGATAGCTTCGTTATATTTTCCCGTATTCAAATAAGCCAAACCTGCATAATAATTAGCTAAGTTTCCTGCATCTGTTCCTGAATATTCATCAGCAATTTTTAAAAATCCAAATTTCCCTTCGGAACCATTCAAAGACAACTTATATAATGAATCACTAGCAACTCCGTCAGTAGCTTTTTGAAAATTTTCTTGCGCAACAAACATTTCATTAGCCGCTTCGTCTTGTTTTGGCGTAGCAACAAATTTTTGATATGCTAAATAACCTACAGTAAACAATGCAACACCTGCAACTAATCCAATAATGACTTTTTGATTTCTAGCTACCCAATCCTCAGTTTTTGAAGCTGTTTCGTCTAATGTTGAAAAAACACCGGCTGTTGTGCTGTCTTTTTCATCAATTTTAACCTCTTCAACCGCATCATTTACTTCTTTTTCTTTTGGTGCTTTATATCCTCTTTTACTGTACGTAGCCATTTAATTTTAATTTAGTGAGTCGCAAAAATAAAATTTTTATTCAAACCGACATAAAAAATATGCTTTTATATTCAAAAAAATATTATAGGAGGTTCTTTCTTTCCAAAGGAAAAATAATTTCCATAGAAAAAATCTAAAAGCCATTTTTATCGATATTTTTCAATAATTTGCACCCGCTTTGAAAAACCTGTTCAAAAACATCAAAGTTCTCAATACCAGCAAGCCTTAAAGATGTATTTAAAAAAGATTTCATTATTCAATTATAAGAATTTTTCAGAAGCAAATTTCGCTTTTGACAGCAAAATAAATTGTTTTGTAGGTAAGAATGGTATTGGAAAGACAAATGTGCTTGATGCAATCTACCATTTATCGTACGGAAAAAGCTATTTCAATCCATTAGCCGTTCAGAATATTAAACACGGAGAAGAATTCTTTGTGATTGATGCTGAATTTGAAAAAAACGAAAGAAATGAGCAAATCCTTTGTAGTCTAAAAAAAGGCCAAAAAAAAATATTAAAACGCAACGGAAAAGCGTACGATAAATTTTCAGATCATATTGGTTTTATTCCTTTGGTTATTATTTCTCCCACCGACAGCGATTTGGTTGTGGAAGGCAGTGAAACTCGAAGAAAATTCATTGACAGCATAATTTCGCAGTTAGATTCCCATTATTTACAACAACTGATTCAATACCAAAAAGTAATGAGCCAGCGTAATGCTTTGTTAAAATATTTTGCACTGAATCATGTTTTTGAAAACGATACGTTATCTATATATAATGAGCAGCTCAACAGTTTCGGAAATTATATTTTCGAAAAAAGAAAAGAATTTATCGACCAGTTTATTCCTATTTTCAATACACATCATCAAGCCATAACGGGTTCACAAGAAACAGTTCAGCTGGTATATGAAAGTCATTTATTCGAAAAAGATTTACTGACACTTTTACAAGAAAACATCAATAAAGACAGAGCGTTACATTACACCAGTGTGGGAATTCATAAAGATGATTTATCATTTGAAATAGACGAACATCCCATCAAGAAATTTGGATCACAGGGTCAACAGAAATCATTTTTAATCGCTTTAAAATTAGCACAGTTTGAATTCCTAAAAAAACAAAGTGGCGTAAAACCAATTCTATTATTTGATGATATCTTTGATAAATTAGACGAAAGTCGAGTGGCTAAAATTATTGAAATGGTCAACAGCGATACTTTTGGACAGCTCTTTATTTCAGATACACATCCGGAACGCACGGAAACGATTGTAAAATCGACACATCAGACCTATAAAATTTTCAACTTATAATTTTATTTAATAGTTAATTAAGATTACAAAAATGAAAATTTACCTAATTTAGCCTATTCCAATTTAAAATTAGATCAATGAAATTTCATTCAATATTCCTTATAATCCTATCTTTTGTAGTTTTATCCTGTAATGGACAAACTTCAAAAGACGTAAAAACTATTGAAGCCAAAGCTTTTGCAGAAAGAATAAAGGAGACTCCAAATCCACAAATCCTAGATGTACGAACTCCTGAGGAATTTGCGTCCGATCATATTGACAATGCTAAAAATGTAAATTGGCTTAGCAATGATTTTGTTACAAATGCCGCAAAATTCGACAAATCAAAACCTATTTTTGTGTATTGCAAAAGTGGAGGAAGAAGTCAAAAAGCTGCTGAAAAATTAAGTGAATTAGGCTTTACAACCATATACCAATTAGACGGTGGAATATTAAAATGGGATTCAGCGGGCCTTTCTAAACCAAGTAGCAAAATAATTGGCCTATCAACTCAGGAATACAACAAATTATTAAACTCAGATAAAAAAGTATTGATTGATTTTTATGCAGAATGGTGCGCTCCATGCAAAAAAATGAAACCGTATCTTTTGCAAATGGAAAAAGAATTAGCAGATAAAATCGTTATTATTCGATTGGATGCAGATAAAAATAAAACCCTGATGACTGAAATGAAAATTAGTGAACTTCCTACCTTATTATTGTATGAAAACAAAGAAGTAAAATGGAAACATTCTGGATTTATAAGTGAAGAGGATTTAAAAAAACAATTATAATAGTTTCAATATGCTTTCAAAAGACACGCTACAATTTCTGGATGATTTAAAGGCCAACAATAATAGGGATTGGTTTTTGGAAAATAAAAAAAGGTACGAAGCTTTCAAGAAAGATTACCAGCAATTAGTTGCTGATTTACTTGACGTGATGAAACCAATGGATCCTTCGCTGGAAATGCTGGAAGTAAAAAATTGTACTTTTAGAATCAATCGTGACATTCGGTTCTCTAAGGACAAGACTCCTTATAAATCGCACTTGGGTGTTTGGCTTTCTTCGGGTGCAAAAGGTTTAAATCGCTCTGGATATTATATTCATTTAGAAAAAGGCGCTAGTTTTATTGCCGGAGGATTGTATTGTCCTGAAGCGGATGATTTGAAAAAAATGCGTAAGGAAATTGCTTATTTTCATGATGATTTAGAAGCAATTCTTGAGGATAAAAATTTCAAAAAGGAATTTAAGGATTTTGATCGGAATGAAAAAAACACACTAAAAAACCCACCACGAGGGTACGAAAAAGACCATCCAGCCATTGATTTACTCAAACTGAAAAGCTTTGAATCTTCTCAAAGAATTGATATTTCAGAAGTAACAAAAAAAGATTTTGTTGCTACAATGAGTAAAAAATTAATTACCCTGAAACCACTAAATGACTTTATAAATCGCGCTTTAACTTCTGAGTAATTCTAATTTATACCGATGCAAAAAAAGAAAATTCTTTTTCTGGGAGAATCCTATAGAGCTGATGCCATCACTTGGATGAACGGTCTTAAGCAATTTGGTGATTTTGAAATCATTACTTGGGAATTAAAAACACCCAGTGATTGTATTCATAACCGAATTTTAAGGCTTTTAGAATTAGAATTAGCTATTTTTAAAATTAGAAAAATAATAAAAGCCCAACAACCGGACATGGTAATTGCAGAAAGAACCACCAGTTACGGTTTTCTTGCTGCATTATCTTGTGTAAAGCCAATAGCAATTGCACAGCAAGGCAGAACCGATTTATGGCCTGAAAAATCGATTTCATTACCTTTAAAAAAACTCATTCAGAATTACGCTTTCAAAAAAGCGGATTTAATTCATGCTTGGGGCTCAGTGATGACTATTTCTATGCTGGCAGCCAATGTCGACATGAATAAAGTTTTGGTTTTACCAAAGGGAATTGATTTAGAGAAATTCGGTAATAACAACAATGCCAATCCAGAAAAAATTTGTGCTATTGTCACTCGCTCTTTGTTACCAGAATACCGTCATGATATTATTTTAAAATCATTTGCTATTTTAAACCAAAAAGGAATAGATTTCGTACTTACTATTATAGGAGACGGAACACAACTTTCTTCATTGAAAGATTTAGCAAAAAAATTAAATATCGAAAACAAAGTCAACTTTACCGGAAGAATTCCAAATACAGCATTACCAAAACTATTGCAGCAATCTAATATCTACATTAGTATGCCAATAACTGAAGGTGTTTCGGCCTCTTTATTTGAAGCGATGGCTACTAACTGTTATCCAATTGTAACAGATATTCTAGGAAATCAAAGTTGGATTAAACATAGAGAAAACGGACAATTAGTTACCGTTGATGATTACAAAATGCTGGCAGAAGAATTAATCTGGGCATTTGAAAACAATAAACATAGGAACGAAGCAGTTTTAAAAAACAGAACGTTTGTAGAAAAAAATGCAGATTACAATATAAACATGAGAATTATTGCCAACAAATACCACGAATTAATCAACACAAATAGCCCAAATTAACTATGTGTGGAATTAATGGAATCTTGCATTTACAATCACAAAAAAAAATTGACGAACGGATTCTAACAAAGATGCGCGATTCGCTGGAACATCGCGGCCCGGATGATAAAGGATTATTTATAGAAAATAATATTGGCTTTGGACACAGAAGACTTTCAATTTTAGATATTTCCTTAGCCGGGCACCAACCTTTCCTATCGGAAGACGGAAGATATGTGCTGGTTTATAATGGCGAAATCTACAATTTCAAAGAATTTTATCCCGAGTTAAAAAGCAATGGATTTGACATTAAAACCACTTCAGATACCGAGGTTTTGATGAAATTATTCCAATTACATGGTTTAAAAATGCTCAATCGTCTCAACGGAATGTTTGCGTTTGCTATTTGGGATAAAATGGAAAAAAAGTTAATTGTTGTTCGTGACAGAATGGGGGTTAAACCGCTATATTATTCTTTTTACAACGAGACTTTTTATTTCGCATCCGAACAAAAAGCACTATTCACGGCTGGAGTTCCTCTCAAAATGGCACAAGATGGACTACAAGAATATATTTTTAACCGATTTGTTGCCGGCGAAAATACTTTGTACCAAAATGTAAAAAAAGTATTGCCCGGACATATCATGACCATTCATGAAGGTGGAAAAGTAACAACCAAAAAATGGTGGGACTTAAAAAAGGAAATTCAAAATCAGCCTGAAATAAAAAATCCCGTAGAATGGTTTCGCGAAACTTTTGATGACTCCATAAAACTGCGAATGGTAAGTGACGTTGCTGTTGGCGTTTTATTGAGTGGCGGACTGGATTCTTCCTCAATTTTGGCTTCATTATTCCATCAAAATTACAAAGATATTCAAACTTTTAATATTGGTTTCAAAGAGAAAGAACATAACGAATCGCATTTGGCTAAAATGATGGCGGAGAAATTCGACTATGGATTTCATACGATGCAATTGGAGCATACAAAGCTTTATGATAAATTAATAAGTTCCACTTATTTTCAAGACGAACCTATTATGCATTTGAGCGAACCACATCTTTTGGCAGTTTCACAAATGGCAAAACCGTCAGTAAAAGTATTACTTTCCGGTGAAGGTGCTGATGAATTAATGGGTGGTTATGTGCGATACAAAGCCTTACAATATCCATCTCTATTGAATTCCATTGCCACCATTAGTAATTTAGATGTTTTCATAAAAAACCCACGATACGAAAAGTTAATGCGTTATGCCCAAATCAAAAAAAAATCTGAATTGATCATTTACAATGGCTCTAATATTTTTCCAAAAGACATTGCGAAAACTTTTGGAATTAATACACCTCCTAAAAACGAATACAGAAAACAAATTTACCAAGAAGCAAAATCTTTATATCCGGACAATTTACGTAGACAAGCCCTTTATTTTGACCAACATACCTATTTATGCTCGCTTTTAGACAGAAACGATCGCTGTACAATGGGTGCATCCATTGAATGTCGGGAACCGTTTTTAGATCCAAGATTAGTTGTCGGATTAGGCTCAATTGAAGACAAATGGATGTTTGCAGGAAAAAAATGGAAATTCATCCTGAAATCATCGATGGAAGAACGCTTACCTGATAAAATTCTAAAATTCAGAAAAGTAGGATTGAGTGTTCCTTGGGGTGATTATATAACTAAAAGTCCTGTATTTAAAGAAGAATTAGAATCATTTTCTAGAAGTGATTTATTCCAAATTCCTTATTTTGAACACATAAACATTCAGAAACTCGTTCAAAATTTACAAAAAGGCGACACCCGCATGACTTCTTACATTATGCCACTGTTTATGATGCATATCTGGATGAAAACCTATACAACTAAATTTTAATTCTTACTTTTGACCTAGGATTAAACTATTCAAAAAAGCACTTTCTTTTATGGAAATACTACATAATTTCTCTTTAAAAAAATACAATACATTTGGTATTGAAGCCAAAGCAAAACAGTTTGTTGCAGTACATTCGGCAGAAGATTTAAAAACTATTTTACAGGAAAATAAATCCCAGAGAAAATTTATTTTAGGCGGCGGAAGCAATATGCTTTTGACAAAAGATATTGATGGATTGGTTATTCATATCGATTTGAAAAGCAAAAAAATTATTGAAGAAGATGATAATTTTGTTTGGGTCGAAAGCCAGGCTGGAGAAAACTGGCATGAATTTGTACTTTGGACCATTGACCAAAATTTTGGCGGTTTAGAAAACATGTCACTTATTCCTGGAAATGTGGGAACCACTCCAGTACAAAACATTGGTGCTTATGGCACTGAGATTAAAGACACTTTTGTTTCCTGCAAAGCGATGACGATAGAAAATCAGGAAAATAAAACATTCACAAAAGACGAATGTCATTTTGGCTACCGGGAAAGTGTTTTCAAAAATGAAGCAAAAGACCAATACGTCATTACATCGGTAGTTTTTAAATTGACAAAACGCAACCATAAAATCAATACTTCTTACGGCGATATTACGTCAGAATTAGAAAAAAATAACATTACCAATCCTTCTTTAAAAGACGTCAGTAATGCCGTAATTGCGATTCGACAAAGTAAATTACCAGATCCGAAGGAATTGGGAAACAGTGGCAGTTTCTTTAAAAATCCTATTCTATTAAAATCGGATTTTAAAAAAATACAACAGCAATTTCCTGAAATGAAATATTTCGATATTTCTGAAACCGAAGTAAAAGTTCCTGCCGGATGGCTGATTGAGCAAGCTGGTTTCAAAGGAAAACGTTTTGGTGATGCGGGAATCCATAAAAATCAAGCCTTAGTTTTAGTCAATTATGGCAATGCCACAGGACAGGATATTTTGAATGTTTCAAAAGATATTCAAGAGACAATTTTTAAAACGTTTGGCATTCATATTGAGGCTGAGGTAAATGTAATTTAGTTTCAGATTTTAGGTGTTGGGTATTTATAAATCCTAAAATCCATTTTGCTATCTCTAATGCTAAATTTCCAAAAACCAACATCTAAAACCTAATCATAAAATGTACACTCCAGATCCCTACAAAAACGAAAATCAAGAAGAAATCGAAAAATTTCTTCAAGAGAACAGCTTTGGTATCCTAATCAATCAAACGGATGGAAAATTGTGCGCAACACATATTCCATTAGAACTGGATAGTAATAAAGATGGAAATCAAATTTTATGTGGCCACATTTCTAAAGAAAACCCACAATGGAAAGGTTTCACTGATAAAGACCAAATTTTAGCTATTTTCTCCGGACCACATTCTTACATTTCTTCTTCTTGGTACGATCATGAAAATGTTCCTACCTGGAACTACATTGCGGTTCATGTTTACGGGAAAATCAAAATTATCGAGGGCGATGCTGTTGTCGAATCCCTAAAAAAACTGGTTGATAAATACGAACAAAATTCTGAAAACCCAGTTCGTGTAGAAGATTTATCTAAGAAAACCATGATGCAAACCCGAGGTATTGTAGCATTTGAAATCGAAATTACAGAAATCCAAGCCACAAGAAAATTATCGCAAAACCGAGATGATAAAAATTATCAAAACATCATTTCCGAATTAGAAAAAACAGAAGATACCCAAGCGATTGCTGTCGCAAATGAAATGAAAAAATGCACTCGATAAATTATTTCGAAATTCACACATTGTACTTAACAATTCACAATTCTATTCATACCTTTGCACTCGATTTAAAAACTCATTAAACTCTGATGCTTATACTAATTCTTTACTTTTTTATTTTTATAGTTGCTGTTCAAATTTCGTATTATCTAGGTGTTTTTGGGAAATTCGCTTTCGCCAAAACACAAAAGATAACGCCAAAAAAAATCCCAATATCGGTAATTGTTTGTGCGAAAAACGAAGAAGAAAATGTAGCGAATTACATCCCGTTACTTGCTGAACAAAATTACCCTGATTTTGAAATTGTCTTGATAGATGATGCTTCAAGTGATAATACTTTGGCTATTTTCGAAGAATTTGAAAAGCAATATTCAAATGTACGTTTGGTAAAAGTGAAGAACAACGAAGCCTTTTGGGGAAACAAAAAATATGCTTTGACTTTAGGAATAAAAGCGGCCAAAAAAGAATATTTATTATTCACTGATGCTGATTGTTACCCTACTTCAAAAGATTGGATACTTGCTATGAGTTCACAGTTTACGATGCAAAAAACAATTGTTTTGGGTTATGGTAAATATGAAAAAATTCCTAATTCATTCCTGAATAAAATAATTCGTTTTGAAACTTTACTTACGGTAATTCAATATTTTTCTTGGGCAAAAATCGGACAACCTTATATGGGTGTGGGCAGAAATTTAGCTTACAAAAAAGAAACTTTTTTTAATGTAAATGGTTTTATAGAACACATGCAAGTCCGCTCTGGAGATGATGACTTATTTGTTAATCAAGCGGCAAATGCAAAAAACACGACCATTGCTTTCACAGCGGAAAGTTTTACACTTTCTAGACCAAAAACGACATTCAAAGACTGGTTTACCCAAAAAAGAAGACATGTATCCACAGTAAATTATTATAAACCTTTCGATAAATTACAATTAGGAGCATTTTATTGTTCGCAATTACTATTTATTTTATTGCCTATTCTCTTATTGGCTTTCCAATTTCAATTGATATTAGTTTTGGGTTTAATTGTACTCCGATACTTAGTTGCTTGGATTGTTGTTGGATTTTCGGCAGGAAAATTAAAAGAAAACGACATTAAATTCTGGTTTCCTATAGTTGAAATAGTACTTATATTTACACAAATCAATATCTTTATAACGAATATATTCTCAAAACCAGTACTTTGGAAATAAACAAACAAATAGAAAAAGCAAAACAAGGCGATCAGGTTGCCTTTACCTTTCTATTGGATTATTATTGGAATGAAGTGTATGGTTTTATGCTCAAGCGTACTGAAAACGAAACCAATGCTGAAGACATTACCATAGAAACTTTTTCAAAAGCTTTTGACAAGATAGCCACTTACAACTCCGAATTTCAGTTTAATACGTGGCTAATCGCTATTGCAAAAAACGTTCACATTGATTTATTGCGAAAAAAGAAATCGAGTCTTTTTGTAGAAATTACTGATGAAGAAGACCAACAAGCTTACAATATTGCCGACACTACTCCATCGGCAGAAGATGAATTGATCACGGAACAAAATCTTTCCCAATTATTGCAATTCATCAAAGAATTGAAACCACATTATCAGGAAGTCATCCAGTTGCGCTATTTTCAGGAAATGAGTTATCAGGAAATTGCCAACAAAATTGGCGAACCGTTGAGTAATGTAAAAATTAAATTGCTTCGCGCCAAAAAACTTCTGGCCGAAATCATTCAGAATAAGAGATAATACGATTATTTATATTGTTGTTTTTTATTTTTATTTCAATTGCCGTTGGTTTTAACCAATGTATTAAAATGAGAAATGAAAATTGGCTTTAGCCGAAATTATAAAACTACTTTGGCTAAAGCCAATTTGTTCTAAAATTCCCTATCCGTTGGTTAAAACCAACGGCAATTCCTATCTGTGGTTATAAATAGACAACGCTTTACAGCCTTCTCTTTTCAACTTTTTTTTAATTAAAAAATAACCCACACATTACATACTAAATTTCTTGTTATTTACGTTGTTAAATAAAAACAACCCTTGCTTATGATTTAACTGATACCTAACCTTTAAATCCATAAATTATGTCAAAATTAAGCATTTACGAAACCAGCTGGATTGACCTTGTTTTTCAATACAGAAACAAAGAATATGGAGCGTATCAGTTGCGCCAGGAAAGTACCAAAACTTCAATAATGGCACTTTTCATGGGAATATTACTTTTAGTTTCTGCTTTGAGTATTCCTGTAGTTCTGAATTATTTTAATTCTGAAAATAGGATAACGTTAATTATACCCGAATTCACAACGCCTGTTCAACTAACCGATATTATACCCAATCAAATTCAAGAAATAGAAAAACCAGTTCTTCCCGAAGTAAAAACACAAAATGCGGAAGCTCCGATTCAAAGTGACCAACTAGTGAATCCCATAATTGTACAGGCACAACTGGCAAATCAAGATATTGCAAAAAATACCGAAAACACAAGTACAACAAACAGCATTACAGATGGAACGGCAACTGTTGGCATAAACCCAACTTCTTCCTCTGGAACAGGAACGGGAACGGATACTCCTGTTGATCCCGGAAATACAATTATTGCCAGTGTAAGTCTGGACAAACTTCCTGAATTCCCGGGAGGAATCAATAAGTTCTATACCTATGTAGGAAATAATTTTGAAAAACCAGATATTGACAGTGGCAGTACCATGAAAGTTTATGTGTCTTTTGTAATAGAAAAAGACGGAAGCATGACTGACATTCAGGTAAAAAGAGATCCTGGTTATGGTTTAGGAAAAGAAGCCGTCAGAGTATTGAAATCCTTAAAAACGAAATGGTCTCCGGGAATGATTGGTTCAAAACCGGTTCGAACTGCCTATACTCTTCCCATTACGGTACAAATGGATTAGTTATTTAAAACAGAAAAGCTTCATTTAATTTTGAAGCTTTTTTTGAATATTGTCATTATTTTCTTTAAAACATTTTCTCTTAAAAAAACCAAAAGGCCTTTTTAGCCCTGATTGCAGTGGCATCCCACGCATTTTTTTGCGTGGATACAGTGGAAAGCAGGCCAACTATTTCCTAAAAATAGCAAATATTGTGCTCCTACTGCTGCAATTTCTCTTCTTCAAATAAACAAATAAACGAATCCACAAATAAACTACATTCCTTATCTTTGTGCTTTGAAAATTGATATATGGAAACTGTTTTAGAAAATACTTTACCAATTGGAAAACCGAAATGGTTGAAGGTTAAACTCCCAATTGGCCAAAAATATACAGAGCTTCGCGGCTTAGTTGACAAATATAGTTTGAACACGATTTGTACTTCGGGAAGTTGCCCAAACATGGGTGAATGCTGGGGTGAAGGAACGGCAACATTTATGATTTTAGGAAATGTATGTACCCGTTCTTGTGGTTTTTGTGGTGTAAAAACCGGAAGACCAGAAACTGTGGATTGGGATGAGCCTGAAAAAGTGGCGCGTTCTATCAAAATTATGAACATCAAACATGCCGTAATTACCAGCGTTGACAGAGATGATTTAAAAGATGGCGGATCAATTATTTGGATTGAAACCGTAAAAGCCATTAGAAGAATGAACCCAAACACAACACTTGAAACATTAATTCCTGATTTTCAAGGTATCGAAAGAAATATTGACCGTATCGTGGAAGCCAATCCTGAAGTAGTTTCGCATAATGTAGAAACCGTTCGCAGATTAACGCGTGAAGTGCGTATTCAAGCAAAATATGACCGAAGTCTGGAAGTTTTGCGTTACTTAAAAGAAAAAGGAATCAATAGAACGAAGTCTGGAATCATGCTTGGTCTTGGTGAAAAAGAAGAAGAAGTTTTTCAAACGATGCGCGATTTACGTGATGCAAATGTTGATATTGTAACAATAGGCCAATACTTGCAACCCAGTAAAAAACACTTACCCGTAAAAGAGTTTATAACGCCGGATCAGTTTGCAATATATGAGAAATTTGGCTTGGAATTAGGGTTTCGTCATGTAGAAAGCGGACCATTAGTTCGTTCATCCTACAAAGCACAAAAACATATTTTATAAAAAATTCATTTGTTTAATCGGTTCATCGGTTAAGCAAATAAACGAATAAACGAATCCATTTGAAAACAAGAATTGCCATTAATGGTTTTGGAAGAATTGGTCGGAATTTATTTCGCTTGCTTTTAAACCATCCTACTATTGAAGTCGTTGCCATAAATGATATTGCTGATAAAAAAACTATGGCACATTTAGTGAAATACGACAGTATTCACGGTGTTTTACCATTTTCAGTAAGTCCTGATGAAAAAGGTTTTTCCGTAGATGGAAAACATTATTTATTCTTTCACGAAAAAAAAATTTCAAATCTTGATTGGAAAAGTTTAGACATCGATTACGTAATAGAGTCGACTGGAAAGTACCGTACTTTTGAAGAAATAAATGCTCATATTTTGGCTGGTGCCAAGAAAGTAATTCTTTCTGCACCTTCAGAAGTAGACACGATAAAAACGGTTGTTCTAGGCGTGAATGAGAATATTCTAGATGGTAGCGAAACCATTATTTCCAACGCCAGTTGCACAACGAATAATGCAGCACCAATGATGAAAGTCATTGATGAACTTTGCGGTATTGAGCAGGCCTACATCACTACAATTCACTCGTATACAACAGATCAAAGTTTACACGATCAACCGCATAAGGATTTACGCAGAGCACGTGGGGCAAGTCAATCAATTGTTCCTACAACTACTGGTGCAGCAAAGGCATTGACAAAAATTTTCACTAAATTGCAAGGAAAAATTGGCGGATGCGGTATTAGAGTCCCTGTTCCTGATGGTTCCTTAACGGATATTACGTTCAATGTAAAACGAGCTGTTACCATAAATGAAATAAATGCTGCTTTTAAAATTGCAGCACAAACTAACTTAAAAGGAGTTCTCGATTATACTGAAGATCCAATTGTTTCTGTAGATGTTATTGGAAACAGAAACTCTTGTCTTTTTGACGCACAACTCACCTCAGTAATTGACAAAATGGTGAAAGTGGTAGGCTGGTATGATAATGAAATAGGATATTCTTCTAGAATTATTGATTTAATTCTATTAATAGAAAGTAGAAAAAATTAACAATAAAAAATTCAGTTATAAATGAAATACCTTTTCATTTTTATCTTTTTTTTAAATTCGGTTCTGTATTCTCAAGCTAATGAGAAAACAGATAGTATTTCATATTATGGTAATTTAAGCAAATCCAATATCTTAAATAACAAATACAAAAATGCTCTTTTCTACACCCAAAAAGCAATAAACTATTCTAAAGAAGCTCGTAATTCACTGGCTCAAGCAAATCAGACCTATTCCTTAGGTAAAATTTATTATGATTTAAAAAAGTATAATGATGCTATTGAAACCTTTCATAAAAGCATTGCACTATATAAAAATTTAAACCCGACTGAGGCATATGCCTATTCTTATTATTATCTTGGGAAATGCTATGTCGCAAAAGCAAATTTTGCTGATGCCGAAATTTGTTTTGACCAAACTCAATCAATATTTGATGAATTAAAAATCCCTGATACTGCTCAAATAATAATGCTTCAAAGAGGAATTATAAGCAAGTCAAAAGGAAATTTGGATTTAGCATCAACAATTTTCAAAACCATTATTGCAAAACCTGAGAGTCCCGAAATAGTAGATTCTAAAGTGGAAGCGCTGTATCAAATAGGAACTATCGAAGCTACAAAAAACCGATTTAACCTAGCTTTGAACTATCTAAATAAAGCATTAGCGTTAAATGAAAAAAATGAAAATCTAGAACAAAAATCAAATATTTTACTCGCATTAAGTTCTGTTTTCGAAAAAATGCTGGATAAAAACAATGCATATTCTTATTTAAAACAACATCTCAATCTCAAAGAAAGCATTTCTATTTTAAACAACGAAAGACTGGGAATTGATGATTATGATAAATTTAAAGAGTCCGAACGTTTAAAAGAACTGGCGCAATTAGACAGTGATAACAAACAACAGGAAAAGGCTAATAAGTTTTCTAAATTAATTAGTATTCTGGCAATTGCGTTAATCTCTATTTTATCCTTACTAAGCTTGTCTTTGTATAAAAACAATATCATTAGAACGCAGTCCAATCTACTGTTAAAAGAAAAAAACAATGAGTTGGAAATCGCTAAAGAGAAAGCGGAAAGAGCCTCTAATGCCCGATCTGAATTTTTATCGACTGTGAGCCATGAACTTCGGACACCACTAAATGCCATAAACGGAATAGCTCATTTATTATTGGAAGAAAATCCAAAAAAAGCTCAAATGGACTATCTGAATTCATTAAAATTTTCAGGAGATTATCTGACAAAGTTTATAAATGAAATTCTGGAAATTAATAAAATTGATTCTAATAAGGTTGAAATTGAATATATCAACTTTAATTTGAAACAATTATTAGAAGACATACAAAACTCTTTAAAAGAATTAGCTACTGTAAACAACAACACATTTAATCTCGAAATTGACTCCTCCATTCCGGATTATTTGATTGGTGATCCTACAAAATTATCTCAGATAATAATGAATCTGATTAACAATGCACTTAAATTTACAAAAAATGGTAATGTCAGCGTAATTGTAAAACTTCATTCTTTGGAAGCTAAAAATGCAACTTTATATTTTGAAGTAATTGATACCGGAATTGGAATTCCGGCAGACAAATTGCAAAGTGTTTTTGATAGTTTTTCTCAAGGCTCTATAGAAATCAATCGTAAATATGGCGGAACTGGTTTAGGTTTAACAATTGTAAAAAAATTGATTAAAATTTTGGGCGGTAGAATAAACTTAAAGAGTGTCGTAGGAAAAGGCTCTGCTTTTTCATTCAAATTACAATTTAAACTAGGCTCGCAATTAGTGAAGCTTGACGAAAAACCTAAAACATACGATGATTCTTCCTTAAAAAATAAAAAAATACTTTTAGTCGAAGACAATAAAATCAATCAAATGATTACCGAAAAAATGCTTCACAACAAAGGAATCTTTTGCGAAATAATTGACAATGGTGAAGATGCTATAGAAATAGCGAAAAAGAACAAATTTGATTTGATTCTTATGGATGTCCATTTACCAGGAATTAACGGAACTATTGCTACAGAAGAAATTAGAAAATTCGATACTAAAACACCTATAATTGCACTTACCGCCATCTCATTAGATGAAAATCGTGAAATGCTTTTATCCTTTGGTATGAATGATGTTGTTACAAAGCCATTCATACCAGAAGAATTCTATGCTGTAATTGCTAAAAACGTATAGCGACTAATAATTTACAATCAATTCTTTAATAAGAATTCTTACTTTTGGCTCTGCATTTTTAGCAGCTTCCAAAACTTCATCGTGAGAAATAGTCCCAATACTTTCTTCATTTCCCATATCAGTAATTACAGAAATTCCAAATGTTTCCAAATCCATATGACGAGCAACAATCACCTCTGGAACTGTGGACATTCCTACGCAATCAGCACCAAGAATTTTCACCATTCTATATTCAGCCAAAGTTTCAAAAGTAGGACCTTGTAAACCAAGATAAATCCCTTCGTGAACCTCAATATTTAATTTCTGCGCCAATTCTTTGGCCTTAGCGATCATCTTTTTGGAATATGGCTCACTCATGTTTACGAAACGAGGTCCAAAGCGTTCATCGTTTTTACCCCGCAAAGGATGCTTCGGCGTCATATTGATGTGATCTGTAATCATGACAATAGAACCTACTTTATAATTTGGATTCACTCCTCCAGATGCATTTGAAACAATTAATTTATCAACGCCTAAAAACTTCATTACTCGCACCGGGAAAGTCACTTCTTTCATCGAATAACCTTCGTAAAAATGGAATCGTCCTTGCATAGCAACAACTTGTTTATCGCCTATTGTTCCAAAAACCAATGCACCCTTGTGACCTTGAACCGTCGATATAGGAAAATTTGGAATTTCGTTATAAGGCAATGTAAATTCTACTTTCATTTCATCAGTAAAACTCCCTAATCCCGAACCTAAGATCACACCATATTCTGGTGTAAAATCAATTTTTCCTTTAATAAAACTAACGGTTTCTTGAACTTGTTCCCACATAATTTAAAATATTTTTATCAAAATTTTCACTTCCTGAAATAAAAGAACTTTTTATGGGCAGATAGAAAAGTTGTTCGCTTGGCAAACTTCCTTTTAACCTGACATAATCTTTTTCGGTAGTTATAATAATGCTGTCCTGAGCTAAATTCTTAATTTCTAAAATATCTTTATCGGTAAAATGATGATGGTCCGGAAAAGACAAACAGGTATCATTTGTATGCCGTAAATAAGCGAAAAACGGTTCTGGTTTTGCAATTCCTGCAACTAGTATTTTATCCAGCCATTTAATTTCACCAACTTTTATCTTTTTATTTTCAGAATAAATCCAATCATCATAATCGATGTACGTAAAATACAATTCTTGATTTATCGACAGCTTTAATTTGTTTTTGATTTCATTTTGTTCATCTGGCGAAAGGTTAGAAGGACATTTTGTAACAATAATCACATTCGCTCTTTTCGCTCCGCTGCTACTCTCCCGTAAATTACCAGTTGGCAGCATACAATCATCCGAATACAAATCGCCGTAGGAAGTCAGTAAAATATAGAACCCTGCTTTTACTTTTCGGTGTTGAAAAGCGTCGTCCAGCAAAATAACTTCTGGCTTTTCTTGTTGTCCAAGCAATTGTTCAATTCCGTTTTTTCTATTAGCGTCAACAGCAACTTGGATGTTTTTGAATTTTTGAAAAAACTGAAAAGGCTCATCTCCAAGAATGGCAGCATTCGAATTGGCATCAGCCAAAATAAAGCCTTCCGATTTTCTTTTATATCCGCGGCTTAACGTGGCAATTTCATATTTACCAGAAAGCAATCGAATCAAATATTCAATTTGAGGTGTTTTTCCTGTTCCACCAACGCTTAGATTTCCAACAGCAATAATAGGTAAATCAAAAGAATAAGATTTTAAAACACCTTTATCGAAAAGAAAATTCCGAATACTCGTTATCAAACCATATAAAAGGGCGAACGGAAATAGTATTTTTCGCAGTAAATTCATTTTACGAAAGTAGAATAAATTATCTTTGATTTAAAATTTTGTTTCTTTTGTCTAATGTTTAAAGTTCCGCTCGACAAAACCTTAAACCTTAAACTTCAAACCTTAAACCCTAAACTAATGAAAATCAAAGAAATCATTTCCGTACTTGAAGAAATGGCCCCACTCGCCTACGCTGAAGATTTTGACAATGTGGGTTTATTGGTTGGAGATCAAGATTCAGAAGCGACAGGTGTTTTAGTCTGCCATGATGCTTTAGAAAATATAATTGACGAAGCAATTGCAAAAAAGTGCAATTTGGTAGTTTGTTTTCATCCGATATTATTTTCTGGTTTAAAAAAAATAACGGGCAAAAACTATGTGGAGCGAGCTGTTATTAAAGCCATAAAAAATGACATTGCCATCTATGCCGTTCACACCGCTTTGGACAACCATCAAGAAGGCGTGAATAAAATATTTTGTGATGCCTTGGGATTGATAAACACTAAAATTCTGATTCCAAAAAAAAATTACATTCGCAAACTAGTAACCTATACGATTCCGGAAAATGCGGAAGAAGTAAGAAATGCATTATTTGATGCCGGTGCGGGAACGGTTGGAAATTATGAAAATTGCAGTTTTAATTCGAAAGGAATTGGAACCTATATGGGAAATGAACACAGCAATCCTCAAGTTGGTGAGCGATTCGAATTTGTGCAAGGAGATGAAATTAAAATCGAAGTCACTTTCGAAAAACATTTAGAAAATAAAATTCTAAAAGCATTATTCAAAAGCCATGCTTATGAAGAAGTGGCGTATGAAATTTATGCCTTGCAAAACCAACATCAAAATATTGGCTTGGGAATGATTGGAGAATTGAAAAGTCCGATGGAAGAAAAAGAGTTTTTGCTTTTTGCAAAAGTGAAAATGCAAAGTGACGGGATTCGGCATTCCAACTTTATAGGAAAAGAAATAAAAAAAGTAGCCGTTCTTGGCGGAGCTGGAAGTTTTGCGATAAAAAATGCGATTCAGGCCGGGGCAGATGCTTTTTTGACTGCTGATTTGAAGTACCATCAGTTTTATGAAGCCGAAAATAAACTTTTATTAGCAGATATTGGACATTTTGAAAGCGAACGCTATACAAAAAATTATATTGTTGACTATCTTCGGAAAAAAATCCTTAATTTTGCAGTTATTTTATCAGAAGAAAATTCAAATCCAGTTAAGTACTTATAGAATATGGCGAATACGAAAGAATTAAGTGTTGAGGACAAGTTAAGAGCAATTTACGATTTACAACTAATTGACTCAAGAATTGACGAAATCAGAAATGTAAGGGGTGAACTTCCTCTTGAAGTAGAGGATTTAGAAGATGAAGTTGCAGGTTTAAGCACACGTTCAGAAAAATTGAAAAGTGAACTCGAAGTTATCGAAGATCTAATCAAAGCAAAAAAGAATGCAATTGATGAGCACAAAGAGGCTATCAAAAAATATACGAAGCAACAAGAAACTGTTCGCAACAACAGAGAATTTAATTCGTTGACTAAAGAGGTTGAATTTCAAGAATTAGAAATTCAATTGTCTGAAAAACAAATTAAAGAAATGAAAGCTTCTATCGAACACAAGAAAGAAGTAATCTCAAATTCTAAAGAAAGATTAGAAGCAAAATCGAATCATTTGAAGCACAAAAAATCAGAATTAGACGCTATCATGTCTGAAACTGCTAAAGAAGAAGCTTTTTTATCTGATAAATCAGCTGAATACCAAGCTTTAATTGAAGAAAGATTATTGAAGGCTTACACTAGAATCAGAACTAGCGTTCGCAATGGATTAGCTGTTGTTTCTATTGAGAGAGGAGCATCTGCAGGATCATTCTTTACGATTCCGCCACAAACACAAGTGGAAATCGCTTCAAGAAAGAAAATTATTACTGATGAACATTCAGGAAGAATATTAGTCGACAGCGCACTTGCTGACGAAGAAAAAGAGAAAATGGAACAATTGTTTTCTAAATTCTAATTACATTTAAGCCTCCCTAATCGGAGGCTTTTTTATTATGAAGAAATTGACGTTTTTTATATTCACTAAATCAATTGGATTGTACATTAACTTTTTGAGTTTTGTATTTCCAAATAAAGCATCGCAACTGGCGTATGCCTTTTTTAGTGAACCCAGAGAAGGCAGATTATCAAAAACTAATCTTCCCGAAATTCTACAGGAAGCGCAATCAGAGACGTTTCATCTGGATGAGCATTCTTTTCAAACGTATATCTGGAAAGGAAATGACACCATTATTCTTTTGGTTCACGGATGGGAAAGTAACGCTTCTCGGTGGGAGAATATCTTACCCTATCTAAAAAAATCGGGAAGTACTATTATTGCCATCGATGGTCCTGCTCATGGCTTATCGAGCGGAAAAGAATTTAGCATTCCTAAATATGCTGAATTTATTCATATTGCTGTTCAAAAATTTAAGCCTCAATACCTGATAGGTCATTCTATGGGCGGAAAAACTTGTTTGTATTATCAGTCGGTATATCAAAATGATTTGCTTAAAAAAATGGTAATTCTGGGAGCGCCTAGTGATTTCAAGATAATCTTGCACAATTACATTGCCCTGTTGAGTTTGAATTCTAAAATTTCTAAAGCTTTAGAAGATCATTATTTAAATAATTTCAAACTCAGTTTGGAACAATTTTCTGGTAAGATGTTTGCTTCTAAATTAAATATAAAAGGATTTATTGCCCATGATATTGATGACACTGTAGTTTTATTCGAAGAAGGTAAAAAAATTGCAAGTACATGGAAAAATGCCGTTTTCATCGAAACAAAAGGTTTAGGTCATAGTATGCATGATGCAGAATTATATGAAAAAGTCTCCCGCTTTTTATTTGAAACGGAGTAAAATGATACATCAGCAAAATCTTTTGCCGACTTCTTAATTTTCAAATAAACAAATAACTACGTAAACGATTAAACAATTTAGTACTACTTTTGCATTATGGAAGAAAATCTAAAACGTCTCAATAAATTCATAGGAGAAACTGGGTATTGCTCCCGCCGTGAGGCCGATAAAATCATTGAAGAAGGTCGTGTAACCATCAATGGAATCGTTCCGGAATTAGGCACAAAAGTTTCACCCGATGACGAAGTGCGTATTGACGGAAAATTAATTCGGGAGAAAAATGAAAAACCCGTTTATTTGGCTTTCAACAAACCTGTTGGCATCGAATGTACCACAAACTTAGAAGTTCGCAATAACATTGTAGATTACATCAATTATCCAAAACGTATTTTCCCTATTGGGAGATTAGACAAAGCCAGTGAAGGATTGATTTTTATGACCAATGACGGTGATATTGTCAACAAAATTCTTCGCGCCAGAAACAATCACGAAAAAGAATATACCGTAACGGTTAACAAACTCATAACCGATCGCTTTATCGAAAAAATGGGAAATGGCGTGCCAATTTTGGACACTATTACTCGAAAATGTAAGGTAGAAAAAATCAGCTCCACCATTTTTAAAATCGTTTTGACCCAAGGTTTAAACCGCCAAATTCGTAGAATGTGCGAATATCTGGGTTATGAAGTTACCGCTTTGAAACGTATTAGAATCATCAATATTTCACTAGACATTCCTGTAGGTCGCTACCGTGATTTAACAGATGCCGAAATCAAAGAATTAAACGAACTTATTGAACCTTCGAGCAAAACTGAAGAAGCGAGTTTACCCAAAACTGAATCTCCAAAAAGAAGAACCGAATTTATTAAAAGAGACGATCCTAGGTTTAAAGGAAGAGGAGATTATTAAGAATAAAAATCCCATTCGTTGAACTGCCCCCAAAAAGTTAGACATTATCTGAGGGTAGTTCAACGAATGGGATTTTACTTTTATTTACTAGTTATAAATTCGTAGTACAATGCTTTTGATAAAAAGTTTTTAGATTGCCTGTGACTAATCTCTTTCTCTCTTGTAAGTTCAATATATTGTCCATTTAATTTCTTTAGTAAAAAATAGTCTCGACGGCTTTCATCATTAAAATTTAATCCGGATAAAAATATAGGCTCTACCCCTTTATTTACAGAAATATTGTAATTGGTGATTATATTCCCCCAATTAACAAAACTGCATAAAAGTATTGTTCCATAAAAATACCAAATCATTTGATTGAAAAGATAAGCATTTGTTTTTTGCTTATAAATCTTCCAAAAAGTAATTAATAAACCTGCAACTGCTAATAACAGGAAAGCAAAAACGCCTAATCTTTTATAGGTTAAACCAAATGCAGTAATATATTCAACATTTTTTATAATGGCACTGATAATTAGTATTCCGTTCAATGTTATCCAAATTTTAGATAGTAATTTGAGATTACTCGCTTTCTTGTCAAAATTAAATCCATTTTTAAAAAAGAATAGCATCACGCCAACAGCCATTATTATTGAAAAAATAACAGCATTTACTCTTTCATGTGTTGCTGCGCTCAAAGACACAACCACTTGTTCTTCAAAAAACTGTTCATAATTATATGTTCCAATAAAAATTAAAATCATACAATTTAAAAGCACTAAAGTAATTTCACCACTCTTTCTTTCAAAATCAAGATCAAGAAATGAAAAAGTTTGTTGATGCTCCATTCTTGTCTCATTACTAAAATCATTATCTAACATTGAATTTCTATCATAACAAATCTCTGGTACCCAATAATTCCAGAAACTGAACGAAATATAGAAGCCTAACAAAGCAATTAGAAAGACTTCCAAAACATTCAAATCTAAAGTATAATCCGTAAATAGAGATGAAAAGTGTTCGCTACCGAAAGCGTAAACCACGAAAAACAAGGTTATAAATATAGCTGGAATAACAATGTAAGCAATGAGTTTTTTTGTCAAATCATTTTTAATTTCTCTTTTTGGAAGCCACTGGCTAAACATCAATATGCGACCTAACGAAGCAAATCCGTTGATAAATATAATTGGAAAAATCTGTAGTATTTTAAGTTTTACTTCATGAGTTTTAAATTGTAAAAAAAGAATAGACATTGATAAAGCCAAAAAGGAGACAAAATCGCCATACCAAGCAAAAGCAAAACACGACAAAACTGAGGTGATGACTAATCCTAAATGCAAACGACTTGTAAATCGTTCCTGAAAGAAATAGCAAATCATTCCGGTCAGTAGCAACCCAAAAATCGCCAGATTTACTCCTACTGCTTCCTTGTAAAAAAGCAATGTAAAAACCAGACTACAAGCTAAAATTAAATGATATTTTTTCATAATAAAAATTTTAAAAGTACTTTGCAATTCAAAGCATTAAGTTAAAAAAAGGTGCTATTTAGATTTAATTAATTTTTCAAGACTATTTAAGTGAGAAACAAAAGCGGTTCTTCCCATATTGGTAACTCGATACGAAGTTTTTGGCTTTTTACCGACAAACTCTTTTTTTACTTCTATGTAACCAGATTTTTCCAAGGCAGATGAATGACTCGCTAAATTACCATCAGTAATATCCAGTAAAGATTTCATTTCAGTAAAATCAATCCAATCATTTACCATCAAAACAGACATGATGCCTAGTCTGACTCGACTTTCGAAATCTTTGTTTAATTTATCAATGATTCCCATTATTATTTATATTTTTTGAACATAATTAAACCGTACAGAATATGTAAAATTCCAAATCCTATAGCCCAAAAAACAAGTCCGTATCCAAGATAAAAAAGGGAAATACATCCTAACACAATTTCACATATACCCAAATATTTAATATCTGAAAAAGTATACTTTTCAGCATTAATAAGCGCTAAGCCATAAAACAATAAAGTTGTTGGTGCAATCAAAGCAAATAACTGATGGTATAAAAGCGCAACACAAAATACTCCTCCAACAAATAAAGGAATCGCTAAATTGAGTAACATCTTTTTAGTAGTATTAGTCCACACGGGTAAATTAAACTTTTTACTTTTTCTTAAAGTGAAAAATATACCAAATACCAATGCTAAAATCAAAATTAACAAAGCAATGAAAGTTAATTCCATTATTAAACCATAACTATACATCTTTTGCTTTCCGTCAAAATATTCAATACCATTCTGTTTAAACAACTGATATACATAAATTGCCCCAGCTAATGCAACTGCCCCAGCAAATATTCCTGAAAGGCCACTTAACGAAATAAATCTTGAAGAGCGCTCCATCATGGAACGAATATGCGATAAATCTTCTTGATGTTTTTGACTCATAAATAAAGTACTTTGAATTACAAAGTTATTAATTAATTTTAGATTTCAAAATAGAAACTGATTTATTTCCAAAAAACTTAATAGTATTCCATCAAAGAACTAAAATATTCCGTGAACCTTCCTGCAAAACCGAAGGAGCTAGTTTGTCAAAAGCGTAACCCGCTAAAAGAAAACGGAATTCATCAACAGAAACTATCCGTGATTGACGATAAAGAGGGGTAAATAAATCCCTTTAACACTAATCCAATTATTAAACGTCTCTTTTACTCCTTTTGGAAATATGAATTATAAATCCAAGAAATTGTATTCAATTAAATATCTATACTCGCTGAGTATTTTAATTTAGCATACAATAACTTAACCTTTTGTTTGAAGTATCTTAATCTGTTTTTTTTAATAAACGCTATAAATTTGCATCATCTAAAAAAAAGTACTTGAAATTTTTCTTCAACAATTTTCGTTACTTCAGAACACAAATATTTTTATCATTTTCATCAATGATTGTTTTGATAGTTATTTGGTTTATGTTTTACCTGTATATCGACCGTAAAGTTGATCATCTCAATAATTTCACTTACAAATCGTATCAAATTTCACAAGACTTTACTGGTAACATAAGAAATTTTCAAACTTTTTTATTGTTTGGATACAAGGAAAAAGACTTTTATATTAATCATAATCAGAAAGACCTTAAACTATACATAGACAATTTAAAAAACCAAAGAAAGGAAATTGATCTAATTTTCAAAGAATCGAAAGAGTTAAACATTGGAAACAATCCATCTATGACTAATCTTTCTAAAGAAATAGATAATCTTTATATTGTTGTAAATCAGTTTAAAAAAACAGCATTAATTCGGGGATTTAAAGATCATGGGATTGAAGGTAAAATGAGGAACAAAGCACATTTTTTAGAAAAAAAATCTTCATTAAACAAAATTACTTTACTTCAATTTCGTAGACATGAAAAAGATTATTTGTTACGTTCAGATGTTGCTTCTATTACAAAATTTGAAAATTTATATAATTCTACTTTTAAAAAAAAAAATATTGATTCAGCAACCAAGCAAGTTCTTATAGATTATAAAAATGATTTTGACACTTTGGTAAAATTGAGTTCAAAATTAGGAGTTTCTCAGAATCAGGGTTTATATGGAAAAATAAATCAAATTAATGGATTTGTTGAAAGTTCATTTGTTCAAATTATAGCTCATAATGAAAAAAGAATAAATGAATTAAAAAAAACCCTATTTTATTCTCAATTATGTCAAACACTGCTTATGGCTCTTATCGCCTTAATATTATGCATTTACATATCTAAATATTTCACAAAAGACATCAAATTACTTTCGTTAGATATTTCAAGTTATATAAAGTCTAATTTCAAGGAACCAATATCCAATTTAAACCACAGATCATCAATTAGGGAAGTTGATTTCTTATTAATAAGTTACGGAATATTAAAAGAAAAGCTATCGGAAAATATTATTTTTTTAGAAAAGAAAACTGAGCAGGCGAATAAAACAGCAACCTTCAAAACGCAATTTCTTGCTAACATGAGCCACGAAATTAGATCCCCACTTAATGGAGTTATAGGAATGTTAAACATGCTCAAAACAAGTTCATTAAATAGCGAACAAACCGAATATATCGAAATAGCGGAACACAGCGCAGATCATCTTTTGGGTATTGTAAATATGATTTTAGATCATTCAAAAATGGAAGCTGGTAAAATGAAGGTAGAACAATATCCAATAAATCTCAAAAAAGAACTTACTAAACTAATCAGATTATTTGAATACCGAATAATTGATAAAAACATAAAACTACATTTTATTTATGATGATAGCATTTCAAATAACATACTTGGAGATAATTTAAGATTACAACAAGTATTGATTAACCTTATTGACAATGCAATTAAGTTTACAACTCATGGAGATGTTAAACTTGAGGTGAATTTATTAAATCGAATAGACGATTTACAGTATTTGAGTTTTAAAATCATGGATTCCGGTATAGGTATAGACGCCGATAAAACAGAACAAATGCTTCTAGCGTTTGAACAAGCCGATTTAACAACCACCAGGAAATATGGTGGCACAGGATTGGGTTTAACAATTTCTAACCAATTAGTGCAACTAATGGGGGGCAGTAAATTAAATATTATAGGTTTAGAAAGTGGGGGATCGAGTTTTAGTTTTGAAATTCCATTCAAAATTAATACAAATGTGATTTCAATTGAAGACAATAATGAAACTCACTTCAATGATATAAAAGATGTAATTATTAATAAAGCATTAATTGTTGAAGATAATTTAATAAATCAAAAAGTCTTGTATAAACTTTTGAATAAACTAAATATCCCTTCAGATATTGCAATTAACGGAAAAGAAGCGGTTACACTTTATAATAAAAATGATTATGACATCATTTTTATGGATTTACACATGCCTGAAATGGATGGGTTTGAAGCAACAGAAAAAATACATGCCTCTCCAAAATATCAAATTACCCCTATACCAATTATTGCTGTAACTGCAAGCGCATTTGATGAAGACAAGGTAAAAGCCATTTCTAAAGGTATGGATGATTTTATAACTAAACCCGTTGTTTTAAAAAACTTAGAAGAAATAATAGCTAAACAAATGCAGTTGAAATGTTTTCAAATATAAAATTGCTGTATCGATTACAAAGTTTAATAAACTTCTCTTCGAAAAAACTGAAGAAGCGAGTTTACTTACAGAAGAGCATGCAAAAAGAAGAACAAAATTCATCAAAACAGACGATCCGTGATTGAAGAAAAGAAGGGATTATTAAAATTTATATGCCTCAAATATTTGCATAAAAAAACCAAGATTTTAATCTTGGTTTTTTTATAGTTTCATTCTAATTATTTTTAGCACTTCTCAGTTTCCTTGCCAGAAGTGTGTTTTTCAACAACATCGCAATGGTCATTGGTCCTACTCCACCTGGAACCGGCGTAATGAAAGAGGACTTTTTACTCACTTCATCAAAATCAACATCACCAGTAATCACATATCCCTTGGGGTGAGAAGCATCTTCCACTCTGGTAATACCTACGTCAATTACTACAACTCCGTCTTTCACCATATCGGCTTTAAGGTAATTAGGAACTCCTAATGCTGTAATGATAATATCAGCATTTCTTGTAAATTCTTCAATGTTTTTAGTTCTACTGTGAGTCAGCGTTACTGTTGAATCTCCTGGATATCCTTTGCGGCTCATTAAGATACTCATTGGTCTTCCAACAATATGGCTACGTCCAATAACTACAGTATGTTTGCCTGCGGTTTCTACTTTGTAACGTTCTAACAATTGCATAATTCCAAATGGAGTTGCTGGTAAAAATGTCTCCATTTCCAAAGCCATTTTTCCAAAATTGGCAGGATGAAAACCATCTACATCTTTGTCAGGATCAATCGCCATCAGGATTTTTTGCTCATCAATATGTTTTGGCAAAGGCAATTGAACGATATAACCATCTAAATCATCATCTTCGTTTAACGCCTTGATTTTCGCAAGCAATTCAACTTCTGTAATGGTTTCCGGTAAACTCACTAAAGTGGATTCAAAGCCAATTTGTTCACAAGAACGTACTTTACTTCCAACATAAGTTAAACTGGCTCCATTAGTACCAACGATTACAGCTGCCAAATGAGGTACTTTTTCACCATTATTTTTCATTTGTTGTACTTCGGCTGCTATTTCCTGTTTAATATCCTCCGATGTTTTTTTTCCGTCTAGTAGTTGCATTTCTTCTTGTTTAAAAAGTTTAAAGTTTAAGTTTAAAGTTTTGGAAACTTAAACTTTAAACTCTTAAATATTAATAGTATAATGTGTTTCAAAACTGATTATTAAAAACCTGAATATGAACACTATTTTTTTTATCGCATGCCTGGCATACCACCCTGCATGCCACCCATCATTTTCATTAGGTTCTTTCCGCCAGGGCCTTGCATCATCTTCATCATCTTGCTCATTTGCTCAAACTGCTTCATCAATTGATTGACTTGCTCAATTTTTGTTCCGGAACCTTTTGCGATTCTGGCTTTTCTTTTCACATCAATTATAACTGGCTTGCTTCTTTCTTTTGGAGTCATCGAATGAATAATTGCTTCAATATGTTTGAAAGCATCATCTTCAATTTCTACATCTTTCATAGCTTTTGAAGCACCTGGTATCATTCCAACCAAATCTTTCATATTACCCATTTTCTTTACTTGCTGTATTTGGGACAAGAAATCATCAAACCCAAATTCGTTTTTGGCGATTTTCTTTTGGATTTTTCTTGCTTCCTCTTCATCAAATTGCTCTTGAGCTCTTTCTACCAAAGTCACAACGTCACCCATTCCAAGAATACGTTCCGCCATACGAACAGGATAGAACACATCAATTGCATCCATTTTCTCCCCTGTACCTACAAATTTAATTGGCTTATTTACAACCGATTTAATTGAAATTGCAGCTCCACCACGAGTATCACCATCTAATTTGGTTAAGATAACCCCATCAAAATTCAATATATCATTAAAGGCTTTAGCTGTATTTACAGCATCCTGTCCTGTCATTGCATCGACAACAAATAAAGTTTCTTGTGGCTGAATTGCTTTGTGAACTTCGGCAATTTCTTTCATCATTTGTTCATCAACAGCCAAACGTCCAGCTGTATCGACAATCACAACATTAAATCCATTCGCTTTAGCGTGCTTGATTGCATTTTGGGCAATTTCGACAGGATTTTTATTTTCTGGTTCGGAGTAAACCTCGACTCCTATAGAATCTCCAACAACATATAATTGTTGAATAGCTGCCGGACGATAAATATCACAAGCAACCAAAAGTGGTTTTTTATTCTTTTTTGTAAGTAAATAATTAGCCAATTTTCCAGAAAAAGTAGTTTTCCCGGAACCTTGTAAACCTGACATTAAAATCACTGTAGGATTTCCTGATAAATTAATTCCGGCAACATCACCACCCATTAATTCAGTAAGTTCGTCTTTAACTAACTTAACCAATAATTGTCCTGGCTGTAATGTTGTTAACACGTCCTGACCTATTGCTTTTTCTTTTACTTTAGTGGTAAAATCTTTGGCAATTTTAAAGTTGACATCGGCATCAAGCAAAGCTCTTCGAACTTCTTTTAATGTCTCTGCTACATTTACTTCGGTGATTTTTCCGTGTCCTTTTAGTATATGAAAGGCTTTGTCTAGTTTATCGCTTAAATTATCGAACATGATTTTTTATTTTATTGAAGTGCAAATTTAAGGATTTGATTTTGAAGTTTTACGGATTATTTAAATAAAAAAAACAGCCTTTTTTAGACTGTTTTAAATCGATATAATATAAGAATCACTGCTATTAAATCTAATTCTTTTCGAAAGTTAAATAATCAATGACTCCCGTACCTCTATTTAAGTCTCTTAATATCACTCTTGTCGTTGTTCTTTCAAAAACATCCCAATTATTTGACAGCTGTACCAAATGATCCGGACTTGAAAATGAAATGGAAAAATCTAAGTCGTTACCCGAGTTATCATCAACAACATCCGATTGTAGTACCGACCAATTACCTGAATAAACAGTTACCTCTTTATTGGCATTTAGAATAGTATTGGATCCAAAAGTAAAAGTATGGCCCGAAAAAAGACTTGTTTTATTTGAATTATCATCAAAAAAATAGATGATTCTCCACGTTCCATTGTTAATAGTATTTACGACTGGCGCAGCATCTTTTGCAACAGCAGTAGCGATCGTGTCATCATCACAACATGTCCCTGCAATATTTAATAAAAAAATACAGAACAAAATCGGTATAAAAACGATTCTTTTCATAATTCATTAGTTTTCAACAACAATCATAACGAATATACAAAAAAAAGCAGATTAAATATCTAATTTAAAATTATAATTACATTCTTTCCGGAACATTAATTCCAAACAAACGAAAAGAAGCTGCGATGGTATCGGCCACTTTTTTAGATAACTGAACTCTGAAAATTTTCTTCTCTAAATCTTCTTCCCCAAGAATAGGAACAGCCTGATAGAATGAATTGTATTCGCGTACCAAATCATAAGTAAAATTTGCCAGTAAAGCCGGACTATGATTATGAGCCGCATTTTGAATCACTTCAGGAAATAATTCCAATTGTTTCAATAATTCTTTCTCTTTTTCGTGCATCTCGACTACACTCGATGTGACTTTAAAATCAAAATTTGCTTTTCTTAAGATCGATTGAATTCGGGCGTATGTATATTGAATAAACGGTCCTGTATTTCCTGCAAAATCTACGGATTCTTCGGGATTAAAAAGGATTCGTTTTTTTGGGTCTACTTTTAGAATATAATATTTCAAAGCTCCAAGACCTATAGTCGTGTATAGTTTTGCTTTTTCATCAGCAGAATAGGTATCTAATTTCCCTAAATCCTCAGCAATTTTTTGAGCCGTATCTGTCATTTCCTGCATCAGATCATCCGCATCAACAACAGTTCCTTCACGACTTTTCATTTTGCCTGAAGGCAAATCTACCATTCCGTAAGATAAATGGAAAAGGTTTTTAGACCAATCAAAACCTAATTTTTTCAGGATAAGAAACAATACTTTGAAATGATAATCTTGTTCGTTTCCTACAGTATAAACCATCCCGCCAACATCTGGGTAATCTTTTACACGCTGAATGGCAGTTCCAATATCTTGCGTCATATAAACAGCGGTTCCATCTGAACGAAGCACAATTTTTCTGTCTAAACCTTCATCCGTTAAATCGATCCAAACGGAACCGTCAGGATCTTTTTCGAAAACACCTTTCTCCAAACCTATTTGAACGACGTCTTTCCCTAATAAATAGGTATTGCTTTCGTAGTAATAACAATCAAAATCAACCCCTAAATTTTTATAAGTAATGGCAAAACCATCATAAACCCATTGGTTCATGGTTTTCCAAAGATTTATAACCTCAGCATCACCAGCTTCCCATTTCAGCAACATTTCTTGTGCTTCCAGAATGATTGGCGCTTGTTTTTTGGCTTCTTCTTCAGTTTTTCCAGTACTAATTAATTGAGCAATTTCTTCTTTATACGCTTTATCAAAAGCTACATAAAAATTTCCAACTAATTTATCTCCTTTTAAACCTGTTGATTCTGGTGTTTGTCCGTTTCCGAATTTTTGCCAAGCCAACATTGATTTGCAAATATGAATTCCTCTATCGTTTATGATTTGAGTTTTATATACTTTTTTACCTGATGCTTTGATAATTTCGGCAACAGAATATCCCAAAAGATTATTACGAACGTGACCTAAATGTAGTGGTTTATTGGTGTTTGGCGAAGAATATTCCACCATTACAGCTTTATCGTCAGGATTTGGCGTCACGAAACCAAACTTTGTATTGTCTTTTATTTCATTGAAAAAATCCAAATAATATTCATCAGAAATAACAATGTTTAAAAATCCCGAAACTACATTAAAACGACTTACTTCAATTACGTTTTCTACTAAATAGTTACCAATTTTGTTTCCTAATTCTACAGGATTACTTTTAATAACTTTCAATAATGGAAAAATAACCATCGTAATATCACCTTCAAATTCCTTCCGAGTGGTTTGAAATTCAACTTTGTCAATAGCAATGTCAAATAAAGCCAGAACAGCTTTTTCAATAGAAGGCGTAAGAATTTGTGATAATGTCATTTTATGTATTTATTTAAAGGTTGCAAATATAGTTATAATGCATCGATTTGAAAATTGGAAAACAATATAATTTCCTAGTGACAGCATCCCTCTTAAATATTTACTGATTACAGTTGTGTTATTTTTTCTAAAGTGGTTGTAACAATTTATCCATTAAAGAGTCTATTTAGGTAACATTTTATTTTAATAAAATGTTAAATTTCATAAAACAGTACTATGTAATACATATATCTAAAATAAATGAATACCTTTGCATCATCAATCAATTTTTAATCAAAAAAAAAAATCATGAAGCTCAAATTAATTTTACTCTGCTTATTCGCAACCGTGTTTTCGATACAAGCGCAAAATTCGGTCAAACCAACACTTTTGGAAAATTCCGGAAGTATTTCAGGTAAAGTAATCGACAAGAAAAGCAACGCCCCTCTTCCTTATGTAAATGTTATTGTAAAAGAAGAGAACAAAGTGGTAACAGGAGGAATAACTTCGGACAAAGGAACTTTCCTTATCAAAAATCTGGCTTTAAAAAAATATACGGTTGAAATACAATTTATAGGATACAAAACGGTTTCAAAAACAATTTCATTAACAAGTGGAGACAAAAATGTCAATCTGAATACAATCGAGTTAGAGGAAGATGCCATTGAATTGAAAGGTGTTGAAGTGGTAAGTGAACGCTCCACAATTGAACAAAAGATTGATAGAAAAGTAATCAATGTTGGTAAAGACTTAATTTCAGCAGGGGCCACTGCGGCAGAAATCATGAACAACATTCCATCAGTAAGCGTTGACCCGCAGACAAATGCAATAAGTCTTCGTGGAAATTCTAATGTCCGAATATTAATAGATGGAAAACCAACTACAATTGAAGCTTCCCAATTATTACAACAAATTCCTTCGACATCAATCAAACAAATTGAATTAATTACTAATCCGTCTGCTAAATACAATCCGGAAGGAATGAGTGGAATTATCAATATAGTTTTGAATAAAAACAGTAAAATTGGTTTTAACGGAAGTGTAAATAATGGTGTAACCTTTGGAAAAACACCAAAATTAAATTCTTCAGTAGACATGAATTACAGAACTGGAAAGTTCAATATTTATGGAAATTATGGTTTGAATACTGGTAAACAATCCAATCATGGGTTCATAAAAACAACAGAACCAGGTCAGGAAGATTTTCAAAAATTTACTTTTTTGAATAATAACACTTCTCATTTGGCGAAAGTTGGTTTTGACTTTTATTTAAATGAAAAAAATACTATCTCCTTTTATACTACACAAAACATTTATAGAGGAAAGGGAGATTCTAAAACTACTGTAGATTTTCTTGATCCATCAAAAACTGATATTACTCAATTGTTCAATAATAAAAACAACAATTACTCACAGGCTTATAATTTCGATTATAAAAAGGATTTTAAAAAAGAAGGACATAACATAGAACTTGAGGTAAATTATATTAATAATGATGACAAGGAAAATGCTTTTTTTAGCACTCCAGCCACTAATTATATTACGAACAAAGGAAACAATACTTTAATCAATTTAGACTACACTAATCCGCTGACGAAAACAACTAAACTAGAGTTGGGATTAGAAAGTAGAATCGAAAACACAAAAAACAATTACCTTTTAAATAATTCTTATAATTCGGACTTCTCCTACCAAAGAAATATTTATTCTGCTTATGCAAATGTTTCCAAACAAATAGGAAAATGGAGTGGCCAAATAGGAACACGTTTCGAAAAATACGATGCCAAAGCATTATTCAAAAAGATAAACGAGAATAATGAAACTTTTGAAGATAATTTATTTACACTATATCCATCCGGATACATCAATTATACGCCAAGCGAAAAGAACTCCTTTAATTTAAGCTTTTCAAGACGTGTGGACAGACCAAGTATTGATCAGGTGAATCCAATACGGGAATGGAGTACCCCACAAATTGATTCAGAAGGAAATCCAGAACTTTTTCCACAATTTACGAATTCTTACGAATTGAATTACACTAGAAAAACAAAAATTGGTTCCATAACAACCGGTGTATTTTACAGAAGAATAAATGATGAAATTACAAGAACTCTTTATGAAAATCCTATTAATCCTTCTAAGTTAATTTTATCCTATGCGAACCTCAACGACAACAATGCTTTTGGTTTCGAAATATCAGGAAATTTACAATTTACAAAATGGTTGAGTTCTAACATCAGCTTTGATGCATATAGCAAAAAAACAAGAGGTGTGGTAGCTGATGAATTTGTTGAAGTAAATGTAACAGCCGTTAATGCACGTATAAGCAATACATTCAAGGCTTCTAAAAACTTACGCTTTCAATTATCGGGGCTGTATAGAGGGCGTGATTTGGGAATCCAAATGTTGAGACAACCGATGTGGAAAATGGATTTAGGAACCAGTTATACGGTTCTAAAAGGAAGCGGAACAATAACGGCACGATTCAGCGATGTTTTCAATACGATGCATTTCGCTTTTGAAGGAACAAAACCAAAAAAACTGGAAGGACAATTCAACTGGGAAAGTCAATCGGCATATATTGGATTCAATTACCGTTTTGGAGCAGGAAAAAACAAAGCGATTGAAAGAAAAGCACGTGACAAAAACGAAACCCAAGGAGGTGGTGGACTTTTATAAGATAAGTTTTAATAGTTTGTTGCAAAAAGAAAACCCGGAGTATGCCAACTCCGGGTTTTCTGATTTAAATCGGTATAACTAAAAAAGATTTATTACCATTTTATAATAGCACTTCCCCAAGTAAAACCACTACCGAAAGCAGCCAAAACCACCGTATCTCCTGATTTTATTTTCCCTTGTTCCCATGCTTCAGTCAAAGCAATAGGAATAGAAGCGGCAGTTGTATTACCATATTTTTGAATATTATTATATACTTGTTCATCCGTCAATCCAAATTTCTTTTGGATAAATTGAGAAATTCTCAAGTTTGCTTGATGTGGAATCAACATGTCAATATCCGAAACTTGCAAATCATTCGCTTGTAAACCTTCATTTATTACTTCGCTAAAACGAACAACCGCATTCTTAAACACAAATTGTCCATTCATATAAGGGAAATAACTTTCATCATCCGGATTATTATCGGCCAAGATATCAGTAACCCAGCGACCTCCCATTCCTGGTGCTTTTACAATTAATTCTTCGGCATGTTGTCCTTCAGAATGTAAATGTGTGGACAAAATTCCTTTAGTCAAATCTTCTTCCCTGCTCAAAACCGCTGCACCTGCTCCATCACCAAAAATTACTGAAACACCTCTGCCTCGCGTCGTCATATCCAATCCTGCCGAGTGCACCTCAGAGCCAATTACCAAAACATTTTTATACATTCCCGTTTTGATGTATTGATCCGCAACTGACAGCGCATAAATAAATCCCGAACATTGATTTCTAACATCCAAAGCTCCAATAGTTCTAAGACCTAAATCGCGTTGTACCAAAACTCCCGGACCTGGAAAATAGTAATCCGGACTCAAGGTAGCAAAAATAATAAAATCTATATCCTCTTTCGCAACACCGGAGCGCTCAATAGCAATTGCAGCCGCTTTCACTCCCATCGTAGTTGTTGTGTCTTCACCACGTATAATGTGCCTTCTTTCTTGAATCCCGGTACGCTCCTGAATCCACTCATCATTCGTGTCAATAATTTTCGACAAATCGTCATTGGAAACTATATTGGAAGGGACATAAAATCCTAATCCAGCTATTTTTGAATGGTACATAGTTTTGTTATTTTATTAAAATCAAGGATCCATATTTAAAGATACGCTAAATATCAGGTTCCAAATTACTACTTTTTTAGTAATATGCAATTATAATTTTCAGGAGCTATTTCCTGCTGTACGCTGTATCTTTTATTCTCGTAAAAAACGAGAATAAAAGGATGCCGCTTCCATCAGGGCTAGGGATTACCTATTAACCTGAATTCGATTATCTATTATTTGAAAACTGCTACCTGCTACTTAGGCTAACATTAAAGTCACTTCAAGATTCAATTCTAATTCCGAATCATGTTCAAAGAAAATGGCCCTTCTTTCAAAAGCGGCTTTAATCAAATAATGACTTCCTTTAAAATAACATTGTTTCACAATTACCTGCATCCTTCCGTTGTCGACCACTTTTAATTGATGTGGATACAATAAAAGCGCTTCATCATCTCCATCCAGTTCAATTAATTGAGATAATTTTAATTCATTAACTTCCCCAAAAAGGGACGCGACGTATTTATTAGTGGGATTTTCATATAAGGCTTTTGAGTTTCCTTTTGCAATCACATTTCCATTTCTAACCACAATCGTTTCATCTGAAAAAGACAAAGCATCCGTACTGTCATGTGTTGCAATAATGCAGGTAATCCCCTTTTGTTTTAAGTAACTGAATAAATTTCTGCGCAAGGCATTTTTCCGAAACGAATCAATCTGACTGAAAGGTTCATCCAGCAAAATGATTTCTGGTTCCAAAGCCAAAACTCTTGCCAACGCAACTCTTTGCTGTTGTCCGCCACTAAGGTATTTGGCTTTAACTTTTGCAAATTCCGTCATTTCGACCATTTCCAAAAGCTCCTGAACTCTGGCTTTCTTTTTGTCTTTATAAATATTGGACAAAAACTTTCCTACGTTTTCTTCGACAGATATATAAGGCATCAAATCGAAATCCTGCGCTAAATATTTGATATAATCTTCGCCGGGAATAAGATTCTGTTTTGGTCCAAGAATTCGTTTATTGTTATAGGTTATTTCTCCTTCATCCAAATCATATAATCCATATATCAATTTCAATAAAGTACTTTTACCGCAGCCGCTTTCGCCAATTACAGCTATATTTTGTCCTTTACCAATTTCAAAACTAACATTCTTGATAACGGGATTTTCAATGTAGGTAAAAGAAATGTTTTTTATTTCAAGCATGTTCTGTATTTAAGAGCGCAAATTTACAATGTTTAATTTAAAAATGAAGTCAAAAAAAAAGCTGTTTCGTTACGAAACAGCTTTTACTTTTATAGAAATTCGGCTTATTGCTTCACTTCAGTTTTTGCTTCTTGAATCATTTTCTCATTTGCAGTAATAGCAAATTCAACACGACGGTTTTGAGTTCTTCCTTCAGCTGTTTCATTTGATGCAATTGGGTCAGCAATACCTAAACCGGTCACTTGAAATCTAGTAGAAGAAACGCCTCTGCTCGCTAAATAATCTCTAACTGACGCAGCTCTTTCTCCAGAAAGTTTCAAATTATATTTTGGTGTACCAGTAATGTCAGTATATCCGTAAATTGTAATATCTGTATCAGGATATTCTTTAAAAACTGGAACTAATTTATCTAAATTAGCTTTTGCTTCAGCAGTCAAAGAAGATTTGTTTGTATTAAAACGCACTGCATTTTCATTCAAAACCAATTTAATTCCTTCTCCTACACGCACCACTTCAGCTCCCGGAAGGGCAGCATCTATTTCTCTTGCCTGTTTGTCCATTTTGTTACCAATAACACCACCGGCAACACCACCAACAACTCCTCCTAACACAGCTCCAAGGGCACCTTTTCCACCTTTTCCAAGGTTGTTTCCAAGAATTCCTCCTATAACAGCTCCTCCAACGGCACCTATTCCGGCACCTTTTTGAGCATTATTTGTATTTTTTAATGCTTCACAACTGGTAAACATTGAACCTATAACTAGTAGTGTTGCTATCGCAACTATTGAAATCTTTTTCATATCTGTTTTTTTATGTAATTAGTTTTTTTGAAATTGGTAAACCACGTCAGTTATCTTTCCGCCTACATCAATTTTATCTATCAATTGAAAAGAAGTAGCTGTTTGGTTTGCTACCATAAGGATATATCCTTCTCTAACTTTTTTAGCTTTTATACCTGCGTCTAAAACTTTTAGAACAAATTGCCCATCTTTATTTACAAACCAAGTGATCGGTGAGCTAAATGAAGTACAACCCGCTTTTGTCAAAGCCATATTTCCTTTATTATTATTTGAAATGAACTTCCATGTACTTCCAACAAAACATTCTGAATCAGCAATTTGAAAAGAATTCACTTTGATATATTGCGAACCCGGATACGTTACTGAACTAATTACCCAGTTTCCTTTCATTGCAACTTGGGCTTTAGTATTTTCATTAGTACCTGTTACTGATGTTGACTTACAAGCAAACATAGAAACAGCTAATATGCACAATAAAATAATTTTTTTCATCTTTTAAAAATTTATAATTAATACTCTTACAAAGATACGAAGCAAACGAAACAAAAATGTTGTAGAATTAAATTATTTTATATCATAATTAACGCTTGCGACAATTTGTCACTTCCTTCTTAATTGGTATCTTATTTGAGTAAATAGTTCCAAATTCAAACTTAAAAATTCAAAAATATGACAACTGGAAAAATTAATGTTTCGGTAGAAAACATCTTCCCCCTAATCAAGAAATTCTTATACAGTGATCACGAAATTTTCTTGCGTGAATTGATTTCAAATGGGACTGATGCTACATTAAAATTAAAACATTTAACAAGCATTGGCGAAGCCAAAGTAGAATATGGCAACCCAATTATCGAAGTGAAAATCGACAAAGAAGGCAAAAAACTGCACATTATCGATCAAGGTTTGGGAATGACTGCAGATGAAGTAGAAAAATACATCAACCAAGTAGCCTTTTCTGGTGCTGAAGAATTTCTGGATAAATACAAAGACTCTGCTAAAGATTCTGGTATTATTGGTCATTTTGGTCTTGGTTTCTATTCTGCTTTTATGGTTGCCGAAAAAGTAGAAATTATCACTAAATCTTTCAAAGACGAACCTGCAGCGCACTGGACGTGCGACGGAAGTCCTGAGTTCACATTAGAGCCTGCTGATAAAACCACTCGTGGAACAGAAATCATCTTACATATTGCCGAAGATTCTCTAGAATTTCTGGAAGAGTCTAAAATCAGTCAATTATTAAATAAGTACAATAAGTTCATGCCTATTCCAATTAAATTTGGAACAAAAACGGAAAAAATTGAACAAAAAAAGGGCGAAGAAGTTGCACCAGAAGATAAAGAAGAAACGTTCAAAACAGTTGAAATAGATAACATCATCAATAATCCAAATCCAGCTTGGACTAAACAACCAACTGAATTATCGGATGAAGATTATAAAAATTTCTACCATGAATTGTATCCAATGCAATTTGAAGAACCGTTATTTCACATTCACTTAAATGTTGATTACCCGTTTAATTTAACCGGTATTTTATATTTCCCAAAATTAGGATCTGATTTACAAATTCAGAAAGACAAAATTCAATTGTACCAAAATCAGGTTTATGTAACAGATAACGTAGAAGGAATTGTACCTGAATTTTTGACCATGCTTAAAGGTGTGATTGATTCACCGGATATTCCATTGAATGTATCTCGTTCTGGATTACAGGCTGACGCTGCCGTTAAGAAAATCTCGAATTACATCACCCGTAAAGTTGCTGATAAACTAAAATCTTTATTCAACGAAAACCGTGAAGATTTCGAGAAAAAATGGAACGACATTAAAATCGTTTTAGAATACGGAATGCTTTCTGAAGATAAATTCTACGAAAAATCAAGTGCTTTCGTTTTGTATCCTACAGTAGATGATAAATTTTACACGCTGGAAGAATTAAAAGAAAAACTGGCTGTAAATCAAACTGACAAAGACGGAAAACTGGTTGTTCTATATGCCGGAAATAAAGAAGCACAACACTCGTATATCGAAATTGCAAAAGACAAAGGATACGAGGTTTTATTGCTTGATTCCCCTATTATCTCGCATTTAATTCAAAAAATCGAAGGTGATAACAGCGGAATGACTTTTGTACGTGTCGATTCAGACCATATTGATAATTTAATCAAGAAAGAGGAAACTACTATTTCTAAATTATCTGATGAAGAGCAAACTAACCTGAAAACAGTTTTAGAAACTATAGTTCCAAAACAAAACTATTCCGTACAACTGGAAGCAATGGACAGCCAAGCAGCTCCATTTATTATTACGCAACCAGAATTCATGCGTAGAATGAAAGAAATGAGCCAGTCTGGGGGCGGTGGCGGAATGTTCGGAATGGGAAATATGCCTGAAATGTATAATTTGGTTGTGAATACCAATTCAGATTTGGCTACAACCATTCTTACTACCGAAGACAAATCAGCTCAGGAAAGTTTGGTAAAACAAGCGCTAGACTTAGCTAAATTGTCACAAAACCTATTAAAAGGAGAAGCTTTAACTGCTTTCGTGAAAAGAAGTTTTGACATGATAAAGTAAGTATTAAGAAAAAAAGAATTAAGTATCAAGACCTGCGAGTGAAAACTTGCGGGTCTTTTTTGTTTAGGAGCACAACGATTGGTTTTTCATAATAGCATTTCCTCCCGCTATCCGCTATAATCTCTTGTTCCGCTATGGCTCTACAAGAGGATTTTCACTTCTATCGGGGCTAAGGATATCGAGTACTTTCTATAATCACTGTTCTTTTTTGTAGTTTTTCTATATCTTTGAAAAAGATAATATACTGATCTTTTTCAAAATTATCTACAAAAAAACAGTGAAAATTATATTTTTATCTTCCCCGCTAGCTTTTTAAAACGTATCTTTCTTAAATACAAACAAGGGTTAAAAAACATCAATAAAATCACTTTCAAACCAATATTGAATTATGAAACAACTAGTATGGATATAATTATCATAATAATATCGTTTCTAATATTAATAGCATTTAGTTACACGGCAATTAATTTTAGAAAAATAAAATTTGGTTATAAGATTTTAGTTGGAATCATAAATCTATGGTGTATTTCTTTTTTTATATACCACCTAATAACCAAAACAAATATGAATACCTCATTATCAGTGTTTAATATTATTATTTCAATTATTTTTCAGTTTGATAATAGCTCGTATCTAAGTGATAATGTATTAAAATACTCAATTGGAATTGCTAGAATCTTAACTAGTATCTCGATTGCATTGTGTTTTTTTGGAGCAGGAATATTGTTACTATTATATACTCAGCCTATTGTTTATTTATTGGGATTTTATCTCCTTAAAGCAAATTATGAAAAAAGCAATTGTATAATTTCTACAAACTTAGTATTGTCCTGGGGATTACTAATATTTATGTCTTACATAATTTTCCCCAGCTAGCGCGAGCGTCTCGCTCGTGTCCACAAACAAAATCAGATAAATAAATACAAATAAAATGATGTACGTATTAATTGGAATGAGTTTACTTTTTGTGGCAATAGGATTTATTGTAACAGAAAATAATGCAAAATACTTATTGTCGGGGTACAATACGATGAGTGAAGAAGAGCGAAAGAAGGTAGATATTAAAGCATATATCCCTTATTTTCGAAAGTTTCATATCTTTCTAAGCGTATCTTTTTTCTTGTTTGGAACACTATTAACTTATTTAATCCATGAAAACGCAGGCGGAATTTTCGTAGGTGTCTATCCGATTTTAGCATACATTTATTTCATTTGTACCAGTTCTAAATATTTTACAGGAGTCCCTACAAAAGGGAATAAAATTGGAGTTTTCATTCTGATTGTGACTTTGATCCTTATAATTGGATTTCTTGGACGGGACATTAAGGAAGACAAGCTGATCTTTAATTCTAAAGCTATCGAATTTAAAGGAAGTTATGGAGAAGTTCTACCCCAAACAGCAATCAAAAGCATTGAACTCGTCGATGAAAAACCAAAAATTACTCGAAGAACAAATGGATTTTCCCTTGGAACCATTCAAAAAGGGTATTTCAAAACAGATAAAGACGAAATAATTAAACTGATTTTGAATGCTGACAATAAGCCATACCTTCTTTTAACAAAATCTAATGGCAAGAAAATTTATTACTCCGCAAAAGAAGAATCGAACGAAAAATTGCTAAATGAAATAAAAAAAACCTTGCCTGACATTTTATATAAAAAATAGCTCCATAGCAAAGTCGCAAAAATACCATTACGATTATATACAAATAAAGCCGTTTTTTCTAAACAAGAAAAAACGGCTTTTTGCAAACTTCAATATATTAAAGGCCTAATCGTACGCTTGGGGTACGTACGCCTATCTGTGTATTTACCGAAGTATTGCTTGGTCTTCTTTGATAATTACTTTGATCATATTCATAATAATAAAATCCTGCGTGACCATAAAAGGAATCACTGTGGTGGCAATGCGCATCACAATGAGAATGATGCATGGTATACACATCTTGCTTGCTGGCAATATAGGCCTGATACGCTTTTCTATTCTTTTTCTTTAACTCCTTTTCATAGGCTTTTTGCTCTTTCCAAAAGGCTTTTTCTTCGGCTTTAGTTTTCGCCTTAAATGTTAATTCATAATTGGCATCTTGACTACCCCTTTGTTGATAATAAGTAATTTTATCAGGATTGGTATTTATACTTGTTTCACTTTCTACACGGGCTTCTTGTGCCTGTACTGTTGCTAATGTTCCCAAAAAAAATATTGCGAATAAGGTTTTCATTGTTTTCATGATTATAAATTTTAATTACAGTTATTATCGTTTGTATTGCTAACTTCAATAGTAAGACAACAGTAAAGCACTTTACCCTACCTAAAAGTTGTAATATTTTAAAAAAGTACCGAAATACTGCAAATAGGCAATTCATCCAACTTTGCATCCCTCTTGCCCTTTTTTATTTAAAAAAGAATCGAATTGCTTACTTTAGATTTTTAATTAAAAAAATACAGCCCCAATTATGACTTTAAATATAGAAACTCCTGCCCTGCTTTTCTCCGCCACATCATTGATTTTACTCGCTTATACCAATCGGTTTCTAACGATAGCCACCATCATAAGAGGACTGAAAGAAGTATACAAGGAGAAAGAAAACAATATAATTTTATTGGAAATTAAAAACCTAAACTTACGATTAACACTCATTCGCTACATGCAAATGGCGGGCGTCTTGAGTTTATTCCTGTCGGTATTTACCATGTTGTTATTGTTTTTAGAACAGCAAATATTTGGCGTTTATCTTTTTGGATTGAGTTTATTTAGTTTACTCATTTCATTGGGTTTATCGTTTTGGGAAATTAATATTTCAGTCGATGCACTTCGATTGCATTTGAGTGATTTGATGGATAAAAAAGAAGGCATTTAAGCAAACCTATTTAGGTCACAGATACAAAAACGCGATACTATTTGGTATTAAATCAGAACAAATAATTCAACCAGTTAGAAACATTTTTTATAAGCATTAAACCCTTTCTCAATTTCAAAGTCCAACTGTCAAGCACTTTAGATTATGAACAACCACACCCTTTGGTCATTGCGACTCGGATATTCAGCTAAACAAGCGGAAACCATTAAAAGAACAGGTTTAAAAAATTTCTTGGAACAGTCTTTTGCCACAAAATTTGATTCGAAAGTTCCTGATTTTCTGGAAAACAGTCCGAAATCATTTAATGAATTAAAAGAACTTCGAAAAAAATTTAAATCATCAAGCCCTGAAGAAGCCAAAGAAATGCTCAAAAAAGAAGTACAAACTTCCTTTGAAATGAAAGCTTGGTGGATTGGCAAAATGGCCGAAACCGAATTTCCGCTTCGCGAAAAAATGACTTGTTTCTGGCACAACCATTTTGTTTCTACTTACCAAAAAGTGAAAGTGAATTATTGCCTTTTCAGCACAATCAAATTTTAAGGGAGAATGCTTTTGGCAATTTCAAAACCCTGACCAAAGAAATTATTAAAAGCAATGCTATGGTGCGTTACCTCGATAATGTTGACAACAGAAAAGACAAACTCAATGAAAATTTAAGTCGGGAATTACTCGAACTTTTTACCCTTGGGATAGGAAACTACACTGAAGAGGATATTAAAAACGGAGCCAAAGGTCTTGCAGGACTTGGCATTGGGGAAGAAAATGCAGTTTATAGAAAATTTTTCGAAGATAATGAAAGCTTCAGTTATCTGGGTAAAAAAGGCAATTTAAAACTGGATGAAATGGTCGATGCCATTTTCGAACAGCCCAAAATCCCTTATTTAATCACTCGGAAGATCTTAAAATGGTTTATTTATGATAATCCAAAGGAGGAGTTAGTACACTATTATGGTGATTATTTCAAGAAAGTCAATTTTGAAATCAAACCACTTCTGACTAAAATTTTCACCGAAGAATTCACTAAAAGCAATGCAGGTTCCAAAATTAAAAATCCATTAGAATATATTTTGCAATTAACAGCTGAACTCCATATTCAAAATCCCAATGGAAAATTAATAGCGCATTTCATAAAAGATCAGGGAATGGATTTATTCAACCAGCCCAATGTAAAAGGATGGGACGGCGGAAATTCGTGGCTCACTTCACAAGTTTTTTTACAACGAAACAATGTTGCTGATTTGCTTTGTAATGGTCGAAATTTAAGCCAAGGAAGAAAAGAGAATCAAGATAATATGATGAGGAAACAAAACCCAAATCGACCGGTAAACGTAAATCTGTATTGGGATAAAGAAGGAAATAACAAACAAATCATTGCCGAGCTCAAAGACCGATTACTATTTCAAACCGATGATACCGACCAGCAGGATTTTGAGAAATTATTAAAATACGATTTCGACAGTAAAACCGAAGGTTCCGAAAATGCCGTGACGCGATTATTTAATTTTATGGTGAAGACACCGGAATTCCAATTAATTTAAGATTTAAAAATCAAGAAAATGAACAGAAGAAATTTTTTAACACTCACAGGAACATTTACCGGAGGATCACTCCTATTGCCTGATTTTTTATATTCTTTTGGCTCTCAAAACAATTTGGTTTTGGGGGAACAATGCGTGGTTTTCGTTCAGTTAAATGGCGGGAATGATGGACTGAATACCTTTATTCCGTTTGAAGATGCACTCTATTATGACTTGCGTCCAAAAATTGCCATTTCAAAAAATGAGACACTACCTTCCGCAAAAGGCATGGCGTTTCATCCTGCTTTGAAAGGTTTTGCCAGTATGCAGCAAAGCGGCGATTTGTCCGTAATACAAAATGTGGGATATCCAAATCCGGTTCGTTCTCATTTTCGAAGTCAGGAAATTTGGCAAACCGCCCCAACCAATCAGGAATATCTCAATGAAGGTTGGCTGGGTCGTTATCTCGATTTGCAATGCAAGGAACACCAACCCACAGCAGGGATAAACATTGACTCCATTGATAATTTAGCGTTGAAAGGAGAAGAGCCCAACTCGATTACCGTAAAAGATCCCAATCGATTTATTACAAAAAACAAACAGGAAAACGACAGTCAATTATCCGCTAATCCACAGCTAGATTTTGTTCGAAAAATTGCCAATTCCGTTGTTGAAGGTTCTGATGATATTCAGAAAGCATTATCAAAATCAGCGGTTTCAGATGTAATTTACCCAAAAACTGGCTTGGCAAAAAACCTCGAATGGATTTCGAAATTGATAAAAGGAAACCTGAACTCAAAGGTATATTATACTTCGCTTGGCGGTTTTGACACACACGACAATCAACTTTCCATACACAAAAATAAATTGACGGATCTGAATGATGCTGTTTTTAGTTTTTACCAAGATTTGAAAAAAGCCAAACAATTACAAAACGTAACAATAGTGGTCTTCTCTGAGTTTGGTCGCCGCGTAAAAGACAATGGGAAGGGAACTGACCACGGAACTGCTGCTCCTATGTTTATCATTGGAGGAAATAACCGAGGAAAAATCATTGGAAAAAACCCCAATCTTTCGGATTTAGACAATGGCGATTTAAAACACGATATTGATTTTAGAAGCGTTTATGCCTCCCTTTTGAAAAACAAATTGGATTTTGATTCCTCTCAAATTGGAATACGAAACAAAGCGCTGGAAGGACTGTTTTAAGAAAGACGTAAATCACCGCAAAACCCTATCTTTACCCGCTTTTTAAAATGGAATAAATGATAAAGAATAGTGTATTAAAAGGAGTTTTCTTAGTAGGTCTTGGCGCTACGAGCTATGGAATGCTGGCTACGTTTGTAAAAATGGCTTATGGCGAAGGTTTTACCACTCCCGAAGTGACAATTGCCCAGTTTGTATATGGAATTCTGGGAATGTTGATGATCAATATTTTTCAAAAAGCTAAGAAAGGGAATGATGTTGTAAAAGCCTCCAAGAAAAACGTTTTTCAGTTAATGCTTGCCGGAACTTCTCTTGGAATGACTAGTGTTTTTTATTATTTGGCCATCAAATACATTCCTGTTTCAATTGCTATTATATTGTTGATGCAAACGGTTTGGATGGGCGTTTTATTCGAAATGATTTTAGAAAAGAAAACACCTTCTACACAAAAAATCATATCCGTAATCATCGTATTGATTGGAACGGCTCTTGCAACGAATCTCATACAGAGCAAAGTCGATTTTGACTGGCGCGGTATCGTATTAGGGCTTTTATCAGCGGCATCCTTTACCACAACAATGTTTACCGCTAATCGTGTGGCAACTCATGTTTCGTCAGCGCAACGCAGTTTATTTATGTTACTGGGTGGAGCGATAATCGTTTTTGGGTTTGCAATTGCAACACAAAACGCTCCCTTTAATTTTGATATTTTTATGAAATGGGGAATTGTACTGGCCCTTTTTGGAACCGTAATTCCGCCATTATTATTCAATGCCGGTTTCCCGCTTACCGGAATTGGATTAGGAAGCATTGTGTCCGCATTAGAACTTCCGGTTTCAGTACTAATGGCTTACTTTCTTTTAAGCGAAAAAGTAAATACGATACAATGGTTTGGAATTGTTTTAATAATTCTGGCTATTGTCATCATGAATGTCAATTTCAAGAAAACAACCTGATTTTCAATTCAAGAGTATTAATTCCACTATTTTTTATAAATTCGTAATAAATAATTTCATTATGAATTTACCTTGGCATTTATATGCAATGGCTTTTATTTATATAGTAGCAGGATTGAATCATTTCAGAAACCCCCGACTTTACCTAAAAATCATTCCTCCTTATTTTCCAAATCCAAAATTATTAAATTCCATAAGCGGTTTTGCCGAAATACTTTTGGGAACAGCGCTTTGTATTCCTATACTCTCAAATTACGGAGCATGGGGAATTATAGCCTTATTAATAGCTGTTTTCCCAGCACATCTTTACATGTATGCAAATGAAAAAGCAAGAATGGGTTTACCTAAATGGGCTTTACTGCTACGAATGCCTTTACAATTAGCCTTAATTTTCTGGGCTTACCAATACATTTAAGACATTGAAATCACTATTTGACTCCACTTCAGAACCGATACAGCTACATTTGCCAGATGCAGAAATTATCTATTATCCAGCTTTTTTTGACAAAGAAGAAGCCGATAGCATTTATGCTGAATTGGTAAATGAAATTCCTTGGCAACAAGATGAAATTCGAGTTTTTGGTAAAATTCATCCGCAACCTCGATTGACTTCTTTATATGGAAACGAAGGAAAACCATATTCCTATTCGAATATAAAAATGCAACCACATCCTTGGAATTTACTTTTGCAAAAGATAAAATCCCGAATTGAAAGTGTTTGCGATACTACTTTCACCACCGTTTTACTCAATCAGTATCGCGACGGAAGAGACAGTAACGGCTGGCACGCCGATAACGAAAAAGAATTAGGGATAAATCCTGTAATTGCCTCGGTGAGTTTTGGTGCTGAACGCACGTTTCAATTAAAACACAATTCCGACAAAGACCAGAAAAAAAGTATCGTTCTCGAACACGGGAGTTTATTGTTAATGAAAGGAACCACGCAGCATTTCTGGAAACATCAAATTCCAAAAACCGCTAAACCCTTAGGTCCCAGAATAAATGGTACTTTTCGGGTAATCAAATAGATAATTTCTGCAAAAAATCATTAGATTTGAATAAATACCCAAATTATGAATGCTATTATTGCCTATTTTTCTACTATTCCATCTTCGCATAGAAGTTTAATTCTTGTAGGTGGAATCACTATTTTTTGGTTGATAGAAAATGCCTTTCCGCTTTTTAATTTTACCTATAAAAAATGGCATCACGCCAGTATCAATATTTTTTTGACGTTCACGACTATCGTTGTCAATTTCTGTCTGGCTTTTATTTTATTAAAAGCTGCTGATTGGACAATTGCAACTCATTTTGGGATTTTGCAATGGCTTCCGCAAATGCCACTATGGCTTTATATGATCATTGGTTTACTTTTATTGGATTTAATAGGCGCTTATTTGGTGCATTTAGTAGAACATAAAACCAAATTACTATGGCGTTTTCACTTAATTCATCATACCGATATATGGATAGACACCACTTCAGCAAATAGACATCATCCCGGAGAAAGTGTTATCCGATTCACATTCACCACTCTGGGTATTTTAATCGTAGGAAGTCCCATGTGGATGGTTTTCCTTTATCAAACTTTATCTGTTGTTGCCACCCAATTCAATCACGCCAATATTTCGCTTCCTAAAAAAGTAGATACCATTCTGAGTTATTTTATCGTCTCTCCGGACATGCATAAAGTACACCATCATCATGTGTTGCCGTACACTGATAGCAATTATGGAAACATATTTTCGGTTTGGGATCGTATTTTTGGTACATTTATGACACTCCCAAAAGAAGAAATCATTTACGGCATCGATACCCATACAAAGCCCGAAGAGCATAACCAACTCCAAAATTTGCTCAAAATACCGTTTCAAAAACCCCGTTCAACAAAAAACAAGTAAAAACAATAAAAAAAATCTCCTTTTGGTACCAAGTAATTATTATTTTTCTTAATATTGGAATATAATTAGAAATGACATTTATTAATCATTAACAACTTATTTGAATTAATTTTCACGTGATGAAAAAGAGTAACCGCAAAGAATTGAACTGGGAACAAACAGAAAAACTTGTTACACTGGCCTTAGAGGAAAAAAATCCTTTTGAAATTATTAAAAAAGAATTTGGTCTGGCTGAAAAAGAAGTTCTTGAGATAATGAAAAAGAAGATGCCCGCAGAAAAATTTGAAATGTGGAAAAAGAAAGCTACTGCAAATAAGCCAAAACCAAAACCCGTTAAAATAGATGATTTTGATGAAGATTTGGATGGTAAATATTACATAAAAAATAAACTTGACTAAAATAAAACTCCTGTATCATTCAGGAGTTTTTTGTTTTTTAGACAGATTTAAATTTTATTCTCAAGCACTTTTTCTTAATAATATTAATAAATAAATAAACAATATTAATTAATATATAAATATTATTTACATTTGTATACTAATACAACTGTATGCAACCAAAACTCCCTATACAATGTCCAAGTTGCGAAAATGCACTTTCGGTTACACAACTTAGCTGTGGAAATTGCTCAACCATAGTTTCAGGTAATTATTCCTTACCCCTACTCCTTCAAATTTCTGAAGAAGAACAAAACTTTATTCTTCAATTTTTTATGACAAGCGGCAGTTTGAAAGAAATGGCTTCTCAAATGGGAAACAGCTATCCTACCGTAAGAAATAAACTAGATGATATCATTCAGAAAATAAGCCTTCTAAAACAAAAAATATGAGAACATTGCTATTCAATCCTTTCGAAAAATATTCGGAAAGGATTTTAATTATTGTGGGATTAGCATTTACCGTAATTGGTGGTTATTTAGGTTTTGTTTTTAATGCACGCTTTGACGGAGTTATTGATTTACATTTTGTAGAAAAAGTGTCTCTTTATCAACCTATTTTAGAAATTGGGATTAATATTCTAAGTACAACCGTTTTACTATTTATTGTTGGCAAAATCATTAATCCAAAAACGAGAATTATTGATATTTTTTTGACAAGTATGATTGCTCGAATTCCATACTACATTGTTACTTTCTTCAATTCAAATAATAAAGCGTATACTATTTCACAAGGAATTTTAAACTTGGTGAAATCTAATAAAACAAACATACTTTCAAGTACAGATATTTTCTATCTATTACTGATGTCATTTGCAATTATTGCTTCGTTAATTTGGTTCATCGCATTACTTTTTAACGGATTTAAAACAGCCGTAAACGCAAAAGAAACCAAGCATATCTTATTATTTATAGCAGCTATTGTTGCTGCAGAAATTATTTCTAAAATAATAATTATTAATTTTTTATAAATCTAAAATTATGGTTTCAGTAACATTAGATGGCGATACATTTATTTTTGAAATAAAAGGTCTCCATAAAATTTGGGCGATGGAAAGTAAGATTACCATTTCAAAAGAAAACATAATAAGAGCGTATCAAAACAAAAACGAGTTTACGTTTTGGAAAGGTTTTAGATTGCCTGGTACAGAAATTCCCGGTATCATTACCGCAGGGACATTTTATAAAAAAGGCAGAAATTTTTGGGATGTTATGAATAAAAAAAATGCCCTGATCGTGGAACTAAAAGACAATTATTACAAAAAACTGATTATCGAAGTTGCCAATCCAGAAGAAACAATGCGGATATTAAACACTAAATAAAAATGAAAAAATCACTACTCTTATTCCTGACATTATTTTCAATAGTATGCCATTCTCAGTCAAAAACAGCAATTCAGCCTTTTAACAAAGAAGAAATTTCCATCAATCCATTGATAAAAGGTTCGCTGTTTTCTCCTTTAAAACAAAACAAAAAGACAAATTTAGTTATTCTAATTGCAGGCTCAGGACCTACGGATAGAGATGGAAACCAAAAAGGTTTAATCAACAACGCTTCAAAATACTTATCCGAAGAATTAGTAAAAAATGATATTGCCGTTTTCAGTTATGACAAAAGGATTATCGCTCAAATGTTATCCGGAACTGTAAATGAAGTGACACTTTCATTTGATGATTTTGTCAATGATGCAAAAGACGTTTTTAGTTATTTCAAAAATCAAAAAAAATATAACAAAATAATAATTGCTGGACATAGTGAGGGCTCACTAATAGGAATGCTAGCCGCAAATAACAATTCCGACGCTTTTATTTCATTGGAAGGAGCCGGTAGAACGATTGATGCTGTTTTAGTAGAGCAAATAGAGAAACAAGCTCCTTTTCTAAAAGAAGAAGTAAAAAAAGATCTTGAAATTCTTAAAAGCGGAAAAACTTTTGAACTAAAAAATCAAATGTTAGCTTCTTTATTTAGAGCTAGCGTTCAACCGTATATGATCTCATGGATAAAATACAATCCGCAAGATGAAATCAAAAAGCTAAAAATTCCGGCATTGCTAATCAATGGAACCAAAGATTTACAAGTCAATGTTGCAGATGCGGAGTTATTGAAAAAAGCAAAACCTGATGCTGAACTCGTCATTATTGATAATATGAATCACATTTTCAAAGAAATCAAGGGTGATGATGCCGAAAATATGAAATCCTATACCAATCCTAATTTACCGGTATCGCCAAAATTAACCAGTACTATTACTGTTTTCATTAAATCATTATAAACTGTAACAATAGCAGTTTTTAAATGACTAACAGCTAAAATAAAACAAACGAAAATGAAACGAATATTTTTTTCCCTTGCTTTAGCTTCTATTCTTTGGAGTTGCAAAACTGTCAGTTCATCGGCTAGTTACACTGCTAAACAAGAAGTTCAGGTTGTTATCAATTTAAATGATGTCAAAAATGACAAGGTGATGGTAACCGTAAATGCGCCATCAATTTCGGCTGATGAAATCACGTATCATATTCCAAAAACAGTTCCAGGAACATATTCTGAAGATAACTACGGCAGATATATTGATGATCTAAAAGCGTATGATACTAAAGGAAATCTATTGGCTGTAAAGAAAACGGATGCTAATTCTTGGTCCATTGCGAATGCAAAAACTTTAGACAAGATTACTTATTTGGTAAATGACTCATTTGATACCGAAACTGGGAAAAAATTTGGTGATGATGAAATTTTTTCACCTGCAGGTTCTAATATTGATGCCGGTAAAAACATAATGCTTAACACCCATTGTTTTGTGGGTTATTTTACAAATTACATGTCAATACCGTATAAAGTGACGATTTCACATCCAGCAACACTTTGGGGTGCAACTTCTATGACTGACTTGGACGCAAGTAACACAAATGATAAATTCATAACGTCTCGTTATGCTGAATTAGTAGAAAATCCGATCATGTATGCCAAGCCAGATTACACCACTTTTACTGTTGATGATATGGAAATACTGATTGCTGTTTATTCTCCTTCGGGAAAATTTACAGCTGAAAGCATTACTCCGGAAATGAAAACGATGATGACTGCCCAAAAGAACTTTTTAGGCAAAATAAATGCTACTAAAAAATACAGTGTTTTATTATATCTATCAACCATGAAAGGAGACGACGCAAAAGGATTTGGTGCTTTAGAACATCCTACGGCAACAACAGTAGTTTTACCTGAAATGATGCCAAAAGAGGAATTAGTAAAATCGATGAAAGATGTGGTTTCACATGAATTTTTCCACATCGTAACTCCTTTATCTATTCATTCTAAAGAGATTCAATATTTTGATTACAATTCACCAAAAATGTCACAACATTTATGGATGTACGAAGGGGTAACGGAATATTTCTCCAATCTTTTTCAAATTAACCAAGGCTTAATTGATGAAGAAGAGTTTTACGCCCGAATAGCTGAAAAAATCACTCGTGCCAATACCTTGAATGACACGATGTCTTTTACAACCATGAGCGCTAATGTATTGACAAAACCGTACAAAGACCAGTATTTAAATGTATATGAAAAAGGAGCTCTTATTGGAATGTGTTTGGATATTATAATCCGAGAAAAAAGCAATGGAGAAAAAGGAATTCTGGATTTGATGCAAAAACTGTCAAAAGAATATGGCCCTACAAAACCATTTAATGATGAAGAGCTTTTCGCAAAAATAACGGCTTTAACCTATCCGGAAATAGGAACTTTTTTAAGTACATATGTATCTGGAACAACCCCAATTCCTTATGCTACTTACTTGGCCAAAGTGGGTGTTACTAATACAATAGAAAAAGTACCCGGCAACGTATTCTTAAAAGGAAAAACACCATACATCACTGTTGATCAAAAAACCAAAGAGATAATCGTTGATCCAAAGATAACGTTAATCGATTTTTATACAAGTTTGGGTCTAAAAGGAGGAGATATTATAATCGCTATAAATGACAAACCTTATTCACTTGAGAATATTGATGAAATGTTTTACGAGAGTCAAAATTGGAAAGAAAACGATCCGATTTCCGTAAAAATAAAACGCAACGGCGCAACGCAAATTATTAAAGGAAAAGTAAAATTGCCCTACGAAGAAAAAGACGGATTGAAAGCTACAGATTCTTCAAAAAATAAATTAAAAGAGGCTTGGTTTAAAGCATAAATCCAAAAAATAATTCCGAAAATCCCAATTTAGAAATAGATTGGGATTTCTTTTGTAAAATTTGAATGCGTTACCATATCATTCCAACAATTTTCTTTATTTTGCGCCAAAATATAAACACAAAGGAAATCGTCATGATTTAAAAACAAATCACTATAAAGAATGCCGATAACATGTTCCAAAAAAAAACAAATATTAACTTCACATGAAAAAATCTATTATTGCATTCGTTACGCTTTTACTTTTGTCATCTTGTAACGAAAAGGATTCAAAAACAAACTTGCATATTACCGGAAATATTAAAGGATTAAAAAAAGGAACTTTATATATTCAAAGAGCGGTGGACACAACTCTTGTTGCTATTGACACTATTAACATCGATGGCAGTTCCACTTTTGAAAGTGACTTAGAATTAAAATCACCTGAAATGCTTTATTTGTTTCTGGACAGAGGCGTGAGCAATTCATTAGACAACAACCTTTCGTTTTTTGCCGAACCAGGAAATATAACTATTGAAACTAGTTTAGACTCTTATCTTTCTAGCGCCAAAATTACAGGATCTAAGAATAATGATTTATTTGAAGAGTACAAAAAGATAAATTCCCGTTTTACAGATGAAAACCTTACTTTAATTGAAAAAAAATTCAATGCCATTAAAAGCAATAACTCTAAAGCCATTGACAGTTTAAACGCAAAACAAGATTCTAATATAAAACGAAAGTACTTATTTGCTACTAACTTTGCGATAAACAATAAAAACTACGAGGTAGCGCCTTATATTGCCTTATCAGAGATCTATGATATCAATATTAAATATTTAGATACGATTCAAAAATCAATGTCTCCAAAAGTAGCACAATCACTTTATGGAAAAAAATTGACTAAATATGTTGCCGATATCAAAAAGCAAAAATAAATGAGTTGTTAATTATAAGTTACCCTAAAATAGAAAAACCGTTTCGATACATCGAGACGGTTTTTCTATTTTACAACAGTGTAAATCAAGTATTCATTAACTCTTTAAAGCCATTCCCATAATTAGCATACCTGCAAACATTAAAATATATAAAGAGAAAACAACCAATGTCATAATTCCAATGTATTTGTAATGCGATTTTAAATATTCTAAAGAAGCAGCAAGTGTTGCCGAATCATTGTCTCTAAACGCTGCTTTGGCATTAGATCCAAATTTATTTAAGTAATACACCGGGAAAAAATAAAGAATCGCGATTGTTAAATACAAAACACTTATAATTATTCCCATGGAAGACCCCATAGCTCCCATTCCGGGTGCCATATTGCCAACCTTAGAAAATAATGTACCTGCAAATAACGCAGCTAAAACAACAATACCAATTCCTATATAACCAAGGATTGATAAAAATAAGCCCATTTAGCCGTCTCTTTCAAGAAATCTTTTGCAGATTCATTTAGTCTCATTTCAAAATTTTCAATAACTGAATGCTCTTCCATACTATTTATTCTTTTTAGGTTAGATTTAAAATTTAACCTAAAAATTATTACATATGAATGACGCACATTACAATTCTTATTTTTCTTCCAAAACAGAAAAACCGTCTCGATGTATCGGGACGGTTTTTTTTAACCTTGAATTAAATTTAATGTTGCCTTTTTTTTAATAAAAACAAAAAACCATCTAAGAGTATTAGATGGTTTTATTAAAGAGCCGGCGGAGGGACTCGAACCCACGACCTGCTGATTACAAATCAGCTGCTCTAGCCAACTGAGCTACGCTGGCGACTCATTACGGGTGCAAATATAAGTCTGAATTTCTATTTTCCAAAACAAATTCAAACTTTTTTTGCTTTTTTTTTGACTACAATTCGTTGATTTTAGCAATCAATTGATTAGCAGTTTGTTCCAATTCAACATTGATTTGTTTGAAGTGTGCTTTTTTATCTTCCACCTTTTTCTCGTTCACTTTTGTGATTAAAACGTCAAAAGCAGCTATAGCTTCGTCAATTAAAGCATTAGTTTCTGTTGTTGGTTTTCCTGTTGTAGAAATTTCGAACAAGTAAACTGCTTCAATAATATCTCCTAAAACGTAGTTGATGTCTTTCTTTAAATTCTTAACGTTTGCCATTTTTATTTTTTTAAAATTTGAATTTTAATTTGCGTCTGCAAAAGTACACATAATCTTTCTATTACCGACTATGAAATGTAAATTTCTAAAATTGAAGCTTTTCCATTGAGAATTAATGTATTCATTGCAGCGGGAATCAAAACAGTGTCTCCTTTTTTATATTCCGATTTTGAATTGTCAAAATCAATTTCAAATGCTCCTTCCAAACACATATAAACTGTAAACGTTTTTCCGGATTTAGAAACAGTAATTTCACCATTCAACGGAAGAAAATTAGTAGTGAAATAAGGACAATCCACAACTTCATTGGATACATTTTCGTTTTTAGTATATTCTTTTTTAGTTTCTATCGTATTATAGTTAATAGCCTCAAGAGCTAAATCTACATGTAGTTCTCTTGTATTTCCGCTATCATCTACCCTGTCAAAGTCATAAAGACGATAGGTAATATCTGATGTTTGCTGAATTTCGGCAACGACCAATCCCGCACCAATAGCATGAACCGTTCCTGCTTCCAAGAAAAAGACATCACCTGATTTTACTTTCACATCGTCAAGAATAGAAAGTAAGGTTTTATTTTTTAGATTTTCTAAATAATTGTTGGCATCTGATTTTTCTTTAAAACCCACAATTATCCGGGCATTATCATCAGCTTGCATGATGTACCACATTTCTGTTTTTCCAAAAGAATTATGCCGCTTTTTGGCCAACTCATCGTTAGGATGAACTTGTATAGACAAATCTTCACGAGCATCCAGGTATTTGAAAAGCAATGGGAATTGTTTTCCAAATCGTGCATGAACAACTGTTCCTAAAATTTCCTTTGGACATTCATTAATCAAAGTAGTCAATAATTTTCCTTTCCATTCACCGTTAGCTACTACACTCACATCACCGTCTACTGTTGATAACTCCCAGCTTTCGCCAGTTATTTTTGATGTAATCGGTTTATGAAGTACCGTTTTTAGTTTTTCACCACCCCAAATTCTTTCTTTCAGAATGGGTTCAAATTGTAATGGATAAAATTTCATTTTACTTTTTTTATGTATTGTAAATTTGCATAATCTATATCATTTCCGCAAACCAGTCTTCAGTTCACTTAAAAAAAATGGCGCCGTAAAGTGGGGATAAGATGCAAATTAAGATAAAAACACAAAACGTATCTAATACGATTTTGTTAATCTATGATACTAATCTTTTAACGGTTTCAAGCGCTATAGGTATGTGCCTGGTGGCTATCATACTATCAAAAATCAATTGAATAATTCCGTTCTTATCTGTTACATACGTTACACGTCCCGGAATTAACCCAAGCATTTGAGAGTGAACACCAAAAAGTTTTTTGATTTTTTTATCAGGGTCTGACAAAAGAAGAAAAGGCAGTTTATAGTGTTTAGTAAATTCTTGATGAGAAGCAACACTATCGCTACTCACACCTATTACCTCTGCACCTAGATCCTTAAAATCTTCATATTGATCTCTAAAACTGCATGCTTGAGCGGTACAGCCCGGTGTATTGTCTTTTGGATAAAAATAAATAACAAGGGGTTTATGTCCTACTATGCTTTGACTGTCAAAATCATTACCGTTGGTATCTGTTGCTTTAAAATTCGGGATTTTATCTCCCACTTTTAAGTCCATTATTCCCCTTTATAGGTTACAAAATTTCGAGGTGTTTCATAAAGAACCACTTCCAATTCAAATTGTGGTTTGATTCTTTTTCTGATTCTATTCCAAATTACCACTACGATATTCTCGGCTGTTGGATTTAAATCCTGAAATTCCAAAACATCAAGATTGAGATTTTTATGGTCAAACCGATCTTCAACTTCTTCTTTAATGATTTCGCTCAAGAATTTTACATCCATGACAAAACCGGTTTCGGGATCAATTGCTCCAGTTACACTAACAATCAATTCGTAGTTGTGCCCGTGATAATTAGGATTGTTGCATTTGCCAAAAACAGCCTCGTTTTGCTCGAAAGTCCATTCTTTTCTATGTAATCTATGTGCCGCATTGAAATGGGCTTTTCGTGAAATAGTAACTTTCATTAGAAAGGGTTGAATTAACGTTATACTTTATGTTCTTCCAGAAAATGATAAAACTCGTCGAATATTATTTTGAACCAAACGGTATATAATTCGGGATGAATTTCCATATCAACTTTCACATCCTCTATCTTCATCCATTTCCAGTCTTCTACTTCTTCCGTATTAATTTCGGGGTCATCATTATAATACCCTATCATAACGTGATCCAGTTCATGTTCAGTCAAACCGTTATCAAAAGGGGCTTTGTATATAAAATGGAAAAGCTCTTTGAGCTCTGTTTCAAAACCCATTTCTTCATACAATCTTCGGCTTCCGGCCTCAATATTAGACTCCCCTTCACGTTGATGACTACAACAGGTATTGGTCCACAATAAAGGGGAATGGTATTTTTGATTCGCCCGTTGTTGCAGCATGAGTTCATTTTTATCATTTAAAATAAAAACAGAAAAGGCGCGATGTAAAATGGCTTTTTCATGCGCTTCAAGCTTTGGCATCAACCCTATTTGCTCATCATTTTGGTTAACTAATATTACGTTTTCTTCTTTCATAGGTGTTTTTAGCCTTACAAAAATACAAAAAAGAAAATTATGGAAGGAAGCTTTAACGTTCTGTTTCGATTTGTTGAGGCGAAACCATTTTGGAGCAAGCCCAAATAAAATGCAATGCTAATCCTTTAAAGATTCTTTTGTATTTTTATACTCAAATCACACCTATTGTAATGCATACTATAAACATCCGAAAAGCGCATCCTAACGATTTAGAAAAACTCCTTGAATTCGAACAATGAGTTTATAGTAACATTTTTTTAAAATTATAAATCCAAAAGTGATTTTTTTACGTAAATAACAATAGTTAAAACTTACTTAAATCACTATTAATTTGTAAAGTAGGCGACATATTATAGTAAAAAACCGCTTTACATTTGTAGAACAAAAAAGAAAAATATGAAAACAACAACCCGTTTTTTAAGCGTATTATTTTTGCTTCCATTATTCATGTTTACTGCCTGCGGGCAAAATACAAACAAACAGAACAATATTAAAAAAACTACTAGTATGGAAAATCCAATCAATAAATCCGGAAATCCGTATTATTCTAATACAGATACGACAAAACTTAACCTTTCGGATGCCGAATGGAAAAAGGTATTACCTGAAGATGTTTATGAAGTAATGCGACATGCTGATACCGAAAGACCATTTACAGGGAAATATTGGAACACGGATGAAAAAGGAACGTACTATTGTGCTTCTTGTGGTAATAAATTATTTCGTTCCGGTGCAAAATTTGCCAGCAGTTGCGGTTGGCCCAGTTTTTTTGAACAAGATAACAAAAACAGTATAGTTTATAAAACTGACAATTCACTTGGAATGGAAAGAATCGAAGCCCTTTGTGGCAGATGTGGTGGTCATTTAGGACATCTTTTTGATGATGGACCTGCACCAACCGGAAAAAGATATTGCATGAATTCGATTGCCCTTGACTTTATACCTGATACCAAATAACATGAAGAATTTATTTTTAATTTGTCTTTTGATAACACTGAGTCTGTTTGGACAAAACAATACTGTTAGTCAAGCCGCAAAACAATCGAATCTCGAAACCATCACTTTAGCTGGCGGTTGTTACTGGTGTGTGGAAGCGGTTTATGAGAATCTAAATGGAGTAAAATCGGCAGTTTCAGGTTATGCCGGTGGTAAAATCGCCAACCCATCGTATGAGGATGTTTCCACCGGAAGAACAGGTTATGCCGAAGCAGTGCAAATTACCTACGATAAAAACGTAACGAATCTTGACGAAATTTTCAAAGTTTTCTTTACTGTTCACGATCCAACTACTTTAAACCGTCAAGGTGCTGATGCCGGAACACAATACCGATCTGCTATTTTCTACAAAAATGAACAACAAAAAGTAGCCGCACTAACAATTATCAATGCCTTGAAAAAAGCTAAAATATATGACAGCCCTATAGTAACAACACTGGAGCCGCTGACCAAGTTTTATAAAGCCGAAGACTACCATCAAAATTATTATGCAAATAATAAAAGTCAACCGTATTGCCAAATGGTGATTCAACCCAAAATTGAAAAATTTGAAAAGCTATTTAAGGATCGATTGAAAAAGAAAAAATAGAAATTATGCTAAAACCGTCTCGTAACGAGACGGTTTTTTTTAGCTCCCTAAAGAAACAATCTTACGGAACAACTTGATTTTCAACTCTAAATTTCATACATTTATACTGATTTTCAACCTTTTAAAAAAACACGCTATGCATAATGGACATCACTTTTGGGGAATGCATATGTTCTGGTGGGTATTTTGGGTAATCATGGCAATATGGATATTCGCAACTCCTTATGACATTCCCGGTCAGCGAACAAAAAAAGAGACTCCACTGGATATTCTAAAAAAAAGATTCGCCAAAGGAGAAATTACGAAAGAAGAATTCGATGAAAAAAAGAAAATTATTGATAAAAATTAACAAGAACTTTCACCTTCATTAAACGCGATCAAGAAATACTTCCGTTATATTTCAATTCTAAGACAAAACGGTCGACAAATATTTTCAAAAGATGAAAGCGCTCAAAAAATATTTAAAAAAACGAAAAAGTGTCATCAACCTTCTTTTGCAAAAACCACTACAATCTTACACACCAGATACTTTTCATGTACTCAGAGTAGAAATCAAAAAGCTCCATGCTTTATTTGACTTGGTTGACTTTTGCTCCAAAGAATTTAAACAAAATAAGACTTTCAACCCGTTTAAACTTATTTTTCGTCAGGCGGGAAAAATACGAGAACTTCAAGTGGAAACTTCTTTACTTGAAAAACATTTTTTTTTCAATTTACCCAAAGACTATTGCGTTGATTTAAAAAAAGAATTGGCTAAAGAATTAAAAAAATTCTTCTCCATTACAAACTGTAAATCAGGTTCAACCCTAAAAAAAAACTATCGTAAAATCATTCCCTTTCTTACCAAAATAAGCAAAAAAAAGGCGCAGCGTTATATGGATAAAAAAAGTGCTGAAATTAAAAAATTACTCCCCCAAAACACTTTAAAAAATAAACAAATGCATATGCTTCGCAAACGCTTAAAGGAATACCAGTACAATCAGAAAAGCCTGAATCTTAGCAAGCAAAACAAGCTAATTTCAGTCATGGATGTTTTACCGGAGCTACTTGGAGAATGGCACGATTACCAAGTAACGATCAACCATTTAAAAAAAATCATCGATTCCGGTCAAATAAATCCAACCGAAAACAATCAGCTTGAAAGCATAAAAGCACTATTCATTTTCAAAAGAGAATTTTTATTAAATAAAATAAATTCAGCCTTACTCAATAGTCTTTTTAGAAAAGGCTGAAATAGTCGAAGTTAGCACAATTAGCCCGTTCTGAACTTTTGATAAAGAAAAGAAAGATTTAATTGACATAGATTTTCAAAAATAGAATAGTATTATTTGTTCAAGATCGCACCAATCATCAGCGCACATTTCTCGCCGTCAATAGCCGCAGATATAATTCCGCCAGCATAACCCGCTCCTTCTCCACAAGGATACAAGCCTTTTATTTGAACGTGTTCATAGGTAAATGGATCTCTGGGAATACGCACTGGCGAGGAAGTTCTTGATTCTGGTGCGTGAAGTACCGCTTCATTGGTCAAATATCCTCGCATGGATTTCCCGAATTCAGAGAAACCTTCTCGCAATATCTGCGTTAGAAATCCGGGAAAAACCTGCCCCATTTCTACCGATGTAGTTCCGGGAACATAAGATGTTTTCGGTATTTCGGAGGAAACTTTGTTTTGGGTAAAATCAATCATGCGTTGCGCAGGAACTTTTTGGGTTTCCCCAGCCAAATGCCAGGCGCGTTGCTCGATACTTTTTTGAAATTCCATTCCGGCTAAAGCACCAAATTTGGCAAACGGTTGAAAATCTTCGAGTTTCAATTCGATTACAATTCCAGAATTGGCAGTCGCCTGATCCCTTTTGGATGGCGACCAGCCATTCGTAACCACTTCACCCGGACTTGTGGCACAAGGCGCAATCACACCGCCAGGACACATACAAAACGAATACATACCCCTGCCTCCTACTTGCTTCACAATAGAATAAGGTGCCGGAGGTAAATTTTCACCACGATAATCACAACTGTACTGAATGCTATCGATTAAGGATTGTGGATGCTCGGCTCTTACGCCCAGGGCAAAAGGTTTGGCTTCGATAAAAATTTGCTTTTTGTCCAATAATTCGAAAATATCACGGGCAGAATGTCCTGTGGCTAAAATTATTTTATTGGCCAGAATTGTATCTCCTTTTTGAGTAACGACACCTTGCACTTCATTATTTTTAACTAAAATATCGGTCAATCGGGTTTCGAATAAAACCTGTCCGCCACATTCGATGATTTTCTCCCGAATATCCTGAATAATTTGAGGTAATTTATTGGTTCCAATATGTGGATGAGCATCAATTAAAATATCTTCCGAAGCTCCGAAAGCTACAAATAATTCCAAAATCCTCGTTACATCGCCTCTTTTTTTAGAACGCGTGTATAATTTCCCGTCCGAATAGGTTCCAGCTCCTCCTTCACCAAAACAATAATTGGAATCTTCGTTCACAAGATGTTCCACATTGATGGCTTTCAAATCTCTTCTTCTGCCACGAACATCTTTTCCACGCTCAATAACTATTGGTTTCAAACCCAGTTCTATCAATTGCAATGCTGCAAAAAGTCCTGCAGGCCCTGCGCCAACAACGATTACCTCGGGAGCCGTTGCTACGTTCTTATAATCGGGAAGTTGGAATTTATGTTCTTGAAAAGATTCTCCTTTCAAATAAATCATCACTTTCAAATTAATTTTAACCGCTTTCTGACGCGCATCAATAGAACGTTTTAAAATGGAAACATGCTCGATTTCTTTGGTGGAAACCTTAATTTGTTTCGCCAAATAGTCTTTGAGCAACAATTCATTTGCAGCTATTTCCGGCAGTACTTGTAATAGGAGTTCTTGAGGCATTTTATCTTATTTAATCGTTGCTTTGTTGAATCGTTTATTCGAAAAACAAAAACAAAGCACAAAAATAGTATTTTGAAGTGGAATTAGTTATTGAATCTAGAATGCTTTTTTAAATTAGACTTTGTAACTTTGGCACTTTGAATCTTTGTACCTCATAAAAAAATGTCTAGAAAAATAAAACTGATTTGGGATTTCCGCGGGCCTGCTTCCGCAAAAACGGCAGAACATCACGAAATTCATTTGAAAGAATATATTACAATTGAAAAACTTGACTTAAATATCACCGGTTTCGAAATTCATGGCGAAATGCAAGCTATTGCCTTTATGGTAGTCACGGATGAAAACATGATTCAGGTAAGAGATGCTTTGAAACCGCATCGAGGAGAAATTTTTTAGTTTGCAGTACTCAGTCACAGTATTCAGTTCTCTACTGTGACTTTAAACTTCCTAATTCGCTACTTCGCTGATAAATTTAATTCGCATCAAACGCAATTCATCAATATCATAATCACCCTCAAATTCTTTGAGTGCTTCTTCTATATTATCGGAAAGGGATTCCATAAAATAATCATGAATTTCCTCCTGTTGATCATCATCAAGCATATCATCGATCCAATATTTTATATTTAACTTGGTTCCTGAATAGACAATTTGTTCCATTTCTTTAATCAAATCGTCCATCTTTAACCCTTTTGCAGAAGCAATATCATCAAGAGATAATTTTCTGTCGATATTTTGAATGATATATAGTTTATTTACCGAATTGACTCCAGTAGATTTCACCACTAAATCCTCCGGACGAATGATATCATTATCTTCTACATATCGGCTAATTAACTCTAGGAATTCCTTTCCGTATTTCTTGGCTTTTCCTTCTCCAACGCCATGAATATTAATCAGTTCTTCTTGGGAAACCGGATATTTCAAAGCCATGTCTTCGAGTGATGGATCTTGGAAAACCACAAATGGAGGAACGCCTAATTTCTTGGCTACTTTTTTACGTAAATCGCGTAACATACCCATCAATACTTCATCGGCAGTTCCTGTAGATTTTGCTGCCGTCACTATTGCTTCATCCTCAGATTCATTGTACTCATGATCTTCAGACATCATAAAGGATTCACGGTTTTTAATAAAATCCAATCCTTTCTTGGTAATTTTCACTATTCCATAGGTTTCAATGTCTTTCGACAAAAGCCCGGCAACGAGAACTTGTCGCAATAAAGCCATCCAATATTTTTCATCATGATCCGAACCGCACCCAAAAAAAGACTGCGTATCGGTTCTATGTGCTTTGATTACTGCATTGACACGACCAATTAACGTAAAAACAACTTCTTTAGATTTGTATAAATGTTTCGTATCACGAACCACTTCCAGCAATTTTACCACTTGATCAATGGCTTCAACTTTTGTTTTTGGGTTTCTAACATTATCATCCATATCAGCGCCTTCACCATTGACATCATCAAATTCTTCTCCGAAATAATGAAGTAGAAATCTCCTTCTGGACATCGAAGTTTCAGCATAAGCTACTACTTCTTGTAATAAGGCAAAACCAATTTCCTGCTCGGCAACAGGTTTACCTGACATAAATTTTTCTAATTTCTCAACATCTTTATAAGAATAATAGGCAAGACAATGTCCTTCACCACCGTCACGACCTGCGCGACCAGTTTCCTGATAATAACTTTCCAATGATTTAGGAATATCGTGGTGAATTACAAAACGAACATCCGGTTTGTCAATTCCCATTCCAAAAGCGATAGTTGCCACCACTACATCAACATCCTCCATAAGAAACATATCCTGGTGTTTAGCTCGGGTTTTAGCATCTAATCCTGCATGATAAGGAACGGCACTTATTCCGTTTACCTGTAAAACTTCGGCAACAGCCTCCACTTTTTTACGGCTTAAACAATAAATTATTCCAGATTTGCCTTTATGTTGTTTGATAAAACGGATAATATCCGATTCAACATTTTTAGTTTTGGTACGTACTTCGTAATATAAATTGGGCCTGTTAAATGATGCTTTAAAAGTAGTAGCATCAGTCATATCTAAATTTTTCAGAATATCTTCCTGAACTTTTGGCGTGGCCGTAGCGGTCAAGCCAATAATAGGCACATCACCTAATTGCTTAATGATGTGTTTTAGATTTCTGTATTCTGGTCTAAAATCATGCCCCCACTCAGAGATGCAATGGGCTTCATCGATAGCCACAAAGGAAATAGGCACCGTTTGGAGAAAAGTCACATACTCTTCTTTGGTCAAGGATTCTGGGGCAACATATAATAATTTGGTTAAACCGGAAGTAATATCCTTTTTAACTTGGGTAATTTCGGTTTTGGTAAGTGAAGAGTTTAAAACATGGGCAACACCATTTTCAGAAGACAAACTACGAATGGCATCAACTTGATTTTTCATCAAAGCGATTAAAGGTGAAACTACGATAGCAGTTCCCTCCTGAATCAAAGCAGGCAATTGGTAACAGAGTGACTTCCCTCCTCCTGTAGGCATAATCACAAATGTGTTTTCCTTATTAAGGAGACTTTTAATCACTTGTTCTTGTAATCCTTTAAATTGGCTGAAGCCAAAATATTTTTTTAATTCTTTGTGGATATCAATTTCGTTTGAATTCATTCTTGATTATGTGGTATTTTGTATAAATTTGCATCAATAAAGATACAAAATTCTTTTTAACACACAAATTTTAACCATTCTGTTTTGATAAGTAAAGAAAATATATTGGCTAGCGCCAAAAAAACTATTTTATCTGAAAGTAAAGCAATTGCCAAACTAACTGAATTTCTTGATGAAAACTTCATTGAAGCCACACAAAATATCTATAATTCCAAAGGAAGATTAGTCGTGACAGGTATTGGAAAAAGTGCCATTATTGCTCAAAAAATGGTAGCCACCTTTAATTCTACCGGAACTCCTTCGCTGTTTCTTCATGCTTCAGAAGCGATTCATGGGGATTTAGGAATGGTGCAAAATGATGATATAATTATTTGTATTTCGAAAAGTGGCAACAGCCCCGAAATAAAGGTTTTGGTACCGCTTTTAAAACGTTTTGGAAATACTTTAATTGCAATTACAGGAAATATGACTTCTTTTCTTGCTAAGGGTTCCGATTTTATTTTGAACACTACAGTAGAAGCAGAGGCTTGTCCTAACAATCTTGCTCCTACCAATAGTACTACCGCGCAATTAGTAATGGGCGATGCCATTGCTGTTTGTCTTATGGAAATGCGTGATTTCAAACCAGAAGATTTTGCAGTATACCATCCAGGCGGTGCTTTAGGCAAAAAATTATTACTCCGCGTTAAGGACATGCTGGAACATACTTTGAAACCCGCGGTTGCTCCGGATGCATCGATAAAAAAAGTTATTTTCGAAATTTCAGAGAAGCGTCTCGGCGTAACTGCCGTTGTAGATCAGGATAAAATTGTCGGAATTATTACCGATGGTGACATTAGAAGAATGCTAAATGAGAGGGATTCTTTCTCAGATTTGACCGCAAAAGATATTATGACTAAAAATCCAAAACTAATACCCTCTACAGCAATGGTTGTAGAGGCACTGAATATACTGGAAGACTTCTCCATCACACAATTAGTTGTGGTTGACAATGGCGAATACAAAGGCGTTTTACACTTACATGATATTTTAAAAGAGGGAATAGTATAATGGCGAAGAAAAACTTAAACGAAATGTCGTTTTTAGATCATCTTGAAGAATTAAGATGGTTATTGGTTCGAAGTACTATTGCAATATTAATTCTTGCTACCGTTACTTTTTTCATCAGTGATTATATTTTTGATGTAATTATTTTTGGACCAACAGATGCAAATTTTATCACGTACCGCTTTTTTTGTGATTTATCCCATGCTTTAGGTTTTGCGGATAGTATTTGCGTAACCGAAATGCCTTTTATAATCCAGAACACGGATATGGAAGGACAGGTAAATGTATTGGTCTGGACGTGTATATTAGCGGGATTTATTCTTGGCTTCCCTTATATTTTATGGGAAATATGGAAGTTCATCAGTCCTGCATTGTATGAGAAAGAAAAAAAGCACGCAAAACTTTTCATTTTTGTCTCGTCTTTGTTATTCTTTTTGGGTGTTCTATTTGGCTATTTTGTAGTGGTACCCATGTCGGTTAACTTTTTCGCCACTTTCAAAGTAAGTGCGATCGTAAAAAACCAATTCAGTATTGATTCCTATATTGGCATGGTAAAAACAAGTGTTATTGCCAGCGGATTGTTTTTTGAACTACCAATAATTATCTACTTCCTGACCAAACTAGGGTTAGTAACACCTGAATTTTTAAGAAAATATTGGAAATATGCTGTAATAATAATACTTATCGTTGCCGCAATTGTTACACCTCCTGATGTGGTGAGCCAAACAATTGTTGCTATACCGATGCTATTAATATATGAAGCAAGTATCTTAATTTCAAAAATCGTAGTACGAAATCAAAAAAAAGTAAATGGCTGATATCATTCAAGAATTCAACGACTACCGTTCTAAAATGAACGAAAAATTATTGGCAGACAACAATAAAATTGTAAAGCGTATTTTCAATTTAGATACGAATGCTTATGCAGCAGGAGCTTTGGATATAAAAACAAAAGAGTTGCTTGGACTAGTGGCTTCGGCAGTTTTGCGCTGTGATGATTGCGTTAAATACCATTTGGAAACCAGCTTCAAAGAAGGGGTTACCAAAGAAGAAATGATGGAAGCTATGGGAATCGCTACACTTGTTGGCGGAACTATAGTCGTACCTCATTTGCGCAGAGCCTATGAATTCTGGGAAGCACTGGAAGAAACCGCTGTGAAATAATTGTTAAGAAGCAAAATCGTTTAATTGTTTATTCGTTTATTTGAACGATTAAACAGTTAAACAATCAAACGATTAAACTAAAAAAATGAAATTAAGAGCCGAAAATCTTGTAAAAACCTATAAAGGACGTAGTGTAGTAAAAGGCATTTCGGTAGAAGTGAATCAAGGCGAAATCGTGGGGCTTTTGGGACCTAACGGTGCCGGAAAAACGACTTCTTTTTATATGATTGTAGGATTGGTTAAACCAAATTCAGGCAACATATTCCTTGATGATCTGAATATCACCGATTACCCTATGTACAAAAGAGCACAACAGGGAATTGGTTATTTAGCACAAGAAGCTTCTGTTTTTAGAAAATTAAGCATCGAAGACAACATATTGAGCGTTTTACAACTAACAACACTATCCAAAGCCGAACAAGAAGCTAAAATGGAAAGTTTAATTGAAGAGTTTAGCCTGGAACACATTCGCACTAACCGAGGGGATTTACTTTCCGGGGGAGAGCGTCGTCGTACTGAAATTGCGCGTTGCCTTGCTACCGATCCAAAATTCATATTACTGGATGAGCCTTTTGCTGGTGTCGATCCTGTTGCTGTAGAAGATATCCAAAGAATTGTAGCCCAATTAAAAAACAAGAATATCGGTATTCTTATAACCGACCACAACGTTCAGGAAACGTTAGCCATTACGGACAAAACCTATTTAATGTTTGAAGGTGGAATCCTAAAAGCAGGTATCCCCGAAGAACTGGTAGAAGACGAAATGGTACGTCGCGTCTATCTTGGACAAAATTTTGAGTTGAGAAAAAAGAAACTGGAGTTCTAAAGAAAGTTTTCAGGCGCAGTTTACAGGAAGCAGATTAGATAGAGGTTGGCAATTGAAAAAAAGTTGCTAACTGAGACAAAACAAAAGAGGATGTTTAACATTCTTAATTTGAAAACTTTGAGTAATCACTAAAAATTGCGACTGAATACTGTAAATGAATACTGATTACTAAAAACTACTCCACAGTAATATACCGCAACTGCTGTAAATCACCATTGTAAATATTGACATCGACATTCCCTTTTATACCTGGAATCGATGCTTTTTCGGTGAACTGCCAGAACAACCAATCGTCGTCTATTTCTTCCCTGTAAAAATTATAATTGGCAATCCAAAAAAGATAATCATTGAATTCATCTTTCAAAAAATCATCGTAATATTTCTCGCCGGTATAAATAATAGGTTTTACTCCATAATGCAATTCCACTGCTTTCAACCATCTTTTCAATCCAACTTTTAGACTATCCAGCGATTGGTTTTTAGGTAATTTTTCAATGTCTAAAATAGGTGGCAAATCTCCTTTTCGAAGTGTCACTGTTTTAATATAAAGCGTAGCTTGCTCGAGTGAATTTTCATTGGGGCGGTAATAATGATAAGCCCCTCGAATCATTTTATTTTCTTTGGCGCCAAGCCAATTCCGATTAAACTGACGGTCTTTTCTATCTTTTCCTACCGTGGCACGTATAAACACAAAATGTAAAGGATATTTTTTTTCTAAAGTGTCAACATAAGACCAATGGATTTTTCCCTGATACTCCGAAACATCTAAACCAATACTTTTTCCTTCGTGTTTTTCTAAAACCTGAAAATTTCGAACATCAGAAATGCGCTTGTTTTCAGCTGCTTCGCTGAGTACTTTATTCGATTTAAAACTAAAATAATACGCTAATCCATTACGGTAATGATAGCCAGTCCCAAGTACAAGAAGGATAAAAAAAGTAATAATTGAAAAACGCACAAGTTTTCCAGAGAAAACTGAGGCTTTCTTTTTGGATTTACGAACTACAATGGTTCTTCTTCTGACCGTTTTTTTTCTCATTCAAAAAATTACTTTTTTAAAACTTTATTATTCACTACAGACAGTAAAATATAAAAAATGATAAGCAAAGGAATTCCTAAATATTGGAAGAAAACCAATAACAAAAGAGAAATAATCAGAAAGATAATTTGAAGTGCATTATCCTTAAAAATAAATTTTTTGATTTTTAAGGAAAATAGCGGAATTTCGGCATTTAGTATGTATGCACTTAATAAAGTAATCACCAATAAAACCCATGGATTTGTGAAAATTTCGAGAACAAAAAGAGAATCAGAATACTTTAGAACCAAAGGCAAACTTAAAATAAACAATGCATTGGCGGGCGTTGGCAGACCGATGAAAGAATCTGTTTGACGCGTATCAATATTAAAATTCGCCAAGCGATAACAAGAACCCAAAGTGATAATAAAACCTAAATAAGGAAAAATTTGCATATAACTATCTGGCATAGTAGTCGAAATATCGATCATCATTTGATACATTATCAAACCGGGAACAACACCACTGGTAACCATATCTGCCAAAGAATCCAACTGTAAGCCCAACGGACTGGAAACCTTGAATAATCGGGCGAAAAAACCATCAAAAAAGTCCAAAAATATACCCAAACAAACAAAATAAAAAGCCATTTCAAAATTACGATGAAATGCAAAAACCAAAGCGACACAGCCGCAAAAAAGATTAAGCAAAGTAATAATATTTGGGATATGCTTTTTTATATTCATAGTTATAAAGTTTAGTGAGCCAAAGTTGGCAAATTTAGTATAATAAGTGAAGAGGAAGTACGTTTTTTAGTAGAGATTTTTCAACAGCCGATTCTTGTTTCCATATATTTATCCAAAGGAAGAAATAACCTCAGTAAAAAATTATATTTTTGATAAAAATTAAACAGGCTTTCGGGTTGTAAAAATAGTTCAATTGAAAAAAGGCTCCTTATTTTTATTGCTTTTGGTTTATACCTCAAATTACAGTCAGACTGTCCGGAAATACTCCAATGAGTTTATGAATATCGGTGTTGATGCTGCTGCTTTGGGCATGTCAAATGCGGTTGTAGCCTCAACCCGAGACGTCAATTCTGGGTATTGGAATCCTGCAGGACTGATTCACTTAGAAGACCATCAGGTTTCCTTAATGCATGCCAATTATTTTGCCAATATTGCCCAATACGATTACCTCGCATACGCCAGTCCCATAGATGACCGCAGCGTCTGGGGGATTTCTTTAATTCGTTTTGGTGTGGACGATATTTTAAACACCACCGAATTAATAGACAGCCAAGGCAACATTGACTACAACCGCATCAGTCTTTTTTCCACAGCGGATTATGGCTTTACTTTTTCATACGCGCGAAAACTTCCCGTTCCCGGATTTCAATACGGTGTAAATGCGAAAGTAATCCGACGAATTATTGGAAAATTTGCCAGTTCCTGGGGATTTGGATTTGATGTTGGCATACAATTCGAAAAGAACGACTGGCAGTTTGGATTGATGCTTCGCGATATCACCACTACTTATAACGTTTGGAATATCGATGAAGCCGAATACAAAAAAATCGCCAATGCAATTCCTGGAGAAAATCAGGAATTACCGGAAAGCACCGAGATCACAGCTCCAAAAGTGCAATTGGGAATCGCTAAGAAGTTTATCATTCATTATGATTACAGTATTTTGGCTGCTGCCAATATGAATATGCGATTTACGAAAACCAATGATTTAATTTCGACTGATTTTGTAAGTGTTGACCCCGCGGCAGGATTGGAATTTGGTTATACCGACTTAGTTTTTCTACGTGCCGGTGTAGGGAATTTTCAAAATGCAGAACAATTGGACGGCACTGAAAAAGTAGGCTTTCAGCCCAATATTGGATTGGGATTTAAATACAAAGGCATTCAAATTGATTATGCATTAACCGATTTAGGCAATCAAAGTACGGCGCTGTATTCGAATATTTTTTCAGTTAAAGTAGATTTGGGCATGTTTCGAAATTAATAAAAAAAGCCAACTCTACTCTCATTAAAATAGCGCGCAGATTAAACAGATTTACACTAATTTTATAAAAAATAATTTAGGTAATAGTACGGACAATAACAGAACAACCAAATGAACATTTCTTTATTAAAAAAATTTTCTTTTTTTACGTTACTTTTTTTAACTGTAAGTTACAGTTTCTCCCAAAACCTTTTATTATCGAAAGACGCCCATGTCAGCGTACTTACTTGCGGAACGGGTAACGAATCCTATTCATTGTTTGGGCATACCGCCATTCGCATCAATGACACTTCTAACAATATCGATGTGGTTTATAATTATGGTGCTTTTGACTTTAACACTCCCAATTTTGTTTTGAAATTTATCAAAGGAGATTTACAGTATTTTGCAGTAGCGCATTCCTATGGGGATTTCATCAATGAATATACGTATGAGAAAAGATCGGTTTATGAGCAAGAACTGAATATTCCGGAGCGCTTAAAACAACAATTATTTGATAATCTCAATACTTCTTTAGCCTCAGGAGAAAGCCATTACACGTATAAATTTATTGACAAAAACTGTACTTCGATGGTAGTTGACATCATTAATAAAACGCTAGATACTACAGCAATCGTGAAAAATGCAGACACAGATATCACCTATAGAACTATATTATATCCTTATTTTGACAATCACTTTTATGAAAAATTAGGAACAAGTATTATCTTTGGTAAAAAAGTAGATGGCTTAGGAACGCAAATTTTTTTACCTTTTGAATTACAAAAAAGCCTACAAAAGGTTTCTTTTCAAAACCATCCTCTTGCTCCCGAAAACAAAACCATAATTGAATTCGATGAAGAAGCTTCTGGATCTTGGTGGAACAATTGGTACACTTATGTACTATTCCTTGGATTTATTGTATTTATAAATAAGAAAAGCAGTAATCTATTTTACCTTACTATGATGGCATTGTTAGGAGTGTTTTTTGTCTTTGTAGGATTTTATTCGGAACACCATGAATTGAGCTACAATTATAATATCTTGTTGTTTAACCCAACATTATTAGGACTGCTATATTTTTACGCAACAAAAAACAAAAAAGGAGCTTACAATCTGGCTGTATTCAACATCCTTTCATTACTACTCTACCTCATCATTCTAATCAACAAAGCGCATTTATTGATTGTGCTTCCTTTAATAATTTCAAGCATGATTATTTTAGTCAGATTAGCAATTCAAAATAAAAAACGCATTCCAATTATCATTTAGAAAGCAACTTTAAACGAGAAATATAATAGAGAATACGAATAAGCCTACTACTGCCCTCTATAAAACAATACGGTCGTAATCGTTTTAAAAGCAATGTTCAAATCCAAGAAAACACTTCTGTGTTTGATATAGTACAAATCATATTGCAGCTTTATTAAACTATCCTCCATCGTCACTCCATAAGCATAATTCACTTGTGCCCAACCTGTCAGGCCTGGCTTGATAATGTGTCTGGTTTCATAAAAAGGCATTATTTCAGCTATTTCTTTGACGACAAAAGGACGTTCCGGACGAGGACCGATGACTGCCATGTCTCCTTTTAGAATATTTATAAATTGAGGAAATTCATCAATTCTTGTTTTTCTTAAAAATTTCCCGAATACTGTCACCCTCGAATCGTTTGCAGTCGTGAAAACAGCTCCGTTGGATTCGGCATTACTAATCATCGTCCTGAATTTTAAAATTTCAAATACTACACCGTCTTTCCCCACACGCTCCTGGGTATAAAACAACTTCCCTCTGTTCCCTATTGCATTCCCAATCAATATCAAAGGAAATAAAACAAGAGCAACAAACAGCCCAAGCACAGAAGTGCCTATTTCAAAAATTCTTACACTTAATAAATACAACTTATTATGATTACTGCGGCTAAAAGGGAAAAAGCGATAAAAATCTCTGGAAATATAGTGCACAGGTATGCGTTGCGTTTTACTTTCATAAACTTGGGTATACTCCCTAATAATACTTCCCGACTCCAACAAATGAAGTAATTGCTGGTACAATTCTGCAGTAATCCCCTCTGTATTTTGAGAGGCAATCACAATCTCTGATACGGAATTTTCTTTTACAAAAGAAAATAAATCGGCTCTTTTAATGTTGGAAACATAGTAATATTCCACCGTATCATCTTCGGTAGCATCAGCATGGACAAATGCAATTATTTTATAATGTGGGTCAATATGCTCTAATCCGGATATTAACTCTTCAACCTGATCCTTATCACATATTAAAATAGCATTTTGAAGAAACCGATTAGATGCTAAAAATTTAACATAAAACATCCTCCATAAAAACAAAGCCATAAATACAACCAAATAAAACACTAGAATTTCAACTCTTTTGGTGGGTAATTCCGGAGAAAAAACCGGCGTTAATAAATAAATTAAAACAGTCGTTGAAGCGGTAAGAATAGCACTTCTCACCACCTGAAATTGATTACTGGCTACCTGAAGGTCGTACATTTCGAATATCGTACCAAAAAGATTGAGATAAACACTCAAAACGATTGTCCAGTAGAAATTAATGGTAGAGAATGTGAAATAACCAAAATTGAACACCTTACCAACAAAGAACAGTGCACCCAAAACAAAAAAAACATCAAAAAGACGAAGAATCATCTTCCGTTCTGATATTTCAAAATGCATTTTCTCTATTGAAAACATTGGTGGTATTTAGATTATTAGCGCAATTTAGCGCTTTTACACCGAAGTAAATTTAATAAAGCTTAACTTTTTTAACAAAATTCTCTTTTTAACGGATTAATCTATTGCCAACTTGAATGTCCTTAATAAGAATAACTCAGTTGGTCACAATTCCTCGGGATTTTGGGTAATAAAAGCAAGCAAAAAGATGCATCGAGAATCCGCGTGATTAATAAAAATAAATTATCCCAAATAACTCAATTTGACATCTTTTTTTTAGAAGTTCCCCCTAATTGCACATTGAGTAAAGACAAAGAGTACACAAAGGCAGGTGCAGCAGTTCGCATGGCAGCATGATTAATGGTTAACAACCAGAATAAAACAAAACATATTAAAAACATATTGAACTTATTTTCTAAATACAAAACAAGCGGCGTAAAAAACAAAATCAATAAAGCTACGATACCCAAAGATCCATGTTCAGCCAACATTCGAGTAATTTCATCGTGAGACAATGTGCCATCTCCTGTCTCCGCTTTTCGAGCTTCCACACCTTTTCCCACACCCACCCCAAAAATGGGATTTTTCAGAAAAAGATCAATTTCCCCTCTTGCCACTTCTTCACGTCCCGTAAATCTGCTCTCTTTTACCCTTCCAGTTGCGTCTTGGTTTGCATACCGTTTATCGATTAGCCCCCCTGTTTGAAAAGAAGTATAACTCCAAGTGACGATTAAGGCAATTGTTACCAATACAAAAATGTAATTCAGTTTTACTCTTCCTTTAAAATTGGATTTATAATACAGAAACAACAATAGCAAGACAATCATTAAAAAACCGGTGATCATACCACCACGGGAGAAAGTGACTATACCCCTATAAGTAATGTTTAGGGCAATAATCATGTTGATGACCAATAAGAATTTTGTTCGGGACTCTAATATGATTCTAGAAAAGAAAATAAACATACCTAAACCTAAAATAGTCGCCACTTGGTTGGGACCAAAACCACCAGAAGTCTCAAAATTAGATTGTGTACTGGTAATGATGTCCCGAATGTTTGGAGTATAGAACGTTAAATATATCATACAGCTGATAATTGGCAAACCCATACTTAAGAGTATGTTGTTCATTTGGTCTAATGGAATTTTACGCCTAAAAGTATATAGAGAAGCGACTCCCAAACAGATGGGACCCGAAATATTAAAGGCTACAGTCGTTCTGATATTGGTATTGAAATTCAGCACAAAGGTGGAAAGCACAATACTGGGAATCAGCAACAATAAAAACAACCAGTACGGTACGGCTCCTCTTGAAAATCCACTGAAATACATGCCCATTAAAACAAACAACATTACTCCGTATTTGGATAGTTCATACAAAGGATTTCCCCCTGTCATTCTCAAAAAAACTTCGCTTCCCACTACATAAGCCGCAGCCATAAGCGCTTCGTTATTCCTATTTTGTTTTTTAATGATATAATAAACCCCAAAAATAAAGATGGAATAGCCATATATTTTTGAAAGAAAAGGCATAACAAATACTAAGGTCCCAATAGCAACATGGAATAAAACTAAATAGAGATAGGATTGTTCTTCTTTTTTCATATGTTACTGTTATCTAACCAATTTAAATACTGCTGTATCACGGCCTCTTCTGAATGATTTGCTACGACCATCTGAAACAATTCCTGACCGAAATTCGTCTGTAATGATTCACTTCTTATAAGTTTAACAACTGCATCATAAAACAATTCATTCTGATGAGCTGGAACAACAAATCCATTTTTTCCGTTTTGCACCAAAGATGAAATTTCGCCTACATTGGTAACAACAACTGGTTTTTTATGCCAGCCATATTCCAGAAGCGCTACAGGTAAGCCTTCAGACTGAGATGTTAAAACAGCTATTGTTGATTGATCCAGAATATTTTTTACATCTTGTTTTGAACCGTAAAGAAACACGTTTTCTTCTAAATTAAATGCAACTATTAAGTGCTTAATTTGCTGGGAATAGGCATCCTGAAAATCCTTTCCTATTAAGTGAAAGCTCCATTCGGGATAAACCTTTTTTATCTTTTTAGCGACTTCCAACAATAAAAAATGATCTTTCTGAAGTCTCAAATTGGCTAAACAAACAATCCGTTTTCCTTTGGCTCCTTTCAATTTAGTATCGTCTGAAACAATATTTTCTTCCGTTGGAAAATTGGGCAAATAAATAGTATTCTTAATCTTTAATTCCTTTTCTACCCACATTTTTAATTTTTGATTAACGACAATAATTCCATTAAAAAAAGGGGCTGCCGCTCTTAAACCTATCATCGGTCTTTTTTCTAAAAAATCGCTGTCACCATAATGGTCATGCCAAATTAATGACAAATCAGGGCAGCTTAGTTTTAAAAGAAATGCCAAAAAAAAAGAAGTACTATGAGCATGGATGACTGTTACGTTGTTTTGTCTTATATAGGCTCGTAATCGCAATATAGCTTTAAGATCAACCGCACTTTTCTTGTTTAAATACAAATACGAGACCTGTTTATCAATCTGATTGTGTAAGGGTCCTTCTTTTCGCGTAACCACCAATCCAGAGAATTCAATGCGTCCTGCCAAAGCATTGGCATAACTTACTGCCATTCGTTCGGCACCTCCGGACTCAAGAGAATCTATAATTTGTATGATTCGCATTTTTTTAGTTTCTCTTTTAGTTTGTTACTCTTAGAAAGATGTAATTGTTGGCAGTTCATTAGTATTTCTCATCGCATAATAAAAATACGTGTCAGCTCGAGTAATTCTTAAAGCTATAACTAATGTTTTCAATAAATAATGTCTTAGTTTTAAAAATTGTATTGAGAACCCTTTAATAATTTTTCAATCTCTTGCTCAAAAACATCTAAGGTATACCCCCTTGACCATTGTGCGGCTTTATTGCGCTTAGTATCAAAATCAATTTGACTCTGTAAAAGAGTTTCAATCTGCAAACTATCTTCCTTTAAATTCATTTCCAGCAAAACCCCTCTTTCTCCATAATCCAACATAAATGGCACACAAGATACGGAAGTAGCTATCGGAATGCAACCCCAAAACATGCCCTCAGCAATAACTTTCGGCCAACCTTCGCTGTCAGAAGGTAACAATACAAAATGACTGTTTTGATAGGCTTTTTTAACAGTTTCTTCCGATTGGTTTCCCTTCAGTGAAATTATTTTGCCTAAATTATTTTGAGTAATATAGTGTTCCAATAAATTTCTTTCCACCCCTTCGCCATACAGCGCTAAAGTGACATCATATCCTTTCTGAAATAAAATTGCTATCAATTGAATGGCATACAAAGGGTTCTTTCCTTTAACCAAAGTTCCGGCAAAAACAAAATCAATACGTCCTTTCAAGTCTTTTTTTGAAATAGGCAATTTATCAATTTCATAATAAGTGGCAGTAAAAAACGGTTTTATATTTTTTGAACTCCCTTCCCATTCACCATATACCAAAACCTGCATATTCCGGGTTAAGTATCTATTTTCAAGAATCAGCTGCTGCAATTTGTAAGTCCAGGACTGTTTAGATTTGGGATCCCAGTTGCCGGCATATTTGGCAGTTTTGGGAGTATTGGGAAATAAAATCTGAATCAAACAGCCCAACAAACCTATGTTACCGGGGCAACGCAAATGGATGTGATCTGCTTTTTTCATCGCAGTATAAATGCGCCAACTGATTCTTGGTATTTTTAAAACGGCACGAAAGATACTTTTCAAACGCAATACATCAAAACTGTCAATCTTTACAAATTGAATTCCATGGTGTTCATAAGAACGATCTATAGGTGAAACCGGCCCAGAAATCTCAGGGGCAACTAAAATTAATTCGGATACATACTTTGACCAAACATTCATTTCACGAACGTAGGGTGCATAAGCATAATAGTAATTTTCTGTTACTACATGAGGAACATGGGTGATTACAGCAAATTTCATTTATAGGGTTATAATTTCAAAAAAATATTTATGTCTTATTAATTAGTCTTATAATCTAAACGCCTTCCACAATATTACTTTTTAGCGATACAAAAAGTGCTGATTCCAAAAGGAAAATCTACATACTTAAGTATTCTATTCTCTAATAGAAGTAATTTAAACAACATGACATTTAATACACTGTTTTCAATAATTTGCCCCTCTTTATTTTTATTTTTCAAAAAAACACCGCTTAGTTTTCTAAAAACATAAACGGGTAGGAATAAAGAAAAATTCCAATAACTTGATTTGGAAATAGTCAGATTTTCGTTAAGCAGTTTGGTTTTTAATTCTAGATTCGTATACCTTCTGTAATGCATATTAACCACATCATGTTGGCTCCATAAAGATTGAAAAGCAGGTACAAAAACATACATTTCTCCACCTGTTTTTAATAATTGATACCAATTTTTAATAGCCTTCCTGTCATCTTCCAGATGTTCCAGACAATCTGATGCCACAATAATATCAAACTGCTCGGTCAAAGTAATCATTTGAGCATCCATCACAAAAGCATTTGGAATCCCATTTGCTTTACAATTGGCAATGGCATTTTCACTAATATCAATTCCAAAAAGATGCGCTGTCTTAAATCCTAAAAGTTCCAGATCTTTTAAAAAAATACCTGAGGAACACCCGATATCTAATATTTTACTGTCTTTCGGTGCGTTTCGTAATAAGTCAAGCAAATACCTTCTTCTGGATTTAAACCACCAATTTTCTATTTCAACTTCATGATATTTTTTTTCAAAAGCTACTTCCATTCCAAATAATCTAAATTGTTCCGGTTTTAATCTATTTTTTTATCTATAATATAACGCGGTCTTTGTTTAACCTCAGCATATATTTTACCTATATATTCCCCAATAATTCCAATGGAAAACAGTTGAATCCCTCCTAAAAAATACATCGGCAAAACAGTCGATAACCAACCTGGAACTGTATCTCCGGTAAATATGGCTAAAAATGCATAACCACTCATAAACAAACAAACAATAAAAATAACAAATCCAATTGCCGAAACTAATTTTAAAGGAACAGTACTGAAAGAGGTAATGCCGTTCCAAGCAAAGGAGAGCATTTTCCGAAAAGGAAATTTCGAATTTCCTGCTAATCGTTCCATTCGGTCATAATAAATAATTTCTTTATTAAATCCGATCAATGGAATTATTCCCCTGAGAAACAAATTAACCTCATTAAAATCAGATAACGCAGTGATAACTCTGTTACTGCACAATCTGTAATCCGCATGATTAGGAATCATGTTAGATTTCATCTTTTTTATCAAAAAATAAAATAACAAGGCGCTATTCCTTTTAAAAAAGGTATCCGTAGGTCGCTCTTTTCTAACCCCGTAAACTACATCAACTCCCGACTTATATTTTTGAATCATTTCTTCAATGATTCGCACATCATCTTGCAAATCGGCATCAATAGAAATTAGTGCATCCGCATCCACATTATAAGTAAGCAAACCAGCTAATAATGCATTCTGATGGCCGACATTTCCAGCCAATTTTAATCCTTTTACAACAACACTCTTTATAGCCTTTTTTTCAATAACATCCCATGTTCCATCTTTGCTCCCATCATCTATAAATACAATAAAACTTTTATCTGAAATCAGCTCTCTATCAACTAAATCAAAGATTAAATTGTGAAGTTGTTTTTCAGTTTCATCTAAGACCTGTTCCTCGTTATAACAGGGTGAAACTATTCCAATAACAGGTTTAAAAGTAACATGCTTCATGATTTGGAGTTAGGAATTGGAAATATATAAATAGTTGTTTTTTGAATTATTTTTTGAATCCAAGCAATACGATACAAACCTGCAGCACTCATAAGATACAAAGCAACTCGAGAAGGAAAGATATATCTCGGCTCCATATACGTTAATCCGTGAAAGATAAGCAAAGAAATAATGACACCCCAAAAAATCCAGTACCGAATTAAATTTTTCTCTCGGAATAAAAATAGTATAGCACCGGCAACAATAATTAAATTAATCGAATTGATAAGCAAAATAAAAGCCCAATAACCAATAGGTCCTTTCAGTGGACCTAAATCAAACTCATTAGGCTGAACACTATTGATAAAATAAACATGACCATAAAAACATTTCACAAAAAACTGTCGGAGAAATAAACCAGGATGCTCCAATGCATCATCAATTAGAAATTTTTTGTAAACTTCAGCATAGGATTGATGCGTTTGATCCATAATTGCCGAAAGTGCACCACCACTTTTATTCCAGTTCTGATAGTCTTTACTGTCCGGTCGAATATCACTTTCCCAAAAACGGAAATCGGTTGGTTCTTCTCGAAATTGAAATCTTCCTTGATGCGCTACATAATAAAGTAAGGTTTCTTGGTTTCCTCCGGATTTAGTTCCTGTTATAATTTTTGCAAGCTGTAAAACACCAAACCCTAATAATCCAACACAAACAAAGGAGACCATCATTTTTTTTCCATAAGATAAAAAGAAAGTTTTATTCTTAAAAAAGGCATAGAAAACGACTAAAAAACCTACTCCTAAAAGTAATAATGTATTGGGTCTGTTCAAAATCAGAAACCACATACCCAGTATTAGAAAAATCCAGCCGGATTTCTTATCAGGTTGATGAAGTGCAATTGACCAGCCATAAATAGCTAAAGTTAAAGAAAAAAAGGCGGGAGCTTCTGCCATTATTCCCAAAGAATAATAACAATGTATAGGGAAAAGAAAAAAAAGCAGGACACTTAAAAACCCTACCTCTTTAGAAAAAAAAGAACTTCCAATTCTAAATATCAAAAGTAAACTAATTGTAATAATGATTGATGTGAATGCTACCCCATAAACCCAGAGTTGATCGTCAGTCGCATTTGCCGGCGCTATTAAATAAGCAGGAGTATAAAACAGTATGGGCCCGGGTGCCTTCGTAATTACAACCTGATCATATGGAATTTTTCCTTTAATAAATAAGGCTAAATTCTTAGATTCTTCATGGAAGGTAATATCTCCAAAGGGCTTCGCCTTAAAAGGAAGATTTAAAACGACCAACATCATCAAAGATGAAATCAATACAATAATCCCATTAATTCTTTTAGTTGAAAAACCTATTGTATTCATATAATATATCCTTTAATATCAGGTTTTAAAAATGCGGCTTATTGAAACCTGACTAAAATTTAGATTTTAAATTATTTATTGAGGCTTATTAAACAGTAAAGTTAACCAACCCATCGCCCTGCCTATGGCTTCGGTAAAGGCTTCTTTTCTTTTGGTTGTTGTAAATGTATTGCTAAATCTTATAATTGTCAAGAGTATTGTAATCGCATGCCATTTTAATTGAGAGCCAATAAGTGGCTTAGGATTTTTAGTGCGCCATACATACCAGCCATTTCGAACTACCATTTTCCCATATTTATAATGATTGGGTCTTCCTGAAGGGTGATGAAAATGCTTCAACTGCAATTTAGTATTGACGACATTCTTACCAAACTGTAAAGCTCTAATACTAAAATCAGTATCTTCGTATAAACCATAGCCTTCAAAATAGGTTGAAAACCGCAAAGAATCAAATACTTTTTTTCGAAAAGCAAACGACATGCCTATAAGCAAATCGACCTCGTAGGTTCTGCCATTTAATGGAAATCCACATGTTTTACCATGGGAGTAATCAGGCATTTTTCCGGGACCAAGATAGGATTGTAAACCCAGATAATTCCGAACTACATTGCGTTGCCCTTCTTTATACACATAACCTTCAAATTGAATATACCGATGTGAATCATAAGTTACATCCGGTTGTATCAAGCTCCAGCTGTTTTCATTTAGGGCTACACCGCCAACACCGGTAATCGCTTCATCAGAGGTAAATGTCGCAATCAACTCTTCAAAATAATTAGGCAACAATTCCGTATCATCATCCAGAAAAGCAATGACATCACTTGTAGCGTTCACTTTATCCAAACCATAATTTCTTTGTTTGGTCAAACCGCGATGAGTTGGTGGAACCAGAAAATAGGATAGGTTTACGAAATGATTTTCTTGTAAAGCAATTTCAGTTTCAGAATTCGTTGAACCGTCAACAATCAGGATTTCATCAGGATATAGGGTTTGTTTCTTAACCGATTGCAGTAATTGCAACAAAGGTTGAGAACGCATATAAGTACAAATAATTAGTGTAAATTTCATTCTGCTCTTTTCAATTCATTAGCCCAAAAAACACTTCTTTCCCATTGTTTTCTATAATTCATAAAATAAAGCACCGGATTTTTTATGGTTTGATATTTATAATATTTAAAAAACAAAATAGTTTTGTAACCTCGAACTTGTTCTTGCGTAGTATGCAAAATTTGATATAACATTATTGTTGGTGAAGGTTTGGGCTGAATAGCATCATTTTGCCATTTTAAAGTGGGTTTTGTTCTAAAACCGCCAACAGGAGCTTTCAAATGTAGTATTTCAGGTTCGGGTAAATACAAAACATCATGTCCTAAATTTCGCAATTGCATTCCAAAATCACCGTCTTCACCATAACCAAACTCAAATGCTTTATTGAACCTAACTTTATTCAAAAGATCTCTTCGAACAAAACTATTACCGGCTCCAAAAGTGGGCCATTGAATTACTTTTATAGATGACTTATATTCATTTTTCTGAGTGTAGGACGTTGTCACTACCGGATTTCCAAATTGTTCTATTTTCTGAAAAATATCCTCCAGCAAATTAGATTCAAAACGATTGTCATCATCTGCTAAAAAGACCCATTCACTATTTGTTTGATTCAATGCTAAATTACGGGCATTACAAGCTCCAGCCTGATGAATAAAAAAATGTTGAATTTCAAATGGCCATTTTTCATTTTGGATATAATCCAATTCCGTTTTACTAAATTCTTCTGGGTTTTGTTCTACTATTATAATTTTACTAGGCAACAAATTTTGCCGAGAAAAATCTTTCAATACATCATACAAATAGTTGCTCCTTCCAATAGTCGGGATAATAACATCAATCGTTCTTTTATCGATCACTTTTTTTGAAGATTGTATTATAATACCATCTAAGGCTATGTTTATACCACTTCTATTCTTATAAAAAAGCGAACAAATAAAAGGCACTATTGGAAATTTCCTTTCGTACAACAGTAAATTCAATAATAATAAAAATATCCATTGCGTTTTATAATGCTGTTTCACAAAACGAAAAAGAATGTACCTATTCGTTTTTGTTAAGAAAGCATCTGGATTCTGTTTTAAAAGTTTCGGTTCAGAATAGCATAGTAATCCCTTTCGCATTCCCAGTTTGGCTAATGAACATAAAAAATAATCAAAATTTTTGTCTGGAGCCATTTCATCCTTTAGAGCCAATAAAATGGAAGAATGAACCCCTCCGACCAAGCTACTCATTTGCCAAGTTGGAAAAGTCACTGACTTATTAATCTTTATAAATGGAGATTCTTCTACATAGCCAATGCTTTTGTCTAAAAAAAGAATATCCGATGGATGGTAAGAAAGCAATAATTTATGATGATGAAATAATTTTTCAATTTCAAAAATATTCAACTGCCCCTTTAAACTGATGTGACACCATACCAAAATAGCATCTGGATATTGTTTGGCTAATAGTAGCAAAAAGCCAATTATAGATAACCCACTAGCTTTATCAATACTATAAGAATTACTTAATCCTACAGCTTTATTTCCATTATGATAAATAATTATCATTGAATTAATTTTTTATTGATGCTCCGGCAAAGGTTATAATTTCATTTTTTCTGAAGCGTACTGTTTTATAAGGATACTTCATTTTTTTGAAAAAGGCTTCCACTTTAATATAGGTTGGCGCTCCGTTTACAATATGATAAGATGCAATAGCAAAATTTGGAGAAAGATTTTCGATGGTTTTCATACACCCTTCCAAGGCTTCAATTTCGGCCCCTTCTATATCCATTTTTACAAAATCCAATTTTTCAATGTCGTTATTCAGTACCCAGTCATCAATTCGTATGGCTTGTTTTTTGACACATTTATCATTATCTGGAATCCAAACAGCCGAAGATCCAACTGTTCCAGCCTCGTAAAAATCAACTAATTTATTTTCATTCCATAACAGCAAATTCTCGATTTTGATATTTTCTGGCAGTCCCTTATTTAATTGCACATTATTATTAATTCTCGCAACGTTAAACGTATCGGGTTCAAAGGCATAAACAATTCCGTTTTCCCCAGTTAATTTCGAAAATAAAATAGATAAATGGCCACAATTTGCTCCGGCATCAATAATGATATCTTTACTTTTTACTTGATAAAAATGTTGATAGTAATTAAAATCGGGAGCTACAAAATATAAGGCTTCATTAGTAATCAGTGACAAATCCTGAAAAGTCGTTTTGTAAACCGTTTTTTTTTCTTTTTCACGGATTAGCTCATAAGAAGTTTGTTTTGGTGTATTGACACTGTAATAAAATAATTTAATCTTCTCCTTAAAATTGCCTTTAGGAAAAAGCATACTAATGATTTTTTTTAATTGTTTTTTCATTTCGATTCAGTTAAACTAATATAAAAAGACAAACTCTGTTGTGCTACTATTTCCATGCTGAATTTTTGAACAACCTTTTCTCTGGCTTTTACACCAAATTCTTTTTGCAATTCTTTATTTTCAAGTAAGTTAATGATTTTATTTGCATAAACAATATGATCTGTTGGATGTACTAAAAATCCATTTATTCCATCATCAACAACTTCTTTTGCCCAACCTATGTTGGAAGCAACAATTGCTTTTTGCATTGCCATAGCCTCTATCCAGGAAACAGGGAGCGCTTCCGCAAATGTTGGAAAAACACATACTGTTGCCGCATTAATCTGCTTTTTTATAATTTCATAAGGCACACTTCCCAAATAAATTACATTTGCTCTTGCCTGATCAGTAAACAGTTTCTGCATCATGTGCCAAGTTGAATCGGTTCCCGACAGTATATCAGCAACATCTCTGCCCACCAAAACTAATGTTGCATTTGATTTGATTTTGACTACTTCATTAAAAATCAAAGGCAATTCCAACAATCCTTTTTTCCGGATTAAACTGCCAAAATAAAGAATAGTATCCTCTCCTAAAGGAAGGGAGTTAGAAAAACTTGAATCACCACTATAAATAGTATTATTAAATAAATCAGTATCAATACAATTAGGAATGATCGTGAATTTTTTCTCTAGACCAAAAATAGAATTCGTTATATCAGCAGTAAATTGACTTACTGAAAGTAAAGCGTCAGCTTTTTGCAACGCTCTTTTTTCATGAAATTTATTAATCCATTTTACGGGTCTTTGATCCAAATGACAGAAATAGGTATCCGAACCATTCAATCGAATAACTATCGGGCACTTTTTTGGGGATATAAAAGAAGTAATCCCTGTCCAATCCGGTGCTTCTACCAAATCTATTTCTTTTTCTTGATGTAAGGTATTGATTATTTTTTGGAGTTTTTTTCGAGTAAGAAACCACGAAAATCCTTTTAGTTTTACATTTTTTATTTGCTGGATGCAAATGCCATTGTCATAAAAAATACCTTCTTCCTTTTGTCCATAGACTAAAACCCGAACAGTACATCCTTGCTGTAAAAGGCTTGAAGCCAAGTTCTTGATACTGGTACCAATGCCGCCAGAAGCACCAATTTTAGGGTGTGGATATTCGGGAGTTAAAAAGGCAATTTTCATATCTTATTTTTTGAAAAAATCTTCTAAAATTCTCTTTGTAAACAATCTTGCCCCAGCATCATTTAGGTGACCACAAGAAGAAAAATACTGATCTCCTTGAACAACATCCTCATAATTATGAATTTCAGGATAGATTTCATTTACTTTCTGAAAATAATCCAATCCTTTAGTATTAGAACACATAGGCGTCATCACTGCAATTAATTTGATGTTATTGGCTTTGCAAATTTGCTTTATCTCTTCGTAATATTTATTGTGTAGCGGTTTTAGATTAGTTAGGTTATTTTTCATATTCCCCTTCTTTGTTCGTAAAGGATAATACCCTAAATGATCTAAAACATTCGATGGTTTGTTTCTCACTGTGCTATACATCTCTCTAAATCCAATACGCGGTTCAAAAGTAACATACCTGTAAAAAGGAATATAATACAATGCCCAAAAAAATTTCTGTTTTGAAAAATGGTTTGCAATTGTTTTAGAATCGTGAATATAAGGTAAAAATTTAGAGGCTACACTCTCGGACTGTTGCTCGTTAGACAAATTCAAATCAGCTTCCAGAATCACATTTTTCATGTGATAGCCGCGTTCTATCATTAATTTCAATAATAAAGATGCTTCAAACAAATGGCCTCCACTCATCCCATAATTAAACGTTTTTAATCCTTTCTCTTCAAATAGTGGTGCTACAAAATGATTGTTAGCTCTGGAGGAACCTAAAATCACAACATCATAATCTCTCGCTTTTGAATTGTAAACATGGGCGATTTTATTCCGACTGGAGGACCGTTTATAAACTTGGGTGTAAATCACATCCAACACCCCCAAAATTAAAAAGGCAACTAGTAGTAATTTTGCGGTAAAAAGTAAAAAATACTTCATTTTTAAATTTCCATTATTATTGTTAGTGCCATTGAAAGCACTTTATTTAACAAAAGTATTACAATAATTCCGACTTTAACCTTTCCTGAATGAACCGGAATAGCACGATTTGACAAAAGTATCACATTAATACTCTCTGCCAAGCCGAAAATTACTGAGAAGAGACAAGGTACCGAGCTGTCACATCGAAAGTTTATAGGGAGCGGAGAAGAAGTACTGAACTGTCACATCGAGCGTAGTCGAGATGCTTTCCTTTTAACGGTAATCTCGAGTCTAACCTCTCCAGAGCGGAGACGAAGTACAGTTAAACGCTTTTTTAATATCGACTCAATCTGGACTACGTTCCCTATAAACTTCTCGATTTGACAAAATTCATCAAAATTGAAAATAGATAAATTCTTTATAATCAGAATAAGTACCCAAGGCAATAATAGCCAGGATACACAATGCTACTTTCAAGCCGCTGTATCTTCCTGAAATAGGTTCTATTTGACTCCTGCTATTCCATTCAACGAGAATGAAAGCAAAAACCAATAATAGGATTTCGTAACTGTATCTTTCATTTTCCAGATATTGAGCCTGATAATTTCGGTCAGTAAAAATACGTCCTATATAATCAACCGCATCGCCTAACGATTTTGCCCTAAAAAACACCCAAGCCAAGCAGCATAAAGTAAAAGTAACAAACATACTTCCCAATACTTTAAGAGAACTGAAATTCCATTGCAGCTGAACCGTTTCAATATTTGATCTGTTTTTATCTCGAAGCAATAAGGGTAAAAAATACATCGCATTGATAAATCCCCAAGCGATAAAGGTCCAATTAGCACCATGCCAAAAACCACTCAATAGAAAAATAACAAATACGTTCCGAACTTGTTTCAATTTACTCCCTTTACTCCCTCCTAGCGGAATATAAACATAATCCCGAAACCAAGAAGACAAGGAAATGTGCCAACGACGCCAAAACTCGGCGATATCTCTTGAAAAATAAGGATAATTAAAATTTCGTAACAAATCCAATCCGAACAGTTTAGACATTCCTAACGCCATATCCGAATAGCCCGAAAAGTCTCCATAAATCTGGAAAGCAAAGTAAAAAACGCCCAACAACAGCGACAAGGAATTCATCGAAGTGTAATGATCAAAAATGGCATTGGCATAGGTAGCACAAGTATCGGCAATTACGACTTTCTTGACTAATCCCCAGATAATTTGATAAACCCCTTCTTTAGCTTTTTGATAATCAAAGGTTCTTTTCACTTTTACTTGTGGCAGCAAATGAGTGGCTCTTTCAATAGGCCCAGCCACTAAAAGAGGAAAATAGCTGACAAACAGAGAATAATCCACAAAATTGTATTCGGCTTTAATTCTCTTTAAATAGATATCAATCACATAGGATAATCCATGAAAAGTATAAAAAGAGATACCAACAGGAAGAATAACATGTAACAATAACGGACTCGTTTGTAATCCGAAACCGTTCAATAATTCCGAAAATGAGGCAGCAAAAAAATTATAATATTTAAATATACCCAGAAAACCAAGATTTATGGTTATACTCAACCAAAACCAAAATTTTCGAGCAGTTTCAGTCTTAGCCTTTTCAATTCGAATTCCGGTGTAATAATCCAAAAAAGTGGAAAAAACCAACAGAAACAAAAAACGCCAATCCCAACAGGAATAAAAATAATAACTGGCAATAATGAGGATTGCATTTTGTGTACTCTTCGTTTTATTAAATACAAACCAATACAACAAGAATACGATGGGCAGGAAAACAGCAAAGGATAATGAATTAAAAAACATAGACTACTGTAACTAATTTAAGAATGTAAAATTAAGGTTTATTATTCAATACCAATGCCAAATGATTGGCTACCATTTTTGTCAAAGAAAAATTTTTCAATTTACTGTTTTCCCAACAATTGCCTATCAGAAATTTATGCTTTAAAATATTTTTCAAAATCCCTTTCAACTCCGCTACATTACATTCTTCAAATAAAAATCCGTTTTTATTTTCAACTACTAAACCCAGAACATTTCCTTGATTTCGGGTTGTTATTACAGGTAAATTACTCATCAAACTTTCAACAACTGAGTAACAGAATGTCTCACCATGAGAAGGATGAATTAAATAATCATACTCGCAATAAATTTCAGTTAGGTTGGAAACACTTCCTTTAAAATTAAAAAATCTTTGAAGAGAAAAATCCTGAATCATTTTTTTAAATTCTCCTTCAAAATATCCTTTCCCGTAAATATCAATAGTAAAGTCAAACGATTTTAAATCCTTAACCGCTAAAATTAAGTCTTGAATTCCTTTCTCTTTTCTAAGATGAGAAGCCACAATAAATTGGTTATTAGAACTGAAGTTTTTTTTCTTTTTAAATTTACTAATCTCTAAACCATTAAAAATAATGATGGATTTCTTCTCAATTTGCGCGCCAAATTCTTTAATTAATTCACTTTTCGAATATTCTGAAACCCCGACAAAAACATCAATATATCTTGAAAACAAAATCCCTTTGATTCTTTTCTCAATTTTCTTTTTCAAAGGATAACCGTTTAAAGGCCTTGGGTTATGATCTATTGCAATAATTTCAGCCTTGGAAAATTGCTTTATTTTATAAAAAGAAGGTGTACACAGTTCTAAGAAATGAGTTATAATATGAGAATAGTCCGTTTCATTTTGCTTACAAAAAGCAAAAAAATAGTTTTCCACATTATAATTACAATCATGAATACTGAGGTTGAAATACTCCCCATGATGAGATAGATTTGGGAAAAACCAATCCACTTGAATATTCTTTTCTTTGCATTGTTTGTCAAATAGCCAAAAAAAGTAGTCCATTCCGCCCACTCTTTCGGGTAGCAATTCGTAATTACAGAGTATGGCTATTTTTTTGGACTCAGTCATTCCATTGAGATAAAGTAGTTGCTATTCGGGCACTTGTACCGGATAATTTTTCACTTATTTGTAAATCAATCATTGCCTTTCTTTCCAAAGTTCTTTCTTTTGGATTCTCCAAAGCTTCATTAATTTGGTCTATTAATTCAGTTGCATGTTGGGCTATGGTTACGGATTGACTATCAACTACTTTTTTAAAATGACCATAATTTAAAAATCGTTGGTCGTTATACAAACCATTTTCTATATTACCAAAAACGGTATTGATTACCGGCTTGTCAAACAATAAGAAATCCAGACTCATGGTGGAACACATATTGATGTTCAAATCCACATGTTCCAACAACGAACGCAAATCTTTAATATCTTCCTCACTGGGAACACGCTGGGACCAGCTTTCTGCATGCTTTTCCCGAGTCAAAATCCATTTAGGTACATTCCAAACTATTTCAGGAAATTCATCCTTAACAGCTTTAAATCGGGTATCATCTTCAGCAGGGGAAGTTCTCACAATCAATTCTACATCAGTAGAAATACTTTTATTCCGAATAGCAGTGGCTATTGCTTGGATTACGATGGGATCATTTTGTCCAATGGAAACATCGGCACAACTAAAACAAATAATTTTCTTATCGGCATCCAAATGAAATTTACGGTAAAAATCTTCCGCCTTAGTTTCATATTTTTGCATTACATACGGTTCGAACTGAGGAGTTCCAACCACTTTTACATTTTCCTTTTCCACATTGGGATAAAAATACAATAATTCGGCTTTCATTAAATGACTCCACACTAGGAAATAATCAAAACTACCGAGCATTCTCCCTTTAGAAGCCAGATTGTCCCAACTGAAAATAAAGGTGCTGACCGGTATTTTTAATTGAATGACAGCGTGTAAGAATGGCGCTAAATAAGGCGGTCTTTGGTGCGTGAAAAAAACATGGGAGGGTTGGTCTTTTTGTAATAATTGACTATATGATTTTGTTGTTTTATGATTGGAAAAGGATAGAAATTGCAATTTTTCGGCCAACAAAATACTGTCGTTAGAATGAATAAAACGGGTAAAAAAATAAATGACTTTGACCAATAGGGAACGTGCAGAATTATTTTTCGGATAGCCTGTAACCAAATTATCTTTCATACCATAAAAAGAACGGTGCTTTTGCAAATGGGCTACTTCTTTCCACTTTCTAAAAAACCAAGTCAGTTTTCCTTCCACGAAAACTTCGAGTTCCTTTATTGTAATCTTGGATTGTGGAATAGTCCGAAAAGCACTTATCGGCAAGCCGGAATAGATGGTAACTGCATCAAATTGCTGTGCGCCTTCCGTCAAGAAATCACTCATGATGAAATTGCGGTAACCTACACCATCCGTTATAACTATTCCTAATTTTTTCATTTTTTTATAATTCTTTAACTCCAAAAATTTTAATAATTCAAAATTACTTCATCAACACATCTTCAGTAAGGATTTCAGTAAATCGTTTTGCTCCCCTGTCATTTAAATGATTACAATTAAAAAACATTTTATCATCCTTTATTACACCTGAAAAATCTTTAAATTCCGGTATTTTATTTTTCAATTTTGATATGAAATCTATGTTATTAATATTCTTACAAAACGGAGCACAAAAATACACAACATTAATATTATTTTGTTTTGAAAAAGACTGGATATTATCTAAAATTGTATTCCTCTCTAAAATCACATTGGGCAATGAACCCTGAAGTTGTCTTGAATTTCCATATCTGCCACCATATCCGCTGTTGTTCACCGTATTGGTTTTTTTATCAATTATATTGGCAAAAACCTCTCTAAATCCTATTTTCAAATCATTAGTGCAATACCTGTAAAAAGGAATGTAATAATTCGCATTAGGATTTTCAATATAACGCTCACAATACTCTTTTGTTATCTCATTTTCTCTAATAAAAGGAATCATTTCGTATTGAAAAATAGTGGAATTTCCCTCAACAAAATTGTAAATATAATCCACTTGTATTAAAATCTTTTCACAATGAATGTTGTATTCTTTAATTAATTGCAAAACAGTATAAACATCCGCTAATTTAGTGGCCTGAAATCCCAAATTGGCAGCTGTTTTATTTGTTTTATTAAATATTACCGATGGTACAATTCCATTTTCTACTCTTGATGAACCCAGAAAAATATAATCCACTTTCTTGTTTTTTAGACTTCTTAGGTACTGGAATTTAGTACGGGGAAAAGAGTTCTCATATATTTTAGTATATACAACATCCAACACTGTCATGAACAACAGCATCCCCAAAACGCTCCAAATTATGTAAACACTGAATTTTTTCATCTAAAACTGAAAATAAATAAAATCACTAGGACTGGAAAAAACACCTAAAACCAAAATTAATAATACAATAAGAATGACTTTTAAATTTATATATTTCCCATAAAAAGGATGTTCATTTTCTCTTGAATTCCATTCAATTAGTATAAAAAATAACAGTAACAAAAGTAATTCAATTGAATAGCGTTCGAAATCTAAAAATTGAATTCCCCCTTTAAAATCAAATTTAAACATATTCTTTATATAAATACACGCTTCTGATACTGTTTTAGCCCTAAAAAATATCCAGGCAAAAGCCGTTAAACAAAACGTCAATAGCATACTAAAAAATTCTTTAAGTGTTGGCAAGAATTTACCTTTTGCAACACTATCCATATTATTTCTGTTGTTTTGTGTTATTAAAAGCGGTAAAAAATAAACGGCATGCAATGCACCCCAAACGATAAAAGTCCAATTGGCTCCATGCCAAAATCCACTTACCAAGAAAATAATAAATGTATTCCGAATTTTCATTATCATTCCGCCTTGACTTCCGCCTAATGGAATGTATAGATAGTCCCGAAACCATGAAGACAAGGAAATATGCCACCTGCGCCAAAATTCGGCGATATCTCTGGAAAAATATGGATAGTTAAAATTACGGAGCAAATCAATTCCAAATAGTTTTGAAGTTCCTAAAGCAATATCCGAGTAGCCACTAAAATCTCCATAAATCTGAAAGGAAAAATAAACAGCTCCCAATACTAATGAAAGTGAATTCATGGAATGATAATTATCAAAAATAGTATTGGAATATAAAGCGCAATTGTCGGCTATGACCACTTTTTTAAACAATCCCCAGACAATCTGATGCACACCATCAATAGCTTTACTGCAATCGAAAAATCTTTTCTTTTTTATTTGCGGTAGTAAATGAGTGGCTCTTTCAATTGGACCTGCCACCAATAACGGAAAATAGCTAACAAAAAGGGAATACGTTACAATATTTCTTTCCGGTTCTATTCTCCCTTTGTAAATGTCAATAACATAGGACAATCCATGGAACGTATAAAAAGAAATTCCAACAGGTAAAATAACCTTCAATGTCCAAAAATTAGTAGGTATACCTAGACCTGATAATGCTTCAGCAAAAGAATCTACAAAAAAATTGTAATATTTAAAAATACCTAGAAAACTTAAATTCACTATAATACTCAACCAAAACCAGAATTTTTTATTGCCTTGATCTTTCGCTTCCTCCATTTTTATTCCCGTAAAATAATCCAGAGCTGTAGAAAATAGCAAGAGAAATAAAAAACGCCAATCCCAACACGCATAAAAAAAATAACTAGCCAGTAACAGCACAAAATTTTGCAGTTGCAGACTTTTAGTATTGACCCACCAATAAATGGTAAAAACAATGGGGAGAAATAATAAAAATGGAAGGGAGTTGAATAGCATTATATATCCCTAAATTGTTTCTGATGATTGGTTGCCCAAATATTTCCATTCTCCATTGATTCCAGAAACAATTGAGCACTATTTCCATGTCCAAAATCAGCCTCCATTTTTTTAACTTTGTGACCATGTATTTTTTTCAAAGCGGCAACAATATTTTCAGTTTTATAATCAACATTAATAATGGATGAAAGCACTATCCTATTTTGTTGACGCGTCCCGATATTGATAATTGGAATACCATAATAGGGTGCCTCTCTAATCCCCGCACTGCTGTTTCCTACAATAAACTGGCTATTTTTTAATAAACTCAAAAAATATTCAAAACGAAGGGATGGAAAAACTCTAAATCTTGGGTTATTCTTTAACCTTTCATATTCCTCAATAATGCATTTACTTCCTAAATCATTATTTGGATAAATTACAATAAAATTATGCGTATCTTCTAATATGGCTTCTACAAAATTATTGGCATACAACTTCATTTCTTTGGCTTCTGTAGTTACTGGATGAAACATAACTATGGCATAGTCCTCAAAATTTATTTCGTAATACCGTTTCACTGTTTCTAAATCTGGAAGCGAATCTGAAAACATAATATCAATGTCGGGAGAACCAATCGTGTAAATTGAAGATTCCATTTCACCCATTTGGACCAATCGTTTTGCTGCATCACCATTAGAAACAAAATGAATATGACCTAATTTACTGACACTGTGACGAATTAATTCATCAACCGTTCCTGATAATTCTCCACCTTCAATGTGTGCTACTAAAATATTATTTAAAGAACCAACGATAGCTCCTGCTAAAGTTTCTACACGATCGCCATGAACCACAATCAAATCCGGTTGTACTTGTTTACAATAGCCCGATAAACCCTCTATAGTTTTGGCTAATGTTAAATCCATTGTAGCTTCATCAGTGTGATTTTCAAACCTCTGGATGTTTTTAAAATTGCAACGTTCTATTTCTAAAAGTGTATATCCGTATTCTTTTTGCAAATGCATACCGGTAACAAAAACATAAACTTCAAAATCTTGATGGGTATCAAGAACAGAAATTAATGATTTTATTTTTCCAAAATCAGCACGGGTTCCCGTTAGGAATAAGATTTTTTTCATTTTAATACTTGATATTTTTTATTTTGTCAAGTCGAGCGAAATCGAGGCACATTCAAGTGCGACACTTTATTTTTCAATCTGCTCCCACATTAATTGTTCATCGTTATCTATATCCCTTAGTGCCGTTTTCCCTAAAAGGTTATCAAAATGCTCTGCCAGGATTTCCCCTGTTCCGGGACGTTTTACCCAAATATTTTCTTTGGTAAGCAGCGCTCCTTTTTTAATCGCAGCAATAGTACAAACAGTTGCGAAAGCAAAATCGATGGTAACTTGCTCCTCTAAGGCGGGCTGTTTCGTTCCTCCTCGCATTTGGGCCATTTCTACACTATTTACAAGGAGTGCGCTGCAAGTATTCTCATCCATACTGCACACAATATCCGGACCGGTTCGATTCATATGATCTGTAAAATGACGTTCCAGAATAGATGCGCCTAATGCCACAGCTCCTAAACAGGCATTATTATTAAGTGTATGGTCTGACAACCCAAATACTTTATCGGGAAAGGCGTCATGCATGGCGATCATAGCCCCAAAACGCACTAAATGAATTGGAGTTGGATACAAATTAGTGGTATGTAAAAGCGCCACAGGAACAGTGTACTTCTCAAAAATGGCAACTGCTTTGTGAATACTTTCTATAGTATTCATCCCGGTACTTAGAATAACTGGTTTGCCAAAAGAAGCAATATGTTCCAACAAAGGATAATTATTACATTCCCCGGAACCAATTTTATAAGCTGGCACATCAAATTTTCGCAATCGTTCGGCAGCAGCTCTTGAAAAAGGGGTAGAAATAAAAATCATACCCTTACTTTCTACATACTTTTTTAACTCTAATTCATCGGCTTCGTTTAACGAACACCTTTCCATTATCTCATAAATAGAAACATCGGCATTTCCCGGAATCACTTTTTTGGCGGCACCGCTCATCTCATCTTCCACAATATGAGTTTGATGTTTGACCATCTCAACACCTGACCTATGGGCTGCATCTACCATTTCCTTGGCTATTTGTAAAGATCCTTCGTGATTAATGCCAATCTCTGCAATAACCAAAGGTGGGTAATCCAGACCAATTTTTCTTCCTGCTATTGTAATATATGGATTCATAAAATGAGTTATCTGTTATAGGTCTTTCGACTATGCTCCTTATCGACTTCACTCGAATTAGGCAATTAATTTTATTTTGTCATGTCGAGCGCAGTCGAAACATATTCAATTTAAAACAACCTCGACTTTAGCTTCTCCTGAACTTTACCTCAATGTGATAGGCGAATACCTACTGTCACGTCGAGCGCAGTCGAGACGCTTTTTTTAATAAATACTCCGCATAATCAAAATCATCTTGAGTATCAATATCAATACCGGCAAAAATATGATTTACTACATAAGGGATACTATTTTCAGAAATAATTTCGCCCTCTCTTATCAATTTTGATTTACTGATATACAATAAACCATTTTCAAAATAAAGCGGTTCTAAATCCTGACTGCGTTGTCCTATCGTATAATTATAAGGTTCAAAACAATTGCTTGTTATCTTCCCTAATTTTTGATGGTTTCTGGTAACGGTGAATAAACTATCCGAATCACTTATTCGATACCTTTCAAAAGCTTCCCGAAGCAGGTTTTCAGGACGCAAAGGATTTGTCGGCTGTAATAAAATCACACTATCAACAGTGCTATCTCCGATTACTTCAAGCGCATGCTGTAATGCCGTCAATGTAGGTTCAAATTCCCCTGACAAATGTTCCGGTCTGTCAATCACTTTTACCCCATATTCAAGTGCAATCTTTTTTATTGCTTCATCATTCGTAGATACATAAACTTCATCTATAATATCTTTATTCTTTTGGGCTAATAAAATACTGTGAGCAATAAGCGGAATGCCTCCAAAAAGAAGATTATTTTTATTTGGTAGCCTTTTAGACCCCCTACGCGCTGGAATTATTGCTATATTCTTCATTAAAAAAAAGTATTTGCTAAAAATAGTTATTTTTTTGGCTGCCAATATATTTTTGTATCAGCAATTTTAAGATAATCATCATACTCTGCTGAAGTCAATCTATTGCTGTTTCTTACAATTTTAGGAATAGCCAATACTAAATCTAATACCGCCAGAACAATAGCTTTTAAAGCGCTAAAATCACGTTTAAAAACCTTTAGTTTGAATTGCACCCAAATAGAATACCCCATTTTATTAGGAATACTACGAAGGGGATAAAACAAAAAGAACAAATACCAGCCTGAACGTAATGATCTACGCTGTCGAATATCATAATCGAAATCGTTTTTTCTGGATTTAAAATCAACTCTGTGATGGACTAAAACGTCTGGCAAATAGCTCACCTTCCAGTTCTTTTTAAACAAGTGATAAGATGCAAAATCTTCTTCTCCATAAAAAACAAACCATTCCGGATAATTAGGAATAGCACGCCAAGCTTTCATACGCCACACATGGGCACAACCTACAAAGCCTTTCACTTGATGGGGCTGTTCGCTGGAGGACGTCGAACTTGGTAATTCCAACCCCCAAAAAATACGCATGGCAATTAAGCCACAATTGTCATTTTCGTCAAAATGTTTTTTTATACTTTCCAATGGATTCTCAGTGACAAAATGGGCATCGTCGTCCAACGAAATAGCATAAGAAGCTTCGGTTTCATTCAGCATTTTATTCCTGCAAAAAAGGTAGCCTTTTGAAATCGCATTTCTTTGGATTTTTACAGTAGGAAAATGATGCTTCACATATTCATAAGTACCATCAACGGAACCATCATCATAAACTACACATTCCACATTAATATCTTCTAAGAGATAACTGATTTTATTTAGCGTAAAAGCCAAATCGGCTTTACGATTTTTAGTGGTAATGAGTATAGAGAAAACAGGATTGATTTTCATCATCTTTAATACTTTACAATCATTTCTTTTGGTAATTTTTTCCATTTCAAAAACATCCTTGCTGTCCATTTCATAGAAATAAACTTCACAAAAAGTCTATTTTTTACAAAATAACTAATAGTACCAACTTTTTTTCGTTTTATAAAATTGAAGTTTGAATAATTTATTGTAGAAGTGTTTTTCGAAGCCTTCTCCATCCAATCTTCATAAACATTTCCCATATGGTATGCATAATTATCATGGGTTGTAAGTCTCCAATAGCCTTTTTCCATAGACTTCACATCAATATAAGCCTCTCCAATACCAGCAACTTTTTTGCCGCCTACATATGTAACCAATTCTTCAAAAATATCTTTTTTATAGGTTGCAACAAAATGCCCTGAACCTACAAAACATTTTACAGTATCATATTCTAGCCCCAATCCAAGTTTCAAATAATCTTGATTATAGTCTCTCCCCCACCCAATACTTTCATAAAAATAAATTAAAGCATCCTGATTTTTTACAGAAATAAACTTTAAATGGCTATTAAAAAAATTATCAAAAATAACATTCCCACAGTTGGTATTATACATCTTTAATTGAGGAACGATTCCCACTACTCCTGCTTTGGGAATTTCAACAAAAACTTTCGTGGTTTCGGATTGCCAATCCGGAAGAAATAGAACATCGGCATCCGTTATGGTTACCAACTCTATATTATTACCGGACAAACCCTTTAAAACAGCATTGATTTTCCCAATGTTGTCGGTATGTATCAGTTCCTTGATTTTTTTTTCTAAAAAAAGTTTGTCAAGGTAATTTACAACACTTTGACAACTACCATTATTGACAATAGTAATATAGGTTCTCTCATGAATCGTATTAAATAAAGAGTTCAAAGAGATTTTTAATATTTTAAGGGCATCAACAAAATAGCCTTCTTCATTAGGTATGTAAACAGGTACTATAATCTGATGTATGAATACAGATTCTTCTTGATTAATCGATTTATTAGGATTGCTTCCTATTCGCATTATAATTAAATTAAATTTATTATTCCTTCTTCTAAAGTAATTAATGGTCTTCCCAAAATTTCTTTCATTTTTGAAGTATCGGGACACCTTCTGGTCATGTCTCCTTCTTCCAAAGGTGGGAGGTGTATTATTTCTGAATTGGATTGGGTAATTTTAATAATATTTTGTGCCAATAACAAAATAGTCTGCTCTAAATCACTGCCTACATTTAAAACATCATTAACACATTTATCTTCAAACATCACTTTTATGCAGGTTTCCACATTATCATCCACATAACAAAAGGAACGCGTTTGTTGTCCGTCACCATAAATATAAATAGGTTCGTTTTTCAGGGCCGCTTTTAGAAAACGAGGCACAACAAAATCTTCACTTTGATTAGGTCCATAAGTATTAAAAAATCTAAAAATCGTGTATTCTAACCCATATTCATGATAATAAGATCTAAAGAATGCCTCTCCAACATTTTTTACGATTGCATAAGGCAATCTTGAATTCAATGGAGTGGTATGCTCATTTTGGGGTATTTCAAAGGGTTCGCCATACACTTCCGACGAACTGGAATAAAAGACGCGTTTAACTCCTGAGTTTTTTGACAATGACAAGATATTCTTTATCCCTTCAATATCCTCCAATACCATCATCGGGTTTTCCAACGTTCTTTTTACACCCACAACTGCAGCATAATGAAATACAAAATCAAAATTATACCTGCCAAATACCGGTACAATATCATTGTAGTTATTCACGTTAGCCTTTATAAATACCACGTTTTTAACTTTAGGAACTTTTGATAAACTGCCGGTAGAAAGATTATCAATTATAACTATTAAATTATCTTTATTTTCTGCTAATTTTTTTGCCAAGGCACTGGCTACATTGCCTGCTCCACCAGTAATTAAAATTGTCGCCATTTATAATATTTATATAAAGTTTAATTTTATCTTATCCAGTTTTAAGAACACTATGATTAATATAACGGATAGATATAATCTGTTTTTTGATACTATTTGTATGAGTTAGAACAAAATTTTATATTAAACTCTCTTGAAACTTTTTAATCTGATTTAAATTTTCAAACCCTATTTTTTGATCTGGCTCTAAATAATTCCCTTCTGCCCATTCATTCCAAGCCTTTATAAAAATTATTTTTTCTTCACTTTTATAATTTTCAATTCTCTTAAAGCAATTTAATAAATTTTTGTAAAATAATTCTGGATTCGTTTCCACAATTACTTGACCTTTTATCCCACTTCTTGGTGTATGATCCCAATTAGGACTACAACTAGGAAAAAATTTAATATCTTCAGGAATATCTGAATAATCACTAGCCTCTACTATTTGTTTATGGGTAAATATATTTCTCAATTTTAAAGTTCTGTATTTTAATTGGTTATATCTATACCCAGATAATTTGTGAACAATTCTTCCAATTAGTGAATGTTTAACTCTCATAAAAAGATGGCTAGGACTTGGCGGTGTCAAAGCATCAAAACCTGCTTCTTTGTATGGGAAATTAAAATGTTGATAGGCTATAAAATAAATGCCATCCAAACCGTTTTCTATAGCCAAAGTATTCCATAAATCAATAAACTTTTTAGAATCAGGCAAATCAGCAGGGCTATAGATAGTAAAAATTGGTTTATTATCAATTTTCAAATAGCGCTTGTCTAAAAATGCAGGTAATACCTCATAAAAATGATTAGTATAGTCTTCTGTTCCTGGATAAGTTTGATCTATCAATAAACGCTCATACTTATCACCATATGGCAAACCTCCCCATTTAGCATTAACCCATGCTAAACAAAATCCAAAATCCGGTTTACCTGAATCAAGAACCTCTTTAAAAGGCATTTCCAATAAACGTTTACCATCACCAAACCAATAATGCCAATAACAAAAACCTTCAATTCCATAGGATTTAGCCATTTGAGCTTGTTCTTCTCTAACTTCAGGTATTCTTAGATCATAATAACCCAAATCAGCAGGCAACTTGGGCTGGTCGTGTCCTTTAAACAAGGGCTTAGCTTTCCCTACATTAGTCCATTCAGTAAAACCCTTACCCCACCACGCATCATTTTCAGGTACAGGGTGAAACTGTGGGAGATAATAGGCTATTACTCTTGCTTTACTCATTTTTTATACTAATTAGTAATTAAAATCTTCTATATCTATTTTAAATAAAATTTAATTATAGATTTTAAATATTTTAACTCAAATACTTCCATTGGTTTAATTCTAAATAATTTTAACCAAATTTTAATAGGTTTAATTATATTCCCTGTGTTCAAAAATGGATTTAAAAAGGCTTTTCCGTTAAAATATTCAAGGCTCAAAATATTGAAATTTTCAACATCATCAGTCATTAACGGTAATAATCTATTATAGATTTTATGAACTTCATAGGTTGATTCATACCAAGAATTATTTATCTCTCCGTTGGAATAATGCTCAATCAAAACTTCATTCGTTACAAATATTTTAAAACCCTTTTTCTTGCATTCAAAAGAAATATTTAAATCATAATTATGAAAACCTTTCAGCTTTTCATTAAAAAACAAATTAAACTCTTTTTTCATTACCATAAAAACCCCATCAATTGCTACAACTTCAGATATAGTTCCATTTTTAAAACCATAAATCCATTTTTCAACTTTTCCATTTTCTAAATGTTGAATTATGTTAATTTCTTTAAATTCAGAAGGACAATTCCAATATCCAGAAGGCATTTTTGTTTTTAATTTGGAACCAGCTACACCAATTAGACCAAGATTGTTGTTTTCTTTAAAAATCCTATTAATAATATACCCCCAACCGATGGTATGAATTAAAAGGTCATCATGTATAAAACATAAATGTTTACCAATACTTTGTTCAATACCCATATTATATGCTTCAAAAATTGAATATTGATTTTCTGAATTATCGATAACAATCAATTCATACTCGCAACCAATCGTGTTTTTAATATTCTCAAATAAGTAGTTACTGATAATTTGGGTTCGGGAACAGATTATTATTGAAATCATAAAACTACTTTCTTTAATCTTTATTTACCATTTGTTTCAAAACAACACTTTATCCAACATCACTTTAAAATTTTCATCCGAAAAATAATCGCCAAAAGGATAAACTGCTTCATTAGAATCCATTCTACTGACAATTAAATTCTCCAGTTTTTGTTTAATTTCCTCTTTATCGGTGCAACTAGCAATATATTTATCGTCTATTATTATCCTTCGCATTTCACTTCGCTCTGGTGAAATAGATAATATTGGTTTTAGTATAGCGGCCAGAAAGGGTGCTTTACCTACCAGAATATTGCAATACAAAGGGCCATTTTCCAAGATAATGTTGATGTCTGCTTCGTGCATTTGCTCGTTGCAGGAATTGGAAAAATTTAAAGTGTATAAAACTATGATGTTGGGCGTTCTGGAGTATTTTGCTATCAACTTCTTTACATCTATACCTTTAACTCTTAAGACAAACTCCGTGTTTTCTTTATACAAAGGATTTTTGGTTACCAATTCTTCATAAGCATCCAACAAGACTTCTATATCTCTACCAAATTGAATAGCTCCATGATAGGATATCATTATTTTTTTCTTCTTTTTTAAAACAGCACTGACATCAGACAAGTCAAAAACATTTTTATCGTATTGATGTGGCAAAGCGTGGAATTTTTTTCTGGAACCATATAAATACTGCATATCTTCGGCCAATAATGCGGTAGCCAAACAAGATTTTGCGTGAGTGACCACTTCGAACATTTCTTTTAATTTGAAAAGTTCCAAACTAGTTAATGGACTTGATGAACCGGTACACCAAAACAAAGGATAAGGCTCATTGAAAGTAATAACAGCATTTTTGAGAATGGGCAAGTCTTTGGCTCCCAAGATGGTTTCGCAATCCAATCCGGCACTTCTAATAAAAATATGATCATATTCGTGGTAATCAATTTTGGCTATATAAGAACCATATACTTTATGAATATGGTTTCGTACTAATGAAATATGAAACAGCCTCCAATAGATTTTATTCAGCCATTTAGTAAAAAAAGGTGTTTTGAGATTAAGAACAAAAGATTCAATAGAATCTACGGGCAGTAAATCCAATTGGTCCTCGCTGGAATATTGCTTAAAGTAGACTACGTCAATTATTGAGTTGGGATAGGCCCTTCTTAATTTAGCCAAAAAAGACCGGGAGATAATCCCTTGACTGGTTCCCGATACTCTTAAATCTTGTTCAATTACTAAAAACTTCATTCATTATAATTATTGGTTCTACTGGAAATGTTATCAAACATAAAGTAAAGATATTACTTAAAAGGTTTGTCAAGTTGAGCCTAGTCGTCGAGTTTCGTTCCTCGCCTGCGCTCGGGATGACACGCTCGACTTGACAATAATGGTTATTCTTATAATTTCTTAATAATCTAGCACTACATAGTTATTATTTAATCTTCCACAGAAAACCAGTAGAACCTAATTTATTTTAAATTGATGAACAGTAGTAATTCTATTTAGTTTTCTTAAATGAGTAATCAAGTAAATTTTCAGTGACTAAATCTTTTATTCATTACTTTCCTTATTTTATAAAGCTCCAACCTCAATGGCAATACTTTATAGAAAAATTGCCATTTTAGTTTTTCAAATGTAGGCAATTCCATGGCATTTAAAATGCTTTCGAATAAATTATATTCCTCAAAATCTATGGCTGTAGCCATAAAATACCGTTTTAAAGAATAGGTAAGCAAGTTCTTTTTCTTCAGGTTTTGCAACACCAACAAGATGGCTTTGGTGTATGATTCTGTCCTGACTGGGTCATTTTGGTAAAATTCGCCCGTCATTGAATTGAGGTGCTTTCTGTTGTAATATAAAACGTTGTTAATAGTGATTCCTTTGAAATTTTCAGATATAATCCTGCTATAACATTCCCATTCTTCAGCATACAATACCGTTTCATTAAATCGTATGGTGTCGAAACATTTTTTTTTCCACAATACGGTACAGGAAGTCAAACTAATTTTCTGGGTAATTACTAATTCAATATTTCCTTTTGCAAGTGATTTCACTATTTGAATCGGGTGGTTCTGCATAACAGGAATCTCTTCTGTAAAAGAGGACTTCTGATAATGACAAAAATCAACAATATTTGTTTCAATAACCTCAAGACTTGTTTTTAAATTATCCGGATGCACAATATCATCATCATCAAAAAATATGACACAATCGCCTTTAGCCAAATCCAATCCATAATTTCGGCAGCCGGGCAAACCTTTTCTATAGTTATCTGAACGTTTTAAAAACTTGAATCGATGGTCTTGCTCCAGAATTGGCGTTATAATTTCTATTGTCTTATCTGTGCCGCCATCATCAATTATTAAACATTCCCAATCTGTAAAAGATTGATTTTTTATCGTTTGTAAAGTTTCTACAATAAAGTGTGCTCTATTGTAAGTTGCCATAATGATGGTTACTGTTGGTTTCATTTATTAAAAAGTGATTTTATAATTCCAAATTGTTTAAGTAATACAGTCTTAACTTAAAATCAATCTTTTCAAGGATTTTGGCTGTATTCTTTCTTTCTAAAGCCAATAATATACAAAGAATACTCAATCAAGTCCTCATACTACTCCTTGTACAATTCTTTGTGTTTTATATAGAGCATCCTTATGGCTGAGCCATGCCGTTTCAAAGCAACAATTCTCATTGAAACAGGGTCTTGTCTAATTCAGACAATTCTATTTTAGGACATCTTCCAATTTTTTCTTTGACAATACAATTATATAGGCTCTAAAAAAGAGGGAAACTATTTTTTTTCCAAACAAACTGCTTTCAATTTCAGACAACATTTTATAACGGTTTGTTTTCATAAGCGGACTAATAAGAACTAATTCTTTATAGTCGGAAATAAATCCACTGAAATATTCCTTCAAAACTTTATTCCTTTCATCCGAAAAATCAAATTTTGAACTTATTCCGTCTAAATAAAAGGTTGTTAATGTTTCCTCTACTTTATAATAACTGCAATTGTATTTGAACAATGCCAATATAAAAAACTTCCAATCCGAAATTATCTCAAATCCTTCATCATAAGGCCCTACTATTTCAAACAATTGTTTCTTTATAAATGTAGCTGGATGTGGCAAAGAACCGTGAATAAAATGAGAAAACGCCAACCTTTCTGGATATTTACTTATCCTTGAATTTGCTTTATCCACAAAATTTAAGTTAAAATACACCAAATCTTTTTCAACTAAAAATTTATGATTTTTTTGCAAAACATTATCACTATAAAAATGATCACCGCTATTCAAGAACAGCAAATACTCGCCGGTTGCCTTCATAAAACCTTTGTTCATCGCATTGTAAATACCATTATCAGGCTCACTAACCCAATAGTCGATAATATCGCTCTGACTTTCTAAATAAGCTGCACTGCCATCGGTGGAGCTGCCATCAATGACAATATATTCAAACTCTTTCCAGGTTTGATTAACCACGCTCTCTACTGTTCTTTTCAGTCCTTCGAGGTTATTGTAGTTGATGGTTATTATGGAGAGTTTAGGCATTGTTAGTTTTTAATTATTAAAGAAAACTTCGTACTCTGTGGCTATCATTCAGACATAAAAAGCAATTAGTTTAAAACACATTTAAAACTTTATGTAAACATATAAAAATATTAATATTAAATCAATCTTGATTTAAAAACGAGGCTCATAATTTACAATATGAGGTTTCCAAAATTCAAAATCATATTTTTGCCAAGCATGACAACCCATTGGTAAGTTTTGATTGTTAATCGCAAACAAATAGCTTGGGTTTACTTCAAAACTGAATTTAATGGCATCATCAAGAGGTGCAATATTAAAATCTTTAATATGTTTTGGAATTACATAGGATATAAACCAATCTTCATTAAAATGCAGCGAATTTTGAATCGTATTGTTTTTTTTTCTCCAAATATTAAAATAATCTAATGGCATTCGGATTTTATTGCGAAAGCGTCTTTTTTTTGATACACCAAAATATTCATGCTCTTTAAAATAAATTCTATGAATTGCATTTCTCATAGAACTTATTCTTCGCAATGAAAACCCCGAATTCCCTACTCCAATCATTTCATTTGAAACTGGTTTTTCATAACCTGAAAACCATGGCGCACCTATATAATCATATTTTTTTTCACACCAAAAGTCTAATTCATCTCTAAAAACAAAAGCATCCAATTCATAAGTCAATAAATAATCAAATTCTTCAAACAAACTGTAAAAAAAATCACTCAACTTTAATTTATTATACATTACAAGACTACTTTGCCATCGAGGATTAATTTCAATTATTTCAAAACTTGAAACAACCTTTTTATATGCTTCCAAATTAAGACCTTTAGGAATAACTACTTTTATGGCATGTTTATTTAAAATATCAAAACACTGTTTAAAAGAAATTAGCTCATCATTAGATGGGTTTTCACTATGAACTGGAATGACTACCACACAAAGATTATTGTGTTTCATTTTATTAAATTTATTGACTTTTAAAATATCCAAATCCTTTTTCTTACTCATGTCCTGTTAGAAACACTTTAATAGTAATTTTCAATCTATTCATAATCTTAGATAACAAGGACTTATCAACACTTGGATTTATAGCATTTTTATTTTCCAATTGATAATAAACTCTAAGTTTACTAATGTGTTCTATCTTATTATTTTTCAACAAATCATTGTATAAAGAAAACAAATATTTTAAATCAGGCCTACTTTCAAAATTATATCGAGTTAAATAAGAAGCTATACTACTGGAATTATCATATTTATAACCACTAAAATGAAAAAAACGTAAAGGATATTGCTGATTAATACAAAAAATCTCTTTCTCAGTATTTGTCAATATTCTTTCATGCAAATTCCAATTAGCCATATTATATCCCAAATGCTTTATTATATGATAATTATCCCACATTGCCGGAACATAATTAATCCAAATTTGATCATAAAACATATTTTTGCTAAAATCACAAAAACCATATTTCAACACCCTCTCATCCCACCATTTTATAAAATCTTTTATTTTATCGTACCTAGCCAATGCAATAAAACCAAGATTATAAACGCCTCCTCTTAAAGTATGATAATCCGTAGGCGCATAATCATCGTCAATTGGTGAACAAATATGGGGGGTTAGTACGATATCTCTCGAATCAAGAATTGTGATAACTTCTTCAAAATAGCTAGTAACTAAAATATCGGGATCTATATAAATGAGTTTATTCGCATTGTAATTTGTAAAAACATGTTTAATGAATGTTGGTTTTACTGCCGTATTCAGTTCAATAATATCATATTTTTTTACAATATTTTCAAATTCTGGAACTTTAATGTCTGCTACTTTAATTATTTCAAAATTATTGAACAAACTATAATCGAATGATGAGTCCAACTCATCTACTAGACCAATTATAAATTTCCAGTTAGGATGAAATTCTAAAAAAGAATCTCCCAAGGTTTTGGCATGTGCCAAATAATTATTGGAACAAATGGTAAAAGCAATATTCATAATATATATATATATTTTATAATACTCAATTTTTATCTAAAGATTCAACATTCTCTTGGAATCTATTTAATACTTATCAAATACTTTTTTTACTTTCTCTAAATAAGCAGTCCCCCATTTTTGGCTAGGCTCTAAATAATTTCCTTCTGCCCATTCATTCCATGCATTTATAAAAATAAAATTTTCATCTTCAGAATATGGAATAAAATCAGTGACAAGTTCTGTCAGCCATTTTTCAAATAATTCTGGCGTTGCATTATCTAAAATTAATGTCGGATTATTTTTTCTTCGTGCGCTATTGTCCCAACCAGCAACTATATTTGGAAACATTTTGAATGAAAATTCTTTTAATGACTTTATATTACTGATCATAAACTCATAATCCAATTTATTTAGTGCTGGTTTTAAACTTTCATCCTTATATCCTAAATTACGTTTTATTTTTTTTACAATTCTTTTTGACAAACTAACTTTCGAGTCACTTTGGTTCATTCGTTCAATTTCATTGAAAACACTTTGCCTTCTAATTCCAAAAGGTTCAAAATCAATTGCCGCATCAAATCCTTCTAATAAAGTATCCCATCCTTTATGATAACTAAAAACGGCATGACATAGATATAATTCTAGTCCATTCTCAGCAGCCAATTCTCTCCATCTTTTTACAGTTTCTGTTACATTTGGAAATAAAAATGGTTTGTAAACAATAAATACTGGTTTCTCATTAACCTTAATATATCTTGAATCTTTAAAAAACGGAATCAGATACTTTAAATGATCAATATCATCTTGGGTAGAATAGCTTTGCTCCATCAAAACTTGTTTATCTAACCCATCCCAAGTTCGGGTCCAATTTTCATTGGCCCAACACATCATAAAAGGCAAATCTTCCTTTGGGTCTTTTAGTTTTCTATCCAATGGTTCGTATAACATACGCTTACCATTAAACCAATAATGATAATAGCAAAACCCATGTATTCCGTAAGCTTTTGCCAATTGCTCTTGGGCTAATCTTGCTTCTTGCAATCGCAAATCATAAAAACCCAAATCGGCAGGCAAATGGGGTTGATAATGTCCTTCAAAACGAGGCTTGGCTTTTACAACATTAGTCCATTCCGTAAAACCTTTTCCCCACCACTGGTCATTTTCAGGGATAGGGTGAAATTGTGGAAGATATATAGCAATAGGCTTTATTTTGTTTGGCATCTTAATTATTAATTGCTTTTTTATAAACTTGAACAGTCTCTTCTAAATTCTTTTCCCAAGAAAAAAATTTAGATCGTTCAAGAGATTTGTTCGTTAATTTTTTTCGCAATTCAGAATCATCTAAAATTGAACATATTTGATCACTTAATAATTCCACATCAAAAGGATCAATACAAATACCAAATCCCTTAACAACTTCAGGTAACGATGCTTGATTTGATGAAATTACGGGAGTTCCACATTGCATTGCTTCAATTATAGGCAAACCGAAACCTTCATAAAGAGACATATACACAAAACTCAATGCATTTGAATAAAAAACTGATAAGTCAGCATCAGGAACATACTCTATAAAATGAATATGTTTAAATCCTTTATACTTATCTATACTACATTTTTTCATTTCTATACTATCAAATGTTCCTATTAAAACTAATCCTAAATCAGAATTTTTACTATCATTAACTACTTTAATATAAGCCTCAATAACATGTTCCGTATTCTTATATTTTTGATTTCTATTTAAACACAATAAATATTTTTCAAACTTTAAGTTATATTTTTCAGATAGTACTGAAAATTTTGTTTCATCTAAATTCGGGAAAAATATATTTTTATTAGCTCCTAAATAAACAGTTTCTATTTGACTTTCGTCTAAATCCTTCCTGTAATTCAATAATTCGGATTTAGTAAATTCAGATACACATATAACTTTTGTTTCTCGATCTATTGAATCATAAGCCGGTTTTAAAAGCTCTACAAAACTTGGAGGTGCCAAATCAGGTCTAGTAAAAGGCATTAAATCATGAGAGGTAAAAACTCTTTTAATGTTTTTATACTTTTTTATCTCATTAGGTATAGCTTCAAGTGGGGAATGGTAAATATCCATCCTTTTTATCATATTTTTATCAAAATGATTTAATTTTAAAAATTGCTTAGTACTCCAATTTTTAATTAAATAGGAATCAGCTTTTGAATTCAAATAATGGAGTATCTTGAATATTTCAGTTTGATTATTTGCTATTTTATTTTGAGGGCTTGAATATTTATTTTTTTCGATAAATGCAGCTAAATTATTAATTATAGCTCTATCGTATTTGTTTGAAGAATAAAATAAATCAACTTCATTAGAATTTTCAAGCCGTTTGGTAAGCTCATAAATTACTCTCAAACCTCCATGCATTACATTTTGCTTCAAATGAGTACCAATCCAAGTAGCGTCGAACAATACATTCATATCAAATTTTATAATTTTAAAACTTATACTAGAAACTTGATTCTCTTAATTTTGCTTTTTTCAACTCTGCAATTTTCAAAATATCGACATCTGATTCTGAGTGTATTGCAATTACATCATAATGCCAATCATAATCATGTATATCTCTTAAACACAATTTAATCAACTCTTCACGATTTAAATAACCTTCTTTTAATTCAAAATGACTAAACTCGCCGTATTTATTAAACCATAAAAATCTATTATATCCAAATTTGTTAAGTATTTCAAAATGCTCATTAAAATCATTTTGAGTTTTTTTTATCATAATGGGATGCCATTCGAAAATAACAAAAGGTTTATAAAGCTGTAATATTTTACCACTCCCTTTTAATATTTTACCATCATAGCCATCAACATCTATTTTTATTATATCAACTCTTCCTTTTAATTTATCAAACAAAAGTGTATCTAAACTTATTGTTTTAACTTTTTCTTCTCCAATAGCACTTGCTGTTCCTAAATGAGTTTTTATCAAACTACTGATTTTGTTATTGTCAGATTCACTTAGCATCACATTAAACAAGTGACTTTCTGGAAAGTATTTTTTATTTTCTTTTAAATATTTAAAAAACTCAAAATCACCTTCTATGCAGTAAATTTTTCCAATTTTGTCAGGCAAATTCTTTATCAAAAATAAATTAGTATCACCAACAGCTGAACCAATATCTATTATACAAAGTTCTCGATTATATAACTCATAAACCGAATCGACAAGTTGCAATAATGGATTGTTATAATTTGGAAACAGCCTGGCATAAAGAGCATATGAATTGCCATTATTAACTTTAACTTTATAACCATGAATGGTAGTTGATACAGCACCAGAAAAGATTTTAGATGAATAATTCCAAAGTAGCAACCAACATTTTCCCAAAAAACCTTGCTTGTCTCTTAATTTATAAGTCTTTAATAAAAAATTATAAATTACACTATGATAGATATTAATTTTCATTTCGAAATTATTCTAATTTTAAAAAATCCCATTTATAATTTGGCACAACAAATCCTTCTCTGTCTAAATCTCTTTTATTAACACCTAAATCCTCAATTTTAATTGATATTTTATCTTCTAAAATGTCAAAAAGTTTAGTTCTTGAAACGAAACAAGCAATAACCAAATTATAACTACCCGGCATAAGAATATTTTTTGATATGTCAGCAATTAATTTATACCTACCTTTTTTAATGACTTCAAAATCATTATCATAATCATGTAAAGAAGTTGTAAAAACAGCAATACCCTCAGTATTTACAAACTTAATTGAAACTGTAGAATTTCTAATACTATTAATAGCATTTAAAAAAATATTTATTGTAAAATCCTCACCCGAGGCAATTTGATTTGTAATCTGCAAATCAGAATTTGAAACATAAATTTTATCAAAAAATAAATCACTATCAGTTTTAATTTCTCTTTTCCATTCAGCACTTAAATCGGAATTCAGTAATAAATAATTAGAGATTATACTATTAATGTTATTTATCTCTTTTATCTTCCCGTTTTCCAGTAAAATTCCCCTAGTACACAAACTCTTTACCGCTGCCATATTATGACTCACGAACAAAACGGTTCTTCCTTGACCTTTAGAAATATCCTGCATCTTCCCAATGGCTTTTTTCTGGAACTCGGCATCACCTACGGCCAAAACCTCATCAATGATTAAAATATCAGGCTCGAGAAATGCAGCTACGGCAAAAGCCAAACGCACATACATTCCGCTGCTGTAGCGTTTTACGGGCGTGTCTATGTAACGCTCGCAACCTGAGAACTCAATAATTTCGTCAATCTTGGAGGTGATTTCTTTTTTGGTCATCCCCAGAATGGCGCCATTCAGATAAATGTTTTCGCGTCCCGTCATTTCTCCGTTAAATCCAGTCCCTACTTCCAGCAAAGAGGCAACTCGCCCACCAAATTTTATGTTGCCTGTGGTTGGTGCCGTAACTCGTGATAAAATCTTTAACAGTGTAGATTTTCCCGCTCCGTTCTTGCCTATGATACCCAAGATTTCGCCACGTTCCACTTCAAAATTAATGTCTTGCAAGGCCCAAACATAATCACTTTCTCCTTTTGTGCTTCGGTCGTTGGTATCTCCTATTTTTAGATAGGGATTTTCCTTGCCACGCACTTGATGCCACCATCGGTTCAAGTCATGTGTCAACGTACCTGTACCCACTTGCCCGAGGCGGTATTGCTTGGAGATGTTTTCGGCTTTAAGGATTATGTCTTTCAATTGGATTGTTTTTTTTGCCGCTAAGGCGCTAAGGCACAAAGTTATTTTATTTTTTTTCTTATATGAATCTTATATGCCTTATATGCTAAACTTTTTTAAACCATATAAGTATTAAGGCAATATAAGGTTTTTGGCAATGGATTATGAATATAGGATTTTGAAATTGGGATTATTTGAAAAAATTCAAGAAAAACCATTTTATGCTCCGCAATGGTTTCAATACTGCCGCCCCTAATTTATAATCAATCGTGTTTCTAAATTTATTGATTTCCGCTTTTTCTAAATCTGAAACCGTTAAAAGCCGATCGATCAAGTCCTCATAATGCGTACAATAAATGTCCTTGTTCTTGATATAAATGTATTTTTGGGTGGTGTTGTGTTTCCTGTTCATTCCCGCACTTCTGGAAATAATGCTCTGCCTATAAAAAAACAAAACCTCTTCAATGATATGCACTTTCCACCCCAAGGCGCACACTCTTAAATAAAACTCCCAATCTTCATAGCCGTTTTCCGGGTTTTCATCGTATCCGTCCGCTTGTTCCCAACATGCTTTCCGAAATAGCGAAGATCCATTATTTGCCCCATTATGAAACAAAAAATCAGCAACAGATTGTGCAGTTGATCTAAATACCTGTAGCTGTTTTTCGTTGGTGAAATACCTTCCCCAACTGCTCACGATGCCTATTTCGTCATTATTTTGTATGACGGTAAGCGCTTTTTCAATAAAGGTAGCTTCGTACTTGTCATCGGCATCTAGGGTAAGGATGAATTCGGCTTTTGCCTCTTTAACCCCCAAGTTTCTGGCACTGCTAACGCCCCCATTTTCCTTGTATAAATAAATAAAACGAGAGTCTTTAAACTCCCATTTTTGTGCAATTGCTTCGGTATTATCCAGACTACCATCGTTAACAATAATACATTCCCATTTAGTATAAGTTTGGTCATATAAGGATTGCAGGGCTTCGTCCAAGTATTGGGCTTGGTTGTAGCAAGGAACAATGATGGAGACTTTAGGCATAGGCATACGTTTTAAAACGTCTATTTTTTTTATTTGGCTCTGCTATAAATATTATGAAACATAAACTAATGTCGTTTCTTTAAAAGGTTTGTCAAGTCGAGCGCAGTCGAGACTCAAACGCTAGTCTCGACTGCGCTCGACTTGACAATATTAGTTATTTTAATCATTTAAAAGCATAAATCATCCCGGTAATTGGAGTCAAATACCTTGATATTACCCTGAAATTATTTTTAATTAATATATCTTCCAGAATAGTGGATCCTTTATCATGCCATTCAATTAACAATACATCAATGGCAACCAATAAATTCGTGTCATTCAGTTTTTGCAATATCTCATATTCAGCACCTTCACAATCTATTTTTAAGACCATTTTCTGTTTGGAGTGTTTTCCAATCAAATCAGGAAGTATATCGCTAATGTTCTTGATATCTATTTCAATTTCTTTGGCGTTATTCCTGTCAATGACAAGGCTTGAATCTAATCGTATACCACAGTTGCCTTTTGCTTGTGAATTATACAGCACTTTCTCCACTCGGGTGGAACCGCCCAGTCCAAAATTGAATGCTTCGATTTTATTGGAATAGGCTTGATTCAATTCAAGATTATACAATGCTTGAGTATAGGTTATTACAACAGGCTCAAAAGAATATATTTTTACTACATTTTTGTTTAACGCAAAAAACAAGGAGCTGATCCCTATATTCATTCCTATATCAAAAACAACGAAGCTTTCATTTGACAGTAAATTGTAATCTTTTTCGATGAATACTTCCTTCACTATAAAAAACTCTTCAGGAGATTCTATGTATAATTTCAAATCATTAAAACTGGCTAAAACGCCATCCTCATGACGCTCCAGAACAAGCTCCGGAAAATATTTTTTAATTTCAAATAAATAAGGAGCTGATTTAAAAACTAAATTATGAGGATCATTCTGAACTGTAAAACTTCGCACTAGATTTTTTAAATCCTTTTCTTTCTTTGCTATATTTGAAATTTTGTAACCCAGTTTTTTTAATACGCTATGGATGTATTTTTTCATTACATTATATTAAATCTTTACTTTTTATTCGAAATTCCATTTAAAAACTGAATAACTGCGACTGAACACGAAGTACTATTCACTAAACCGTATCAATGAAACTCTTCTCCGTCTTATTAAAAATTAGGACTCCTATAAAAAACACAATCACCGTGACTAAGAAAGTATAACCCAATCCCAAATAAGAAATATGCCCTACATTCAACAACATATATCGGGTGGTTTCTATAATATACGCCAACGGATTATACTGAACGAGCCAACCATAAGTAGGCAGTTTTTCTTTAATTAATGCCATAGGATACATCACAGCCGACAAATACATCAGCAATTGTACTCCAAAACCAATCAAATTACTAAAATCCCTGTATTTGGTTACCAAAGAGGAAATAAACATTCCCAATCCCAATCCTAAAACGCCCATAATTACTATCAATAATGGAAAAAACAATATAGATCCATTTAAGCTTACTGTTGCTCCTTGAAAATAATAATAAATATAAAAGGCAATAAATATGAAAAATTGAATTCCAAATTTAATCAAATTAGAAATCACAATTGATATAGGCACAATCAGCCTGGGAAAATAGACTTTTCCAAAAATTCCTGCATTACTGCCAAAGGTATTCGAGGTTCCCGTAAGACAAGCGGTAAAATAATTCCAAACGGTAATTCCTGCCAAGTTAAACAAAAACGGCGGAACAGTTCCGGTATCAATTCCTGCTACATTATTAAAAATAATGGTAAAGGTAATCGCGGTAAACAAGGGCTGTATCAAGTACCAAAGTGGCCCCAGGATAGTTTGTTTGTAAACGGTCACCACATCTCTTTTTACGAAAAGCATAAGCAAATCCCTGTATTGCCAGACTTCCTTCAAATTAAGTGAGAAGAATTTATTTTTTGGTGTTATTTCAAACAGCCAAGTGGTATTTGTATGTTCGGTGTGACTCATGGGTTTATGCTAAAATCCTAATTATTGATTTTATTTTCTCGTGCGTGTTTTCTCGAGCGCAGTCGAGAGACTTACTCAACTATTAACTAAACAGCATCATTACGAAGCAAATATAAATAATTTGCTCTTGGTATTGCATTAAAAAACAGCATCATATCGTATTTATTTTCGAGTATTATCGTCTACTTAATTACTACGTAGAATCAGAACCAATATAAAAAAGTAAAGTTCTGGATATGCTTGGCTGCTCTAACTAACAGTATGGAGCCAAAGCCTATTTATTAATAAGAGTTGTTTTTCAGCGAATATACTATTCATTTATAAATAACAGCAATAATTAGCAATCTATCGACATATTAATACTTGGAAAGCTTATCCATCTATTTTTGGCTTAATCCATTAATAGTCTACCCTAAGTTTTATGGAAGAGTCAGTTCGATTTTATAAATTAACTAGAGCGTTAATATTGTATCGAGAACCATATGAAAGCTAAAGTACCCGTGAGTTCGAGTGGTTTTTAAAGCTAAGATAATATCCCTAATTAAACAACACAAATAGCTTTAAAATTATATTGAGAACTCCTTAAACAACTTCTCAATACATTTTTGACTTAAAATAGCGACCGCATTTCTACACAATCTTATCGAGAACGAGTGTTTTTAAAAGTCCTATTTAAAAGTAAAGTTCTAAATTTTCAGCTCCCTTTAGGGCAGGGGTAAAATAAAAATCCTCATGTAAAAGTAAAGTTCTAAAGGATCTCCATTCTCTGTCATACTGATACCAATATTATTGATTTCTAATAACTTCACATATTCATTACTACAATATTGTGTCCCTCTATCTGAATGATGCATTAATTGTAATGATTTTTTATGTTCCGTTGAAAGATTTAGAATTGCCATTTCTAAGGCTTGAATAGTTTCAGATGTTTGCAAACTACCTCCTAAATGGTAGCCAATAATTTTTCTAGAATATGCATCGGTAATAAAACTGATATATAGAAAACAGTCTTTAATCTTCCAATAAGTAATATCACTTACCCACAATTGATTGGGAGCACCAGGAACAAAGTTTCGAATAAGATTTGGATATTTCTTGAATCTATGGAATGAATTAGTCGTTAAAGTTTGTTTTTTTTCTACGTCTAACTAAAAGATAATTAGCTGATAAAACATCATATAGTCTATCTCTACCCATTTTTATTTGATGCTCTAATAAGAAAGGTTGTAAAAGTTCATATAACTTTCTTCCTCCCATATGACGATGATTTTTTCTGATTTTTAATACCTCACAAAACAATTAATTCATCTTCAGAAACAAGTTGTTCTTGATACCAAAAATGTTGATAATATGCCTGTCGAGTTACACCAAGTAATTGGCAAAATTTGCCTAAACCAATTTTAGGATAATTGTGTTTCATCTCCTGAATTACTTGGTATTGGACTTTTTTACAATTTTGATTTTAAATTCCTGTTCAGCTATCTCAATCATTTTTCGATAAGTCTCAGCTAAAAGTCGAGCGTCTTGAAGCTCTCTTTTTAACTGTGATACAGATTCTTTTGCTTCTCTATCAGATAATTTGTTTGTTTGATCTTTCATCCTGGGCAAAGGTACAATACTGGGAGTTGAATAATCATATCCAATATCTCTTAACCAATATGTTAAGCGTAAATTGCCGATATTATACTTATGTTCAATTTCTCGCCTTGTTGATGTTCTAGTTAAAAATTCATTACAAACAAACCTTTTAAATTCTTCACTATATTTTGATTGCCATTTTGATGAAGATTCTTTTGAATATCTTTCCATAATTTTACACTTTTGTGTAAACCTATTTTCGGACAAGACAAGTTCTGTTGATAAAAAACTCACAACCTTACAATATAAGAATATTTTTTTTTTACAAAGTCCGAGAACATGGATCTTTCATCACTCAATTTTAAATATTCAATTCGCGAATCACACACCATACTGTTTGTCCCTGCCATTATAAAAATATAGGTTTGAGGTCTTAATCAAATCTATAATCACAATGCGGTGGTATGAAATTCTTATAGCAATACCAGTTATAATTATTGGTGTTTACATCCGGGGTAAAATCTTCGAGTATAAAAGGAACTGGTTTAAAAACGATAGTTGGAGCAACGGGAAAAAATAAAAGAAATTCTATATATTTGTATTATGCACATTGAAAGTATCATAGCAACAATAGCTTCTTTAGCAGCAATTTATTCATTTGCCAAGAACGACACGTCGCTATTTTACCTTTTAAAAAAAACTTTTTTTGACCCATATTTGCCCCATTAATTTTTTATCGGACGCAGAAATCCTCTATATAGCAAGCGATTGAGCTAAAAAAGGATTCGAAACTCTAACACTCTTTCTTGAAAAGAAACTTGATTTTTTTATAGAAAATAGACTTTAGAGCCTGCGAAATAATCAATACCACTTTACAATTATTCTTTTCAAAAGTTGTTGAAAGGTTTATAAAAATCACTGTTTTTTGCAAACAAAATTGCAAATGGCCTTTCGTAAGTAACTGATAATAATAGCTTTCTTGTTTGATTACTAAAAATTTGATTTTTTCTGCAAAGATTTGCAAAGAAGATGTATTTCAATAACCCCAAAACCTATCGATATTCTTCATAAAAGTTCGCAAAGTTTACAAAACTGCAAAGAAACCTGCAAAGAAAACACTTCCAAACTCTACTCGCCCTTATATTTTTACCTCGAAGACGGAACTGCATTCCGTGACTGTCTTTACAAGATATAAAACTTATGTTATCTGAGAACATAATAGAATTAATTATTGATTAGACCACTCGTTACTTAATATATGTATTAAGTACATCTGTAAAATTAAGTTTTCAAAATCATTTAAAATAACTTAAAGTAACTTTTTTGTAAAAATAAGATATTTTTTAAATACTTATTTTTACATTTGTGTAAAAATAAGAACTATTATGAGTTTTGATACTGTTATTCCAACATCCAAACGAATAGAACGTTTGCAATACGAAAACCCTTGGTGGGCATCGGGCAATGTGCAACAAACCTATCAAGATATGTCTAAAAGATTGTATTTTGATTTGTTCTATCCTTTTGTAAAAGAAACCGACATCAAGCGAGCTGTAGTCCTTATGGGACCACGCCGTGTGGGGAAAACAGTAATGATGTATCACACCATTCAAGAGCTAATCAAGGAAAACATTGCACCCCAAAAAATCTTTTTCATAGGCATTGACAATCCTATTTATATGCACCTGAGTTTAGAAGACATTCTGCTCTTGGCAAAAGAAGCCGTGCAATTAAATAACCTAGAAGGTTGTTTTGTTTTTTTTGATGAAATTCAATACCTTAAAGATTGGGAACGCCATCTTAAAGTATTGGTAGATTCTTATCCAAAAACCAAATTTGTAGTATCGGGTTCGGCTGCTGCTGCCTTACGCTTGCAAAGCTCCGAAAGTGGTGCCGGTCGTTTTACCGATTTTATGTTGCCACCTCTTACTTTTCACGAATATATTCATTTAAAGGGTTTGCATCATTTGGTGCAGCCAAAAACTATACTGTACAATGGCAAAGAAATTCCTTTTTTTATTACCCACGACAACAAGGTATTCAACAAAGAATTTTTTCACTATCTGAACTTTGGCGGTTATCCCGAAGTGGTCTTGTCAGAAAAGATACAAAGTGATATGGGACGTTATGTAAAAAATGATATTGTAGATAAAGTATTACTTCGAGATTTACCCAGTTTATATGGCATCAAAGACGTGCAAGAACTAAATAGCTTTTTTAGTTATTTGGCCTATAATACAGGAAATGAATTTTCTTTTGAAAGATTAGGAAAAGACAGTGGTATTGCAAAAGAAATTATCAAAAAGTATTTAGAATATCTGGAAGCGGCATTTTTAATTAAAGTAATTCATAAGATTGATGATAACGCTAAAAAGTTTAAAAGAGTTACCAGTTTTAAAGTCTATTTAACCAATTCTTCTTTACGAACCGCTTTATTTACACCTATTGTAGAAACGGACAAAGAAACGGGCAATATGGTCGAAACCGCTATTTTTTCACAATGGATGCATCGTGAAAATCTCGATTTAAAATATGCCCGATGGAAAATGGGACGCTCCGAAGGCGAAGTGGATATTGTATTACTAGACAACAAATTATTTAAACCGCAATGGTGTGTAGAAATCAAATGGAGCAATCGTTATGTGGAAAAACCACAAGAATTGAATAGTTTAATCTATTTCTGCAAACAAAATAATTTTAAAGCCACATTGGTAACTACTATTGATATATCAGACAACAAAACCATAGAAGAAATAAATATAACCTACGTTCCAGCAGCCGTTTATGCTTATAACATAGGAGTTAACACATTAGAAATAAAATCTAATTGGTAATAAAATGCTACCGACCCGCCCGCTCGAAGAACTTAAAACGGAGCAAAATACAATTAAACTCCGTTTCTATTCGCCTTTATAGTTGCCACTTCAGAAAATTACGGTAAGAATTTAAGCGTTGTCCACAGGAAGTGATCCCGGAGCCGAGTTTGAAACACGAGCGACTGGGGTCACGATAGGAAAATACGTCCGATGATTTTTGGGATAAAAATATTCAAGCTTGAAATTGAAGATTCATGAATACCAAAAAACAATAATAACCCATGAATATTTTTTGTTTCTTTTGAAATCAAAGAGTCACGAACTCCCATAAATTATTAACTCGTGAGTAATCAAGACAAAAGAAAAAACACTCTTCATCAATAAAAATATCCACTTACCCTAATGTTACATTCAACCCCGTTTATCCCGAAGTTTCGGGACTTTTAAGAGAGGTTTATTTTTATTCTACCTAGAGTTTAGAAAAACATACTTCATCAAAAAGTCCGTTTTAGGTCCTTAAAAACAGGTTTTTAAATAAGCTCTTAATTTTCCTTCTTGTTGATGTTAACTTAGGCTTTAATGGATGTTTTTTTTGGAGGAAATATTTAAATTGTATTTTAAATCCCATATATTTACTTTCTAATTAGCTAAACGTATATTCGTTTGGAGCTTTTTATCCCGACGCTTCGGGTAACTGACGTCAGTAGCAAACTGCTCTCGAAACTTAAAAAAACATAATGGAAAAATACTTACGACAATTAATTTCAATAGAATTTGACGATAAAAAAGAAATTTTTAATGGTTTTCTTATTGATTGGACTGAAGATTGGATTTTACTTAAAAATAATCCTGTTGATTTTATAATTGATGGCTATACGATATTAAAAAACAAAAATGTAAAGTCAATTATTCAAGACAAGGATCATGAATTTACAGAAAGAGTAATTAAGCTTAAAGGGTTAAAAACAAGTGCAGAGGAAATAATTCCGCTTAAAGATTTGTCTTCAATTATAAATTTTCTAGCGAATAAATACGAGATTTTTCAGATTACAAAAAAGTCAGATAAAGCTGTCTATCTGGGTAAACTCATAGAACTAAATGAGGAAGAACTGGTAATAGATTTTTTGGGAACCGAAGGGAGATTTGAGGGTGAAATGAGTTTTAAGCAAAAAAAAATAAGAGTTATAGAATTTGATACTGATTATATCAATTCTTTGAAACTAATTGTTGACGAAGAAAATAAAAAGTAAGTAGCTGATACTAAAAGGCATTTGACGAGATTTGGCTTTAGTCTTTAGGGAAAGTTAGGTTTGTATCAGTCAATGAGAACCCCAACCCCGGGTCAAGTGTAAAGCAAGAGCAGCTGGGGTCGCGATAAGAAAATGCGTCCAATGATTTTGGGATATAAATATTGAGGCTTGAAATCGAAGATTCATGAATACCAAAAAACAATAATAACCCAAGAATATTTTTTGTTTCTTTTGAAATCAAAGAGTCATGAACTCCAATAATTTATTAACTCGTGAGCAATTAAGACAAAAGAAAAAAGACTCTTCATCTACAAAAATAGTCAAAAAGAGCAGTAACTTTCTCCCATATTTGTTCATCATTTATCGACGCAGTCAACAGTTGTAAATTTATATTTCACACGTTCAAAATCTATAGGTACGCCTTTAACAAAATAAGAGGCACCCATAGTGGTTTCTATTTTCCCATTGCCTAAAATGAGTTCGTTACCTCGCTTTAGAAATGCCATTGGATTTTTGTATGTTATTTTATCATACGTTCCCTGAATAAATGTGTAGCTGGCAAATAAAGTATCTCCACGGAATTCTCCGGCGATTTTCCCAACCTTTTTCGGCAAATTAAAAAATTTCATCACCATATCTCCGGTTATTTTTCCATTTTTTAAAGTATTCATTTTTAATTCAATAGTATCTTCTTGATACAACGCTTTATAGCACTGTACGTCTATCGGCTTTTCAACCTGAACGACTTTTGGACTTTGATTTTTTTTACAACTTTGAAATCCAATACAAGCAAGCAGCAAACAAAAAAGGCCTAGATTTTTCATAATAGGAAATATTTAGTTAATAATTGTGGTAATAGCAATTGCTAATTTACATATAAATAGCATGCAGTAGTACAGATTTGGTGGTAGTAAAATTATAAATGATAATATTCAAACGCAATAGTAGTTTCTTTTTTGGTTTCACCATAGTCTTCTAGAACAGTATTACCTACGAAGTAAATCAAGTCGTTTTGATTCACAATATAATTCCACACAATATTGCCAACCTGACGGAGGAAGACACAAGCGACAGCGAATCTGCGAAGCAATCTCCGCAAGTAGCTCGACGTTCAACCCGCCCTTATAGTTGCGAGACCAGAAAATCACGGTAAGAATTTTAACATTGGTCCCAGGGAGTGCCCTCCCCGAGTCGTGTGTGCAACCCTAATTGCCTATAACACTCCCTAAACCAAAAATCCAATTTCAATCGCTGAACACTGTTATAAAAGGAATAAATATAATTTACCCAAGTTAAAAATCAGTAACTTTATATGCTCCAAATAAAATTTAAAACACTTGCAATAAAGGAGTTATATCGTTTGAAATAAATCTAAAAAAGGGCCATGGACAATCAAAATCGTATGCACGAATCGGTTGGCAGAACCTGATTAACTTTGGTATTATCCCTTTCGAATTCAAAAACAAAGATGATTTTGACAAACTGGGACAAGGTGATGTGATAAGAATAGAAGGACTGAGGTCCGCAATAAAAAACAGGGAAGTTTTGAATGCAACAGTTATCGGAAAACAAATGATAATTCCGCTCGTCTTAAATATAAGTGACAGGCAAATTGAACTGATCTTAAAAGGGGGAGCTATAAATTATGTAAAGGATAAGAAGAATTTGTCATAATTCCTACGGAACCCAACCTAATGCTGAATGTCACAAATTACAAAATGATTTAACTTTCAAAAAAACAAATTTAACTTGCTCGCAATTTGTAGTTCGTGCTATTGTCCTGAAAACATTTTATCGGATCGTTTTTGCATCTCCTCAAAACTCATATCTTCTTTGTGGGTTGTTATCATCCATTTATATCCAAAGGGATCCATTACATGTCCAACCCGGTCTCCATAAAACATGTCTTCAATTGGCATTACCATCGTTGCACCTGCATCAATCGCTTTCTGAAATACTTCGTCTGCATCTTTTACATACAACCCAAAAGACATCGGGTTTCCTCCAATAGTTTGAGGACTTTTATTTCCCCATTCGATATTTTCATCGGCCATCATAAGTAAAGAACCCTCAATCACTATTTCTGCGTGACCAATTAGTCCATTTGGCATAAGCAATCTGCCGCGTTCTGTTGCGCCAAATGCTTTTTTGTAAAAGTCAATTGCTTCACTGCATCCTTTGAGTGTTATATAGGAATTCAATGTGTATGCTCCTGGGTAGACGTATGATGTTTCCATATTTTTTAATTTTTAAGTATTCTATTTTTGTCTGTTGAAGTTTTTTTGACATTAGCATACATCACTAATAATTATTTAAAAATCAAAAGTTTAACAATTTTTAAAGCACAAAATGCTGATTACTAATTAACTTTAAAAGTACAAAAAAACATTTAAATTAAGTAGAAAATCCAAAATCTTGTTAGACCTGCTTACGGCAGTTCACATAGTAGTTACTCTGAAATCTGCAAACTGAGAACTGATTACTTTTTTCTATCTTTACGTTATGTTTTCACTATTCAAATCAAAACCTGTACTTAAGGATCTAATTCCGGACAACCATATCGATATTCACTCGCATCTTTTGCCTGGTATTGATGATGGTGCCAGAACTTTAGACGATACGTTACTACTGACCAAAGCGCTTCAAGGATTTGGAGTTTCGCAGTTTATTACTACTCCTCACATTATTCAACAGGTATGGGACAATACACAGGAACAAATTCAATCCAATGCTAAATCAACGGTATCGGAACTAAGAAAAAAGGCTATCACTGTCCCCTTTAAGGCTGCCGCTGAGTACATGATGGACGATCAGTTTGTGAGACTTTTTCAATCCCACGATTTACTGACATTGAAAGACAATTATGTATTAGTAGAAATGTCTTATATCAATGCTCCTATTCAGTTGTATTCCATATTATTTGACTTGCAGGTGGCAGGATACATTCCGGTTTTAGCGCATCCGGAACGCTACTTATTTTACCATAACAATTTTAATGAGTATGTAAAACTAAAAATGGCTGGTTGTTTGTTTCAGTTAAATTTATTATCGGTTGTTGGTTATTATGGAACCCAAATTACTAAAATAGCCGAGCAATTACTACAAAAAGGAATGTACAATTACGTAGGTTCTGATGTGCATCACAATAATCATATTTCATCTTTTAATGAAAAAGTAAAACTAAAAGACATACTGCCACTGAAAGAAGCCATTGCCAACAATCAGTTTTTTAAGTTTGAATAAATAGTAAAACATAAGTTCTGGATTTTTGGCTCCCTTTAGGGCTGGGGTAAAACGAAAATTATCTAGATTTTCAGCTCCCTTTAGGGCTGGGGTAAAACGAAAATCGATTTCATAAAATGGTATTGAGGACCTCAAACCAAAAAAACTACCGGCTACTTCATGGATCTTAAATAAAAAAAGGTTGTAAAGAACACTATTCTTTACAACCTTTTTATGTAACACTCTAAAAACAATTGTTACTTGTCTAATAATTCAAAAGTGGAATTCATACTTTTAAACTCAGGAACAATTTTTTTCATTTTCATTACAATATGATCGTTTTCATGGTGATTTGCAACTCCTATAAGCTCCTCAATATCAGCATTCAGGTTTTCAAATTCATCTAGAATCTCTTCTGCAATCATGATTTTTTCGTGGTACGTAGGCAATGTTTTTGAGGTGTCATTAAGCAACTCTTCGTATAATTTCTCTCCGGGTCTTAATCCGACAATTTGTATTTTAATATCTTTATCCGGGATAAATCCAGCCAGCTTAATCATCTTTTTGGCTAAATCAATAATTTTAACCGGTTTTCCCATATCAAAAATATAAATTTCGCCACCATTTCCCATGGCTCCTGCTTCCAAAACCAATTGACAGGCTTCCGGTATGGTCATAAAATACCTAATGATATCAGGATGTGTGATCGTAACCGGTCCTCCATTAGCAATTTGTTTGGTAAATAAAGGGACTACGGAACCATTGGAACCTAAAACATTTCCAAAACGGGTGGTAATAAATTTTGTAGCATTTTTTTCACCGTCATTCTTATTTTTAAATTGCAGGGATTGGACATATTTTTCGGCTATTCTTTTGCTGGCTCCCATTACATTACTTGGGTTTACTGCTTTATCAGTAGAGACCATTACAAATTTTTTAACCTTATACAAGCATGATAAATCGGCAATGTTTTTAGTCCCCTCTATATTAGTAAGAATTGCCTGAGAAGGATTTTCTTCCATCAGGGGCACATGTTTATAGGCTGCAGCATGAAAAACTACTTGAGGCTGATACCGTTTAAAAACGTTATCCATAGCGACTTTATTTCTTACATCGGCGATAACGGTATGAATTTTCGAATTAGAATCCAAATTTTTCATTTCTAAACAAAGATGATGCAGCGGTGTTTCGGCTTGATCTAAAATGACTACTGTTTGTGGGTTAAAAACTAAAACCTGGCGTACAATTTCACTCCCAATAGATCCTGCAGCACCAGTAATAAGTATGGTTTTATCTTTAAGCTGCTTAGAAATTAACTTACTGTCCAGTACAATCGGTTTTCTTTCCAGCAAATCTTCAATTTGAATGCTTTTTACTTTTTGGGAAATCTCTTTTTGATTTTCCCAATCGGAAATCAATGGCACTGTATATACGGTATAATTGAATTCTAAACACTGGTCCACTATGATTAATCGCTCCTCTTTTGACAAACTTTTATCAGCAATAATAACTGCCTGAGCATTCACCGAACGCATTAATGGCGGTAGTTTTTTCTTTTTAACCAATATGGGCAAATCCAACATGCGTTTGGTGGCGTTTTGGTTGTTTTTATCAACAAATCCAACAATTTTAAATCGGGAAGGTGTTTCAAATTTTAAAGCATTGGCAACTGATATGGCATTGGCATCCGTACCATAAATAATGGTTCTAATTAATTTATTTGTTCCTTGCTCTGAAAAATAAAACTCAAAAGTTTGCTTAATTATAACCCGATATAAAAACAATCCACAAAAAGAAAGTACTATATTGATAAAAAAAGCAGTATTTAAAAATGCTTTCTGTCCATACAGCAATTCATATCCAAAATTAAAAAAAAGAAATATAATAAGTACTGCCATTTGCGAAAACAAAAGCTTAACCGCATCAATATAAGAAGAGTGGCGAATAATTCCGGAATACGTTCTGAATAACCAAAAAAAGAAAATATTAACCGCAAAAAAGGAACCTATGAATAGAAAGCTATGCGGTGTAATGATATATTCTAGTCCAGTTCCTTTAAATATTAGAATGGTAAAAAAAAATGATAAAACTAAAACCAAAAAATCTATCATGATAATGATCCATCTAGGAAGATAGCTCAAATTATGAATGTTAAATTTTAAATTTTCTCTGGAAAAAAAATTAGAGCTTATAGGCGATGAACCTGAGTTATTAGTTTCACTCAAAATAATATTTTTAAAGATTACTATTTTTATTAAAAACAAAAATAAGAATTAATTAATGGATAAAAGGACACAAACCAATCCAATTTAGTTTTAAAAGCAATTAAACAACAAAACTGAATTTATCTCATCTTTTTTTTTAGAAATAACAACTCTTTTTTCTATTTTTCAAATAATTTTAAGATAACGGATTTTATGCAATTACAATCTTCAGGAGTCATATTGGAACCCGAAGGCAAACAAAGTCCATTATTGAAAAGGGTTTCGGCAATATGGTTGCCATAATATGGATAGTTGCAAAAAACAGGTTGTAAGTGCATGGGTTTCCACAAAGGTCGGGATTCAATATTTGCTGCTTCCAATGCCAGTCTTAAAGTTTCTCTCGTAATCCCATGGGTTTCAAAAGGATTTATTAGAATGGTGGTCAACCAACAATTAGAAAAATAAGTAGCATTGGGCACTTTAAAAACGGTGACACCATCGATAGCTGCAAATAATTCGACATAAAACTCATGCACGTTTCTTCTCAAGCTAATATGATAGTCCAAAACTTCCATTTGTCCCCGTCCGATACCCGCACTGATATTACTCATTCTATAATTGTATCCTATTTCACTATGCTGATAATATGGCGCAGCATCTCTGGCTTGTGTCGCCAAAAAAATAGCTTTTTCTTTTAGTTTTTTCGAATGAGCCACTAGCGCTCCTCCTCCAGAAGTAGTTATAATTTTACTTCCATTAAAAGAAAAAATTCCAATATCACCAAAAGTACCGCATGGTTGCCCCTTATAGCTGCTTCCCAAAGCTTCGGCACTATCTTCAAGAATGGGAATGGAATATTTATCGGCCAGCGCTCTTATGGCATCAACTTTATAGGGAACACCATATAAATGAACTGCTATTATCGCTTTTGGCTTCTTCCCCTTGGCCATCCTGTCTACAATAGCTTCTTCAAGCGCAATGGGACATAGATTCCAGGTTTCTGGTTCACTGTCAATAAAAATAGGAGTTGCCCCCAAATATAAAATAGGATTAGCTGAGGCTGAAAAAGTTATGCTTTGACAAATTACGGCATCACCCGCCTGAACGCCTAAGAGTATCAATCCCAAATGAATGGCAGCTGTACCAGAGTTTAAAGCAGCAACATGTCCTGACCCTAAATACTTTTCTAAATGGTGTTCAAAACAATCTATGTTGGAACCGACTGGAGCAATCCAATTCGAATCAAATGCTTCTTGGATGTATTTCAGTTCGCTACCTCCCATATGAGGAGCCGAAAGCCAAATTTTATTTTTATGCATGTCCTAAAAATTTAAAAAACACAGCAACTGTAGAAACACTATTTGATCTATTAATTTACTGGAATAAATTCGACGTAGAGTAGTGTCAGGTTGAGTCCATTCGACTTCGCTCAGGATAAACTAAAGTCGAAACCCTTTTTATTCCATTCGACTATAACTTCACTAAGCTTTTGACAAAGGGACGAAGGGTTCGATCCGAAAGGAAGAAAACACAATATTTTCAAAGTTACTAGAGTATAAGCAAAAATAAGAAATTTCGTGGTAAGATTCCGATTGCTATACTATATTCGGTAATACCGGTCTCATTATTTTTTTCCAAAAAAAGTAACCCAGATTGTTTTCAAAATAATGGTGATATCTCCCCAAAAACTTCGATGATAATAATAGTCTAAATTCAACTGTACTTTATCCGGAAAAATAACACGGTCGTTGTAAATAATAGGCGATGCCTGTTTTTCTAACAAATATTTTTCTGTAGTGTATTTTAAGGAAGCTAAACTGGTTAATCCAGGTTTTAATTCTAATATTTTACGCTTTTCACCTTCTAATAAATCATAATAACCTGGCAAATCCGGTCTTGGACCTACGATGCTCATCTCCCCTTTTAAAACGTTAAAAAGTTGAGGTAATTCGTCCAGTTTATAGTTCCGAAGTAGCTGACCTATTTTAGAAATACGAACATCTTCAGAAGACGATGAAATTTGTATGGTACGGAGTTTATAAATGGTGAATGGTACACCAAATTGACCAATGCGCTCTTGGATGAAGATTCCATTAGTACGCGTATCGATAACTGCAAGCAGCCAAGAAATCAGTACAACCCAAAAAAATAAGAGAAGTGTGAAGAGGGAGAAAATAATATCAAAAAAACGTTTTGTCATACCTTTGGAAGTATTTTATGTGGGATAAAAATACAAGCAAAAAACGAATTACAAAACCCTGAAAACCATTTTACGAGTAACAAACTTTCGGACTAGTAAATAAATAAAGGTCAGTAGCACTAAAAATCCACCGATAAAGAAGAAGGTTAAATACCCTTTGGTATCCATATAAATAACGAATCCGTTTAATGCCAATTGAAATCCTGCATAAACCAAGGCAACTAAAACATGGGAATAACCCATTTCATTGGCTAAATATTGGTACAAATGGGAACGATGCGGCTGAAATATATTTTCTTTTTTAAGCAATCTATTGATGATGGTGATAATAGCATCGATCCCATAAACGGAAAAGAAAAGAATATACCCGAGTTGCCCTGAATCAATAATGGTCTTTATCATAAAATAGCCCAAAAAAAGTGCCATACTAATACTCCCAACATCCCCTGCAAAGGTTTTAGCTTTTTTTCGAACATTAAATAGTCCAAAAGCAAAACAAGACAATCCCATAGTAATTAGCAATGGCAAATTGGTTTCATTAGTGGGTAAAAAAGAAAAACTAACGATAGCAGTTAATGCGTATAAAACCGTTATGCCGTTAATGCCATCCATAAAATTGAAAGCGTTTACCCAGCCTATCAGCAGTACAAACACAATAGGAAGCAACCAGACGGGTTCATGAAATAAGTTTAATTCATAAAAAATCAAGCCGACAGCTATAACATGTGATACAAATCGGGGTAATTGGGATAACGGCTTGATATCGTCGATAAAACTAACTACCGCAACCAATACTACTGCAAGCGTTACTACCCAAGAAACGTATCCCAAAAAAAAAGCGATACTAATCGCTATTGGAAAAATAATCCCACCACCTCTTAAAGTAATGGAAGTATGCGACGATCTACTATTGGGTTTATCAATGATATTGTACTTATCCGCTATTTTAAAATAAATAAGTTCAATAACTAGGAATAATATAAATATGAAAATGTAAACCATTTTTTAATTGAATATTGTAAAATGTATATTATTATCGCTTTCTATATAAAAAGGAGAATCTCTAGGTATCGTTGTCAAATCGAGCGCAGTCGAGATTCAACAACTAGTCTCGGCTTAACCTGCCCTGCCCTTTTGACGAAGGGCTTGACTTGACAAACCGTTTTAAAGAAACGAAATCCATCTGTTTTTTCTAACATGGAACTCGAAACCTACAAAGAAACCTTACAATTTATGCTTCAGCAATCCCAAAAGATATTCTCCATATCCGGATTTTTTTAAAGGTTCAGCCAGATCTTTTAGTTGTTGTTCCGTAATAAATCCCTGTCTCCAGGCAATTTCTTCAATACAGCCTACTTTCAACCCTTGGCGCTCTTCAATAACCTGAACAAATTGTCCAGCTTGCATTAAACTATTAAAAGTTCCGGTATCTAACCAAGCGGTTCCTCTGCTTAAAATTCCTACTTTCAAAGCCCCTTTTTCTAGATACACTTTGTTCACATCAGTAATTTCGTATTCCCCACGAGCACTTGGCTTGATATTCTTGGCAATTTCGACCACTGAATTATCATAAAAATACAAACCGGGTACCGCATAATTTGATTTCGGTTCCAACGGTTTTTCTTCAATAGAAAGCGCTTTAAAATTAGAATCAAATTCGACAACACCGTATCGTTCTGGATCTGAAACGTGATAAGCAAATACTACCCCACCTTCAGGATTTGTATTGGATTGCAACAATTCATCCATATTAGAACCAAAGAAAATATTATCTCCTAAAACCAAAGCCACACTGTCTTTTCCGATAAATTCTTCTCCAATAACAAAAGCTTGCGCTAAACCATTTGGAATCGCTTGTTCAGCATAACTGAATTGACAACCTATTGCCGCTCCGTCCCCTAACAATTTCTTGAAATTAGGTAAATCATGTGGAGTGGAAATAATTAATATTTCATTGATTCCTGCCATCATCAAGGTAGACAACGGATAATAAATCATGGGTTTGTCATAAACCGGCATCATTTGTTTGCTCATGGCCAGCGTTAACGGATGCAAACGGGTTCCAGAGCCCCCAGCTAATATAATTCCTTTCATTTATATATTTTTTTAAAGACTTCTCAATCAAAAAAGTCTGTATTATTTTTTTACAGATAATTTAAAATCTAATAGGACTGTCTGCTTAGCAGATTATTATTATTTAACGAATCACACAAATTTAAACGAATTCCTTTTTAGTTATTTTATAAAATCCGTACAAATCTGTTTAATCTGTATCATCCGTGTGCCATTTTATTCTTTAGATAACTATCAGGATAAACATTAAATCTAATTAATATTTTTTTTTTAATTGTATAAAAATAGCACTTAAGAATAAATTAATTTGAAACAATATCTTTAAGAATATTGTTTTTCATAATACGATGCATATTCCCCTGAAGTAATATTATTCAGCCAAGTTTGGTTTTCCAAGTACCAATTTACAGTTCTTTCCAATCCTTGCTCAAAAGTAACCGAAGGTTTCCATCCCAACTCTTTGTTTATCTTACTCGCATCAATCGCATAGCGCAAATCATGCCCTGGACGGTCTTTTACATAAGAAATCAATTGTTCAGACGTTCCTGATGCTCTTCCTAATTTCTCATCCATTATTTTGCAAAGCAATTTGACCAAATCAATATTTTGCCATTCATTAAATCCGCCAATATTATAAGTATCATGGTTAACACCTTCATGAAAAACCAAATCAATCGCTACTGCATGATCTTCAACAAAAAGCCAGTCACGGGTGTACTTTCCATTTCCATAAACGGGTAAGGGTTTGTTTTGAATGATATTATTGATGAATAACGGAATCAATTTTTCCGGAAAATGAAACGGTCCGTAATTATTGGAACAATTGGTCAACACATAAGGCAAACCATACGTTTCTCCATAAGCCCGAACAAAATGATCGGAACTGGCTTTTGAAGCCGAATAAGGGGAATTCGGGTCATAGGCAGTTGTCTCGGTAAACAAACCTTCGGCACCCAAACTGCCATAAACCTCATCAGTACTGATGTGGTAAAAACGTTTCCCTTCATAATTCCCTTGCCAAGTAGCCTTAGCCGCATTCAATAAATTCATGGTTCCGATAACATTTGTTTTCACAAAGGATAATGGATCAGTTATAGAACGATCCACATGAGATTCGGCAGCTAAATGCAAAACACCATCAAATTGATGCTCAGCAAATAATAGGTCAATAAATGGTGCATCAACGATGTCCCCTTTGATAAAAGTATAATTAGGGGCTGCTTCTATATCAACAATATTTTCGAGATTCCCGGCATACGTAAGTGCATCTAAATTAAAAATTTGATACTGTGGATACTTGTTCACGAAACGTCTTACTACGTGGGATCCAATAAAACCCGCACCACCGGTAATTAATATTTTTTTCATTTTTAGATTTTATGTTTTTTAATTAGTTTTAACAAACTCCCGAAATTCATTTTTTGTTTGCCCCAAAACCCTAAAGGGAGCAAAAAATAAATTATAGAAGACGCTTATCTTATATAAAATTAAGTCCTGCATTTTCGAGCTCCCTTTAGGGACGGGGTAAAACGAAAATTTTATGAAATCATTATCCTTCTAATTTTACAAATTCTTTAATTTTATTTAAAACATCAGAGATATTTGAAATAACCTCTTCATTGGTAAATCGTATGACTTTTAAGCCTTGAAATTCAACAGCACTGGTTCTTTCGGCATCTAATCTTTTTTGCTCTTCTGTTTGATGATAACCGCCATCAATCTCTATAACTAATTTTAATTGATGACAATAAAAATCTGCTATGTAATTAAGTAGCGGATGCTGCCTTCTAAATTTACACCCCTCCAATTGATTATTCCTCAACTCTAACCACATTATTTCTTCCGCTTTGGTAGCATTCCCCCTTAGTTTTTTAGCATTCGAAAAAATCTCTGGTGCGGCATCTTTCCACATGTTATCAGAGCGGAATGGGTTTCTTTTCATTTGAATTGTTTAAAACAAAATATTGAGAGTTCCTTTTTTGTTTACCCCTGCCCGCTGCGGGGAGGGCAAAAAAATGAACACTGAATACGATTTACATTAGATCTCATTTGAAATTAAGTCCTGGATTTTCGGCTCCCTTTAGGGACGGGGCAAAACGAAAATTGTATCATTTAAACATTTTCGCAAACTTTCCTTATATTCTGGTACACTCACCCCATATATGCGCTTGATTTTTGTTTTATCCAATAAAGAAAAAGCTGGACGCTTTGCAGGTGTAGGATAAGCCGATGAAGGAATACCATTCACTTCACAAGTATAACCTCCAATTTCCTGGATAGCCAAAACAAATTCATACCAACTGATTTCCCCTTCATTCGAATAATTATAGATCCCTGGAATCCACTCTTGTGCGGTTATAATGTCCATCATTACCTGAGCTAAATCGGCCGCATAAGTTGGAGAACCAACCTGATCATTGACCACACCAATACTGTCTCGTTCTTGCAACAAACGTTGCATGGTTTTCACAAAATTATTTCCAAACCTGCTGTACACCCATGATGTTCTGATGATAATTGTATCGGGATTGACTTCTAAACAAGCCAACTCTCCCGCTCTTTTGGTTACTCCATACACATTAATAGGTTGCGTTGTGGCTTCCTCGGTCAATGCAACGGATGAAGTTCCATCAAAAACATAATCGGTAGAAATGTGAATTAATTTAACTGAATTATCTTTGGCATATTGAGCTATAATGGACACCGCTAAATGATTGACAATATCCGCTAATTCTTGTTCTGTTTCTGCTTTATCTACTGCCGTATAGGCACCACAGTTCAAAATAAAATCTGGATTAATCGTTTCTAATTGACTTTGTAAAACCGACAAATTATCCAATGAGATTTGCGTTCTATCCGCAAAAACCCATTCAAATTGGGAGTAATTATTAGATAATACTTTTAATTCCGAACCCAATTGTCCGGTTGCTCCCGTCACTAAAATTTTTTTCATATTATTCAAAAGTCCAATCAATTTGGTCAAAGTTAGGCAATATCAAATCCTTTTCAGAAACAATAACTTCTTCAGGACTCACCTGCCAATCAATCGCTAAAGTAGGATCATCATAACGAATCCCTCTTTCGCTCTCCTTATGATACAATTGATCTACTTTGTATAGTACCGAAGCGGTTTCACTCAAAACCGAAAAACCATGGGCAAATCCGTGGGGAACCATCAATTGTTTTTTATTGTCTGCACTCAAAACCACACTGAAATGTTGCCCATAAGTAGGGGAATTTTTGCGTAAATCGACCGCTACATCAAGGATTTCTCCTTCAAGCACCCGTACCAATTTAGCTTGGGCAAAAGGATTAATCTGCAAATGCAATCCCCGAATTACGCCACGTTTGGAGAAAGACTGATTGTCTTGTATAAATTGATATGAAATCCCATTTTCATAAAATTTAGCCTGATTGTAGGCTTCAAAAAAATAGCCTCTTGAGTCTTCAAAAACTGTCGGGGTAATGATTACTAAATCATTTACAAATGTTTTTTCAATGGTCATATTGTGAATTTTTATACTTCTAATTATGTGAATACTTCTAACTCATTTTAGCAAGTATAATTATTTTATTATTTGTTAAAACAGCTCTTAACGCAGTAGTATTTAATTTTTACAAGTTCAGAAAAAAATGTATCAAGAAATTGAAAATTAAGAAAACGGGTATGTTTTTATATGGACCAGTCACGATCCTTTATCTCTTCATATACTTTTTGAATCCCCTCTTCCAAGGTAATTTTCGCTTCCCAACCCAATCCATTCAGTTTAGAAACATCCATCAATTTACGGGGAGTCCCATCGGGTTTGGTAGTATCTGTCAAAATTTCTCCTTCAAAGCCAACTGTTTTCTTTACTAACCGAGCTAAATCCAAGATAGAAATATCCTCGCCGATTCCAATATTAACCAATCCCGATTCATTATAATTTTCCATTAAGAACAAACAGGCTTGTGCCAAGTCATCAGCATATAAAAATTCTCGCTTTGGACTACCGGTTCCCCAAATGGTTACAGTTGCGTCTCCATTGCGTTTCGCTGTAATAAACTTGCGCAACATTGCTGGCAATACATGTGAATTTTTTTGGTCATAATTATCATTTGGCCCATATAAATTGGTAGGCATTACGGAGATAAAATTACAACCGTATTGATCCCTATACCCATCGCACATTTTGATACCCGCAATTTTAGCAATCGCATAGGGTTCATTAGTAGGTTCTAAAACTCCCGTTAATAAATAATCTTCTTTCAGCGGCTGTGGCGCTAACTTTGGATAAATACAGGAAGAACCAAGGAACATCAATTTCTTAACTTTATTGACATAGGCTTGATGGATTACATTATTCTGAATCATCAAATTCTCATAAATAAAATCAGCTCTGTAAGCATTATTGGCGACAATTCCCCCAACTTTCGCTGCTGCTAAAAAAACATAATCTGGTTTTTCCTGTGTAAAAAAGTCAGCAACTGCCTGTTGATTCCGTAAATCCAATTCGGAGGAAGTACGCAACACAAAATTGCTAAATCCTTGTGCTTGTAAAGCCCGTAAAATCGCGGAACCAACCATACCCCGATGACCTGCGATATATATACTATCGTTTTTATTCATGTACTATTCTGATTTTCAACAACCTCCACCTAATAACAAAAATAATTCTTGTGTTGTCAAGTCGAGTGCAGTCGAGACTCACATGATTTGTCTCGACTGCGCTCAACTTGACAAAGCGTATTGCGAAAATCACATTGATTAATTATTGCTTTTTGGTACCTCTTTGTCAAAGTTTTGAACTTTGACAAAGAGTACAATCGCCCTATTCAAACTGGTTTTTGATAAAATACCCCGCTTCTTTCAACATTTTTTCTTTTTTAAAATGCTCCACATCTGATGCCATCATTTCTTTGACTAACATAGGCAAATCATATTTAGGTTTCCATCCTAATTTCGTATTCGATTTGGTTGGATCTCCTATCAACAAATCAACTTCGGTTGGACGGAAATAGGCAGCATCAACGGCTACTACTTCTTTTCCTATTTCAATTTGATAATCAGGATTGGAGCAAGAAACTACATATCCTTTTTCAGCTACTCCTTCTCCTTTGAATTCAACAGCAATACCAACCTCCGAAAAAGACATTCGTACAAAATCACGAACGGTAGTAGTGACTCCTGTAGCAATAACATAATCTTCCGGTTCCTCTTGTTGCAAAATCAACCACATTGCTTCTACATAATCTTTAGCATGGCCCCAATCGCGTCGAGCATCCAGGTTTCCTAAAAATAAATCTTCATGTAATCCCAACGCCATTTTAGATATTGCTCTGGTAATTTTACGGGTAACAAAGGTTTCTCCACGCAACGGACTTTCATGATTAAACAAGATACCATTACAAGCAAACATACCATAAGCCTCCCTGTAATTCACAGTGATCCAATACGCATACATCTTAGCAACTGCATAAGGCGATCGAGGGTAAAAAGGTGTAGTTTCCGATTGTGGAACTGCTTGCACCGAGCCGTACAATTCAGAACTGGAAGCTTGATAAATTTTCGTTTTTTTGGTTAAATTCAATATGCGTATCGCTTCCAGTAAACGTAAGGTTCCTAAGCCATCTACATTGGCAGTATATTCCGGGGTATCAAAACTCACTTTTACATGACTCATGGCTCCCAAATTATAGATCTCATCTGGTTGCACTTCCTGGATAATACGAATTAAATTCGTGGAATCACTCAAATCACCGTAATGCAATTTGAAACGTACATTTTTTTCATGTGGGTCTTGGTACAAATGATCAATACGATCCGTATTAAACAATGAACTACGACGTTTAATCCCATGTACCTCATATCCTTTTTTTAATAAAAAATCTGCTAAGTAAGCACCATCTTGTCCTGTAATTCCTGTTATAAGTGCTATTTTCATACTTTTTATTTTCTAAACGAAACAAATGTTTTTAATAATCCTTCCTTTGTCGTAACGAGCAACGATTTCCCAATTGCATTAACAATTTTTTGATTACTCACCACATAATTCTCCGTTAACTTTTGCAAGCGTTCTGAATTAAGTGGCAAATGCAAATGGTCTCCTAATTTTGCAACACCTTTAATCCAAGAGGCTGGAATATTCAAAATCGTGTTTTTTTTTCCTAAACTAATTCCTAATAATTGAATAAGCTCATTTGTAGATAATGATTTATCATCCGAAACTTGGTAAACTCCTGAAGGTATCATACTATTTTCTAATAGTTCTTTTATCACAAAACAAAGATTTTCAACACTCAAAAAAGAACGTTGATTCTCAAATGCCCCCAAAGGCCAAGGCAAACCTTTGGCGACTAATTGGTATAACAAATTTAGATTTCCTTTGTTTTCATGGCCATGAATCATGCACGGTCTTAGGATATAAACTCGTTTCCCTATTGTCAATTCCTTGCTCAAAAGATACTGCTCAGCCCTATGTTTGGATATACCATAATGAGTTTTAGGATTAGGAACAGTGTCTTCTGTCAAAATACCTTTTACTTCATCTGCCACTGCTTTTACGGTACTCATGAAAATAAAAACCTTAGCATTAGATATCACGAAAGAATCAAACAATTGTTTTGTCAATTCAAAATTAGCATCGTAATAATCGTTAGGATTGGATACCTTTTTTAAATCGTGCGCTTTGCCAGCCAAATGAACAATGGCATCCGCTTTCAGGTCAAATCGTTGATCGGGCATATAACGCACACTCATAGGACTAACATCATGTGAGTCTTTTAAATACTCTTGAAGATTGTGTCCAACAAATCCTGAGCCGCCTGTTATTGTGATTTTCATTTACTTGAATTGTGATAAAGCCTCCCTATTTAATTTCTTCCTTTCAGAGTCAAAAAACCAACCCCATTTATTAAAGTAGCTTATTGCAGAGCTTACAAATATTTTAAATAATTTTTTACTTTTATTGGCTCCTGATTCATATTCATGCACCACCGAAACTTTTGGGAAATAGATTGTTTTATAATTTTGGTGCATTCTTCTTGATAAATCCCAATCTTCAAAATACATGAAAAATTTATCGTCATACATCCCTACTTTTTTTATCGCATCTAAATTGAGTAAGGTAAAACACCCTGAAAGTACAGGAGCATTGTAAATTATATTTTTCGGCACCTGTCTCAACTCATATTCATTGATGAATTTCTGATAAGCTCTTACTGGTTTTTTAATTTTCCTTTTAAATATACTAAACGGACTAGGCAAAAGTTTGGGTAAATTCTGAATACTTCCGTCTGTATTTAAAATCTGTGGCATCATCATACCAATAGCAGAATCCATTTTCATATATTCTACCATAGGCGTAATCACATCTCCCTCAAAATAAATGTCTGGATTAACTATAAAATGATAGTCTGAACCTGATTCTATTGCTTTTTCTATGGCTATATTATGTGCTGAACCAAAACCAGGATTAGATGGATTATGAACGTAGATTATTTTAGAATGATTACATAAATCGCTTAACTCATCACGAAGTGAATTGTCTATCAAATATAATCTTTCATTTAATCCATATGCAAGTAAACTATTTATTACTCTATTTAAAACTATTCTATCAGTATTATATAAAACAATTGAGGATGTAACTTTCATTAATTATTTAATTCTAAATGATCAAAAATTTGAATTATTTTTTTTGCGGAAAAATCCCAATTAAAGAATTTTGCACTTTCTACACCATTCATTTGCAATTCTCTCAATTTTTGATTGTTATTTATTAGCCCTTCTATTTCTATTTGCAAAGATTTATAATCTCCTGGTGAAAACACGATACAGTTTACATTATTAATTGCAAATTCACTAACACCTCCTGAATCACTTGTTATAACACCACACCCACATGCCATAGCCTCTAGGGGAGGCAACCCAAATCCCTCACTATAGGATGTAGAAATAAAAATATCCGATTCTTGGTATACTTTCACTATTTCTTTATCTGACTTTGGTTTAACAACAATAAACTCTGAAACATCGAAATCACTTAGATCATCATGACTTATCAAAACAACTTTTTCTACTTTTTCTTTTATAGCAGTAGACATGGTTGACCATGCATCAATAAAGGTTTTCAAACCTTTTAATGGATGTTTTCTTGCTACAAGACATAATTGTATTTTATCACTTTTAAAGGTTTTTCGTTCTGTTGAATTAAAAATTGAATGATTAAGTGCTGGATAAACTATTTTGATGTCCTTTTTGAAACTTCGATATTGCTCACAGAACTTCCGAGATGAATAATGTGAATTAAAAATAAATGAATAATTGTATCTAAAAGAAATTTTAGCCAATACTTTATATATCCTCAATAATAGCTTGCTTTGAATAATCATACCATCATTGAAAATATTATAATCATCCGCCTGAACAAATCTATACCTCAACTTAACAGTAAGTAAAAATCCTAATACAGACATAATTGGATCAGACGTTATTATACGAGATTCTTTTTCATATTTATTTAAATAAAAAAAAGTATTTATAACATTCTTTATTTTTCCGATTTTATTATGTTCAAATTCACCTATTGATTTAAATTTTATGCGTTCATCTATAGAAAAAGTATTAATTTCCTCTGAATTGTTTGGGTAAATTATTTGAACTTCATAATCATTGACTAAAACATTTGCCAATTCAAAAAACACTCTATTCCCTCCACCACTTTTTATTTGAGGTGTTACAAAAACAATTTTTTTCATTTCTTATATCTGATTATTGTATTGGCAGTTAATTTATTTATGATATGTGCACTATTCAAAAAAATTTATTTGATAATTATAAGGTACTAATTTTGCCTGAGTATCGAGTAAATTAATTAATAAAATAGCAAACCCATAAACTATAAATAAAATATAAAGTATGAGGCGAGTTTTTTTATCAAAAACTTGAAAGAATTTAGGGATTAATAACACTAGAAAAACATTAAAATAATAACCTAATCTCACCATCACCATAAAATCTCTAAAAAAACTCAATAAAAACAAATAGATAAAAAATCCATTTAAATATAATTTTGATTCTTTCGACAATCTCAAGATTCTATCATAATAAAATAAACACGAAAAACCAATTAGTAGCTTTGACAAAAAACCAACACCTAATTCAGCACTTGCATTAGCATCATTATTTATGACATTACCTGAACTAAAATACGCATCATATCCAGGAATTAAACCAAAAAATGATTGAATAGGTAAAATGAATGGTAGTAAGTATGCAACGCATAGTATCGGAAACCATAATTTCCCAATATTATTATTTAACACAAAATATGCAAGTATTAACAAAATCGCACTATAATGAAAACTAGTAGCCAGTGCAATACAAATTATATATTTTATTAGATTTTTATTTATTATATATTTTATCCCATAAAAGAAAATAGATATTGCTATATATTGCCTTATAATATTAAGGCTTTCGATAAAAATCCCACAAAAAAGCAATAAAAAAACTGACAAAAAAACATCATCGGAATATCTTTTTATTCCTTTATAAAATAAACTAAAAGTTATTAGTGATGAAATTAAAAAAACAAATTGGACATTAAGACCAAGGAAAAAAATTATTAAATTAATAATCCTAAATGCAGGTTCGGTTTTTGAATCGGATATAGACGCAAATATAAATGTATAACTTTCATAATCTATACCAACAAAATATCTTAATCCCGCGAAAAAAGAAACAGTCAATAAAGAAACAATCCATAAAAATTTACTTTTTGTTACTTCAGATACAAAAGCTAATAGGGATGAGAAAAATAATACTACATAATATACGAGCATTATTCTTGAATTAAAACTTTAGAAAACAATTTTAATGTTGAAGAGTAAGAAAAATATTTTTCGAAATGAGAAATACTATTGTTATAAGTTCTTATATTAGGATCTAAATCTTCAATGATTTTTTTAAAAACTTCTGGTTTCGATGTTGTAATCATTGAACTACAATTTTCTGCTTGATATCCAAAAAAAGCTAAATTTGTACCTATAATTTTTTTTCCATACATTAGTGCTTCGGCAACCTTAACCTTCATTCCACCTCCATAAAATAATGGACAAATAACAGCATTAGCGCCCTCATAAAAACAAGAAAGATCTTCTACACTATTATGAATTTCAACATTTTCGGTTTTACTAATGAAAGTCCGAAGTTTTTCCATTTCCTTCCCAACAATGACTAATCTCACATTTGGAGATAATTTTACATTATTAATGAACCAAAGAATTCCTTGAGTGTTCGCATAAAAATAACTACCTACAAATAGAATTGAAATTAGATTATTATCAATCTTGTCATAGGAATTTAAATTTTGTCTCATTGATTTAAAAGATACCGGAATTTTAATAATTTCCTTCTTTGTATAAAGTATATTTATAAGCTTTTCATCTTCATTTGTAAGACATATTATTTTATCAGACCACTTTGCTGTTAGAGATTCATTAAAAAAACAAGAAGGGAGCCTGAAAGCATGTAAGATACCCCCAGTATAAACTATTTTCTTAATGAAATCAAATTCAACATTATGATAAAAAGCAATTAGTTTAACATTAGGATACATTTTCTTTATTTTTTTTGCCAATCTTCCATAAACAGAGCTATCTAAAAAAACTAAATCATAATTCTCGGATTTAATTTTTAATAAAACATCTATAATATGATTTTGATTAAGCCCTCCCGAATATAATTTTATAAGATTCAGTAATCCTACAATTATAGCTTTATATCCCAAATTATTATTTGCAGATAGATTGTAAACATGTGTTTCAGCACATAACTCTTTAACAGATTCGTAGTTTCGGTTTGAGCATTGCCAGCCACCACTTTTATTACTTAACAAATTTGAGGAAATAAATAGAGCTTTCATACTTATTATTTATCCAATGAATTTAATTGTTTCTTCAATTCTTTTAAATATTCAAGTCCGTATAATAAATCAGGTTCTAAATGATTTCCTTCTGCCCATTCATTCCAAGACTTGATAAAAGAAATTCTATTGTCTTGAGGTTTATGTAAGATATTAGAAAAAACTTCCTTAACATGTTTGCCAAATAGTTCTGGAGTAGAATCTGTTAAAATAAGAGCTCTTTTTCCACTACGTGGAGAATGATCCCAATTTGGTATTATTGTTGGAATACAATTCAAATCTCTATCCTCATTTCCTGAAAAATAAGGATAAAATTCTTTATATTTATATTTCTTTAATCTTCCTGAAAACCTTTGAAATCCTCTTTCGATTTTAGTAGTATTCAACCTCATATATTCTGTTAATCGCACAATATTAACTGCATCAAATCCTTTACTGAGAACTAAATCTCTATTTTCGGGTGTTGTAATTTGACCTATAAAATAAACTCCTTTCAGACCGTTTTCTATTGCCCATTTATTCCATAATTCAATAAACTGTGAAATATCAGGAAAATCTAAAGGTCTATAAAGCATAAAAACTGGCCTATCATCAACTGTAATATATCTTTTATCTAAAAAAGCTGGTAAAACTGCATAAAAATGTTTTTTATAGTCTTCAATGCCTAAATACTTTTGTTCTACTAGAATTTGATTTTTCAAACCGTGCCAAACTCCACTCCAAGTTTCATTAGCCCAAGCTAGACAGAAGGGGAAATCAGGCTCTTTATTTAACACTACTTCCTCTACAGTTTTTTCCAAAATTCTTTTTCCACCTCCAAACCAATAATGCCAATAACAAAAACCCTCTATACCATATTCTCTTGCCATATTAGCTTGTGCCAATCTAACTTCTGGCAATCTTAAATCATAATATCCTAAATCTGCTGGAACTCTCGGTTGGTAATGCCCCTCAAATAAGGGTTTTGCTTTCCCTACATTTGTCCATTCTGTAAATCCTTTCCCCCACCATTCATCATTTTCTTTAATAGGTTGAAATTGAGGTAAATAGGATGCTATTAGTCTTACTTTTTTTTCCATTAATTAATTTCTCTAATTATTCTTGCCGGATTACCTCCCGCAACACTATTTCTCGGTATTGATTTTGTTACTACTGCATTTGATCCAATGATACTATTTTTCCCTATAGTTACACCTGACAGAACAACTACTCCCTCTCCTAACCAAACATTGTCTTCAATAATCACTGGGCCTTTACTATAGAGCTTTCTTTGGCTTGGCGGGAGCAACAAAGCTTCTTTGGTAATTTCTCCATGAAAATGGTCACTTATATAAACTTTACTTGCCAATAAAACGCCATTACCTATAACTATCTTGTTTATAGCTCCAATATGACAATCTTTTTGGATAGAAACGTTATCGCCAATTCTTAATTGAGGATTAAATTTATCTCCTAAAAACGCATCAATCACATCTAAACGTAATCTTTGGTCACAACCAAAATTCTTACCAATTGTAATGTATTCTCCTCCTTGCAAATAAAGCGGATATTGAATATAAACAGACCCTACTTGTTTAAACTCATTCGATTTCCACATAGAATATAATTGATTCCATTTCAAATTTAACCAATTAAATAGCTTTGGTGAAAATATACAGTAAACAACATATAGTATTGCTCGGAGTATTTTTTTTATTATTTGCTTCATTTTACAAAATTTCATTAATTATTTAAGAAACTTTCTGAAGAAAAGTTGCCAATTAGATTGGTTAATAATAAAAGCAATAACATTTTTAGGGAATAAAAATATAGCCTTAAATTTAAAACGACTTACTATAAAAAAGTCAAATTTCTTTAGGTATTTGTTCTCACTTTCTAAGTACAATTTATCAAAAACATCATAATCGATAGTTTCTTTTTTAAAAGGTTTTCCCATTTTGTGAGAAGTAACTAGTTGTTTCAAATGCACTGAAAACTCTTTTTCTGTAATAATATGTTTCTTAATCTCTTTCCCTTTTTCTTCTCTGTACGATTTGCTTTCTATCAGTTTTAAAGCTTCAGCCTTAAATGAATCTAGAGTTGTGTGAGTGATTTTATAATCTGAATCCCTATTCCAATTTATAAATCCTTCTGTGTAATTACAAGGTATGTCTTCAGAACTATATGATAAAATGGGTTTAGCTAAACTTGCGGCATATTGCCCCATTAATCCTCCTGTAATAGGAAAAGTACTTAAATAAATTTCACAGTTATCAAAAACATGGGTTATATCGGATCGAGAGCCTAGTAAGAACAACTTGTTTTCATATTTATTCTTTAATATAAAGTCTCTAATTGGTGATTCGTCCCCATTACCAGCCAGCAAAATCACAACTTTGGGATTTAAATTGATAAGAGTTTTTAAGAGTTTAAAAAACATACCCGACTTTCCATACATTTTATAATAAGCACCACCAGTAAAAATCTTAATTGCATCACTAGGTATTAGTTTTGGAAAACCAATAAATGGCTTACAATCTATTATAGGATAATAAGGCTGCATTAGCAACATACTCTCAGACAAACCCCTTTTTTCGCTAGAAACTGTACATCCATAATCTCTAAATTCTAGTGAATAATCTATACATTTTGTTCCTAACCAAAAAGCATGATCGGTCAAATTAACCTGATAGCGAGTTACTTCTTTCAATGCATTCCATATACTAACAGCTATGGCACTAGAAGGCAATAAATGAAGAAATGCTTTTTCAGGTTTAAAATCTACTACCTTATTATATACAGATTTAATTCTTTCTGTTTTTGATAAAGATTTATCTACAACAAACAATTCTGCTTTTGAATAAGATTTAATCTCGCTTAATATTTGTTTAGAGGAAGCCAAGTCATTTCCTTCGAAAACAAATAATATTTCAGCTCCCCAACTAATCAAAGCACGCAAGTATTGTTGTGTCAATCCTCTATTGTCTAGTGCAAAAACATCATAAAAAACAACTCTTCCTTTAATTGGAGTAAATGTCGTTTTTTTTGTAATAATTTTACCTGAAATTAATATCAAAAGATCTTCTAAATCTTCATCTGAATATTTCCAATTGAAAGAATAAGCTAAATCTGCAGCATCTTCAATATATTTTAATGAAAGTTCATAATTTTTATTTTCAAACTCCTTTTGTGCTAAGGCCTTTATTTTATTAAAAACAGCTTGAATTTGTAGTGACGTTAATTTACTCATTTCTTATTTTCAATTTAAAAATTAAATCTAGCGTTGTGTTTTAGCAAATTTAATTTTAAAAACATCTTATTATTATATTAAAGACTTTTTACTTTCTAAATATTTTTTTGCGAATTAACTCATTTATATTTATAATTTTATTTAGCTTAAAATAAGAAAACAATACAGCTAAAACTATTATAATTCCACTAAAAAAATATTGAAGATATCCATTAAAGTACAGTACGTTAAAAAGTGTCAAAATAGTTAATACTCCAAAAAAAGCAATATAAAGTAAATTTATATTAGTGAATCTAAATTTACCCAAATAAGATGTTGAAAAATAGACCGCAATTAATTTAATTAGACAAGCCCCAACATAGGCTATTCCAAGCACAATAAATCCAAAGAAGTCCCAGCCCAGAAAAACAAATAATAAATATGCAACAGACCAGATTCCATCAGTAAAAATATTAAAAACACCCTTGTTTTTAGCAAGAAACATAACACCTAACGGCCAAGCGATAAGTACAATAAATGAACCTAACATTTGCCATTGAAGAAGAGGAATTGCCGCCGAAAATTTAGAACTGTAAAGTATAGTTATCCCTAATTGAGCAAAGGCAATTAATCCTATTATTAGTGGTGAACCAACTAATAATGCAATTTCCATCTGTTCATTTATTAAATTATTAGACGCTTTATCATCAGTATTTATCTCACTAAGTCTAGGGAAAAAATCTGCAAGCATTGCATTAAGTACTATACCTAAATAAAGGTTTCCAATCATCCATGATGCTTGAAAAACTCCAACTGCTTCAATGTCTACTTTTTTAATTATATAAGCCCTAACAATATACATTGTTCCTGTAGCTACAAATCCTGTAACCACAATAAAAAAACCAAGTCGTGCCATATCCAAACCGCCCTTAAACGTTTGAGCAAATGTTAGCTTTGGATCTACTATTTTAATTTTTCGAGAATACCACCACGATACAAATACTCCTCCAAGAGCCGTCAATATCATTCCTGGTACAATTCCATCAACACCAAGCCACCAGTAGAAAGGTACTGTTATAGCTATTCCTACTACTGCCCCCCAAAGCGTTGCTTTAGCCATTTGGCCCATTTGGCGAAGACCTTGAAGAAGTGCAAGTTGCCCTCCCGCAATACTTGATAAAAAAAGCGTTACTGATAGTATAGCAATACTTAATGCATATTTATCATTGCCGAAAGAATAATTGCTTAAAGGAACACATAAGACAATTGTAACAAGCATTCCAAGAATTCCAGTACCTAATGCCCAGCGCCGAAGTATTGTGATTGTTTGCGATATTTTTTGATCATTTTCAGATGCATTAGCTTCAGCTATATCCTTTACTCCACTGAAGTTTATTCCAAAACCAGTAGCATTTCGAACAAGCTCAGTTGTCGCTTGTAAAATACCTATTAAACCAACGCCAGATGGGCCTAACAATATTGCTATTATCTTTGTACGAATAATCCCTATAAGTATCGAGAATAATTGCGCACCTCCAACTATTCCAGTAGCTTTAATTATTTGCTTACGGGATGTATTGTCTTCCATTATTTATTAATGTTATCAGTTTTGTCTAATGCAATTTTTAAAGCTATCAAAAATCTGAATATTTTGTAATCAGATGAACAATTTTGATTTTCATGCCACCAAAACTGTTCCATAGTATGATCATAATTTTCACAAGCAGATCCTTTACTGAGTTTTTTTCCGTAATAATCATTAAATGATTTACTCCAGTAATGATTAATTTGCATTGAAAAGTTTTTATTATTACCTGTTCTATGAATATTCCATTTTATAAATTTTTTAAATTCATTTACCGGAGGAATTATAAAAGTAAATCCTAACATCTTAACAGATACAGGAAGTGTATGCATTGAGCTATAATCACTTATAGCATAATCTGTGTTGCAAATTATTTTAGCTCCTATATATAGTTTTGGCCAACTTACGATATATTGTTCTATATCAAGTTTTGAAGGATCGTGTTTAACTTGTCCTGAAGTCCCAAACATTTTCCAATATATTGCTATCGATGGATAATTTTCAAACTTACGCAGCCAATCGGGAATTTTCGACTCATTATATGGACAAATGAATTCATCAAAATCTATATAAGCAATCCATTGGCTATCTTTGCCATATAAGTCAAAACAATTCTTGTACGCTGTCATCTGTCCTTGCGGTACAGGCCAATCAATAAGTGTTACAATACCTTTTTCAACATAAGGCTTAAGAACTTCTATATAATTATCACTTGAAAAATTATTATACAAATAAAAATGTTGAACACCAACAATTTGATGGTATTCTATCCATTCCCGCATATTATGAGCTTCATCCTTGAAAATACCGCAAACAGACAAATAATATTTTTTATTTACTTTTTTTGGTCGGTTTAATACCAGAATAAATTTATAAAGTACATCAAAAAAAGGAGAAAGAAGCATCTTTACAGTTCCTTTCAATGTCATTTTAGTTGATTCATCTCCAATCAACAATCTGTTTTTTAACATTATTTTTTATTTAAAATGATTGTAGTATACTTAAACAAAATCCAATTAGAACATAATAAAATGCTTTTTAATTTTCCAATAATACCACTATTGAAAAACATCTCACGCACTCCTCTTTTATCAAGTTTTTTATAAGCATCTTCAATAATTTTTAAAATTGCAATACTATCTTGAGTTGCAAATTGTTTTTTCTGTTTTAAAAACAATATAAGAAGTCCATAAATTTCTTGTAATCTTTCATTTCTAAAATCAGCGATTACTTTAGCATCATCAAAATTTTGAACTAATAGATCTTCACTCATTCGACTTCGCTCTAACACATCGAATCTTCGTTTGCTCACCTTATAAATTAAGGATTCATCATTTTGTCTATATATATATTCGCCCTTGCTAAAAGCAACTTTTTTACAATTAAGAACAACTTTCCTGTTAATAAATTCATCAATGAAAAATCTATCATAATTGAAACTATGTTCGCGATATTGATTAGTTTTCATCATTCCTCGACCATGAATTTCCCATTTAAGATACTTTAAAAATGCATCTCGACTTGATATATTCGGAAATGTTCCAAATTTTTCATTGAAACTAAAAGTTTCTATTTCATTGTGAGGGAACCAATGTATTTGATCAGGAAGTATAAAATCGGCATTTTCAGATAGTGCTGTACTGTGCATTTCTTCCAACATATCAGTGCTCATTTTATCATCAGCATCCATAATATATAACCATTCACCTTTACTCTTTTCAACACCAAAATTTCTTGCATTTAAAGCACCAGAATTTGGAATATTAAACACCGTTATTCTTTTATCGAGTGATGCGTAATATTCTAATATTTCCAGCGATTTATCTGTGGAACCATCGTTTACACAAATAAGTTCCCACTCTGTAAATTTTTGATTAATTATTGAATCAATCGTTTCCGAAATAAAATCAGCTGCATTATATGCAGCCATTACTACTGATATCTTAATTGTCATTATACAATTTTTAAATTATTTATTACCCCCCTTTGAACAGCTGGCAATAATTAGGCATCTAAAAGTACTAGAAAACATTTTCTAACATTTAGTCAAACTATTCATATTTATTTATAATTTCAACCACTTTTTTGATTTCTTCTTGGGCCATCACAGGGCTTATAGGTAAACTCAAAACTTCTGAATGAATTTGCTCCGTTAGAGGAAATGATAAATTATTATAATTTCTGTATGCATTTTGTTTATGTGGCGGAATAGGATAGTGAATTAAAGTTTGAACACCATTCTCAGTCAAATATTTTTGTAAATTATCGCGTTCTTTGCATCTGATTACAAACAAATGCCAAACATGAGTTTCATCATTTCTTGCAGCAATTTTAGGCAAAGTAATTTTTATATTCTTAATATTTGAGCTATAATAACTCGCAATTTGTCTTCTTATAGTATTTTCAGAATCTAAATATTTTAGTTTTACTGATAGAAATGCTGCCTGAATTTCATCCATTCTGCTATTCAATCCTTGATATTCATTTACATATTTTTGAGTCGAACCATAATTTGCCAATGCTCTTATTGTCTTTGCCAAGTTACCATCATTAGTAGTTACAGCACCACTATCACCAAGTGACCCTAAATTTTTACCCGGATAAAAACTAAAACCTGCAGCATCACCTAAATTCCCAGCTTTTTCATTTTTAAAAACTGCTCCAATTGCTTGGGCGTTATCTTCAACTATCTTTAAATTGTATTTTTTTGCTAATGTTTCTAATTGCTCACTCCAACATATTTGTCCATATAAGTGAACTACTAAAATTGCTTTGGTTTTGGGTGTTATTGCAGCTTCAATAATATTAATATCTAAATTAAAATTACTAAAATCTGGCTCAACAAAAACGGGGGTTAAACGGTTGTCAGAAATTGCAAGTATTGAAGCGATATAGGTATTTGCAGGGACAATAATCTCATCTCCTTCGTTCATAATTCCTAATTCAATATAGGCTTTAAAAATCAATCTTAAAGCATCAAGTCCATTAGCACAAGCAACAGCATGTTTCGCACCTATATATTGAGCCAATTCTGTTTCGAATGACTGCACTCTGTTGCCTAACAAATACCATCCCGAATCAATCACATCAGCAGCAATTTGTTTCAATTCATTTGCATATTGCTGGTTTATTTTTTGTAAGTCTAAGAATTTAATCATCATAGTGTAACTTAATTTAAAACAGTTTGTTGTTTTTTAATATAATAAATAAAAAGTATTTGGATATATTAATACAGAAGTTGAATAGAAGGGTTAATTAGTCATTGAAAGCTAAATTATAGTTAGCCTTTATAATGAATGGACTGATTATTCATTATATTAAATTGGTCTCGAAATAATCACTTCAAATTTCTCCTTTAATTTCAAAAAAGGTGTTTCAATAACTTTATATGAAATTATTGAAACAATAATCGTAAAAGACAATGAATAAATAAAAGAGGCTAAAGAATTTGAGGGTAGTATTGTGATTTTTGCAATCATATAAGAAGAAACTCCATTCCCCAATAAATGATACATATATAAACCATATGACCTTTTTCCTAAAAACACGAATAATTCCTTTGAAAATAATCTTTTCAAGTAATTACTATTTGAAACAGAAAACAACACCATTGAAGTGGATATACCTACAAATGAATAACTTACGATTAACCAATAAGAGATATCTTCGATGTTCGGCAATAAGTATAATGAAATAAAAAATAATACACCTATTAAGCCTATAATCAAAGGTTTAATTCTTTTTAACATAAAATCAAAACCGCCAAAACCTATAACTATTCCCAAAACAATCGATTCAAAATGAGTAATTGGCAGCACCCAAATTGCAGGATGAGGCACATTATTTGCTATTAGTGCACATCTGATTCCATTAAACAAAATGAAAATTGTGATTAATGAAATTAATTTTTTCTTAAAAGATGAATGAATTAATAGTAGAATAATAATCGGAACAAAAATATAAAATTGCTCCTCATAGGTAATAGTCCATAAATGAGCTATATATGGCATTGGGTTATATTCTCCATAAATTGCAGTCATAATATTATCGGAAAAGGTAAATAACCCAATAATTCGGATCCCAATACTATTTCCTATTGAACCATTAATAAAAGCATAAAGAGCTACAGAAAACCCAATAAATAAAAAATATATTGGCCAGATGCGAAATATTCTTCGCATATAGAATTTTTTAAAACTTATTGTATTGTTTTTATTAAATTCAGCGATTAGAAGTTTTGTAAATAAAAAAGCTGATAACACAAAAAACAAATCGACACCTATCCAACCATTTGTGTGTAAAATTGAAAGATAGGGTATTTTTGACAATAAACTATGGTGGGACAAAAACACTAACAAAAACGCAAAAAATCTTAACCCATCTAATTCTGGAAAATAAATTCTGTTACTATTGTCTTTATTTGTATAATCGTTCATGCGCTATTATATATGGTTAAAATTAATTCATCAGTATGTTTTGCTTCCCTATTTTTGTAAACTTAATAATTCATTAACTACATACTATATTCAATTCCGTTTTTATCTTTATAATTCATATCTAAAATAATTCCTTCTTTAGTAACATATCCTTTTTGAACTGCTGGATTTCCATACCATAATGTGTAAGGAAGAATCGACTTTGTCACAACACTTCCAGCTCCAATTAAAGCGTATTCTCCAATTTCAATTCCAGATAATATTGTAGCATTTGCTCCAATAGATGCACCTCTTTGAACAATTGTCTTTTTAAACTCTTCAGGATATTGTTTTGATCGTGGCACTAAATCATTAGTAAAAGTTACATTAGGCCCAACAAACACATTGTCTCTAATTGTTATACCATCCCAAATCTGAACACCTGTTTTAATGGTTACATTATCACCAATTGTCACATCATTTTCAATAAAAACTTGACAATTGATATTACAATTTTTACCTATTATGGCTTTTGATAATATCACTACAAACTGCCATATCATAGTTCCACTACCTATGTTTTGTGTCTGAACATCTGCTAAAGGATGAATTTTACAAGTCATTTTTATTTAATAAAATTTAAATAATCTTCATACTCTCTCAAATAATCAGTCTCATTATACTCGTGCGAAGCTAGCACTAAACAAATTGAACCGCTAGAAAAATTAATTTCAGAAGCCCAAATCCCTGGTGGGATATGTAAACCTAAATCTGGTCTATTTATTAACACTTGTCTTTTAGTCAAACCATCATCCAGTAAAACTTCAAAACTGCCACTTGCAGCAACCAAAAACTGATGACACTCTTTATGAGCATGCGCACCTCTTGACTCTCCACCTGGAATATCGTATAAATAAAAAATCCTTTTTACAGCAAAAGGTAATTCAACATTATTGTTAACCGTTGTAATATGACCATTTCTATCTCCAATTTGTTTTAAATGCAAAAGATTACATTCATAAACACTATTCTTAACGCTCATCTAATAAATTTTTAAAATCTTCAAAATCTCTGATATAATCTTCCTTTGAGAAATTCTCACTAGAAATATGCAATGATAGCGCATTTGTGGAAAAATTCTCTACATGCCTCCATGTTTTGGCTGGTAGATAGAGACCATAATAACTTCTATTTAAAGAAAATTTTTCACTACTTCCATCAGCATTAGTAATTATAACATCAAAGCTTCCACTCAGGGCCACAATAATTTCTTGCTGTTTAAAATAAGCATGACCACCTCTAATTCCTCCGCCAGGAACATCATAAGTCCAAAAAGTTCTTTGAATTTTAAAAGGAATCTGATTTGGATACTGCACAAAAGTTAAATTTCCTCTTGGATCTTGAATTTTTGGAAAGTCAATAATTCTTGGTTTCATTTATACTTATCTTAAAATTATACTGTAATTCTCTTATTAAAGAAAACTTTTGGCATACTTATTAATTACTAACTCTTCTTGCGAAAAAGATTTAAAATAATTATACGTTATCTTCAATCCTTCTTCCCTCTCTATCTTTGGCTCCCATCTTAAAAGCTCTTTAGCTTTTGTAATATCGGGTTGTCTCTGTTTTGGATCATCTTGTGGCAGTGGATGATATACTATTTTTTGAGAGGTTCCGGTTAGTTTTATAATTTCTTGAGCAAAATCGTTCATTGTAATCTCATTTGGATTACCAATATTTACGGGATAAGCGTAATCTGACATTAAAAGCCTGTATATCCCTTCAACTAAATCATCAACATAACAAAATGCTCTTGTTTGGGAGCCATCCCCAAAAATTGTCAAATCCTCACCTCTTAATGCTTGACCTATAAACGCAGGCAGAACCCTTCCGTCATTTAAGCGCATTCTTGGTCCGTAGGTATTAAAGATTCGAACAATTCGGGTTTCCATACCATGAAAAGTATGATACGCCATTGTGATTGCTTCCTGAAACCTTTTTGCTTCATCATAAACACTTCTTGGCCCTACTGGATTTACATTCCCCCAATATTCTTCTGGCTGTGGGTGAACCGTAGGATCTCCATAAACTTCAGAAGTTGAAGCTATCAAAAATCTAGCTTTTTTTTCTTTAGCTAAACCCAATAAATTATGGGTTCCTAAAGACCCTACTTTTAATGTTTGTATAGGAATTTTCAAATAATCAATTGGGCTTGCAGGAGACGCAAAATGCAATATATAATCTAATTGACCACTCACATGAACATAATTGGACACATCATGATTATAGAATTCAAATTGCTTTAATGGAAATAAATGTTCTATATTTTTTAAATCTCCAGTTATTAAATTGTCCATCCCTACAACTTTATAACCTTCTCCTATAAAACGATCACATAAATGCGATCCTAAAAAACCTGCTGCTCCTGTAATTAATATTCTTTTACCCATAACCTTAATTATTATTTGTTCCTATACCATAGTATTCAAAACCCAGCTCATTAATTTCTCTTCCATCAAATATATTTCTTCCATCAAAAATAATTGGGTAATTAAGAAGTTCTTTAATTCTCTCAAAATTAGGAGAACGAAAATCGGCCCATTCTGTAACAATCAATAAGGCATCCGAATTTTCCAGAGCTTCATATTCATTGTCACAATAAACTATCTTATCACAAATTATATGTTTGGCTTCATTCATAGCAACTGGATCATACGCTTGTACTTTTCCTCCAGCTGCCAAAATACTGTCAATTAATACTAATGAAGGAGCTTCCCGCATATCGTCAGTGTTAGGCTTGAAGGAAAGCCCCCACATTGCTATGGTTTTTCCTTTAAGACTTCCTTGAAAACGATTGTTCAATTTATTAAACAAAACTGTTTTCTGGTATTCATTAACCGCTTCAACAGCTTGTAAAATTTGCATAGAATACCCATTATCAGCAGCTGTCTTGATCAATGCTTTAACATCTTTAGGAAAACAAGACCCCCCATAACCAATTCCTGGATAAATAAATTTATTTCCGATTCGAGCATCACTTCCAATTCCTTTTCGCACCATATTCACATCCGCTCCCATAATTTCACAAAGATTAGCTATATCATTCATAAAGCTAATCTTTGTAGCCAACATACTGTTAGCAGCATATTTAGTCATCTCTGCGCTGGGTACATCCATAAATATTATAGGGTGACCATTCAATAAAAATGGTTTGTATAATTTACGCATAACTTCTTCCGCTTTTTTGCTCGAAATCCCAACCACAATCCTGTCAGGCTTCAAGAAATCGTCGATAGCTGCGCCTTCCTTTAAAAACTCAGGATTAGAAGCTACATCAAACGAAATTGTAAGTTTTCGTTTCTCTAATTCATTTTGTATGGCAAGTCTTACTTTTTCGGCTGTTCCAACAGGAACAGTACTTTTAGTCACAATTACCCCATAACTATTCATAAATTGTCCTATTTGTTTTGCTACTGCAAGAACATATTTCAAGTCAGCACTTCCATTTTCTCCTGGGGGTGTCCCAACCGCAATAAAAGCAACATCAGCACCCGGAATACTCTCTTCTAATGAAGTTGAAAATTGTAATCGACCTTTTGATGCATTTTTAATCACTAAAGCTTCAAGACCTGGCTCAAAAATAGGAAGTATTCCTTTATTTAAATTAGCTATTTTCTTCTCATCAATATCAACGCAAACAACATCAATACCAACTTCTGCAAAACAAGTTCCCGTTACTAGTCCAACATAACCTGTACCTACCACAACTATTTTCATATTTTCTTAAAATAATTTATTAAAATTTACTAGCCCCTAAACATTACTAAAAACTTAAACACTTTCTTTGATTTATTTTAAGAACCTTCTCAAAATCAAAACAATAACAACCAAAAATCCCAATAATAAACCACCCATCACCAAACCTTTTGCTTTCCCATATTTTTCTTTCGCCAAAGGTAAAATAGGCCGATCAATAATTTGAATTAATGGGGTTTCTTTTCGTAAAGTCACCTTGGCCAATTCCGTTTGCTTAACCAACTCGGTTAATATCGCAGTATTAGCCTGCACATCTACCTGTCGGCGGGCAGATGGGGCACGGCGTACGTTCATGGCAGGATTCAAACCAAAAGTATTGTCATTGGCCACTGCTACACCCGTAATGGCTCCGTTGAGTTCACGACGAATAGAATCGGTTTGTCGTTCCAGAATATCCATATTCTCGCGCGCTTTCTTGCTTTTTGTAGTGACATAAAAATCAGAAACTTCTTTAACAAGAGATTCAGTAAAATATTTAGAGAATGATTCATTAGTAGAACTGACATCTATACTAATTATCGCTATTTTTTTATCTTTTTGTCCCACAACCAATCCGGTTTTAGACAAATCTTGATACATCACGCCCAAGATACTATCATGTACTCGGGTAAAATATTTCCGTTTGGTATCGGGTAAAAACTGGATAGCCTTAAATTTCGGTTTATCGTTCCATTGGTCTCTCCAACCATTATTCTGAATATACATCTCCGCCAAAGAAATAGTCTTTCCATCGATAACAACTGGACTTAACAAGGTTTGCTCCACCATAGCGCGGGACTTGAACAACTCGGTCAAATTAGATCCTGTAAAAATACTGCCTCCCCCTCCGCCAAGGTCTATACCAAATGAACTCGCCAAACCTAAGGCACCTCCCAAGCCACTACTACCTTTTTCATCTTCTAATGCAAACGATAATGTTGCGGTATATACTGGTTTTTTACTAAAAGAATAGGCCAACCCTAAAGCAGCTCCTATTATTCCTGCTAGTACAATGATTTTCCATTGTGAAAATAAATAAGCAACCCAATCTTTGGCTTTTTCTATTAGCTCCTTTAAAGATATTTCGTCGCTGGCTATATTTTGTTCGTTCATTTTTATCAAGATTTTACGCTTGTATATTATTTATTATTAAAATGTGTATTTAAATGGTGTCGATAAAAACCTTTTATCTATTTTCATTTGTCTCCCTTTGGGGTTGGGGTAAAACAAATGAAATATGCTATCTGAAATCCGTTTTATTATAAGCGCAACTCATCACTGATCACTGTTACCTAATTAAAGCGATTACAATCCCTGCCAAACTAGCTAATACTCCAGCAATACTGACAAACTCACCGGTACTCATCTTTTTAACTTCAGGTTTCTCTGGCACTATAATTTGTGAACCCGGCGTTACTTTAGGATACGATCGTATAAACAAGAACGACTGAGCCACTGCCGCTTTCCCATTAGGATAAATAATATAGGCCTTCTTTTTCCATCCTTTATTGTCTACTCCCCCAACAGAACCTATATAATATCCAAATCCCTTTCCTTTCTCATAAGGAATTTCGGAAGTTAAAAGCACATTACCTGTAACTTTCACGCCTTCATTGAAAGCAGTTACTTCAATTTCATCTCCAGGAAACAAAGTCACATTGGTATTATTTTTTGGATTTTTAACAATAGACTTCCAGTCTACTGGTATGGTGGCAAATTTTAAATCTTCTTTTAATTTTTTAGTGAGCTTGTTTTGAATACTATCTTTTTTACCCAAATTCAAATTCACATTTTCCAAATCCTCAATTTGTTTGGCTTGAATTGGTCGTTTAATTTTAACACCCTCTATATTGGCTACTGCCGTCAAACCACCTGCTCTTTGAACAATATCATAGACTTTGTCTTTTTTAGTTGCCAAAACATATTTCCCCGCATAATTAACAGCGCCACTTATAGTGACCATTTCCGGTTTTTCATACACAGCCATTTTACGAATATTCACGACATCAAAAGGCTGCAATTCAAAGTTTTTTAACTGTTCATTGTTAGTTGCGGTAATTTCCAAATTAAAAAGTTGCGCTTTATTGGGATTGGCATCATCTATTTCTTCCGATTTTATCATTCGGGCAACCTCCACTCTTTTGGAAGCGGAACCGGTTAATCCACCTGCCTGAACCAATAAATCATTCAAAGTAAGATTCTCATGATATTCATAAATTCCGGGCTTTTTAATTTCACCGTCAATCGTTATTTTATACTCTTCTACAAAATCTAAAATTGAATACACCGTTACGATGTCTTCTTTATGCAAGGCAATATCCGCTTCTAGATCCCCTCCTAAGGCTTTAGCCAAATCCACATTAACGATTTCAGTAGTCAAATCCGATTTTAATCGTATAATTCTCGCTCTATTGCTATAGGCATCTTCCTTTAACCCATCCGCTTTTGCAATCAGATCTGAAATACGCATGCCTTCATAAAAAGAATACGTATCCGGTCTAAAAACGGCTCCATCTATTTTAATACGGTTTTCAAATCGATTTAAGATCTTTGACACTCGGAACACATCCCCTGACAGCGGTTTATAACTGGTATATTCAGCTGCATTGATGTCTTTTACTTTAAATTCTTTGCTTGTTTTTTGCAAAACATTTACCGAAGCGGTGTATGCAAATTCATTGAATCCTGAAGCAAAAGATAATAAGTCCGAAAATGTTTCCCCCATCTTCATCTCAAAAATCCCGGGACGTTTTACCTGTCCTTCAAGAGTGACTCTTTGATTGTAAGCAGGGATTCGAATAACATCATTATCCTTTAAACCCACATTATCCGATTGATTTCCATTGACAAGGAAGCGGTAAAGATCAATGTTTTTGTATACTTTATTATCTCTCAACAACTCTATATTTCTATAACTGCCATTCTTTCCCGGGCCTCCACCTAAAAATAAGGCATTATAAACCGTTGCCAAAGAAGAGATAGAATAATTACCCGGTTGCTTACTCCCTATTATCGTCACTCTAATGGTTCTGATACGGCTCAAACTTACTGCGACTTGAGATTGTCCGGATCCTACTGTACTATACACCCTTGCAATGGCTCCTTTTATTTTTTGGGTAGCAGCCTCAATCGTCATTCCCGTAACCGGAATCTGACCTACATACTGAATAGTTACTTTACCCTCTGTAGATACCGGAACACTGGCATTAAATTCTTGTACCCCATAAACGCTGACTTGCAATTCATCACCAGGTCCCAAGACATAATTTACAGGTGTAGCCAATTTTAAATTGGGTTCAAAATTCAAGGTAGGATTATCGAACAGCTCCGAACCAAAAATCAAAGCATTTATAGTATCTTTTACTTTAGTGTTGACAATTTTTTCTTGTTTTTTTCCAAACGCAGCTGCTTTCTCATCATCATCATCGTCTTCTTTATTATCCTTTTTAATCAATTCCGTTTTTGTCACTGGCATTGCTAAACGTTCTTTCAATTTAGCAAACTCGGCTGCAGACATTCCTTTTGCCAAAGCCATCGGTTCCGCTTGTTCAATTGTTACATTATTAGTCTGCAACTGCGTTTTAATTTTTGCAATATCACTATCTGATAAATAATCCACTTTTAACGTACTTAAATCAGTGCTTTTTAACAAGTCCTGTGCAAATGTATTGGAAGTCTGAAAAAGAGCAAACAACAATAAAAAGGTAGCAATTATTTTTCTCATGAGTACTTTATAATAATGTATTTTGTATTTTTAATCATTCTTTTTCAAGAATGCAATAGTTATTTTTTTATGTGAAAAGCCGTAATAAGAAACACCTTATAGTTTCACTGTGGCTAGCTCCATTGGGTCCCATATTACATTATCGACCACAAAACTATGTCAAAAGATTTAATCAGCAATTGATTAAATAATTCTTTTGCACATGAAAAATTGAATTATTTTATTTTCAATTTAACAAATTTGAATGTTGCCTCTCCAAATCACTATATATATTCTTAACATCCTGAGACCTTTCTTTTTGTAAAATCAAATTAGCGGTATCCGTATAAACGAAAATAGTATTTTTTAATCCAACAAAAGCAGTATAATTATTGGTACCAATAACCATATTTCCATTATTATCAACTGGGTGACCTTTAGAAACTAAATAATCATAAACAGACTCAAACGATCCTAAATCAGACCAAGTAAAGGTAGAAGAAACCACTTTAATTTTTTTACTTCGTTCCATAACGGCATAATCGATACTGATAGAAGGTATTTCGAGAGACAAATCCAAATCTAAATTTCCATTACTATTAGTGTCCCAGGCAATTTTTGATTTTTCATAGACTTCTGGATAGAATTTATTTAATTCTTCCAATAAAACCGAAGCTTTGAAACAAAACATACCGCTATTCCAGAGGAAATTTCCTTTGGCTATAAAATCAGTAGCTGTTACTTTGTTTGGCTTCTCCCGAAAAGAAATAACATCATCTCCTTTACGTTCGATGTAACCATATCCGGTTTCTGGTTTGGTGGGAATAATTCCAAAAGTTACTATAAACCCTTTTGATGCTTTTTCTACAGCTTCATGAATGGCTGTCTCGTATGGTTCTATTCCATCTATAATATGATCAGAAGGCGTGACAATTAAAATGTCATCCGGTTGAGAAGCAAAAGCAGCAAAAGCAATGGCGGCGGCTGTATTTCGAGGGGTTGATTCAATTATATCTAAATAGGGAGCATTCGATTTTTCCATCACTTGTCTACTGAGGTGGCAATTATCAATATTACCTACTACCATAATTTTATCCGCTATAGTACGATTGCGTTCCACAGTTATCTCAAACAACGACTTACCTTCAAATAAATCAAGATATTGTTTAGGTTGGCTTTTTCGTGATAAAGGCCATAATCTGCTGCCTACTCCACCTGTAAGAATAACATGTGTAATTGAAGGTTTCTTTTCCATACCCTGCATTTAAATCTTTACTATATTACTTTATACTATCTACAATCTCCCATCAACTGCATCACCCAAAACGCCTTTTACATCATATAACAAACTATTCGCATTTTGCAATTTAGATATCTCTATATCTAGAAATTGGTTGTGCGCTACTCCTAAAACTACCGCGTCAAATTTTTGATTCGGTACTACATTGGTAGTTATTAAACCGTATTCTTTTTCAACCTCAACAGGATTCGCCAACGGATCGTATATCGTTACTGTAATTCCATAATCCGTTAGTGCGGCAATGACATCCACTATTTTTGTATTGCGAACGTCGGGACAATTTTCTTTAAAAGTGATTCCCATCATTAAGACTGTAGCTCTATTAACAGAAATTCCTTTTTTAATCATCCCCTTTACTACCTGAGAAGCTACATACTCGCCCATACTATCATTCAATCGTCTTCCGGCTAATATAATTTCCGGATGATAACCAAACTCTTGCGCTCGTTGAGCCAAATAATAAGGATCCACTCCAATACAATGACCTCCAACTAAACCGGGTTTAAAAGGCAGGAAATTCCATTTGGTCCTTGCGGCTTCCAAAACGGCATGGGTATCTATATTCATCAAATTGAATATTTTAGCCAATTCGTTTACAAATGCGATATTGATATCCCGTTGGGAGTTTTCAATTACTTTGGCAGCTTCGGCTACTTTTATGGAAGGAGCTAAGTGTGTCCCGGCAGTAATCACTGATTTATATAACTCATTTACTTTTTGTCCAATTTCTGGCGTAGAGCCTGAAGTCACTTTTAAAATCTTCTCTACGGTATGTTCCTTATCTCCCGGATTAATTCTTTCAGGGGAGTAACCTGCAAAAAAATCAACATTGAATTGTAAGCCCGAGACCCTTTCCAATACCGGCACACATTCCTCTTCAGTTACTCCTGGATACACCGTAGATTCATAAATCACAATATCTCCTCTTTTCAAAACACTCCCTATCGTTTCACTGGACTTGTATAAAGGAGTCAAATCAGGACGATTATTTTTATCTACCGGAGTAGGAACTGTTACAATGTAATAATTACAGTCCGCTATACCATCTAAAACTGAAGTACAATACAAACCAATAGCATCACCGGGTTTTTCCAGCAATACTTTTTGTAATACTTCATCGGTTACTTCAAATGTAGTATCAGTACCTGATTGCAAGGAAGCAACTCTGGATTGATTAATATCAAATCCTACAACAGCATATTTCGTTGCAAATAACCGCGCCAATGGTAAACCCACATAACCCAGACCAACAACTGCTATTTTTATATTTGAACTCATTTTCAAACCAATTTTAATCAACTATTGTTAATTTCAATCCACCGCTTCGCGATTCAAACTCACAGAAATGAGTCGAAACCAGGATAATTTTAAGTGCGCAAATATAAGCACAATAAACTATACTTTTTTAAATTTTAATTCATTCAAAACCTCAAAATATGGATAAAAAGCACAAAAAACCGATAACTAACTGAAATACAATTATAAGAAAGAAAAATAACTACGTCATTTTAAAAAAAAAATCACCTGATTTAGTGATATAAAAACCACTAAAAAAGATGAATTTTAAAGTTCTAATCCAACGGATTCTCATAAAAAACCATCCGATATTCATTATATAAAATTATACTTCTATTTTCTTGAAATAAATAAAAAGTGGCTTATTTATGAATAATAAAATAAGGTTTGAAATAGCACTACACTTTTTAAATTTCTTTAATTGACAGCATCTCCTTTTGCCAGAGGGTAAAATAATTGCACCTCCCACTGCTTATTTGTATTTCATTTTCAAAACACATCCCAATGATTCCAAAACAAGAACGCAATGGGTGTTATTTACTTCTTGGACAATTGCCGTTTGAGTTGAAAATGGTCCTGAATCCAATTCTATCTTGTCACCTATTTGAAATGGAACTATTGTAATCTCACAACTATCAGGTCCATCGAGTCCTTTCTTAATAATCTTAATTTCCTCATCCCTTACAATTGCAGGTTTCCCCAACCAAAACAAGTAACGTACCACACCAACTGACTGAAATACTAAATTTCTGTCAGAATCTGGTAATTGAACAAAAACAAAGGAATTAAAAAGTGGCACTTCTACCTTTTTTTTTCGATCAGACCATTGACGCATTACTGTAATCAAAGGACAGTAGCATTCTATTCCACTTTTTTTCAATTGTTCAGCTACTTTCTTCTCCCATTTAGGTTTTGTATACACTACATACCAATTCATCTTGCATTCTGTATTAAAATAAAAATATGTCTTTTTATTTATTTGTATTTTCTCTTAAGTACTGTTTTATAAAAAACAATAATGTATCTGTAGATTCTTAAATCAATTACTATTATACTCTAAATGTATACTAACTTAAGAACCTATTCCCTGATAAACAAATCCAATCGATTCCAGAGCTGGACCATCAAGTATGTTTCTTCCGTCAAAGACAAAAGCTGGTTTTTGCATGGAGTCATAAATTTTTTGCCAGTCATACTGAACAAATTCATCCCATTCCGTTAGAATTGCTACAGCATGAGCATTTGCGCAGGCTTCATAAGGATTATCAAACGACATAATACGATCCTCATTAGTTGAAGCCGCTCTGGTTTCTAAATAATCCAAATCAGACAAAACTTTCTTTCTGGATACTTTAGGGTCGTATACAGCAATTTTCGCATGCTCATTTATCAAATCATCGGCAACATAAATAGCTGCTGATTCCCTGGTATCATTCGTATCTTTTTTGAAAGCCCAACCCAGAAAGGTTATTTTTTTATCAGAAACGGTATTATAAAGTGTTTGAACGATATTATTAGAGAAACGTCTCTTTTGATGATCATTCATTATAATTACCTGTTCCCAATAATCGGCTACTTCGTTCAATCCGTAGGATTTTGCAATGTAAACCAAATTCAAAATGTCCTTTTGAAAACAAGAACCCCCAAATCCAACCGATGCTTTCAGGAATTTTGGCCCTATTCTGCTATCCATTCCTATGGCTTTGGCTACCTCATTGACATCAGCTCCAGTTTTTTCGCAAAGTTCTGACATCGCATTAATCGAAGAAATTCGCTGTGCTAAAAAAGCATTAGCAGTCAGTTTTGATAATTCTGACGACCATACATTCGTAGTTAATATTTTATCTGCTGAAACCCAATTGGAATAAACAGCAACAAGTGCTTGTATGGCGCTTTGCCCTTCTTCCGAAGGATCTCCTCCAATTAGTATTCGATCTGGATTCAATAAATCCTGAACAGCAGTTCCTTCTGCCAAAAACTCTGGATTTGAAAGAATTTGAAACTGCACTCCATTACCGGTATTATCCAGAATACTTTTGATTGCTTCTGCCGTTCGCACTGGAAGTGTTGATTTTTCGACAACTATTTTATTGTCTTTTGCTACACTGGCTATTTGTCTCGCACACAATTCAATATATTTCAAGTCCGCCGCCATCCCTTTCCCTTTCCCATAGGTCTTTGTAGGCGTATTTACTGATATAAAAATGATTTGGGCTTCGTCTATTGCTTTTTCCACATCGGTGGAGAAAAATAAATTTCTGCCTCTTGCTTCCCCTACAATTTTATCTAATCCAGGTTCATAAATGGGAATATTGTCTATATTTTCATCGTTCCAAGCTGCTATACGCTCTTTATTCAGATCAACTACAGTGACTTGTATTTGAGGACATTTTTGGGCAATAACTGCCATTGTAGGACCGCCTACATATCCAGCACCAATGCAACAAATTTTTGTGATTTTCATTTTATAATTTTCAAATATACTATCTTTTATTATCCACCTTTTCTTTAAAAAAGGAATTTTTATTTAAGATTGTCCCAATACCAACCAACCGCTTCTTTCAATCCTTCTTGCATAGAATAGTGTGGATCATACCCTAATTCTGTTTTGGCTTTATCAATACTTGCCAAAGAATGTGGAATATCTCCTGCTCTGTTGGGTCCGTATTCTACTTCAACTGAGGCAATCCTCTCATCGTATTTAGACAAAAATTCCTTCAAATAATCAACCAGATTATTCAACGTATTCCTATCGCCATAAGCAGTATTATAAACAGTATTTACCGCTTCAGGATTTTTTGTTAACATCGCCAACTCATTCATTTGAATCACATTGTCAATATAGGTAAAATCACGGGAATAGTTTCCGTCACCATTTATTTTTGGACTTTCTAATTGCATTAATTGCATTACAAATTTTGGAATAACTGCCGCATATGCCCCGTTTGGATCTTGCTTCCGTCCAAAAACATTGAAATAACGCAAACCGATGGTTTCAATACCATACGTTCTACTAAAAATTTCAGCATACAATTCGTTCACATACTTTGTTATTGCATAAGGAGAAAGCGGTTTCCCAATTACGGCTTCTACTTTTGGCAATCCAACTGAATCCCCATAAGTGGAGGAACTTGCCGCATATATGAATCGTTTTACCTTGGCATCACGAGAAGCAACAAGCATATTTAAAAACCCAGAAACATTGACATCGTTGGTAGTAACCGGATCAATTAGAGAACGCGGCACAGACCCCAAAGCTGCCTGATGCAGCACATAATCTACTCCCTTTACCGCATTTTGACAATCAGTCGCATTACGAATGTCACCTTCGATTAAACGAAAGTTAGCATTATTGATAAAATCTTTTAAATTATGTCTGTATCCCGTCGCAAAATTATCCAAACAAATAACTTCATGTCCTTTAGACAAAAAATATTCACAAAGATTAGAACCTATAAATCCTGCTCCTCCGGTAATTAGTATCGTACTTCTTGTTTCCTCTATCATCTTTTCTTAAATTAGAAAATCAGTTACTTTGTTAGTTTTTTGCGAAATTTACTCACTATAGTTTCAAAGATATTTTTTGGTTTATCTTCTTCATGATACCCACTTGAATAAGTTCCGTAGCCATAACCGTATCCGTAACCATATCCGTAACCCGCACCATATTTAGCTTTATTTTCAAACCCGTTCAAAATAATGCTGGTGTTATTTAATTCTCCACGTTTTACCCGGTTGTTTAATAACGTGATCATTTCTTTTTTAGTGAAATTCTGTCTTACTATATACAAGGTAACATCGCAATATTGTGCTAATTCCAAGGCATCAGATACTAAACCAACTGGTGGCGTATCCAATATAATATAATCATATTTTTTCTTTAATTCTTCAATTAATTCTTTCATTCCTTCACTCATAATCATCTCAGCCGGATTTGGCGGCACTGGTCCTGAGAGAATAACATCAAGATATGGTACATGGGTATGATTAATGATTTCGTCAACTGTTTTTTGCTTAATCAGATAATTTACAATTCCAACTTCATTGGATAAATTAAATTCAGCAAATAATTTAGGCTTTCTTAGATCAAGACCAATAACTACTGTTTTTTTCTCGCTGAGCGCAAAGACTGTAGCAATATTTATAGAACAAAACGTTTTCCCTTCCCCGCTTACAGAAGATGTTATCATAAGCGTTTTAGCGCCATCTACATTTTGTTGTTTATACAAAAACTGAAGTGAAGAGCGAATAGCTCTAAAGGATTCAGATAAAGCAGATTTAGGTTTGTCAAAAACTGCCAAATTAGTATTCTCCTTACTCATCCCGACGACACCTAGCAAAGGAATTTGTGTCAACTTACTGATATCATCGGTGTTTTGAATCGAATTATTGATAAAGAAAATTGCAAATACAAAAAGCAAAGGAAATAGTACTCCCAGAAATAATGCCAACACATAATTTACGGATGTTTTTGGTCCTATAAGCCCTCCTCCAACATCTTTTGCAGGATCTATAAAATGAATATCCGATAAATTCGCTGCTTTAACAATATCAGCTTCACTCCTTTTTTGAAGAAAAGTACTGTAAATATTATCACTTAAATCATATTTTCTTTTAATCTTGATTAGCTCTTGTTGATCTTCAGGAAGTTGTTTTATAGTGCTTTCGGTCTCATTAATTTTACTGCTTACCATTGCTAAATCATATTGCAAAGATGCTTTGGCAGTAGCAATGTTTTCCAATAACACATTTTTAACAGCCTCCATTTGATTGTCAAAATCCTTGAATATTTTATCACTTTTTACTGCATAAGCCATTTCAGATCTTTGGGTAGACAATGCAATCAATTTTGACACATTTACAACAATATTTGGATCTTCAATCCCAGCTACTGATGGCGCTGGAAGTTTAGCATAGTTTACGCTATTTTTCAAGTATGCTTTTAGCGAATTATAATAGGCCATTTTGCGATTGACTTCGTCTTTCTTTACATCAAATTCTAAAATCTTATCCGAAAACTTAGCTCCGCCTTGTTCTATATCATAGATGTTTTTATCTTTCCTAAAGGATTTTAGCTCATTTCCTGTTTCTTTTAATTGGGATTCCATCGCAACCAATGTACTATCTATAAAAGCAATTGTATTAGTCGCAAACTGATTTTTACTATCTAATTGTCTTTTTATAAGCATCTTAACAGTAGAATTCAAATACTCAACCATTCTCGCTTTATTGGTCCCTTGCATTCCCAAAGTAATTATGGACCCACCTTTATCATCTGATTTAACATTTATCCCTTTATATCCAGATACTGTTCCGTCAAAATCGTTAAACTGTACAAAATACTCGTTTCCTTTATAAAAGCCAGGATTGTCTTTTATTTGTAATTTCCAATTTAAAAAAGGTAATGATACCTGCTCTCCTACGGTATATCTTTTTACAAAATCACCAGTTTCAACAGCGGTATTACTGTATGAGTTATTAGTATAGGTTATTAATGATACGTTTTGATTTTCAAAAGGAATTCTGATTTCGTATACATTTTCACTCAAAAATTTAATTTTAATTAGATTTCCTGCTAACTGCCCTTTTGATTTATCAATATTTACATAAAAAGGGACCGCACCATAAGCATCCTCAAGATTATATTTACCCTGAACTAAGTAATTAATATAGTATTGCAGTTTATCAACAACCAATTCATTATGAGATCTGGATTGCAAAGTAGTTGAAATGGTTTGAACCTGATCTGAAATTCCACCCCAATTAAAAACCAAACTGGTATTAGACGTAAAAAGAGGATTACTTTCTTCCTTTACGGAAATAAGCGTTTCCATACCGTAAATTTTTTGTTTACGAATATTCACTTGATAGGCAATCGTGAAAGTGATTAATAAACTAAGCAGAAACCATTTCCAATAACTTCCGATTTTTATTAAAAATCCCTTAAAGTCAAAACTTACTTGGTTTTCAAAAATCGAAAAATCTTTTATATCTAACATTTTTTGAATTCTGTTTTAATTTTTTAATAGTAAAAAAGTAGTTGTTCCCAATGATAACAGTGTAATAATAGTACCCAAAGATTCTATTCCTGTTTTTCCGGTTCCCCAAGTTTTTTGCTTGAGTGGTTTTACGTAAATATAATCATTCGGTTGCAAATAATAATAAGGCGATTTCATCACATTTATATCAGTAAGATCTAAATCCTGCATTTGAACCCCAGTTGGTGTTTTTCTCATGATTGTAACCGCTTTTCTATTTCCGGTAATGGTAATATCTCCAGCATTTGCAATAGCTTCCATGATAGTTACATGCTCTTGAAATAATGTTTTTGTGCCTGGACCACCAATTTCTCCATTGATAGTATATCTGAAACCCGCTAATTTTACAGTTACAAAAATGTTGGCCTCTTTATTAAAATACTCCGCTAACAGTTGCTTCTCAATTCTAACTCTTATTTCATCCAGGGTATAACCAATAACATTTAATTCTCCCAAAACCGGAATTCTAATATTTCCATGATCATCAACCGTAAATCCATCAAAATATAATCCTGAATCTGATTTACCAGCAGAAACGCCTTCATTTGTAGTACTAAAAATAGCGACTAATTTTGGATCTATTGCTTTAATTGTGATACTCAAGACATCATTAGTTTGCAATCTGTAAGGCTTTGATTCCACTGCTGAAATAGAAGTATCGTCTTGTGAATTATTCTTTTTTTGAAGATATATTAAATCTTGAGTTGAAATACAAGAAGAGAACAACACACTAATAATTAGCAATAAATAGACTCCGGATTTACTCATTTTCAATATTTTTAACGACAAATATAGCTTTTCATTTACTATTTAAAAAGTGTAACGATTCATTAAATAGATTAATTACTTTTAAAAGACTTTTCAAAAGGGACTCTTTGCAATATACTTCTTCCCAAGGTAACTTCATCAGCATATTCCAATTCATCACCCACCGAAATCCCTCTCGCAATTGTCGAAATAATTATTTCGCAATCGGCGATTTGTTTATAAATGTAAAAATTAGTGGTATCACCTTCCATCGTGGAGCTTAACGCAAAAATGATTTCGTTTACAGTTCCTGATTTTACTTTTTGGACTAATGTCGTAATATTTAACTGACTGGGGCCAACTCCGTCAATTGGCGAAATTTTACCTCCAAGAACATGATAAATCCCTCTAAATTGACCCGTATTTTCAATAGCCATTACGTCGCGAATATCTTCTACGATACAAATGATTTGATGATTTCTGCTTTTGTTAGCACAAATTTCACACAACACACTATCTGAAATATTATGACAACTATTGCAATATTTGATATCCTCACGCATAGCAACCAAAGCTTGTGACAAAAAACCCGTTTGTTCTTTGGGTTGTTTCAATAAATGCAATACTAATCGCAACGCCGTTCGTTTACCAATTCCCGGCAACTGAGACATTTCGTTAACTGCTTTTTCTATTAATTTCGAAGAAAATTCCATAAATGCAAATGTAGTAATTTGTTTAATGGTTTAATCGGTTAAATAGTTAAACGAATAAAACAGTTTAGTGGTTAATCGGCTAAAACAATTAAACAAAAAAGCGTATTTTGGTCACTTTAAATTCAACAAATGACACCTAGCACCATTCTACTACTTATAACCGTTTATTTTGGAATTTTATTTTACATCTCTCATACTGTAAGCAAAAAAGATAGCGGCAATGATGCGTTTTTTAAAGCCAATAAAAATTCCAAATGGTATTTAGTTGCCTTTGGAATGATTGGAACAGCGCTGTCAGGAGTGACTTTTATCTCCGTTCCGGGAGAAGTTGGCGCGCCAAGCGGAGAACAATTCAAGTATTTCCAGTTTGTATTGGGTAATGCGATTGGTTTTGTCATCATTGCAAAAGTGCTGTTGCCATTGTATTATCGAATGAATTTGACTTCGATTTATGGTTATATAGAACATCGGCTAGGAATTTATTCTTATAAAACTGCCGCAACAATTTTCCTGATAAGCAGAACAATAGGCTCTTCCTTTAGATTGTATCTTGTTGTAATTGTTTTACAACGCTATGTTTTTGATTTTTATGGAATTCCTTTTGCCGTTACAGTTTTGATTTCACTGGCTTTGATATTTGCGTATACGTATCGTGGCGGATTAAAAACGATTATAATCACTGATACTTTACAAACTTTCTTCTTAGTTTCTTCTGTTTTTTTGACTATTTTCTTTATTTGCAGAAGTTTGAATTTGAATGTTTTTGAGGCTTTTGAAGAAGTAAAAAACAGCAATTATTCCAAAGTATTTTTCTTTGAGGATTTTGTGTCAAGTAAGTTCCATTTTGTGAAGCAAATTCTGGGTGGAATTTTCGTAACCATTGCTATGGTAGGTTTGGATCAGGATTTAATGCAGAAAAACTTGAGTTGCAAGAACATTGGCGAAGCTCAAAAAAACATGTTCACCTTTACGGGGATATTTGTGCTTATCAATATATTTTTCCTTAGCGTAGGCGCTTTACTTTATATTTATGCCAATAAAAACGGAATTGAAGTACCAACTGATTTAGTTACCGGGAAACCCAGAACCGATTTGCTTTTCCCAGAAATTGCTTTTCACTATTTAGCATTAATTCCTTCGGTTATTTTTTTATTGGGATTGACAGCGGCTACCTTTGCCACAACAGATTCGGCCCTAACAGCACTTACAACTTCGTTTTGTGTCGATTTTCTTGGCATGGATAAAGCAGAGAATCTAAACAAACCAAATGTAGTACGAACCAGACACTTTGTTCATATTGCCTTTTCGTTTTTGATGTTTCTGGTCATTATTTTCTTTAATGCTATAAATGACAGTTCTGTAGTCGGAATGATTTTCAGGGTGGCTTCCTATACGTATGGCCCGCTTTTGGGATTGTATTGTTTTGGATTATTTGTAAAGTCGAAGACTGTTAAAGACAAATTTGTTCCAATAATTTGCTTCTTATCACCTGCTGTAACTTTCCTTATTAGCGAAAATTCGAAAACATTGTTTTTTGGATATGTTTTCGACAATGAACTGATTATTGTAAACGGACTAATCACTTTTCTTGGATTGTTACTGATTAGTAAGAATGCCACTTCTGAAACACGATTTTAAATTTTTAGCCCATCCCGAAGTTTCGGGAGGCAGCGGCATCCTTTTCTAGTCCCATTTTTTTAACGGGACTAGAAAAGATATAGCGAACAGCTGGAATTAGCTCCAAAAAACTAATATTGATTTGTTGCCAACATAACCAGTGTACACCCTATCTCGACTTTGATATCATTTAATTTCAACAGTTGATAGAACTCTGGATTCTCAGTGCCTGGATTGAAAATAACACGTTTTGGTTGCGCCTCAACAATATAATTGTAGTAATCGCGCTGACGTAAAGGATTCAGATATAGTGTGACCGTATCTATATTTTTTAATGGAATAGCTTTAGTCTGGATTTTAATTCCTGCTACTTCACCTGCATTTTGACCAATCGCAAGAACGGAATGCCCTTTGTCAACCAGTTTTTCAATCGCTAAAAAGGAGTATCTGACCGGTTTTGTTGAAGCTCCAAGAACCAACGTTTTTTTATTTTTTATCATTTTCTGTAATTATATTTTGCAAAAGTAATCAAAAAGAGCCATGAGTTTATGAATTATTAGGTTTAGTTACAAAAGCAATCAAAACAATATCCTAACATTTACACCTTTCATAGCATAAAAAAAAGAGTATTTTTGCAGCATCAAATTAGAAAAATATGGATCTTTTCATCTACCTGTTCGTAGCCCTTTTTTCAGTATTAAACCCTATAGGTACTGTTCCGATTTTTGTTGGCCTCACACAAGATGACACCAAACAGGAACGTTCCCGAATTTCCTTATGGACGGCAATAAATGTATTTGCGATTCTGATAATCTCCTTTTTTATCGGCCAATATGTTTTGCTTTTTTTTGGAATTAGCATTGATGCGCTCCGAATTGCAGGGGGATTAATCATTGTTAGTTCAGGATTTTCACTGCTTTCAGGGAAAATCAATAAAAAAAGGGGGATCAACAAAAAGATAGAAACGGATGCTCAAAAAAGAAATGATATTGCCTTAACTCCTCTAGCAATTCCAATGCTTGCGGGTCCTGGATCTATTTCTTTACTGATTGCGTTTTATCAGGAACACAACTCAACAAGCGATATCATTATATCATCACTAGCCATTCTTGCTATAGCTGTTGCTATTTTTATTATTCTTAGAAGTGCCCATTATTTAGCAAAAATACTCGGAGCATCAGGGATTGTTGCTATTTCGAGAATCATTGGTTTTATCGTAATTGCAATTGGGATTCAATATATTGTAAGTGCGATTATCAATATCATTAAAGGAAACTTAACATAAAAAAATCTGACAAGGCGGAGTACCTTGTCAGATTTTAAAATTAATTTCTAGGCAAGAAAATCTCTGCCATCATACATCTTGCACTGCCACCACCACAGGCTTCGATAGTATCTAAATTGGAGCTTAAAATTTCAGCGTGTTTTTCCAATTGTTCAATTTGTTTCGGTGTTAAACTTTGATGTGCCGCTGCACTCATAACCAAATACCTTTTATCATTTGCTCCACGAACTTCAAGCATATTTCCTGCAAAATTGTTCATTTGAGCTTCGGTAATCAAAATAATTTCTTTTCCGTTTTCTTTTAGGTTATCCAAAACCATTTTGCGTTCTTTTTTGTCATCGATACAATCAGAACAAATTACTGCAAAAGTTTCTCCCACGCACATCATTACATTGGTGTGGTAAATCAATTTTCGCTCTGAATCAATGGTTTGAAAAGCTTCAAAAATTACCGGTGCATAATCAAAATCTTCACAGAATTCGATAAATAATTCTTCATCAGCTCTGGGAGATAAAGCGCAATACGCTTTGCTATTGGCTCTGTCCAGCACTAAACTTCCCGTTCCTTCTAAGAAAAAGCCATCCTCCTCAGCCGATGTGTAATCCATTATATTATTGATTACAAAACCATTGTCTTCCAGTATGTCTAAAATATCTTCGCGACGTTCCTGACGACGATTTTCGGCAAACATAGGATATAACGCGACATCACCATTCTCATGAAAAGAAACCCAATTGTTTGGAAAAATACTATCCGGCGTATCTGGATTTGAAGTGTCGTCAACAGCAGTAACGTCAACGCCTACAGCTCGTAATTTAGCAACAAAAGCATCAAATTCCTGTTGCGCTTTGGCATTTACTGTTGCTGGCAAAAGCCCGTCTAATACTTTTTGGTAATAATTATTTACTGCCGTTTGTTCGTTCATTCGGAACGCCACCGGGCGAATCATCAATATGGAATTTGTTGTTTGTTTCATTTTTTGTTTTTTATTTTTTTTGTAGAGACTGTGAGTCTCTACATTGAAATCAATCTCTAATTAAAGGTAAGGTGGAACATCGTAATAATCCTTCTTGTTTTGCAATTTCTGCATATGGAATTTCTTCGACCACAAACCCATTCGCACGTAACCAATTGTTTAATCTGGTAAAGTTTTTTTCGGAAACTACAACATTCGTATCTATGGAAAAAACATTAGAATTCATATTATACATTTCGTCTCTTGTAATGTGAAACAAATTTTCTTTTCCAAAAAGGTTCAAAAGAAACAGATAATCCGCTTCTTCACGGAATCCTCTTTTATATATGATTCCTTTATCATTCCCAACAGGCTGAAAACAACAGTCTAAATGCAAAGCATTGTCACGAGCTTCAATTTTTGATTTTACCAAATCAAATCCTTTAACAACTTTATTTGGAAACAAGTCTTTAATGTATTGGACTCCTTGCACATTCGTTCTTGCGGTAATATAGTCTTTGTAGTCACTCCCTTTGTAAGTTCCAACAAATATGTAATCATTCCACAAAATTACATCTCCTCCTTCAATGTGTACTTCCTCTGGAGGACGAACGACTTTTTTAGCATCAATTTGATCAATAACATATTGGATCGCATCTAACTCCCGCTCTCTGTCTGGCAATATATTAGATTTAATAAAAACATCATCAATAACAAAACCAATGTCTCTGGTAAATATCTGATTGTAATTGCTAATCATTTCTGGACGAAAAACTGTCACATTATATTTCTGAAGTACTTTATTAAAAGCCTCCATTTCAGCAACCATGTCTGATTCTTTGGGATACGTACCCGCTAAAATATGTTCTAATGACTTTGGATCATAAGCTTCTTCGGCCTTTGGTGTTGGTCCATTATTAATCGCCGAACCTAAAACTACGGCTCTCAATCTTGAAGTTTCATTCACTATATGTAACGCTAGCATGTATTTTCACTTTTGACAAATATAAAAAAAGCTTCACAAATTAGTGAAGCTTTTTGAATTGAAATTTATCTTTTGTCGGATGAGACAAAATCTCTTAAAGGACTACCAGTATAAATCTGTCTTGGTCTTCCAATAGGCTCTTTATTTTCTCGCATTTCTTTCCATTGTGCAATCCAACCCGGTAAACGGCCTATGGCGAACATCACAGTAAACATATCTGTAGGAATTCCTAATGCTCGGTAAATAATTCCAGAATAGAAATCTACATTTGGATATAAGTTTCGTGATTTGAAATATTCATCTTCTAAAGCCGATTCCTCCAGTTTCTTAGCGATAGCTAGAATTGGGTCTTCCACTCCTAAAGTTGATAAAACTTCATTAGCTGCTTTTTTAATTATTTTTGCTCTTGGGTCGAAATTCTTATATACTCTGTGACCAAATCCCATCAAACGGAAAGGATCATTTTTGTCTTTTGCTTTAGCTATATATTTCTCAGCGTCACCTCCATTTTTGTGAATTTCTTCCAGCATTTCAAGTACTGCTTGATTAGCACCACCATGTAATGGTCCCCAAAGTGCAGAAACTCCTGCAGATATTGAAGCAAATAATCCCGCATGAGAAGAACCTACCATTCTAACGGTTGATGTAGAACAATTTTGCTCATGATCCGCATGAAGAATAAACAATCTATCTAACGCATCAATAACAACAGGACTAGCTTTATAAGGTTCCGTTGGCAATTCAAACATTAAACGCATAAAATTCTCTACATATCCCTTTGTATTATCGTAATAATTTAAAGGATAACCCATACTTTTTCTGTACGTCCAAGTTGCAATTACCAAGAATTTACCCATGGTTTTGCAAACTGCTTCATACATCTCTTTTTCATTTTCAACATTCACCGACTTTGGATTAAATGCTGTCAAAGCACTTGTCAAAGCAGCTAAAACACCCATTGGATGAGCTGTTTTTGGAAAACCGTCAATGATATTTTTCATTTCCTCGTTGACCAAAGTATATTTTCTAATATCATTTTCAAATTGCTCTAACTGAACTTTCGTTGGCAATTCTCCAAAAATTAAAAGATAAGAAACTTCTAAAAAATCTGCCTTTTCAGCTAAATCTTCTATTGAATACCCTCTATAACGCAAAATTCCAAGCTCTCCATCTAGGAAAGTAATTTCGCTTTTACAAGAACCTGAATTTTTGTAACCCGGATCAATAGTAATTGCACCCGACAAATCACGTAATTTGTTAATATCGATAGCCACCTCATTTTCAGTTCCTACAATGATAGGAAGTTCAAATTTTTGACCATCTATTTCTAATGTTGCTGTTTTTGACATAATATAATTGGAAATAAAACTTTTAAAATAATAATTTACCAAATCTAGGGAATTTCAAAGTAATTAAAAAATGAATAACACAATGAAATTGTTAAAACTGTCAAAAAAAAAGCCACTCACTTTACGTGAATGGCTTTTTCTTTAAAAAATATTCTGAATTATTTTATTTTGAAAGCATTTTTACCAGGAAAATAAGCGGTGTTTCCTAATTCTTCCTCAATTCTTAATAATTGGTTGTATTTAGCCATACGATCCGAACGAGAAGCTGAACCTGTTTTAATTTGACCACAATTCAAAGCTACTGCTAAATCTGCAATCGTATTGTCTTCTGTCTCTCCTGAACGGTGTGACATTACCGAAGTATAACCTGCATTTTTAGCCATGTTAACAGCTGCGATAGTTTCAGTCAAAGTTCCAATTTGGTTCACTTTCACAAGAATTGAATTAGCAATTCCTTTTTCAATACCTGTAGCCAAACGTTGTACATTAGTCACGAATAAATCATCTCCAACTAATTGCACTTTGTCTCCAATTTTTTCAGTAAGCAATTTCCATCCATCCCAGTCATTTTCATCCATTCCATCTTCGATAGAAATGATTGGATATTTAGCCACTAATTCTGCTAAATAATCTACTTGCTCTTCAGAAGATCTGATCTTACCTGTTTCGCCTTCAAATTTAGTATAGTCGTATTTTCCATTTACATAAAACTCTGCAGCAGCACAATCTAAAGCAATCATGATTTCATCTCCAAAAGTATACCCTGCAGTTTCAACTGCTTTTTTGATCGTATCCAAAGCATCTTCTGTTCCTCCAGGAAGATTTGGTGCAAAACCACCTTCATCCCCAACTGCAGTTGAAAGACCTCTATCGTGTAACACTTTTTTCAAACTATGGAAAATTTCCGTTCCCATTTGCATTGCATGCGAAAAAGAAGTTGCTTTCACTGGGAAAATCATAAACTCTTGAAATGCGATAGGCGCATCAGAATGAGAACCTCCATTGATGATGTTCATCATTGGAACTGGCAATGTATTCGCAGAAACACCACCTACGTATCTATATAAAGGCAAACCTAATTCATTCGCAGCAGCTTTTGCAACAGCTAGAGAAACTCCCAAAATTGCATTTGCTCCTAAGTTAGATTTATTTGGAGTACCATCTAAATCGATCATCATTTGATCAATAACATTTTGTTCAAAAACTGAAACTCCTATAAGCTCTTCAGAAATAATGGTATTCACATTTTTCACAGCATTCAAAACTCCTTTTCCAAGAAATGCTTTTCCTCCATCACGTAGTTCAACAGCTTCATGTTCTCCAGTTGAAGCACCAGATGGCACAGCAGCTCTTCCTAAAACACCGTTGTCTGTAATTACATCTACTTCAATTGTAGGATTTCCTCTTGAATCGAAAATTTGTCTTGCGTGAATTTTGATAATTATACTCATATACTAAAATTTTTTAATTTTAAAAATACAAATATATTCTATCTTTCGTAATGATTTAATGAAAATAATGAATGTTATCAACGAAAACGTTATATTTTTTTCACAGAAGAAACATTTAAGCTTTTTTAAGAAATTATTCTTACATTATCTGTTATTTTTTTGTATTTGATTAAAATCCATTGAAAGAGATTTATATCATTTTGACCAAAACTAAATAATGCTGATTTTAATCTAAAAAATTGATTCCATCGAACAAAATTAATCAAAACTAATTCATTATCAATAATATACATTAACTTTATATACTTTTTTTAAACTCAAAAAAAGCGCTTTATACTGCAATTTTTTGGTTAGCAATTTCGATTATTCAATCAATAAAATAAAATGTGATGGAAGCTTCAAAAAACCGTAACAATTTAATCAATTCTAGTGAAATCATTGAATTATTGAGTAAATCATCTTCTCCACTGGAAAATACAACAGATTTAGATCCATTAATTAATTATATAGGTGATGCAAAATATGTCCTCTTAGGCGAAGCATCACATGGAACTCATGAATATTATACCTGGAGAGCCAAGATTACACAGCGACTAATTCAAGAAAAAGGGTTTTCTTTTGTAGGAGTCGAAGGTGATTGGCCAGATTGCTATCGATTAAATCGTTACGCAAAAGGATATTTAGATTCCGGAAAAGACATCTACAGTGTCATGAATGAATTTAAAAGATGGCCAACATGGATGTGGGCCAATTGGGAGACAGCAGCTTTTATCGATTGGCTCAAGGTTTATAACGAAGATTTATCCGCTGATAAGCGAATCGGATTTTATGGTTTGGATGTATACAGTTTCAGGGAGTCAATGAATTCCATAATTCAATATTTAGAAAAAAATGATCCAAAAGCATTAGCAGTTGCAAAAACAGCAATGAAATGCTTTGAGCCATACGGCAGAGACGAAGGCCAAACGTACGCCAGAGCCTCATCATTCCTACCGGAATTATGTGAAAAAGAAATTCTGCATATGCTTACGGAAATAGTTAAAAATGTTCCTAACTACAATCATGATCCGGAAAATGCTTTCAGTACCGAACAAAACGCATTCGTTGCCAGAAACGCCGAAAAATATTATCGTGCCATGATAAAAAGAGGGGGCGCATCCTGGAATATTCGCGATGAGCACATGGTTTCTACGATAGAACGCCTCATGAAATTCCATGGAAAGGATGCTAAAATAATAGTTTGGGAACATAACACGCATATTGGCGATGCTCGCGCCACAAAAATGGCATCAGAAGGAATGGTAAATGTGGGACAGTTAGTAAGAGAGCAATACTTAAGCGAAGGGGTTGTTGCAGTTGGATTTGGTTCATACAAAGGGAGTGTGGTTGCCGGAAGAGAATGGGGTGATTCCATGCGAAAAATAAAAGTTCCTGAAGCAGTCGCGGGAAGCTGGGAGCACGCTTTTCATCTTGCAAGCAATGGAAAAGACAAATTGTTATTAATGAATGAAATAAAGAACGAAAAATGTCTTTCTTCTTATATAGGACATCGGGCCATCGGAGTAGTTTATAATCCAGAATATGAAAGATTCGGGAATTATGTTCCTACAATCTTACCAGAAAGATACGATGCCTTTATTTTTCTTGACGAATCAAGCGCATTGCATCCTATACATATTCAACCAGATGGAAACCAAATTCCGGAAACATATCCTTTTGGCATGTAAGTTTACATTATTTTATAGAAAGAAGGTTTGACTTTTAATTAAGTCAAACCTTCTTTCTATTTTAAAACACCAATCATATTAAAACTCTAGCCTTTTATATTTTCAATAAACTGATCGAATAAATAAGATGAATCATGTGGTCCAGGACTTGCTTCCGGATGGTATTGAACTGAGAAACAATTTTTGTTTTTCATACGCATACCTGCAACTGTTCCATCGTTTAGGTGAAGATGTGTAATTTCTAAATCAGGATGATTGTCCAACTCTTCTTTATTTACGGCAAAACCATGATTTTGAGAAGTGATTTCTCCTTTTCCAGTAATGATGTTTTTTACGGGATGGTTTATTCCTCTGTGTCCGTTAAACATTTTATAAGTTGAAATTCCGTTTGCCAGACCAATTACTTGGTGTCCAAGACAGATTCCAAATAATGGCTTGTCGTTTTCAAGAATTTCTTTTGCTACTTGAATAGCACCAGAAAGAGGCTCAGGATCACCAGGTCCATTAGATAAAAAATAGCCATCTGGATTAAATGCAGCTAAATCTTGGTAAGAAGAATAAAAAGGAAATACTTTTATGTAACAATCTCTTTTGGCCAAATTACGAAGGATATTCATTTTAATTCCTAAATCAAGTGCAGAAATTTTATAGGTTGCATTTTCATCACCAAAGAAATAAGGCTCAGTAGTAGATACTTTAGAAGCTAATTCCAATCCTTTCATATCCGGCACTTTTGCCAATGAAACTTTTAGCTCTTCAATTGGTGTTTCATCTGTACAAATTACAGCATTCATAGCACCATTGTCACGTATGTAACTTACCAAAGCGCGTGTATCTACATCAGATATACAAATAAGGTTTTGTTTAATAAAATAGTCTTCTAAACTTCCTGAAGCTCCTTCGCGAGAATAATTGAAGCTAAAGTTTTTACAAACTAAACCTGAAATTTTAATACTTTTTGATTCAACTTCTGAATCGTTTACGCCATAATTCCCAATATGTGCATTGGTAGCTACCATCAATTGACCAAAATAAGAAGGGTCAGTGAATATTTCTTGGTAACCTGTCATTCCTGTGTTAAAACAAACTTCTCCAAAAGTAGTTCCACTGATTCCAATAGATTTACCATGGAATATGGTTCCGTCACTTAATAGAAGAATTGCTTTTTGTCGTGTTGTATATTTCATTCGTTGAATTCTATTATTTTTTTAATAGTCTCATGTAACTCGAAAAACTCGTTTCATGTGTAGTTAAATATTGTGCAAATTTAATTCTTTAAAGCAATGAATGCAACGTTTTTAAAATTTATATTTTAAACATGAAAACATACAAGGATTAAAGAAATACAAGTCTTGAATTAAACATCATTCTTTGTAAAATTTCTTATAGAAAACAATAGTCCTAAGTAGCTCTGATTGAAGCAGTATCCTTTTTCTTGTCATTTGAACGAAGGAAAAATTACAAGAAAAAGATATAACAAAAGCAGGTCAAAAGTTCCTTTAAACATATAATGTTGTGCTCCTGAAATTAAAAAAAATCAAAAAAAAAGGATAAACTAGTACTAGCTTATCCTTGATTTTTATTGAATGATTATTTTCATAACTATTCAGCAGTGTCTGTAGTTGTTTCAGTTTCAGCAGCTGGAGCTTCAGCTTCAGTAGCTTCATCTTTCTTAGCTTTACCACCACGACGGCTTTTTGCTTTTTTAACTTCTTTTTTACCACCATTGTAAAGTTCATTGAAATCTACTAATTCGATCATTGCCATATCAGCATTATCTCCTAAACGATTTCCAACTTTAATGATACGAGTGTATCCACCTGGACGGTCTCCTACTTTAGCAGCTACGTCTCTGAACAAGTCAGTTACCGCATATTTGCTACGTAAGTATCCAAAAACGATACGACGATTGTGAGTAGTATCCGCTTTTGATTTTGTTATTAAAGGCTCAACAAATTGTTTAAGCGCTTTTGCTTTAGCAACAGTAGTGTTAATACGTTTGTGCTCGATAAGAGAACAAGCCATATTAGCTAACATAGATTTTCTATGTGCAGTCTGTCTGCTTAAGTGATTGAATTTTTTTCCGTGTCTCATTGCTTTATGAAATTTAATCCGCCAAGGCGGATTAGATTATTCTTTATCTAGTTTGTATTTTGCTAAATCCATACCGAAGTTTAAATTTTTAACTGCAACAAGTTCATCAAGCTCAGTTAAAGATTTTTTACCAAAATTACGGAATTTCATTAGGTCATTTTTATTGAACGATACTAAATCACCAAGTGTATCAACTTCAGCCGCTTTCAAACAATTTAATGCTCTTACAGAAAGATCCATATCAACAAGCTTAGTTTTAAGCAATTGTCTCATATGCAATGACTCTTCGTCATAAGATTCTGTTTGTGCAATTTCGTCAGCCTCGAGTGTAATTCTTTCGTCAGAGAATAACATGAAATGGTGAATTAAAACTTTTGCAGCTTCAGTAAGGGCATCTTTTGGATTAATAGAACCGTCAGTTTTTATTTCAAAAACTAATTTTTCATAATCTGTTTTTTGCTCCACACGGAAGTTTTCAATCGCATATTTTACATTTTTTACCGGAGTAAAAATTGAATCTGTAAAAATAGTTCCAATTGCAGCATTCTGTTTTTTGTTCTCTTCAGCAGGAACATATCCTCTACCTTTTTCGATCGTTAAATCGAAATTAAGTTTGATCTTGCTGTCTAAATTACAGATAACCAGTTCTGGATTCAAAACTTGGAAACCTGAAATAAATTTTTGAAAATCACCAGCTGTCAATTGATCTTTACCTGAAACAGAAATAGTAACTGATTCATTATCTATATCTTCAATTTGACGTTTGAAACGTACTTGTTTAAGATTAAGAATAATTTCGGTAACGTCCTCAACAACTCCTGAAATAGTAGAAAACTCATGATCTACACCTTCAATGCGAACAGATGTTATTGCATAACCTTCTAATGCTGAAAGCAAAACTCTTCTAAGTGCATTACCAACGGTCAATCCGTATCCTGGTTCTAAAGGTCTGAATTCAAATTTACCTTCAAAATCGGTTGAATCGATCATGATAACTTTATCGGGCTTCTGAAAATTAAATATTGCCATAAATTTCGACTAAGTCAATTATTATTTGTTGTACAACTCTACGATTAATTGTTCTTTGATGTTTTCTGGAATTTGAAGTCTAGCAGGAACAGTAACAAACGTACCTGATTTAGTTTCATTGTTCCATGTAATCCACTCATAAACATGACTTGAATTTGATAAAGAACGTTCGATCGCTTCTATAGATTTAGATTTTTCACGAACACCTACTACATCACCTGGTTTCAAGTGGTAAGAAGGAATATTTACATTTTCTCCGTTTACAGTAACATGTCTGTGTGAAACGATTTGACGAGCACCACGTCTAGAAGGAGCAATACCCATTCTAAAAACAACGTTGTCTAATCTTGCTTCACACAATTGTAAAAGAACTTCACCAGTAACACCTTTGGTTGCTGATGCTTTTTCGAATAAGTTTCTGAATTGTTTTTCTAATATTCCGTAAGAATATTTAGCTTTTTGCTTTTCCATTAACTGGACAGCATATTCAGATTTTTTTCCTCTTTTTTTAGCCATCCCGTGTTGACCAGGTGGGTAATTTCTTTTTTCGAAAGCTTTATCGTCTCCGAAAATCGCTTCGCCAAATTTACGAGCGATTCTTGTACTAGGACCAGTATATCTTGCCATTTTAAATTGTTTAAGATTGAGATTATGAATTCAGGTCTTATCCTTCGATAATCGGTATTCAATCTAGGTTATACTATTATTTTTTGAGTATTAAACTCTACGTCTTTTAGGAGGACGACATCCGTTGTGAGGCATTGGAGTAACATCGATAATCTCAGTCACTTCAATTCCACCGTTATGTAAAGAACGGATAGCAGACTCACGTCCGTTTCCTGGTCCTTTAACATAAACCTTTACTTTTTTAAGTCCAGCTTCAAGAGCTACTTTACTACAATCTTCTGCTGCCATTTGGGCTGCGTATGGAGTGTTCTTTTTAGAACCTCTAAAACCCATTTTACCAGCTGAAGACCAAGAAATAACTTCACCTTTTTTGTTTGTCAAAGAAATGATGATATTGTTAAAAGTAGCAGAAATATGAGCTTCTCCCGTTGATTCAACGATAACTTTACGTTTTTTTGCAGTTGCTTTAGCCATATTACTTATTATTTAGTTGCTTTTTTCTTGTTGGCAACAGTTTTTCTCTTACCTTTTCTTGTTCTAGAGTTGTTTTTAGTTCTTTGTCCTCTTAATGGAAGACCAGTTCTATGACGGATACCTCTATAACATCCAATATCCATTAAACGTTTGATGTTTAAAGAAACTTCAGAACGTAATTCTCCTTCAATTTTGAAAGTTGACACTGCTTCACGAATTGCTCCGATCTCATCATCATTCCAGTCTTGAACTTTTTTATCTTGGCTAACTTGAGCTTTTGCTAAAATCTCAATAGCTCTACTGCTTCCTAATCCGAAGATATAGGTAAGTGCTATAACACCTCTCTTATTTTTTGGGATATCTACCCCTGCTATTCTTGCCATAACTATCCTTGTCTTTGTTTAAATCTAGGATTCTTTTTGTTTATTACGTACAATCTCCCTTTTCTTCGCACAATTTTGCACTCGGGACTTCTCTTTTTTACTGAAGCTCTAACTTTCATTTTGAATATCCTTTAATATCTATAAGTAATTCTTGCTTTTGACAAATCGTAAGGGCTCATTTCTAGTTTCACTTTATCACCAGGTAATAATTTGATGTAATGCATACGCATTTTTCCAGATATATGGGCGATTACAATATGTCCATTTTCTAACTCTACACGGAACATCGCATTTGATAATGCTTCAATGATTGAACCGTCTTGTTCTATTGCTGATTGTTTTGCCATAAGTTAAGCTACTGCTTTTCTATTTTTACCACTCTTCATTAAACCGTCATAATGTTTGTTTAACAAATATGAATTGATTTGTTGAATCGTATCTATGGCAACACCAACCATAATTATTAATGAAGTACCTCCAAAAAACATTGCCCAAGATTGTTGAACATCCATAAGACTTACAACAATTGCTGGGAACACAGCTATCAAGGCAAGAAATAAAGATCCTGGAAAAGTTATTAAAGACATCACTTTGTCAAGAAAATCAGAAGTTTCAACTCCAGGTCTAACACCAGGAATAAAACCGCCACTTCTCTTTAAATCATCAGACATCTTATTAGTAGGAACCGTGATTGCAGTATAAAAGAAAGTAAATACAACAATTAAAGTTGCAAAAACAAAATTATACCAAAACCCAAACATATTACTAAAAGCGCCAACAATAGATTGTGATGCATCTGATTTTGATAAACCTGCTACAGCAGCAGGAATAAACATAATTGCCTGAGCAAAGATAATAGGCATAACTCCAGAAGCGTTAAGCTTCAATGGAATCCATTGTCTATTACCACCCATTAAGTCTTGTTCGTAATCCCCTGAAGAAGTACGACGAGCGTACTGAACAGGTATTTTTCGAACTGCCATTACAAGTAATACACAAGCAATAATAACCAATAACCAAATGATAATTTCAATAACCAATAACATTGGTCCACCATTATTATTCGTAACTCTGGTTGTAAACTCTTGGATAAAAGCTTGAGGGAATCTAGCCAAAATACCAACCATAATCAACAATGATATACCGTTACCAATACCTTTATCAGTAATTTTTTCTCCTAACCACATGGCGAATACCGTCCCTGTAACTAAGATAATTACTGAAGAAAATAAGAATTCAAATGAATCGAATCCTAACAAAAAAGCACTACTAGGCAAAGTTCTATACAAATTATAAATGTACGTTGGGCCTTGAACCAGAGTAATACCTATTGTCAACCAACGGGTAATTTGATTAATCTTTTTTCTACCACTTTCACCGTCACTTTGAAGCTTTTGCAAATATGGAATCGCAATTCCCATTAACTGAACAACAATAGATGCAGAAATATATGGCATTATACCTAAAGCAAAAACCGAAGCTTTAGAGAAAGCACCTCCTGTAAACATGTCTAGAATAGATCCAATACCATTTTTGGTTTGGCCAGCTAAACTGTTTAATTGAGTTGCATCAATTCCAGGAAGCGTAACGTGTGCTCCAAAACGATAAACTAAAAGAAGACCTAAAGTGATTAGGATTCTATTTTTCAGTTCCTCAATTTTCCAAACATTACTTAATGATTCAATAAATTTCTTCATCTTAATAGAAAAATTATATTGTTACAGCTTCTCCACCAGCAGCTTCAATAGCAGCTTTTGCAGTAGCGGTAAATTTGTGAGCAGTTACTTTTAATTTCGCTGTCAATTCTCCTCTTCCTAAAATCTTAACGATTTCATTTTTAGTAGCCAAACGATTAGCAACATAAACTGTCATATCAACAGAATCTGTTATCACACCATTGTCTACTAACAATTGAAGTGTATCAAGATTAACACCTTCGTATTCTTTACGATTGATGTTTGTGAAACCAAACTTAGGCACACGTCTTTGAAGTGGCATTTGACCACCTTCAAAACCAATCTTTTTAGAATAACCAGAACGAGATTTTGCTCCTTTGTGACCTCTTGCAGAAGTACCACCTTTTCCAGAACCTTCTCCTCTACCTAATCTTTTATTTTGATTGTGTGTAGAACCTTCAGCAGGTTGTAAGTTACTTAAATTCATAACAGTATTTGTTATTTAGCTTCTTCAACAGAAACTAAGTGTTTAACTTTATTTATCATCCCAAGGATTGTAGGGTTTGAATCATGCTCTACAACTTGTCCCATTTTACGTAGACCTAAAGCTTCTAATCCTCTCTTTTGAGAAAGAGGACAGTTGATTTTGCTTCTAACTTGTTTTACTAATAATTTAGCCATAATTTCCTTGAATTAACCTTTAAAAACTTTTTCTAAAGAAACGCCTCTTTGTTTTGCAACAGTATAAGCACTTCTCATTTGTAATAAAGCATCAAAAGTCGCTTTTACTACGTTGTGAGGATTTGAAGATCCTTGAGATTTAGATAATACATCATGAATTCCAACTGATTCAAGAACTGAACGAACAGCTCCACCAGCAATAACTCCAGTACCATGAGAGGCCGGAATTAAGAATACACGTGCACCACCAAATTTACCTTTTTGTTCGTGAGGAACTGATTTACCATTCAAAGGAATTTTTACTAAATTTTTCTTAGCATCTTCCACTGCTTTCGCAATTGCTTCAGAAACATCTTTAGATTTTCCTAATCCGTGTCCAACCACTCCATTTTCATCACCTACAACTACAATAGCAGAAAAACCAAAAGCTCTACCTCCCTTTGTAACCTTAGTAACACGATTTACACTTACCAAACGATCTTTTAATTCAAGACCACTTGGTTTTACTAACTCTACATTCTTGTATTTACTATTAGACATACTATATTAGAATTTAAGTCCAGCCGCTCTTGCGCCTTCCGCTAATGATTTAATACGACCGTGATATAAATAACCTCCTCTATCGAAAGTTATTACGTCTATCCCAGCTTTTAAAGCTTTTTCAGCAATTAGTTTTCCAACCGCTGTAGCAACTTCTATGTTCGTACCGTTACCTATTTCTTTTTCTCTTGAAGAAGCCGCCAATAAAGTAACTCCGTTTACATCATCAATAAGTTGAGCGTAAATTTCTTTGTTACTTCTAAATACAGATAGTCTTGGGTTAGCAGCAGTACCACTAATACTTTTTCTAATTCTGAATCTAATTCTTTGTCTTCTTTCAGGTTTTGTTAATGACATAATCTTATTTTTTAAGCTGATTTACCTGCTTTTCTTCTTAATACTTCACCTACAAATTTAACACCTTTTCCTTTGTACGGCTCTGGCTTACGAAAACCTCTAATTTTCGCTGCTACCTGACCTAAAAGTTGTTTGTCAAATGATGTTAATTTCACAATTGGGTTTTTCCCCTTTTCAGAGATAGTTTCCAAAACAACTTCTGGAGCAATTTCTAAAACAATATTGTGAGAATAACCAAGTGCTAAATCTAATTTTTGTCCTTGATTTGAAGCTCTATAACCAACTCCTACCAATTCTAATGACTTAGTAAAACCTTCTGTTACACCGATAATCATGTTATTGATTAAAGATCTGTACAAACCATGTTTTGCTCTTTGGTCTTTGTGATCAGACGATCTGTCAACTTGAACTTGACCATCTTCAACTGTAACAGTAACGTCCGAAAACTCCTGAGTTAGTTGACCATTTTTTCCTTTTACTGTAATAATACCATTTGCAACTTCAACAGTTACACCAGCAGGGATTACAACCGGACTTTTACCTATTCTTGACATCTTATATAGTCTTTAAATTAGTATACGTAACAAATTACTTCACCACCAACATTTAACTGTCTGGCTTTCTTTCCTGTCATCAAACCTTTTGATGTAGAAACAATAGCAATTCCTAATCCATTAAGGATTCTAGGAATAGTTGAAGAACTTGAATATTTACGTAAACCTGGTTTACTAATTCTTTGGATATCTTTAATTACTGACTCTTTAGTATCTTTATCATACTTCAAAGCGATTTTGATTGAACCCTGTACAGCGTTGTCTTCAAATTTGTAACTCAAGATATAACCTTGATCAAATAAGATCTTAGTTATTTCTTTTTTTAGATTAGATGCAGGAATTTCAACAACTTTGTGGTTTGCAGCCACAGCGTTACGAACTCTTGTCAAGTAATCTGCAATAGGATCTGTATACATGTGTATTAATTTGCGGTTTTGGTTTTCAACAAACTATTTGTCGAACCTGAAACCAATTTATAAATGTTTATGATACAGACAAAACGTAAGTAATGTCTGTATCAGGACGCAATAAATTACGTCTTACCAAGATGCTTTTTTAACACCAGGTATCAATCCGTTATTTGCCATTTCACGAAATGTAACACGTGAAAGACCGAATTGACGCATATACCCTCTTGGTCTACCTGTTAATTTACAACGGTTGTGCAAACGAACTGGTGAAGCATTTTTTGGTAACTTTTGCAAACCTACGAAATCTCCAGCTTCTAACAAAGCTTTTCTTTTCTCAGCATACTTAGCTACTGTTTTTTCTCTCTTAACCTCGCGGGCTTTCATTGATTCTTTAGCCATGTCTTAATTCTTTTTAAAAGGTAATCCTAATTCTGTCAATAGAGACTTTGCTTCTTTATCCGTTTTTGCACTAGTTACAAAAGAGATATCCATTCCTGAAATTTTGTTTACTTTATCAATATCAATTTCTGGGAAAATGATTTGCTCCAAAACTCCAAGGTTGTAATTTCCTCTTCCGTCAAATCCAGTAGCTTTAATACCACTGAAATCTCTTACACGTGGTAAAGCAGAAGTAATAAGTCTATCTAAAAACTCATACATTCTTTCTCCACGTAAAGTAACTTTTGCTCCAATCGGCATCCCTTTTCTCAATTTGAATGACGCAACGTCTTTCTTTGAAATTGTAGATACTGCTTTCTGTCCAGTGATCTTTGTTAACTCATCAACTGCATAGTCAATTAGTTTTTTATCAGATACAGCTGCACCAACTCCTTTACTTAAAACGATTTTTTCCAATTTTGGAACTTGCATTACGTTTACGTATCCGAATTCCTCTTTAAGAGCAGCAATTACTCTGCTCTTATATTCTTCTTTTAGTCTAGGTATATACGCCATTACTATAGTACTTGATTAGATTTTTTTGAAAATCTTACTTTCTTATCTCCTTCTACTCTAATACCAACTCTAGTTGTTTCCTTAGTTTTAGGATCAATTAAAGAAATATTAGATATTTGTATAGAAGCTTCTTTCTTTACAATACCACCTTGAGGGCTTTTTGCACTAGGTTTCGTATGTTTTGAAACCATGTTTACACCTTCAACAATCGCTTTGTTTTTCTCGCGATAAACACGTAATACTTTACCTTCAGCACCTTTATGGTCTCCAGCAATTACTCTTACGATGTCACCTGTTTTTATTTTTAGCTTTATCATCTTAAAAACGAATTAAAGCACTTCTGGTGCTAATGATACAATTTTCATGAATTGTTTTTCACGAAGTTCTCTTGCTACCGGACCAAAAACACGAGTTCCTCTCATTTCACCAGCAGCATTCAATAACACACATGCGTTGTCATCAAATCTAATGTATGAACCATCGGCTCTTCTTACTTCTTTTTTGGTACGTACAACAACTGCAGTTGAAACAGCTCCTTTTTTAACGCTTCCGTTAGGAGCAGTATCTTTGATAGAAACTACAATCTTGTCACCAACAGAGGCATACCTTCTTTTGGTACCTCCTAAAACACGGATAGTTAAAACTTCCTTTGCTCCAGTGTTATCTGCTACTTTTAGTCTTGATTCTTGTTGTACCATAATTATTTAGCTCTTTCTAGGATTTCAACTAACCTCCAACATTTTGTTTTACTCATAGGACGCGTTTCGCTAATCCTTACAGTATCTCCAATGTTGCAGTCGTTCTTTTCGTCGTGTGCGTGATACTTTTTAGTTTTCAACACGAACTTACCGTATAATGGGTGTTTAACTTTACGCACTTCAGCAACAACAATAGATTTATCCATTTTGTCCGAAGTAACAACACCAACTCTTTCTTTTCTTAAATTTCTTTTTTCTTCCATCTTTCAGCAGATTACAATTATTGCAACTCTCTTTTAGTAAGTTCCGTAGCTAATCTTGCAACTGTTCTTCTTACACTTCTAATTTGAAGTGGGTTCTCAATTGGAGAAATAGCGTGAGCCATTTTTAGGTCGGCATATGCCTTCTTAGTCTGGCTAAGTTTTTCTTGCAACTCCGCTGCAGAAAGATCTTTTATTTCTGATTGTTTCATAATATAATATAAATTATGCTTCGAAATCTCTAGCAACGACGAATTTAGTTTTTACTGGAAGCTTTTGAGCTGCAAGACGTAACGCCTCTTTTGCAACTGACAAAGGTACTCCTCCAACTTCAAACATAATTCTTCCGGGTTTAACAACGGCAGCCCAATACTCAACTGCACCTTTACCTTTACCCATACGTACCTCAAGAGGTTTCTTAGTGATAGGTTTGTCTGGAAATATTTTGATCCATAATTGTCCTTCTCTTTTCATAAAACGAGTTGCAGCAATACGCGCAGCTTCTATTTGACGAGAGGTTAAGAACATTCCATCTTCATGTACAGATTTAATACCAAACATTCCATTAGAAAGTTCATGTCCTCTTTGAGAATTTCCTTTCATTTTACCCTTTTGTACCTTACGGTATTTTGTTCTTTTAGGCTGTAACATTTTTCTTTAGTTTAAAAATTTACTTTCTTTTACGAGCGTCTGGTTTTCCACCTTTATTAAAAGGCTTTCTATCTCCTCTAGGAGAATCGCCACCTTTACCACCACCAGTTCCAGATTGTTTTTTATCCATTCCTGCAAGCGGAGAAAGATCTCTCTTTCCATAAACTTCACCTTTCATGATCCACACTTTGATTCCCATTCTACCATAAGTAGTATGAGCCTCTGCAAGTGCATAATCAATGTCAGCTCTGAAAGTTGATAGAGGAATTCTACCTTCTTTGAAACCTTCTGAACGTGCCATCTCAGCACCATTCAAACGACCAGAAATCAAAACTTTGATACCTTCTGCGTTCATACGCATAGAAGCAGCAATAGCCATTTTGATTGCACGTCTGTAAGAAATTCTGCTTTCGATTTGACGACAGATGCTTGTAGCAACTAGATACGCGTCAAGTTCAGGTCTTTTGATTTCAAAGATGTTGATTTGAACCTCTTTGTCAGTAATTTTCTTAAGTTCTTCTTTCAACTTGTCTACCTCTTGCCCACCTTTCCCGATAATAATACCAGGTCTTGCAGTAGTGATAGTAACGGTTACAAGCTTCAAAGTTCTCTCGATGATTACTTTTGATACACTAGCTTTTGATAAACGAGCATGGATATACTTTCTGATTTTGTGATCTTCGGCAAGTTTATCACCATAATCATTTCCACCATACCAGTTTGAGTCCCATCCTCTGATGATACCAAGTCTATTTCCAATTGGATTTGTCTTTTGTCCCATCTTGTATTAAATTGCTTGTGTGTTATTAATAGATCCAAGCACGATTGTTACGTGATTAGAACGTTTTCTTATTCTGTGCGCACGACCTTGTGGAGCTGGACGAAGTCTTTTCAACATCATTCCACCATCTACTGTAATCGTTTTAACAAATAAACCTGCTTCTTCCATATTAGCGTCAGGGTTTTTTGCTTGCCAGTTGGCAATTACAGATAAAACCAATTTTTCTAATTTTCTTGAAGCTTCTTTAGAACTGAATCTTAAGATGTTTAGTGCTCTTTCTACCTTCTGACCTCTTACCAAGTCCGCTACTAAGCGCATTTTTCTAGGTGAAGTAGGGCAGTTATTCAATTTTGCGAAAGCAATAGACTTATTAGCCTCTTTTCTCGCATCTGCTGTTTCTCTTTTACGAACTCCCATTGCTTCTTATTTTTTACCTTTATTTTTTGCTCCAGCATGACCTCTAAAAGATCTAGTTGGTGAAAATTCTCCTAATTTGTGACCTACCATGTTTTCTGTTACGTAAACTGGTACAAATTGACGACCGTTATGAACTGCGATAGTTTGTCCAACAAAGTCCGGAGTAATCATAGAAGCTCTAGACCATGTCTTAACCACTCCTTTATTTCCACCTGCGATGTTTTCTTGAACTTTCTTGTCTAACTTATAATGAACGAAAGGTCCTTTTTTTAATGAACGTGCCATATCTTATTATTTCTTTCTACGTTCTACGATATACTTGTTACTCGGGTTTTTCTTAGAACGAGTTCTATAACCTTTAGCTGGTATTCCATTTCTTGAACGTGGATGTCCACCAGAAGAACGTCCTTCACCACCACCCATTGGGTGATCGACAGGGTTCATTGCAACAGGTCTTGTTCTAGGTCTTCTTCCTAACCATCTTGTTCTACCAGCTTTTCCTGATACAACTAATTGGTGATCTGAATTAGAAACCGCTCCAATTGTAGCCGAACAAGTCAACAAGATCAATCTTGTTTCTCCAGAAGGCATTTTAATTGTAGCATATTTTCCATCTCTTGCCATTAATTGAGCAAATGTCCCAGCAGAACGAGCGATTACAGCTCCTTGACCTGGTCTCAATTCGATACAAGAAATAACAGTTCCAAGTGGAACTCTACTTAAAGGTAAAGTATTACCAATCTCCGGTTGAGATTCTGGACCAGAAACTAATTTCTGACCAACTTTCAATCCGTTTTGAGCAATAACATACGTTTTCTCTCCATCAGCATACGCTAACAAAGCGATAAATGCAGTACGATTTGGATCATATTCAATAGATTTAACCGTCGCAGGAATTCCTTCTTTTGTACGTTTAAAATCAATGATACGATATCTCTGCTTGTGACCACCACCCGTATAACGCATGGTCATCTTTCCTTGACTATTTCTACCACCAGAGTTTTTTATCGGCGCTATCAAAGAGCGTTCCGGCTTATCAGTTGTAATGGCGTCATAACCATTCACAACTCTAAATCGCTGACCTGGGGTAATAGGTTTTAATTTTCTTACTGACATTTTATCTTAGATATTGTTGTAAAAATCAATTGTTTCTCCTTCTTGTACTTGAACAATTGCTTTTTTAATTGCATTAGTCTTTCCACTGATTAAACCACTTTTAGTGTATTTAGTAGTTCTATCCGGTCTTACGTTCATCGTGTTAACACTCAAAACAGTTACTCCATAAGCAGCTTCAACAGCTTTCTTAATTTGTACTTTGTTTGCTTTTTTGTCAACAACGAATCCGAAGCGGTTTAAAACTTCACTTTCTTTGGTTACTTTTTCCGTTACTATAGGCTTAATTATGATGCTCATATCCTATTATTTACTTAAATTTTCTTCAATTATCTCCAAAGAACTCTCTAAAAGCACTAAATTATTAGCGTTTAATATAGCGTAAGTACTTAATTCTAAGCTACTTACTACGCTAGAGCCTTTTAAATTGCGTGACGACAAATATACATTTTTATTTGTATCACCCAAGACAAACAGGGATTTTTTATTTTCTAACTCTAAAGCTTTCAAAACGTTAATGAAATTTTTAGTGTTTGGTGTTTCAAATTCAAAGTCTGCAAGAACGATAATGTTCGATTCTTTTGCTTTAATTGAGAAAGCAGATTTTCTAGCCAAACGTTTCAAGTTTTTATTCAATTTAAATGAATAACTTCTTGGTCTTGGTCCAAAAACTGTTCCACCACCTTTAAACAATGGATTCTTTGCACTACCCGCACGAGCAGTACCAGTTCCTTTTTGTTTTTTAATCTTACGAGTACTTCCCGCAACTTCAGCTCTTTCTTTAGCTTTGTGCGTTCCTTGTCTTTGATTAGCAAGATATTGCTTTACATCAAGGTATACTGCGTGATTGTTTGGTTCTATACCAAATACTGAATCAGAAAGTTGAACTTTTCTTCCAGTATCTTTTCCGTTGAAATCTAATACTTTTGCTTCCATTACTTCTGAATGATTACATAAGAGTTGTTACATCCAGGAACACATCCTTTAATAACAAGTAGGTTCTTTTCAGCAACTACTTTTAAAACTCTAAGGTTTTGAACTTTTACATTGTCTCCTCCCATTCTTCCAGCCATACGCATTCCTTTGAATACTCTAGATGGATAAGAAGAAGCTCCTACAGAACCTGGCGCTCTTAAACGGTTGTGTTGACCGTGAGTTGCTTGACCAACACCACCAAAACCGTGACGTTTTACAACCCCTTGAAAACCTTTACCTTTAGATACACCTTGTACATCTACAAATTCTCCTTCTTGAAAAATAGAAACATCAATAAGATCTCCTAAATTTTGTTCAGTTGCGAAATCTCGGAATTCAACGACTTTTTTCTTAGCTACAGTTCCCGCTTTTTTAAAGTGACCTAAAGCCGCTTTTGTGGAATGTTTCTCGTTTTTGTCATCGAAACCAAGTTGCAACGCTTCGTACCCGTCAACACCTTTGGTTCTGACTTGGGTAACAACACATGGTCCAGCTTCGATTACTGTACAAGGAATATTCTTCCCGTTCTCGTCGAAAATGCTAGTCATGCCGATTTTTTTACCAATTAACCCAGACATAATTATTAATTATTAATTATTAAATATAAATATAGAACGCAGCTTTTAATCGAATCCTATTTTTTTAGTGGGTGCAAATGTATAACTTATTTACACACAAACCAAAAAAAAATTTTCGATTAAAAACAGCGTCCTTTTTTACTCTTAAACTACTTAAACTTTGATTTCAACTTCAACTCCACTTGGCAATTCAAGTTTCATTAAAGCATCAATAGTTTTAGATGAAGATGAATAAATATCAATCAATCTCTTGTATGACATTACTTCAAATTGCTCTCTCGCTTTTTTGTTAACGTGTGGAGAACGTAGTACAGTGAAAAGTTTTTTGTGAGTTGGTAATGGAATTGGTCCTGTTACTACTGCACCTGTACTTTTTACAGTTTTTACAATCTTTTCAGCAGACTTGTCTACCAACATGTGATCGTAAGATTTTAGTTTTATTCTGATTTTTTGACTCATTTTCTTAAAGATTAAGCGTTTCCTTTTGCTTTTTTGATAACTGCTTCCGAAATATTCGAAGGAGTTTCAGCGTAATGTGAAAATTCCATTGTTGATGTTGCACGACCTGAAGACAAAGTTCTTAAAGTAGTAACATAACCAAACATTTCTGATAATGGCACATCAGCTTTAATAGTTTTAGCACCATTTCTGTCACCCATGTCATTAACCTGACCTCTACGACGGTTAATATCACCTACGATATCTCCCATGTTTTCTTCTGGTGTAATAACTTCCATTTTCATGATAGGCTCAAGAATAACAGCACCTGCAGCACGACCTGACTCTCTGTAACCCATTCTTGCAGCTAACTCAAAAGAAAGCGCATCTGAATCGACAGGGTGAAAAGATCCGTCTAATAAAGTCACTTTCAAACTATCAACTTGGTATCCTGCTAAAGGACCAGTTTTCATAGCTTCTCTGAAACCTTTTTCAACTGAAGGGATATATTCTTTAGGAACGTTACCACCTTTCACTGCATTAATAAACTGCAATCCTACCGGAGCTTTACCGTCAACTAAATCTGCTGGTTCAATTCTAAATACGATATCACCGAATTTACCACGACCACCTGATTGTTTTTTGTAAGTTTCTCTGTGTTGTGCAGATTTAGTAAATGCTTCTTTATATTCAACTTGAGGCTCACCTTGGTTCACTTCAACTTTAAATTCACGTTTCATTCTATCAACAAGGATATCTAAGTGAAGCTCACCCATACCTGATATAATAGTTTGACCTGAAGCCTCATCTGTTCTAACAGTAAATGTTGGATCTTCTTCAGCTAATTTAGCCAAAGCCATACCCATTTTATCTACGTCAGCCTTAGTTTTAGGCTCAATTGCAATACCAATAACCGGCGCAGGGAATTTCATACTTTCTAAGATAATTGGGTGTTTTTCATCACACAATGTATCTCCAGTTTTAATATCTTTAAATCCAACTGCCGCTCCAATATCACCAGCCTCGATATAATCGATTGGGTTTTGCTTGTTAGCATGCATTTGATAGATACGAGAGATTCTCTCTTTGTTTCCTGAACGTGTGTTCAAAACATAAGAACCTGCATCTAAACGTCCTGAATAAGCACGGAAGAAAGCTAAACGACCTACGAATGGGTCTGTAGCAATTTTAAATGCTAAAGCAGCGAATGGCTCTTTAACATCTGGCTTACGCAAAATTTTAGTTTGATCTTCTTCTAATAAATCAGCATCATCAGGATGAATCCCTTCAATACCTTCTTTATCCATTGGAGATGGCAAATATTTACATACTGCATCCAACATGAATTGAACTCCTTTGTTTTTGAAAGAAGAACCAGCAATCATCGGAATGATAGCCATATCCATAGTAGCAGCTCTTAAAGCAGTGTTGATTTCTTCCTCTGTAATAGAGTCTTCATCTTCCATGAATTTTTCCAACAAATTTTCATCATAATCAGCAACTGCTTCAATAAGAATTGATCTGTATTCTTTCACTTCTGCAATCATATCTTCAGGAATAGGCACAATATCATAGGTAGCACCTAATCCCTCTTCATGCCATACAATAGCTTGATTTTTAACTAAATCAACCACCCCTTTGAAGTCATTTTCTTCACCAATTGGCAAAGTAATAGCAACTGCATTAGATTTCAACATATCTCTAACTTGCTGACAAACCATCAAAAAGTTAGAACCTTGACGGTCCATTTTGTTAACGAATCCGATACGGGGTACTCTATATTGATCTGCAAGTCTCCAGTTAGTTTCTGATTGTGGCTCAACACCATCAACAGCACTAAACAAGAAAACTAACCCATCAAGTACACGTAATGAACGATTTACTTCAACAGTAAAATCAACGTGTCCCGGGGTATCAATAATATTAAAGTGATAAGGCAATGTTTCCGGTAAAGGTATTCCTTGTGTAGTAGGGAAATTCCATTCACAAGTAGTAGCAGCAGAAGTAATTGTAATACCTCTTTCTTGCTCTTGCGCCATCCAGTCCATAGTTGCAGCACCATCGTGTACTTCACCTATTTTATGTGATTTACCTGTATAGAATAATATACGCTCCGTTGTTGTTGTTTTACCAGCATCAATGTGAGCAGCAATTCCAATATTTCTTGTGTATTTTAGATCTCTAGCCATTTCTTATGAATTAAAATCTAAAGTGAGAGAATGCTTTATTAGCTTCTGCCATTTTGTGAGTATCCATTCTCTTTTTAACAGCAGCACCTTCTTCTTTAGCCGCAGCTAAACATTCCGAAGCTAACCTTTGAGCCATAGATTTTTCATTTCTTCTTCTAGAATAAAGTATCAACCACTTCATCGCCATAGAAATTTTTCTATCTGGACGAATTTGCATTGGAATTTGAAATGTAGCTCCACCTACTCTACGACTACGTACTTCTACGTGAGGCATAACATTGGTTAACGCATCTTTCCAAATTTCTAATGATGGTTTCTCTGCATCTTGTTTTTTAGACTCAATGATGTCAATTGCATCATAAAATACTTTAAACGCTGTCGATTTTTTTCCATCCCACATTAAGTTGTTCACAAAACGTGTTACCAGTTGGTCATTAAACCTTGGATCTGGTAAAAGTGGTCTTTTCTTTGCCGCTCTTTTTCTCATGTCTTTTTTTTAATAAAATGTCATACCAATATAGTCGCGATGAATCGCGCCTCTACAGAAATAACTTTTTAAATTACTTTTTTGCTTCTTTTGGGCGTTTTGCTCCGTACTTAGATCTTCTTTGCGTTCTTCCTGCTACTCCTGACGTATCAAGCGCACCACGAACGATGTGATATCTAACTCCTGGTAAATCTTTTACCCTTCCACCCCTAACTAATACTATCGAGTGCTCTTGTAAATTGTGTCCTTCACCAGGGATGTAAGCATTCACTTCATTACCATTTGTCAAACGTACACGCGCTACTTTACGCATTGCAGAGTTTGGTTTTTTTGGTGTTGTAGTGTAAACACGCGTACAAACCCCTCTTCTTTGAGGACAAGAATCTAAAGCAACCGATTTACTCTTCTTAGTTATCTGAGTTCTTCCTGTTCTTACTAATTGTTGAATTGTTGGCATAATTAATACTAAAAATTTCTTATTATATTAAATTCCCGCTTTTTACGGGGTTGCAAATGTAGAAAATATTTTTTACTCTACAAACGTTAAACCATTAATTTTCAATAAGATTATTTTATAAATTTATTTTTATTACAAACCAGCGATATTTGCATTACTTTTATTAAAAACACAAATTCATTGAAACCCTTACTTATTTCCCTTCTGTTTCTAAATTTCGGATTGGGTTGTTCTGCTCAAAATTTTCGATTAAACATTATTGGCAGCTCTGATTCCGAAACAAAAACTATTAATTCATTGAATTATAATTCGAATCATAAAAACATAAAATCCATCAGTGATGAAACAATTCGAATATCAGATAAACTATCTAAAATAGGATTTATTGAAAACAATATAACTGACAATATAAAAGTAAATGACACTAGTTATGTCGCAAAATTAAGTTTAGGCAACAGAATCAAAACGATACATATATATATAGGTAGAAATAATGAATTAAACAACTCGATTGCACCAAACAAAACAAAAGACACAATCATCATCAGATATGAAGAAACAGAAACTTTCCTAAACAATACTTTACAAAAACTAGAACAAAAAGGATTTGCTTTAGCGAAATTAAAACTGATTAATATTCAAAACAGAAATCAAACACTTTACGCCGATTTAGAATTCACATCTGACAAAAAAAAAAAATTAAACGCAATAGAAATTAAATATATTGAAAAGGGCAACAAAACAAAATTTCCAAAAGGGTATATAGCCCAAATCAATCACAAATACCAAAATAAAATTTTCAATCAAAACATAATCAACGAAATACATAATGAATTTGAAAAATTTAAATTTGTAAACCAGATAAAATACCCTGAAATTTTATTCACAAAAGACACAACAAAAATATATGTCTATCTTGAAAAAAGGACTTCAAATACTTTTGATGGCTTCATCGGATTTTCTAACAACGAGGATAAAAAAACAACTATTAACGGCTATTTAGATATCAATCTAGAAAACACCTTAGGAGCAGGAGAGCAATTTTTAATTTATTGGAAAAGCGACGGAAACAAACAAAAAACATTTAAAACTAGCATAGAATTACCCTATTTATTTAAAAGTCCAATCGGACTGAATGCTCACCTTACAATTTTCAAACAGGACAGCACTTATCAAAACACAAAAACAGGAATTAATTTAGGCTATTATATCAATTACAACACCCGAATTTACCTAGGACACCAATCAACTGAATCCAGCGATATTCAAAATACTAACAGCAAGCAATTGAGCGATTACAAAAACTCATTTTTGACTTCAGATTTCGAATACACAAAAAACAATAACAATTCTCTATTTCCAAAAAAAACAACTCTCTTACTTACAATTGGACTCGGAAAAAGAAACTCCAATAATTTATCTGAAACAAAAGCAAACAAACAATTTTATATCAACCTAGAAGCTATGCATAATTTCCATCTAGACGAAAAGAATAGCATCAACATAAGAAGTCAAAATTATTTTTTACAAAGCAATACTTACATAATAAATGAATTATTTCGTTTTGGTGGAATAAATTCCATTCGAGGATTCGAAGAAAATAGTCTTCAAGCAAATTTTTTAACATCAATATTAACAGAATATCGACATACACTTTCTCCTAGCTTATACATTCATTCCATAATAGATTACGGCACATACGAAGACAGAACAACTGCAAAAGAAAACAATCAAAAAACGAACCTAATAGGACTGGGACTGGGATTAGGCCTACAAACAAAAAATGGATTACTGAAATTAGCTTTTGCAAACGGGAGTACTAAAATCCAAAAAATAATTTTTTATAACACTATTATTCACATATGTTATAATGTTAAATTTTGAATGCGTGCATAAAAAATCATTTCAAATGTTAGGAAAGTTAACAAATTATTAAGATTTTTGTCTCACTAATTCAAAATATTTAAAAATGAAACTAAAGTTCAATGGATTCTTAGTACTATTAGTAGTACTTGTGGCGCAACTAACTTTTGCGCAAGAAAGAGCTGTTTCAGGAACTGTTTCTGACAATACAGGAATGCCTTTACCAGGCGTGAGTGTATTAGTAAAAGGAACTAAATCTGGAACACAAACTGATTTTGATGGGAAATATTCTATCAGAGTAACTTCAAGCCAAGTCTTGATTTTTAGCTACATTGGGATGAAAACCCAAGAAATTACAGCTAGCTCAGCTACAATGAATGTGAAACTACAGGATGCTTCAATGCAACTACAAGAAGTTGTAATTACAGGAGCAGTAGGGATCAAGAAAAAGAAAGCTGCTATTACCTCTTCTTACTCTACCGTTTCCAATCAAGAATTGAAAGCAGCATCTAATCCTGATGTCGTTCGCTCTTTAGTTGGAAAGGTTTCTGGGTTAACAATCAACGGAACCAGCAATGGTGTTGGGGGTACTAACTCAATCAGAATTCGTTCTATGTTATCTTTCACAGGTAATACGGAAGCACTTGTAGTAATCGATAATGTGATCTCTACTGCAGATGTACTTGCAACATTACCGTCTGACATCATTGAAAGCGTTACGGTATTAAAAGGTGCTCAAGGCGCGGCTTTATATGGTTCTCAAGGAAAACAAGGTGTTGTTTTGGTACAAACTAAAAAAGGCACCAGAGACGAAAAAATGAGTGTTACTTTTAGTTCTGGAGTAGATGTGGAAAACATTCTATTTGTTCCTGAAAGACAACAAAAATACGGTCAAGGATGGTACAATTCTCGTGATCCACAGGAAAATGGTGGATGGGGAGAGTTATTTGACGGCGCTATATGGGCGGAAGGAATTCCTGGTAGCCCACAAGGCGATGTTATGGCTCCATACTCTTCAAGAGGAAATGACAACATTAAAGATTTTTATCAAACTGGTACTATTTACCAAAATAATCTAAACATTAATGTTGGAGGACAAGACTCGTATTTAAACTTTAATATGGGTAACGTAAGTCGTGATTTTATTCTTCAAGGCGATCACTTAAACAGAAACAACTTTGTTTTAAGCGCAGGAAAAAAATTAGACAAACTGACTTTAGGCGGAACAGTTACTTTCACCAATCAAAGAACCAAACAAGCCAATGTAAATGCAGCGACATCTCGTTCTGATTATACACTTTTAACAAACTTGCTACAAGCGGCTTCTAACATTCCAATCGGAGCGTTTAAAGACAGAGGTTTATACGGATGGAATGGTTATTACCAAAATCCTTACTGGGCTAAGGACAACAACAGATTAGAAGAGACTAGAAATTACATTAATTTCGGTGCTAATGCTGAATATGAAATCAACAAGCACATTGGAATCTCCTATAACGGATCAGTTCAGTTAAGAAATAACAATCAAATTTCTTATGCTAATGCAGGGCAAGCTCCGGCAACTGCTGACGCAGATTTTTCAACTGGTTCTGAATTTTTTCAATCTAACTTTGGATCTACATTTTACTATGGAGATTTATTGGCCAATTTCAAATATGATTTATCAGAAAACATAGGATTGAAATTCAATATTGGTCAGAATATGCAATATAATTATACCAAAAGACTTTCTCAAGGGGGTACTAATTTAGAGATTGCAGGTTTATACAATATTGGTAATGTTTTAAATCCTGCTAACCCTTCATTAATGAATAATGGAACTTTCGAAACCAGATCAACGGCTACATTTGCCAATATTGATTTGAATTACGAAGATTATCTATTCTTAAATGCAACTGGAAGATACGAAGGTAACAGTGTAGCCAAGAAAGGCAATCAGTTTTACTTTTACCCATCTGTTGGAGCATCATTTGTTCCTACTAAAGCATTTGAAGGACTAAAAGGCAAGTCTACTTTAAGCAATTTAAAAGTATATGCCAACTATTCAAAAATTGGTTCGCTAGACCCTGTAGGTGCATATGAAATTTTAGATTTAGCAACTACTGCTACTGGTTTCCCATTCCCTGGTACTGGAAATTCATTTAGCAATAGCGCTTTTATCACGGACTCTAATATTAAACCAGAAAACTATACTACCTTGGAAGGTGGAATCAATTTTGGTTTCTTTAACGACAAGTTAACTTTAGACGTTGCTGGTTACATGACCACCACCACTGATTTAATTACCGATGCTTCACTTAGTTCTGCAACAGGTTTGCAAACAAAAAAAACAAACTCTGGGGAGTTAAAAGGTAAGGGTGTTGAAATTGATTTAGGTTTTATGCCAATAAGCACACCAAATTTCAAATGGAACGGTAGATTATCCTACACCGCTAACGAAACTAAAGTTATTGATGCTGGTGAGTCTACAAAAGTTGTCATAACAGACAGTGGAAATTCACAAGTAAATGCTGATATATCTGCAGTACAAGGCCTACCTTTCCCTTTCATCACCGGTACTGACTGGACAAGAGACGCAGAAGGTCATGTAATTGTAGATGCTCAAGGAAGACCAACCCCAGATGCAAATTTTAAAAACTTAGGTCAGGTTACTCCTAAATATACAGTAGGCTTTACTAATAGTTTTGACTACAAAGGTATTGGCTTATCATTTACTATGGATTACAGAACAGGTCATCACTTTATCTCTCAAACTAAATACAACCTTACATGGAATGGACACTTGGTAGAATCTGCTGATTTTGACAGAAATGTTGGTTTTCTTTACCCAGGTTCTGTAATTGACAATCCAGCAACAGCTACTGTAGGAGATTTTATCCCTAACACAAGTGTTTTAACAGGAGGTTTTTCAAGTTTGACAGGTGCTGCTAACAGAACACAAGCTTTTTACGGACAAGCTTCTAATTTAGGTGCCCATAATTTAGTTGATGCTACAGCATTTAAAGTTAGAGAAATCGCTTTAAGCTATTCACTTCCAAAAAGAGTCTTAGAGAAAGCTGGAATTGAAACTTTTAAATTTAGTGTCAATGCAAGAAATCCATTTATAATTCTGGCTAAAGGCAATAGAGGATACGCAGATCCTGAAGCATCTAATCAGGTTAATGGTTCTACTTCATCAGCGGCTAAAACCCCTGCTGGTACTCTTACTAATACTTCAAGAAATGGTCTTGGTTTTATTGGTGATGCGCAATACCCATCAACGCGAACTTTTGGTTTTAGCATAAACACTACTTTTTAATAATTAAATAAATATATTATGAAAAAAATATTTTACAGTAGCATGATGATGTTACTCTTATTTACATCTTGTGAAAATTATCTCGATGTAAATGAAGATCAAACAAACAGAGCTGACTTTACTGATCTTGCACCCAAACAAATGCTTGCAGGAGCTATAAATAACTATACAAATCATCAGATTATCACATTAGGAAACTATGGTAACAGAGCAGCTTATGTATGGGGTTTGAATAGCGGTTACACCTCTACAGATGCAGCCTGGACCTATACTTTTGATAGTAGTAGTTATCGAACAATTTTTGAAAACTCCTATCTTTTTGCAGACAATTTTCAAGACATTTTAGATAAAGAAACTCAGTTTCCAAACTACTCTTATCATTTTGGAATTGCAAAAGTAATGAAAGTAATGTCTATGGATTATGTGACCGCCTTATATGGAGACGCTCCTTATACTGAAGCATTTAATTCTGCTATTACAGCACCAAAGTATGATGATGACAAAACAATTATTCCAGCTTTGTTCAAAGAGTTAGATCAAGCAAAAGCTTATTTCAACAGTCCAAGTGCAAATGTGGTTGGTTTAGGAGCTGAAGATATTGTTTTTCATGGAGACCTAACCAAATGGAAGAAGTTTATCAACACAGTTGAATTAAGATTATTGTTGAGATTAACTAAAACTACTGACGCTGCACTTGTTTCCTTAAGAACGACTCGTTTTGCAGCATTAAATGCAAATAAAAATTTCATTACAGAAGATGTCACTGTTAATCCAGGATTCAATACAAGCACTCTAAATTCAAGAACTCCAGTATTTAGAGCTTATGGTCAAAACGAATCTTTTAGCGCTGCTACATCAGCGAATTTAGCTAATGCAGCTGGGGATTTTGCAGCAAGACTGGTAAATGGCACATTAAATGATGCTAACATCACAACCGGAATTGTAGATCCTAGAAGATCTAGAATATTTACTCTTATTGGAACTAGCGTTGTTGGTAATGTTCAAGGTGTTTTCCCCCTTACAGCAATATCAAAAATTCCAACGTTTTATACTGGACGCACTGGTGCATCTACAGAAATTGCGAATAAAAACGGAGCTGAAAGAGACGCTTATTTAATGCAGGCTGCTGAAAGTCATTTTCTTCAGGCTGAAGCTATTGAAAGAGGCTATTTAACAGGAGTTGCCAAAGCTGAATTTGATGCCGGAGTAACTGCTTCTTTCAATTTTTACAGCAGAGGTTTTGGTACTATTGTACTAGCTGCTCTTAATCCAACGACTTATTTAGCAAGTATTGCCGGTAAAAACGGTTTAGACTATACTGGATCTACTAATAAGATCAGTGCTATTATGACTCAAAAATACATTGCCTTAGCGGAATGGAATGGTATTGAACTATACATAGATCATATGAGAACAGGTTTCCCAGTTTTACCACTACCTTTTGGTGTTGTACAGACAAATAGACCAAATAGATTGATCTATCCAACATCAGAGTACTCTTCAAATAGTGCAAATGTACCTAATGTTAGTGTTGGTGAAATATTCACTGTAAATGCAAAAACTCCTTATTATCTTCAATAATCGAGAATTTTATTTATAGTTAGTTATTCTAAAATAAATTAAGGATATCAATTTATATCAAGAATCAAAACCACCAGCCAAAAACTGGTGGTTTTTTTTATATATTTGCACCATGGAAAAAGAACACCAAATATTCGGGATTAGAGCAATAATTGAAGCCATTCAAGCAGGCGCAACTGTAGACAAAGTATACATTCAGAAGGAAGCAAGCAGCGAACTGATGAAAGACTTAATGAAAGTGATGAAGCGTGGCAACATTAACTTCTCTTATGTTCCTGCTGAAAAACTAAATAGATTGACACCTAACAACCATCAAGGTGCTGTTGCAACAATTTCTCCTATCTCATTTTTTGATTTAGAATCATTGATAGAATCAGTAATTGAAAATGGTAAAAAACCATTGTTTTTAATTTTAGACCAAATATCGGATGCACGTAATTTTGGGGCTATTATCAGAACAGCCGAATGTACTGGAGTAAATGGAATAATCGTTCAAAAAGCAGGTTCAGCTCCTGTAAATGGTGACACAGTAAAAACTTCTGCAGGTGCGGTATTTAATATTCCTATTTGTAAAGTGGAACACATTAAAGACGCTATCTTTCTTTTGCAGGCCAGTGGTATTAAAACAGTAGCGGCCACAGAAAAAACAGATCAGAATATTTATGATATTTCTTTAAATGAACCTGTAGCCATCATAATGGGATCCGAAGATCGCGGGGTAAATCCTTCGGTTTTAAAAATTGTAGATGAGAAAGCAAAACTGCCTATGTTTGGAACTATTGGTTCTTTAAATGTTTCAGTAGCTTGTGGTGCTTTTTTATATGAAGCGGTAAGACAAAGAAGTTAAAATATTTTTGATTTTAAATATAATCAATATATTAAAAAAATGAATTAAGACTCTGGTTTTAGTTCATTTTTTTCATTTAAGACAATTGTATATTCTACAGGGAAATCAGAAGAATAATAGGATAACAATTCTGTTGTTTCTTCTGGCGATGGTAAATTGACAAAATTTCCATTTACATCGAAACGTTGCATGAATTTATCTTCCTCAGGATTGTAATCTAGTTTTTCCCAATCGTATTTGATTACCTTTTTATACTCTGGTGTTTTGTAAATTAAAGACAAAACAAAACCTGTTATCATTCCGGCTAAATGACCTTCCCAAGAAATTACTTTTTCGCCTGATGTCTCGGGACTGGGGAAAACATACCAAACCAAACCACCATAAATAACAATAACTGCCAGTGACAAAGCTACCAAACGATAATATTGTGTTTGTATACCCTTAAAGAAAACAAAACTCACCAATACATAAATCAAACCACTAGCACCAATATGGTAATTATCTCTACCAATAACCCAAGTTATCATTCCCGAAAGTAAAATTCCAAATCCAATAACTTTGACAGACTGATTGGCATAAAAAAATTGTAAAGCAGCCAATAAAATCAGTAACGGAATTGAATTATTGTAAAGATGCTCAATATCAGCATGAATAAAAGGGCTGAATAAAATCCCTTGCAAACCTGAAAATTCTCTTGGATAAATTCCATTTTCAACAAAATCAAAATCGAATCGGATTTCTAGCCAAAAAACAAACCACAGGAATACTACAAAAAAAAGCGGAAGTCCAATAACCGCATTAGTAAATTTGAAATGATTATCCATCAGTTTTAGTTTCGTGTTCTTGCAAAATTAAAATCAAAAATTTATCCAAAAGCAATTTAATGCTATTTTGTCATACTAAAACCAAAAGAACATTTTAAATACAGTCCCCTAGCCCAGATGGAAACGGCATCCTTTATATCTCGTTTTTTTAACGAGATATAAAGATATAGTGGACAGCTGGAAATAGCTCCAAAAAAAATTAGAAACTAAAACAAGTTCAGTTTGAAATATAGTAATTTTACAAAATGGAAGCACCACTTGCAGAACGCATTCGACCTCAAAAATTAGAAGACTATATCAGTCAATCCCATTTGGTAGGACCAAGTGGGTCATTGACACAACAAATTACAAAAGGAATAATTCCTTCTCTAATTTTTTGGGGACCACCAGGGACGGGAAAAACGACTTTGGCACAAATTATTGCACAGGAATCAAAGCGACCGTTTTATATTTTAAGTGCTATCAATTCAGGTGTGAAAGACATACGTGATGTTATTGAAAAAGCAAAACAAAGTGGTGGTCTTTTTACTGCAAAAAACCCTATCCTGTTTATTGATGAGATTCATCGTTTTAGCAAATCACAGCAAGATTCTTTATTAGCAGCAGTGGAAAAAGGCTGGATTACACTGATTGGTGCAACCACAGAAAACCCAAGTTTTGAAGTTATCCCTGCATTACTTTCGCGTTGCCAAGTTTATGTTTTAAATGCGTTTACTAAAGCTGATTTGGAAAGCTTATTAGAGCGCGCCATGAAAACGGATACTTTTTTGGCAACGAAAAATATTGTTTTGAAAGAAACCGAGGCGCTTTTGAGACTTTCTGGAGGTGACGGACGCAAGCTATTAAATATTTTTGAACTTGTCGTAAACGCCTCTAATGAAGCCGAAATTATAATCACTAACGATCGCGTTTTCGAATTGGTGCAACAAAATACCGTTTTGTATGACAAAAGTGGTGAACAGCATTATGATATTGTTTCGGCTTTTATAAAATCAATTCGCGGAAGCGATCCAAACGGAGCAGTTTATTGGTTAGCAAGAATGATTGAAGGTGGTGAAGATGTGAAATTTATAGCCAGACGTATGCTCATTCTATCTAGTGAAGATATAGGAAATGCAAATCCTACCGCTTTTATTATGGCCAATAATGCATTTCAAGCCGTTTCAACTATTGGTTATCCTGAAAGCAGAATTATATTAAGTCAATGTGCTATTTATTTAGCAACATCTCCAAAAAGTAATGCTTCCTATCTTGCTATTGGAACAGCACAACAACTAGTGAAACAAACAGGCGATTTACCTGTTCCAATTCATTTGCGCAACGCTCCTACTAAATTAATGAAAGAATTAGGTTATGGTGAGGAGTATAAATATTCACATGATTTTGCCAATAATTTTGCTGAACAGGAATTTCTTCCAAACGAACTAAGCAACAAACCAATTTATAATCCAGGAAACAACTCTCGAGAAAACACCATTCGGGAATTCCTGAAAAACCGCTGGAAAAACAAATATGGGTATTAAAATTAAAAGCGATGCAGTGCATCGCTTTAGAAAATTATATCCTTTAAAATCTAAAATTTAACGTCTACTTTTTCAGAAAATAATTTGTCATTTAGGTAATATTCAAAAAACCACTGATTCTCAATTGCGATTAAAATACCTTGTGTATTTCCTTTTGTTGCAATGAAAGAATCTTTTCTAGAAGTAGTATATACTTTCATAATCACTTTTGGCGTTCTATCTATTAATTGAAAACCTGTAGCTGTAGGTTGTGCATAAAGCATTTTGGAATTATCAGCTATTGTATTCTGTGACGTTATAACTTGTTTTATAGGCTCTGACGTTGAAATAATTTCGGATATTCCCTTAGGAGCATTTGGCACATCTTGTTTAGGGACTGCAATTGAATTACTAATACCTGCATCATTATAATTATATTGCAAGGCATAAACAGATACAAATGCCTTATTCAATGCTTCAGTATAAGCCAGTTGATAGTCTTTTTCTTTACTTGTACCAATATCCGATTTAAAAATAATTTTTCTATCACAATCCTTAAAAGTAATATAGACTTTGGTTGTTAGAAATGATTTTTCTTTCACAACGTCAAAATACAACAAATTACATCTATCATTATTTTCTTTTGGCAATTGTTCATTATCGTAATATGCTTGAAAACCCGCTTTATTTAAATTAAACTTAGATAAAGTTGCCAATCTATATTGATTATCTGTTTTAGTGAAGTCGAATTTTAATGGAATAAGCACCGCCTTGTAATCATTTACAGATTGCGCGAAACAGTAACTTGAAATTAATACTACTAGAAATAGGAATCTTGTTTTCATAATTTATAAATATTTTTTTAGTTCTAATAAATGATTCACTTGTTTAATATGCTGTTCAACTTGCACGTTACTCTCATTAAAAAAAATTGCATCTAAGCCCGCATTAAGTGCTCCTTGAACATCAGCTTCAATACAATCCCCAATCATAACGCTGTTTTCTTTTTTGGCTTTGGCCAAATCAAGGGCGTATTCAAAAATAATAGGATTTGGCTTTTTTACTCCTGCCATTTCAGAATTAGTAATCGTTTTAAAATAATTTCCAATATTTGAATTGTTTAACTTTTTAAATTGCACTTCAGCAAAACCATTAGTAATGATATGCAGTTTATATTTTTGATTTAAATAATCCAAAACCTCAAAAGTTCCGTCAAAAAGATGGTTATTTTCAGGTAATCGTTGAATGTAATCTTGAGCTATCGTTTCAATCTCCTCATCAGAAATAGCGTAGTTCAATGCATCAAAAGAATGTTTCAATCTATTGTAACGCAATTCATCATGCGTAATTTTATCATATTGATACAATTTCCAGCATGCTTGATTTATTGGCACATATTTTTCAATAAATGCTGCAGTTTCAATTGTTGGATGACTTTTATTAAAAATAGTCTCAAACGTTAATTCAGAATTTTTATCAAAATCCCAAAGCGTATGATCTAAATCAAAGAATACGTCTTTTATAATAGTATGTTTCATTTTTAACTTCTAAAATATTCCTTCATCGACAAAGCTAAAATAACTAGCTTCCGTCACAATAAGATGGTCTAAAACTTTTATTTCTAAGCTATCTCCTGCTAGTTTTAGTTTCCGTGTAATTTGTTTGTCAGCATTGCTTGGAATCAATGTTCCCGAAGGATGATTGTGACATAATATTAATCCCGTTGCCCCCATTTCAAGTGCCGTTTTAAAAACTAATCGCACATCAACCAAAGTTCCAGTTATTCCGCCTTTACTTAATTGTGATTTTGAAATGACTTTGTTTGAATTGTTCAAATATACAACCCAAAATTCCTCGTGTGGCAATTCACCAATAATAGGCTGCATGATTTCGAAAATTGTTTTGCTGGAAGTAATTTTTGTTAACTCAACAGCATCCTCTGATCTTCTCCTTCTGCCTAGTTCTAAAGCTGCAATAATAGAAATAGCTTTTGCCTCTCCTATTCCTTTAAAATTTGTCAATTGAGAAATCGATAATTTCCCTAACGCATTCAAATTGTTATTGACACTCCCTAAAATCCGTTTGCTCAAATCAACAGCTGATTCATTGCGACTTCCTGAGCCAATCAAAATAGCAATCAGTTCTGCATCACTCAAAATACTTTTGCCTTTGAGCATCAATTTTTCTCGTGGTTTGTCGTCTTCGGACCAATTAGTTATTGGAAAAAAAGAATTTTCAGGCATAGGCATATTTCTTTTAAATTTGTTTTTTCATGCAAATACTATTTTCTAAACCCACATAAGGTTCATAGTTATCAACAATAGTATATCCTACTTTTTGGTACAAACTGATGGCTTCTTTTTGTTTATATAACGTTTCCAATATAGAGAAAGAAAACCCCTGCTCATGTGCCCAAAGTTCCAGTTCTTGCAATGTTTTTTGGGCGAACCCCATCCCTCTTGCTGCGGGAGAAACAAACATACGCTTTAATTCAATTGTATTTTTATCGTATTTCTTGAAACAACCACAAGCTACAGCTTTATTTTCGAGATAAATAACAACAACATTAGGGTTTAATTCAATGACATTATTCCCCCAATAATTTGTTTTTAATTCTGGATAACGCTCCCATAAACTAGCATCTAATGCTGCAATTAGAGTAACAAAATCTGGATTTTCGCTGGTCGTTTTAACAATTTTTATTTTGCTATCCATCCTATATTACTATTGTACCAATTCCTTTACTTCATCAAAATTCAATCCTCCATAATTCCCAGAACTCATCAATAATAAAGCTGAATTCTCAAGATTTAAATGAAACAAATAGTCTTTGAAATCTTTTGGATTAGTATAAATGATTAAATCTTTTCTATTGAATGCATTTGCTATCTGTTCATAAGTCACTTCTTCCAACTGCTTAATTTTTACTGCATCTGGAGAATAGAAAACAACTGCTTTATCGGCATATTCTAATGCGCCTTCATATTCTTTTAAAAATTCAGCATTCAAACTGCTATAGGTATGCAACTCTAAACAAGCCACCAAAGTTCTATTTGGATATTGCTCTTTTACCGCTTTTGTAGTTGCCGCCACTTTACTTGGTGAATGAGCAAAATCTTTATACGCCACTTTAGTTTTACTTTCAGCGATTTTTTCTAATCGTTTTGACGCGCCTTTAAAACTGGCAATAGCTTCGTAAAAATCGGCTTCATCAACTCCCATATTTTGGCAAATCCATTTGGCTCCAGCCAAATTATTAAGATTATGAGCTCCAAAAACCTCTATTGGCATGTCGCCTTCCGGAGTTTCTAGAAGTGTAACACCATCGTTTACGGTATATTTTGGCGTATGATACGCTAATTTTCGGATTGGATTTGTAGCGGCTTCGGCGACACGTTTTACTTCGGAATCATCTTCATTATAAACTAAAATTCCTCCATTGGTAATTTTGCCAATAAAAATTTCAAACTGTTCTACATAATTTTCATACGTTGGAAAAACATTGATATGATCCCAGGCTATACCAGAAATTAAAGCAATATTCGGTTGGTACAAATGAAACTTTGGTCTTCTGTCTATCGGTGAAGACAAATATTCATCTCCTTCCAAAACAATAAAATCATTTTCCTCAGTAAGATGTACCATCGTGTCAAATCCTTCCAGTTGTGCGCCAACCATGTAATCTACCGCTATATCATGATAATGCATCACATGAAGAATCATTGAGGTTATGGTTGTTTTTCCATGAGAACCACCAATTACAACGCGCGTTTTATTTTTGGATTGTTCATAAAGAAATTCAGGATAAGAATATATTTTCAAACCAAGTTCCTGTGCTTTCAACAATTCAGGATTATCAGCTTTGGCATGCATTCCTAAAATTATTGCTTCAATATCTGTGGTAATTTTTTCAGGAAACCATCCTAATTCCGGAGGCAAAATTCCTTTTTTATCTAATCTTGATTTTGATGGTTCAAAAATAGCATCGTCACTTCCTGTAACTTGGTATCCTTTGTTGTGTAATGCTAAAGCAAGATTGTGCATGGCACTTCCTCCTATAGCTATAAAATGTGTACGCATTAAGTTTGTGGTTTATAGTTGTTGAATTCGAAACAAATTAGAAATTAATCTTAACTTATTTATCCTTTTTTATTTTTATATTCTTCTAAAACTGATTTGGCTTTTTCAGGTTCGTTCATTTTATTTTTGTACAAATTAGCCAGCTTTTGATAGCTCATTTTTGAACCGCCTATAGCTATTGCTTTTTTGTAATTTTGTTCTGCTATTTTATATCTTTTAAAGTATTCTTCAATATGTCCTTTAGATAAATAACCATCAACGGGTGACAACCGAAATAATTCATTCGAATATTTTACAGCTTTAGACTCGCTACCACCAATAATTCCTGGTAACTGGATATATAACTCTATCAATGCCCAACGTGCCTCAATATGCTTAGGATTGAAGAATATTGCTTTCTCAAAAGAGCTTTTAACTTCATCAATCATTCCAAGAGCCTTGAATTTACTAACCTGACTTGCTTTCATCCCAAGGGCTCCTCCATATTTATAATAATAATTAGCTTCCGAAGGTTTCAATTGCTTGAGTTTTTTATAATATCCTATCGCTGTATCCCATGATTTATTTCGTCCGGCAATATCTCCCAGATACTCGATCGTTTTAAGACTAGACGGATTATTTTTTAGAAAATTTTCAAAAACAGGTCGCGCCTGATCAAATTTTTCCTCTTTGAATAATTTTTCTGCGACATCAAAACTGGATTGTGACCAAATCATCAAAGGAAGTAATAAAAAGAAGTATGCCATTTTTTTCATCTTTCAAAAATAAGGAAATTTTGAAGTATTAAACAGATTTTTTAAGCTAAAAAGCCCCTCGATTAAAAAAGGAAATATAATGAATAAGAAACATTAACATAACATAGTGGTCTTACTTTCGTAAAAACTAAAAATGAAAAGAAAGAGAAAAATTCCTTTAGTAGTATTAAGCGATGTACACTTAGGAACATATGGTTGTCATGCAAAAGAATTGTTACAGTATTTAAAATCGATAAATCCTCAAACATTAGTTTTAAATGGAGATATTATCGATATGTGGAGTTTTAGTAAAAGCTATTTTCCAGCCTCGCATATGAATGTATTGAGACAAATTATAAAAATGTCTAATCTGGGTACTCGGGTAATCTACATAACCGGAAATCACGATGAAGCTTTACGAAAATACTCTGATTTTATTTTAGGAAATTTCGAATTGGCTGATAAATTAATTCTGGATTTAGATGGCAAAAAAACGTGGATTTTTCATGGAGATGTATTCGATTCCTCTACTCAAGGCTATGCCAAAATACTGGCTAAACTAGGCGGTAAAGGCTATGATTTATTGATTTTAATCAACAGTTTAATTAATTGGTTTTTGGGTGTTTTAGGCAAAGAAAAAAGAAGCTACTCCAAAATGATTAAAGACAGTGTCAAGAAAGCGGTTTCCTTTATATCTAATTTTGAAACCACTGCAGCAGAAATAGCCATCCAAAAAAAATACAGTTATGTAGTTTGCGGACACATCCACAAACCCCAAATGAAGGAAATAGAAAATGAACACGGAAAAGTGATGTATTTGAATAGTGGTGATTGGATTGAAAATCTTACGGCATTAGAATATAAAAAACAAAAATGGAGCCTTTATCATTATAAAACAGAACACTACAAAGACACTGACACCCATGAGGAAAAAATAATCAATGACATTGTCAACAAAATTCTTTCCTAAAAACCGTATTCAGAAAAACATTAAAAGCGTTCTTAAAATCAAAATATACAGTAATGAAAATATTTTATGCTATTCAGGCAACGGGCAATGGTCACATCAGCAGGGCAGTACAATTATATCCTTATCTTCAAAAATTTGGTGAAGTAGATTTTTTTATGAGTGGCAACAATGCTAGTCTGGATGTCAATTTACCTATAAAATTTAAAAGCGATGGCTGTAGCTTGCATTACAGTAAATGCGGGGGTTTGAATTATTGGGATATTGCCAAAAATATTAAACCAAAACAAATCTATAAAGACGCGAATTCTTTACCGCTGAAAAACTATGATGTGGTCATCAATGATTTTGATTCGATTACTTCTTTGGCTTGCAAATTACAAAAGGTGCATTCCATACAATTTGGACATCAAGCAAGTTTTATATCTCCTTTGACTCCTAGACCTGAAAAAAAGAGCATTATGGGAGAAATGATTCTGAAACATTATGCGCCTTCTCCTCAATATATTGGCTTACATTTTGACAAATACGACTCCTTTATACGTCCTCCAATTATCAAAGACGAGATCCTAAATGCCGAACCCAAAAACAAGGGTCATATTACTGTTTATTTGCCTTCATTTCAAAAAGATTGCTTAGAGAAAGCATTCAACAAGCTTCCTAACTTCTCTTTTCATTGGTTTTTGAATGATGTAAAAACCAAACACACCATAAAAAACGTTACTTATTTTCCAGTGAATCAAGAATACTTCAATAAAAGTCTCATAAATTGTGAAGGAATCATTACTGGCGGAGGATTTGAAACGCCTGCTGAAGCATTATATTTAGAAAAAAAAATACTCTCAATTCCTATTCGGAAGCACTATGAACAAGAATGCAATGCAGCGGCTCTCAAAAAAATGGGTGTTCCTGTCCTTTATGATGTTGGGGATGATTTTTATTTAACAATAGAAAACTGGCTTGATTCCCATATAAAATACCCGAAAATACAAGCCAATAATATCCCTGAAACCCTGCAGTTTTTATTTGACACTTATAATCATAACTGAATAGAATAAATTATAAAAACAGAAAAGGTGCTCTTTTGAGAACACCTTTTCCTATAATTTTTTAAAATGTTAGTCATTCAACATTTTCCATAATTTGTCTTTCAATTCGGTCAAGCCTTGTTGAGCCACAGATGAAATAAACATATAAGGAATGTCTTTGAAAGCAACGTCTAATTCCACTTTCAATTCTGCTTTCAACTCATCATCGAGCATATCGCATTTTGAAATCACCAACAAACGCTCTTTGTCAAGCATTTCTGGATTGTATTTTGTCAATTCGTTTACCAAAATATCGTATTCTGCTTTGATGTCTGGCGTATCCACTGGAACTAAGAACAATAAAGTTGAATTACGTTCAATATGACGCAAGAAATAATGCCCTAATCCTTTTCCTTCGGCAGCACCTTCAATAATTCCTGGAATATCAGCAATTACAAAAGATTGGAAATCTCTGTACGCCACGATTCCAAGATTTGGTTTTAGAGTAGTAAACGGATAATCAGCAATTTTTGGTTTCGCAGAAGTTAAAACCGACAATAAAGTTGATTTTCCTGCATTAGGAAAACCTACTAAACCTACATCTGCAAGCACTTTTAGTTCAAGAATAACATCCATTTCTGCACCAGGCAATCCCGGCTGTGAGTATCTTGGTGTTTGATTGGTTGAACTTCTAAAATGCCAGTTCCCTAATCCACCTTTTCCACCACGAGAAAGTATTTGTTTTTCACCGTCTTCGGTAATTTCAAATAATATTTCTCCTGTTTCTTTATCTTTTACAACTGTTCCTAACGGAACTTCAATGAATTTATCATCGCCATCAGCACCTGTACTTCTGTCACCACTACCATCTCCACCATTACCGGCTTTAATATGTCTGGCAAATTTAAGGTGAAACAATGTCCATAGACCTTTGTTACCAACCAAAAAAACATGACCACCACGACCACCATCACCACCATCAGGACCACCTTTTTCAATAAATTTTTCTCTATGCAAATGCGTAGATCCTTTTCCTCCTTTTCCGGAAGAAACATATATTTTAACGTAATCTACAAAATTCCCTTCAGTCATTTTTTTTAATTTCAGATTTCAGATTTCGGATTTCGGATTGAAAAAAATTCAAACTGCTATCTGTCTCCTGCCCTCTATTTCTATTTTTATTATTTAAGTGCTTTCACCATCACTTTATCAATCTTCACGCCATCCATATCGATGACTTCCAACTCAAATTTTTGCCAAATTAGTTTCTCTCCCTGTTTAGGAATATGAGAGAGTTCCGTCATTATTAATCCACTCACCGTGGTCACTTCGTAATCATTGATTAATTCATCTAATTCAAAGTAAGTCAAGAAATCATGCAGTGAATAATGCCCATCAACCAGCCAACTTCCATCTTCTCTTTCAATCAGCTGAAAATCATCTTTATAAAAATCAGAAGCGTCACCTACCAAGGCTTCCAGAATATCATTCAAAGTAATTACACCCTGAAAAACACCATATTCATCAGAGACAAATGCATAATGAATGCCTGTTTTTTTGAATCTTTCTAAGGCGATATAAGCAGTAGTTTGCTCCATCATAAAAGGAGCTTCAGTCATTATATCCGCTAAATTGAAGTTTTCATTTTCAAAATGAGCAAAAATGTTTTTCAGATTAACGACCCCAACTATATCATCATAATTTTCACCATAAACTGGGTAAATAGAATGTAATTCTTTAAGCATGAATTCCTTAACCTGTTCTTTATCAGCGTGCAAAGGTAAAAAAACTACTGACTTTCTGTGCGTCATCAAGGAGTTTATTTTTCGGTCTCCAATATGAAAAACACGCTCCACAATATCTTGTTCTATTTCCTGTACTTCTCCACCTTCAGTACCTTCTTTGATAATCGCTTTTATTTCTTCTTCGGTTACTTTACCGTCCGCGGTGGGTTTTATTTGTAAAATATTCAATAAAAAATCCGTTGAATGAGTTAACAACCAAATAAATGGTGCGGTAACGATAGAAACAATTTTCATGGGTAATGCCACAGCTTTAGCAATGGATTCCGGGTGGTTCAAGCCTATTCTTTTAGGCAACAATTCTCCCAATACTAAGGAGAAAAAAGTCAAAATCACAACAACTAAACCTACAGCAACAGAATGTGAATAAGGTTTTATCATTTCAAACCCAAATATAAACGCTTCCACATCTTTGGTTATTTTATCACCACTATAAATACCGGTAAGAATCCCTATCAGAGTGATTCCTATTTGTACTGTTGACAAAAATTTATTTGGCGAATTCGCTAAATCCAATGCGATTTTAGCGCTTTTATTTCCTTTTTTTGCCGCGGTCTCTAATCTATTCTTTCGGGCTGAAATCAATGCGATTTCTGACATAGAGAAAACCCCATTTAATAGTATTAGAAAAAATATTATTAGTATTTCCAATTTTTTAGTTGATTCGTTTTTTATTTAAATCTAATTCCTGAATTTTATTTTCTGAAACCTGCAATCCGGATTTTTAGCCCAGATGGGAATGAAAAGCCCGGAGTTAAAAAAGCTAATTTTTCTTGTCAAAAAAGAGCGACCAAAGGAAGCTCCTTTTAGGACTTAGAAAAATAGTTTTTTTTAACTAGGACTTGTAATGTACAGCTGGAATTGCTCCTATAAATTATCAATAACGCTGCTTACTCTTTCAGTAATTTCAGCAATGGAACCTATCCCATTTACTGCGTGAAATTTTCCTTGCTCCTGATAATAATCCATTAAAGGAGCTGTTTTTTCATTGTATTCCTGGTAGCGATTTCTGATTTTTTCTTCGTCTTGATCGTCAATTCTACCACTTGTTTTTCCTCTTTCGAGTAATCTTGCCACCAAGATTTCATCATCGGCTTCAAGCGCTATTGTCGCTGCAACTTGAGAACCTATTGAAGTAAGAAATACATCTAAATCCTTGGCTTGTGAAATTGTTCTTGGGTAACCGTCAAACAAAATTCCATTAGTGTCCGGGTGTTTATTTACCTCATCAATTAGCATTTTAGTAGTCAATTCATCTGGCACTAAATCCCCAGCATCCATATATACTCTTGCCTGTTTCCCAAGTTCGGTATCGTTTTTTAAATTAAAACGAAATACATCACCCGTGGAGATATGCGTTAATTTGTATTTTTCTTTTAAAAATTCAGCTTGAGTTCCTTTACCTGCTCCTGGTTTTCCAAATAAAACAATGTTAGTCATGTTGTTGTGTAATTATTCTTTTAGTTTATATACTTCGGGTAAATTTCTTCCTAAACCATCATAATCCAAGCCAAAACCAACAATAAATTTATTTGGAATTCTAATTCCAACATAATCTATTTTCATGTCTTTTGTATAGGCTTCCGGTTTAAAAAAAAGTGTTGCTATTTTAAAATGCTTTACATTTTGTTTTTTAAATAATGCTTTCAGCTCTACCAAAGTATTCCCGGTATCCACAATATCTTCTATTATAATAACGCTGCGTCCAGTCAAATCCTGATTCAATCCTATTAATTGTTTCACTTCATTTGTGGAAGAAGTTCCTTCGTAAGAGGCCATTTTTATGAAAGATACCTCACATGGTTTTTTATACAGTTTCATAAAATCAGAAACTACCATAAAAGAACCGTTCAAGACACCCACAAATACTGGTATTTCATCACCAAAATCATCTTCTATTTGAGCAACCATTTTTGCGATTGCAAAGTCAATTTCTTTAGCAGAAATAAACGGAACAAATTGTTTATCGTGAAGTTGTATCATTATTTTCGTGTTTAAAATAATGCGCAAAGATACTGAATTCGGATTTGACAATTGATAAATGGGCATTAATTTGTAATTTTAAGTAAATTTCACAAAAAACCAACTTTAAATGTATTAAAAGCAATAAATGATGCAACATAAATTCCGAAGAAAATAAAATCGTATTTGCCCAAAACAAAAATACATTCGCCCTCTTATTTCAGGTTACACATTGAAAACACAATTTAAACATTAAAGTAACAGTTCAAAAAAAAGAGGCTGCCTATAAATAGACAACCCCCTTCTGTTTTAAATTAAGCTGGCAAAATAAAGACTATTTCAAAAGTAAATATTTTTTGATTGTCTCATTAAAACTTAAATCGAATAAAAAATTCATTTGTATTTTTTGCACTTGCCAATTCCGTTCTTGTGCTTACCTCATAAGCATAACCTACCATCATACGTTTGCTTATTATGAAATCAACTAGACCTGCAAAGGCTTCATCACTTCGATACATGGCCCCAATTTCAAAATTATTTTGAATCTGAATCATTGAGTTAATATCAATAGAGACCGGCGAGCCATTAACATATCTTAACATAAAAGAAGGCTTTAATACCAAAGACGCATCCGAGTTCAAGTTAAAATCATATCCCCCACTTAAATAAATATGAGGCCTGTCAGTTGCTACAGAAGCATATCCATCATCGTTTTTGGCTCTTTTTGTATTTAACATCCTGGGAATAGAAATCGAAACAAATAATTTTTCATTTTTTAACAGAGCTCCTACACCTACATTGGGATTAAAATGATTTATAGATCCCAAGGCAGGATCAGATTGTGGCAAATAGGTTTGAAGTCCCGAAGTATTTACATCGTAAAAATTACCTCCCGCTTTAAATCCCAAGTATAAATCCATTGTCTCGTCCATTTTTAACTTATAGGAAAAATCAATTCCTAACATAGTTTGTTTTTCGATAAACGTTTTATCGTTAACCATAGAAATCCCTAATCCTAAATTTCCCCCAACATTTGTTCCAAAGGAAACTGCCTGAGATTCTGGTGCATCCTTTATTCCTGTCCATTGTCTTCGGAATGAACCCGTAACAACCGTCTCATTATCCACTCCTGCATAAGCTGGGTTTATCATATTCATATGATACCTATACATGGTAAAAGTACTTTCCTGCTGGGCAAAAAGGGCACTACTCAAAAGTAGTAGTGCTCCTGCAAATATATTTTTAACTATTTTCATGTCTTTCGTTTTCTTATTTTACGACTATCTGTTTATGTATATCCAACCTTCTTTATCAATTGTACCATCACCTTCAAAATCTATCTGATAATAATACGAACTTCCTTCAGGCAACGACTGACCATTGTTTTTGCTATGACCATCCCAATCATTTTGGTAGTTTCTAGCCGAAAACACTTCTGTTCCCCAACGATTAAAAACGCGTACCACTGAGTTAGGATGGTTTTCGATATTATAAATAACCCAGGTATCATTAATCCCATCTCCGTTTGGAGTCATAGCCTCTGCTACGTTAATCTCGATCAAATCACAAAGATCCCCTAGACCATCATGATCGCGATCTTCCTGATTAGGATTGTAAGTCATCGAACAATTATCTATAGTGTCTAGAATTCCATCATTGTCATCATCATCATCACAAACATCACCCAAACCGTCATGATCATTATCCGCTTGATTCGCATTCGCTATTAACGGACAGTTATCGTTTACATCCAAGACTCCATCATTGTCGTCATCGCCATCACAATTGTCTTTGATTCCATCTGAATCATTATCGCCAAATGTATTAACAACCGTTACCACCACAGAAGCCGTTGCTACATTACCGTAGACATCTTTTACAGTCAGAATAACCGTATTGGCTCCTACATTGGTACAACTAAAAGTAAGTCTACTTAAACTGATTGAAGCAATTCCGCAATTATCAGTTGATCCATTATTTGTTTGATTTGCAGTTATTGAAGCATTCCCAGAAGCATCTAGTTGAATAGTATTATTTTTTACAAGAACAACGGGTGCAACTTTATCTTCAACAGTTACGATTGCCGTTTGAGAAGAAACGTTTCCGTTTACATCAGTTACAGTGAATTTTACCGTATTAGATCCAACATTGGCACAAGTAAACGAAGTTTTATCTAATGTCAATGACGCAATTCCACAAGCATCTGAACTTCCATTATTGATTTGAGCTGGAGTTATCGAAACATTTCCTGTAGCATTGAGTTGAACCGTTATATTTTTTGTAAGCACTGTAGGCAGAGCATTGTCAACCACTATTACCGTTTGAATTACTGCAACCGCATCTTTTCCATTACTATCACTTGCATTCCATTTAATCGTTGTGGTTCCCACCGGATAAACAGCACTCAATGCCAATGCATCGCTTCGAACGCCTTTTGCTGAACCCACAGTACAATTATCTGTGGTAGATGCCGAAACAACTACGCTTGCGCCGCAAACGTTTAAATCAGTAGTTACATTTTTATTGCCATTGGAAGTAATCACAGGAAGTTGATTATCCGTTACGACAACGGTTTGGACAACTTCAACTGCCGCATTACTGTTCGCATCTGATACATTCCATTTAATAGTTGTGGTTCCCACCGGATAAATAGCATTCAATGCCAATGCATCGCTTCGAACGCCTTTTGCTGCGCCTACAGTACAATTATCTGTGGTAGATGCCGAAACAACTACGCTTGCGCCGCAAACATTTAAATCAGTAGTTACATTTTTATTGCCATTGGAAGTAATCACAGGAAGTTGATTATCCCTTACGATAACGGTTTGGACAACTTCAACTGCTGCATTACTGTTAGCATCTGATACATTCCATTTAATCGTTGTGGTTCCCACCGGATAAATGGAATTCAATGCCAATGCATCACTTCGAACGCCTTTTGCTGCGCCTACAGTACAATTATCTGTAGTAGATGCCAAAACAACTACGCTTGCGCCGCAAACATTTAAATCAGTAGTTACATTTTTATTGCCATTGGAAGTAATCACAGGAAGTTGATTATCCCTTACGATAACGGTTTGGACAACTTCAACTGCTGCATTACTGTTAGCATCTGATACATTCCATTTAATCGTTGTGGTTCCCACCGGATAAA
>NZ_JBLNKX010000005.1:0-343335 GCF_048158725.1 Flavobacterium arabinosi
AGTAACTGTAGTTAATAACTGTGATGGAAGTTCAGATTTAACCGCCAGTAATTACACAGGAAGTTTGTTGTGGAGCAATGCTGCAACAACGGCGAGTATTCATGTAACGAATGCTGCAACTTATACGGTTACTCAAACTGCAACAAATGGTTGTACCAGTCTTGCAGGCTCTGGAACATCAGCTCCGAAAACAACACCAAGTGCACCAACAGTAACTGTAGTTAATAACTGTGATGGAAGTTCAGATTTAACCGCCAGTAATTACACAGGAAGTTTGTTGTGGAGCAATGCTGCAACAACGGCGAGTATTCATGTAACGAATGCTGCTACTTATACGGTTACTCAAACTGCAACAAATGGTTGTACCAGTCTTACAGGCTCTGGCACATCAGCTCCGAAAACAACACCAAGTGCACCAACTGTAACGGTAGTGAACAACTGCGATGGAAGTTCGGATTTAACTGCCAGTGATTATACCGGAACTCTGTTGTGGAGTAATGCTGCAACAACGGCGAGTATTCATGTAACGAATGCTGCAACTTATACGGTTACTCAAACTGCAACAAATGGTTGTACCAGTCTTGCAGGTTCTGGAACATCAGCTCCGAAAACAACACCAGATGCGCCAACTCTTTGTGTTATTCAGCCTTCTCTATGCTCAAGTACAGGAAGTATTACTGTTCAAAGCCCAACTGGAACAGGGTATCAATACAGTATTGATAATGGAGCTCATTGGCAACCAGAGACTTTATTTTCTGCTTTAGCTGCTGGCTCTAATCCTAGCATTATAGTTAAAAATGCCGCTGGTTGTATTTCTTTTCCTGCTTCTAGTTGTGATGCGGCAAATTGTCCACCAGCTTCTGGTAAAATTACCAATTCAGACACCAAAACAACAGAAACAATTGTTCCTATAGAAACAACTCTAACCGCTAAAACCAGTAACGTAGGTTTTGACGCGTATCCTGTTCCTTTCAAAGATAGGCTTACAATCAAATACAAATTTGATTATGTGTCTGATGTGAAAATTGATGTGTTTAATGCTCAAGGTATTTCAGTGCTTTCTAAAACGGATACCAATAGTTATCTGAACAAAGAAATTGCGCTAGACCTAAAATTAAATAAAGGAAAAGAACAAGTATATATTGTGAAAGTGACTACTGATCGTGGAAGCAGTGTGAAAAAAGTAATGTCTTCCAGATAATTTTAAAAATTAATTTTAAATGAAAAGCATCCTTAATCGGATGCTTTTTTTGTTTACTTGATTTTAATCTGAAAATATTAAAAAGTGTTTTTATTTAATTTTAAATAGCCAATATGCAATTCATCTTCTTTTAAATCATCTTCAGATTTTGTGATTTTCAATGCATATTGTTCTTTAAATTGCTTGTCTAATATATCCGATACATTATAAATATCATCCACATCGATTCCGTATTTATCATCAATATGGGAAGTTGCCCCTTTGAAACCACAATGTTTATAGAAAGTGGTTTTTTTGGCATTTTTGGATACTAATCTTAAACTTTCGGCAACAGAAAGCATTTTATAATGGTATTCTTCAAATTCATTTTCTTTGTAACCCCCCAGATTAATGAAAAATAATTTTTCAGAAGCGGTATTTTCGACTACATCTTTCGGAATGATTTCAATCGAATAATTATTGACTACAGCAACTTCTCTCCAGGCATCAATATGAAGTTTTCCTTTGGCTTCAGGCCAAAAAAAATTCATCTGTGGAATCAAATTTTTCAAGGAACTTCCAATTCCGAAAAAAATATCGTGTTGTTCTGTAAACCTTCCTATCGGCTTACAGCCCAGCATTAGCATGTAAAGTTTTAGTTGTTTTTCCATTTTAAATGGTTAATTTTTTTTTCGAAAATAAAGTTTGGCACAATTCATGAATATAGAAAATAAAATTAACCATTTAAATTTTAAAAACATGAAAAAGATATTTACCCTTTTAGCCATTGTAGGATTATTTAGTTTACAAAGTTGTACCGTAAACGATGGACCTATTGTAGATAACACGACTAGTGAAGTATTTGAAGTTAACGCTTCGTTTACTTCAACGAATGATTACAGTAAATTAATCACGTTTGATTATCCGATTTATTCTTCGGATGTAGTATTAGTATACCGATTATCCGGTAGTTCACAAGGTAATGACGTATGGAAATTATTGCCTGAAACTCATTATTTTAGTGACGGAACATTAGATTTTGGGTATGATCAAGATTATACTACAAGAAATGTAAATGTCTTTATGATTGGTAATAATTTGCAAACAGTTTCTACGGACTTTAGATTGAATCAAGTATTAAGAATTGTGATTGTGCCTGCAGGTTTTGCTACTTCAATCAATAAAAATAGTTTTGAAGCGGTTATGTCGACTTTAAAATTAAATGAAAGTCAAATTCAAAAAATCCAAATGTAACTTTAGGTTATAAAGTAAAAAAGGAAATCGTAAGATTTCCTTTTTTTATGCTTTTATTTTTAGAACATTATATAGATTAACTATTTTCTTCAGCAACTTCTTCTTTTCCCAATTTTATAGATACAATAATTCCGGCCAATAGCGAAATGGCTATAAAAGCTAATGATACCCATTCTGGGATTTCGATAAAATCGTGGAGCAACATTTTGAGTCCCACAAAAGTTAAAATGGCAATAAGGCTGTATTCTAAATGGGCAAATTTTTCTAACATATTGGCCAAAAAGAAATACATGGAACGCAAGCCTAATATGGCAAAAATATTCGAGCTAAAAACTAAGAAAGGATCGTTAGTAATAGCCAAAATTGCAGGAACGCTATCAAGTGCAAAGATAACATCCATAACTTCAATAATTACCAATGCAACAAAAAGTGGTGTTGCGGCAGTAATATGTCGTCTTTTTACAAAGAAATGTTCTTCATCGATGTGACTAGTGATCGGCATAATTTTTCGTAACGTTTTGTATACAAAAGATTTTTTGGGTTCAAATTTCTCATCTTCACTGGTAAACAGCATTCGCATTGCAGTATAAATCAGAAATATACCGAAAATATAGGTTGTCCACGAAAATTTATTGATAAGCAAAACTCCAAAATAGATCATTAGGCCTCTAAAAACAATAGCACCTAGAATTCCCCAAAACAAAACTCGATGTTGGTATTTTCGCGGTATTTTAAAAGAAGAAAAAATAATAGCAATTACAAATATATTGTCTACGCTTAAAGATAATTCTATTAAATATCCGGTAATGAATTTTATTGACGCTGCGGCGGGTTTCAATCCATCCGGATTAGAAATATAATTATTGCCATATAACCAATAGATAACTCCGGAAAATAAAAAAGATAAAGTTACCCATATAGCAGTCCATTTACCAGCTTCTTTGGAACTAATAATATGTGGCGTTTTATTAAAAACACCTAAATCGAGTGCAAGAAATAGTAAGATGGCAGCTAAAAATAAAATCCAGACAATCATATATAAAGTTGTTAATTATACGTTTGGTAAAGATACTTTTTGATTTTTTAAATTTGAACCTTATTTAAAATAAAGTTGTGGTTGGGAAATATATTCCGGGCTAATCCTAAAAAAAAAGTGCCTTCACAAATGAAGGCACTTTTAATTTATAAACAAATCAAGTTTATATAGATTCTTATACTAATTCTTCAATTAATACAGATTTTACAGTTTTTACAATTCTGGCAGCAATTTTGTATGGATCACCGTTAGATGCTGGTCTTCTGTCTTCCAACCATCCTTTCCATCCTTTTTGAACAGTAATTAATGGGATTCTGATTGAAGCTCCTCTATCAGAAACTCCATAAGAGAAATCATGGATAGAAGCAGTTTCGTGCTTACCTGTTAAACGTTGGTCATTGTAAGCTCCGTAAACAGCAATGTGTTCTGCAGTTACAGGTCTGAATGCCTCACATATTTTTTCGTAAACTTCTTGAGAACCACATGTTCTTAATATTTCATTAGAGAAGTTAGCATGCATTCCAGATCCATTCCAATCAGTATCGCCTAATGGTTTTGGGTGGTAATCAATATAGTAACCGTATTTCTCAGTTAAACGATCTAGTAAATATCTGGCAATCCATATTTCGTCACCTGCTTTTTTAGCGCCTTGAGCGAATAATTGAAATTCCCATTGACCACAAGCAACTTCTTGATTGATACCTTCAAAGTTAATTCCGGCAGCGATACATAAATCAGCGTGCTCTTCTACTAATCCTCTTCCATGTGTGTTTTTACCACCTACTGAACAGTAGTACATCCCTTGTGGTGCAGGGTATCCTCCAATTGGAAATCCTAAAGGCAATAAAGTTTTAGTATCCATAATGAAATATTCTTGTTCGAAACCAAACCAGAAATCACCATCATCATCAATAGTAGCTCTGCCGTTAGAAGAGTGAGCAGTACCATCAGCATTCATAACTTCTGTCATTACTAAATATCCATTGATACGTGTAGGATCTGGGTAAATAGCAACAGGTACTAATAAACAATCAGATGAACCACCTTCTGCTTGTTTTGTAGATGAGCCATCAAAAGACCAGTTTCCTATTTCTTCTAATGTTCCTTTGAAATTTTCGTGTTCTTCAACTTTGGTTTTACTTCTTAAGTTTTGAGTTGGTTCGTATCCATCTAACCAAATGTATTCTAACTTTATTTTAGCCATAATAATATAAATTTATTTTCTTTTTGATAATTTTCTTTTGCAAATATAAATTAATTTGTCGATGTCGTAAAATCAGGGGGTAATTTTTATTTAATGAGGTATAATTTTTAGCATTACTTCATTTTTTTAGGGGTATATTTAAAAAAATGCAATTTTAATTAGTTATAAAAATTAAATTCACAATGCTGGTTTTTTAGTCATTAATAAATAGTTAAGATTTTTATTACTTCAAAAGTGAAATGGTCAATTTTTTTAATTTTAATTCTATGTTAAAAAAGAAAGTTAAGATATGTTAATGAGAGGATTAAAATATTACAGGAATGAATTATATTTGTATGTATTCTAAATCACGATTAATATTTAAATTTATAAATTATGTCAACACTACGTTTTCAAGCTTTGAGAGAAGCTTCAACCAGAAAGCCAGTTCAATTTGAAGAGACTGATAGAAAATCAACTATTTTTGGTGCAAATGTGTTTAATGAAAGGGCAATGAAGCAATATTTGACTTCGGATGCTTTCAAAGGAGTGCAAGGTGCCGTTCAACACGGAACTAAAATAGACAGGAAATTAGCAGATTATATCGCAATGGGAATGAAAGAGTGGGCCTTGTCAAAAGGGGTTACTCATTATACTCATTGGTTTCAACCTCTTACAGGAACAACTGCTGAAAAACATGATGCTTTTTTTGAAACATCTTATGACGGTAGCGATCCGGTAGAAAAATTTGGTGGAGCACAATTAGTACAACAAGAACCAGACGCTTCTAGTTTCCCAAATGGTGGAATTAGAAACACATTTGAAGCAAGAGGATATACGGCTTGGGATCCAACTTCTCCAGCATTTATTTATGGAACTACTTTATGTATTCCTACGGTTTTCATTTCTTACACAGGAGAAGCATTAGATAATAAAATTCCATTATTGAGAGCTTTATCTGCAATGGATGAGGCGGCTACAGAAGTATGTAAGTATTTTGACAAAAATGTAAAGAAAGTTACTGCAACCCTGGGATGGGAACAAGAATATTTCTTGATTGATAAATCGTTAGCAGATTCTCGTCCTGATCTTTTGATGACAGGAAGAACTTTGCTTGGACATACCTCTGCAAAAGGACAACAATTAGACGATCATTATTTTGGTTCTATTCCAACACGTGCGTTAACATACATGAGGGATTTAGAGCAAGAATGTATGTTGTTAGGAATTCCGGTTAAAACACGTCATAATGAAGTGGCTCCAAATCAATTCGAGTTGGCACCTATTTTTGAAGAGACTAACTTAGCAGTTGACCACAACTGTTTATTAATGGATGTAATGCAAAAAGTGGCTGAACGTCATGATTTGAAAGTATTATTCCATGAAAAACCGTTCAAAGGAGTTAATGGTTCCGGAAAACACAACAACTGGTCATTAGCAACTGATACTGGAGTAAACTTGTTGAGTCCAAGTAAAACGCCTATGAGCAATTTACAATTTTTGACTTTCTTTATTAATACTATAAAAGCGGTAAATGATTATGAATCATTATTAAGAGGTGCAATTGCAACGGCAAGTAATGACCATAGATTAGGTGCAAATGAAGCACCACCGGCAATTATTTCTGTATTTATTGGAGAGCAATTAACCAAAGTTTTAGCTGAATTAGAAGGGGTAACTACCGGGAAATTATCTCCAGAAGAGAAAACAGATTTAAAATTAAATGTAGTAGGTAAAATTCCAGATGTGCTTTTAGATAATACAGATAGAAATAGAACCTCACCATTTGCATTCACAGGAAATAAATTTGAGTTCAGAGCAGTAGGATCTTCTGCAAACTGTGCTAATGCAATGACGACTTTGAATACTATTGTTGCTAAACAATTGAAAGATTTTAAAATTGAAGTTGATTCTTTGATTGAATCTAAAGACATGAAGAAAGACGATGCCATCTTCAATGTTTTGAGAGAGTATATTAAAGTTTCCAAAAAAATTCTTTTTGAAGGAGATGGTTACAGTGATGAATGGGAAATCGAAGCAGGGAAAAGAGGTTTGAGTAACTTTAAAACTACTCCTGAAGCATTGAAAGCGAGAGCTTCTAAACAAGCTTTAGATTTGTTTTCTGAAATGGGTATCATGAACCACATTGAAGTGGAAGCGCGTTACGAAATTGAATTGGAAGAATACACGAAGAAAATTCAAATTGAAGGAAGAGTTTTAGGTGATATTTCTACAAATCACGTTATTCCAACTGCAATCCGTTACCAAAATACTTTGATTGAAAATGTTAAAGGGTTGAAAGATATTTTTGGAGCTGAGTTTGAAACAATTGCCAAAGAGCAAATTATTTTAATCAAAGATATTTCAAGACATATTGAAGGAATCAATTCTAAAGTAGTTGAAATGACTAACGAAAGAAAGAAAGCAAATGTAATGACTGATGCTCAAGAAATGGCTGAGGCCTATTGTAATAACGTAAAGCCTTATTTTGAAGTGATACGTGAACATTGTGATAAACTGGAGTTGTTGGTAGACAATGAACTTTGGACATTGACTAAATATAGAGAATTGTTGTTTACAAAATAATAACAAACACTATTTCATAAAAATGCCTATCCGTTTTGGATAGGCATTTTTTTTTTAAAAAAGTTGAATTTTACTAAACTGTTTGTTCTGCAGTTGTTGGGTCAATGGTAGCGAATACTTGACTTATGGAATTTGCTGGAAATCCACCTGCCTTTGCATGTTCCCGAATCATATCCTCGTTGGGAGCGATATAAGTACAATAGATTTTGTCAGCGGTGACTTGGCTGTTGACCCATTGAATTTGGGGTCCCATTTTACCCAGTACTCCACAAGAAGTTTGTGAAATGGCTCTTAACTGATCGGAATTAAGTTTACCTGCACCGGGGATTTCTCTTTCAATTACATATTTAGGCATAATGTTGTGTTTTTTAGTTTCCTACTCTTATGGCTTTTCGGTAAGGCCCCGTTTTTTTATGTGGTGGCTGGTTTCCACTTTTTTGAGTATAATTTTTGGTTTAAAGTTTCTTAAACTTTTAAATGGGTTTGGCTATAAATTTTTAATTAAAATCAATCCAAATCTAGTAGGATGCCCATTGTGATAAACAGTATTTGTTTACAGATTATTTTTTGTATTTGTTTTATAAAGTGCTAGTAGACAAAATGCTAAGACAAATTTAATAAAATAAATCCATATTCAATTTATAGATTATAGATTTAACGAAACACTTGAAAACCCAATAGGCAAAACCCAAAAAAAATAATTATCTTTGCCGCAAAACACATCTGCCTAAAAGCAGGTTACACAACTAGACTACATGAGTTCAGATACTTCAAAAAGATATGCGCTTCGCGGTGTTTCGGCATCCAAAGAAGACGTGCATAACGCCATAAAAAACATCGATAAAGGATTGTTTCCTCAAGCATTTTGTAAAATTGTCCCTGATTATTTAACCCAAGACGAAGACTATTGCCTGATTATGCATGCGGACGGAGCGGGAACTAAATCTTCTCTGGCGTATATGTATTGGAAAGAAACTGGAGATATTTCTGTTTGGAAAGGCATTGCCCAAGATGCATTGATTATGAATATCGATGATTTATTGTGTGTAGGAGCAACGGATAATATTCTGCTTTCTTCCACCATTGGAAGAAATAAAAATCTTATTCCTGCCGAAGTAATTTCAGCAATCATCAATGGAACCGAAGAGTTAATCAAAGAACTGGATTCTTTTGGCGTGACCATTCATTCCACAGGAGGTGAAACGGCTGACGTAGGGGATATCGTTCGAACTATTATTGTAGATTCTACCGTAACGGCTCGTATGAAACGTTCTAAAGTAATTGACAATGCCAATATTAAAGCGGGTGATGTCATTGTAGGTATGGCTTCTTTTGGTCAGGCTACTTACGAAAAAAGCTATAATGGCGGAATGGGAAGCAACGGATTAACATCGGCGCGTCATGATGTTTTCGGGAAATATTTGGCAACCAAATATCCTGAGAGTTTTGATGCTGCAGTTCCTGAAGAATTAATCTATTCCGGACAAGTGAATCTTACTGATGCTGTTGAAAATTCGCCAATCGATGCAGGTCAATTAGTGCTTTCGCCAACCAGAACTTATGCGCCTATTATCAAGAAAATCTTGGATAAATATTCGTCCAATGAAATTCATGGAATGGTGCATTGCAGTGGAGGAGCGCAAACCAAAATTTTACATTTTGTACAAAATCTACACATTATAAAAGATAATTTATTTCCGGTTCCCCCATTATTTCAGCTGATACAAGAACAATCCAAAACCGATTGGAAAGAAATGTACCAAGTATTCAATTGTGGACACCGCATGGAAGTATATGTTCCCGAAGCTATTGCCCAAGACATTATTGCAATTTCAAAATCGTTCAATGTCGATGCACAAATTGTGGGTAGAGTAGAAGCCGCAGATTCTAAAAAACTGACCATCACCAGTGAATACGGAACTTTCGAATATTAAAAAACTTTAATTGATTGCTAATTTTTCAATCTTTTAATTTTTCAATCTTTCAATTTTTTTAAATGTACGAATTACTTTTTTGGAGATATCAGGACGGCATCTATCTAAACCATCACTTGGTTTACGAAGCCATTATTGAGGAACAAGAAGTAGCAGGTCTCGAAGAAATTCCTGTGACTGTCATCCTCAATAGGATTAATACGCTGTTTTCCCAATGGGAAAAAGTAGATGACAACAGTTGGAAAAACAACAAAGGGAAAGGCGCTTTTCAAATAAAAACCACTCCTCAAAGCATTCAAATCGATTGCTACGGCACCGAAGGGAAAATCATGAATCAATTGGTAGATGCCTTGGCAGAGTTCAATTGTCCACTGTACGATCCCCAAGTTCCAGAGCGTTACGACGAAATGAGTGAGTAGCATTTTTAGGAGCTATCCCGAAGGCTCGGGACAGCTAACCGTTTCAAGTCCGCGCATAAAACACTATTTTTCTAAGTCATAAAAAGGAGCTTCCGTTGGTCGCTCTTTTATAACAAGAAAAATTAGTGTTTTATACTGTGGGCTTTTCACTTTTATCTGGGCTAAGACATCCACGATTATTTATTGAATTCGAAAGGGGCCAACTTAAATGAACTTATACTCCTTATATGTTTAAAAAATTGTGCTAAATGTTTTAGTTTTATCTATACTCATAATTGGTATTGTCTTTTTTTTATAAATTAGCCCAAAAAAGAATCATGTCTGTTTCTCAATTCCCCCAAAATACAATTCTCGAAGACGAATCAATTTTACTGCGTCCTTTACGGGAAACGGATGTCGAAAATTTATTGGAAATATCCCTCAACGAACCCGAAACCTGGGAATATTCCTTAGTGCGTGCAAACGGCAAAGAAAATCTGGAAAATTATATTCAAATTGCCTTAAAAGCCAAAGAAAATAAAACCGAATTCCCCTTTATAGTTTTCGATAAAAAGTCTGGAAAATATGCTGGAAGTACTCGTTTTTACGATATTAATTTGGAGTTCAAAACCTTGCAATTGGGCTACACTTGGTACGGTAAAGACTTCCGAGGAACCAGACTTAACAAACGCTGTAAATTTTTACTGTTGCAATTTGCTTTTGAAACCCTAGGAATGGAACGCGTAGAATTCCGTGCGGACAATAATAACCAGCGAAGCATTGCAGCCATGAAAAGCATTGGATGCACAGTAGAAGGCGTCATGCGAAACCACATGCCCACTTTTGGGAGTGACGTACGCAGAGACAGTATTATTTTGAGTATTCTTAGAAATGAGTGGTTTGATAGCGTTAAAGAAAACTTGAAGAATAAATTATAATAAAATCTAAATTTCAGGTTTTAAATACTGGGACTTTTATTATGATCATCGCAATAGTATCTGGAATAGTATTTGGAATGTTTTTTACTGGGGTTTTTAATTTCATTCATAACGATTAGTACAGATATACTAATAATTGAAGAAAAGAAACACCAAACCGAAACGATATAATCTACATACAAAATGGTTGTGATGATATAGGAAATTATGATGGTAATGCTTAAAATCCACATTTTTTTGATTTCTGAGAATAGTGGTGGAGCAACAGTTGCAATGATATAAAGTAGGTCTCCATAAGAGCTAAATACTATTGGATAACCTTGTAGGTAGGAGATATGTCGTCCAATAATTTTGGCTTCAACAGGATAATTGATCAAACAATACCCAAGATATAAAGCTACTGATAAGCCTATTACTACCAGTACCCACTGAAAAAGAACGTTCTCCTCTTCTTTTTTGAGTTTCAACGAGGCAAAAGGAATCCATAAAGGCCAAACCACTTGAGCAAAAAACAAAAAGGTATAGGTTGAGACTTGTTGCAATGGGGCGAAATAAGGTTTGGTCAATGCTAACCATAAAAAGCCCTCAGAAATCTGTTGCACACAAAAAATAATCGGGATACAGGCAAAATAAATTTGGGAAGGTTTTTTTACTTTTTTTAGTACCGCAACACTTATCGCTGCAAGAACAATACCCGCTGTAAAACTGGTAGTAGCTGAAAAATACATAGGCTTTACTTTATAATGAATTATGACTTTGGATGTGCCATTAGGCACGGAATATTGGTAGAAAACAATAACCAATATGTATTTCGCGTACCTATGATTATAGTACGTTGACAAATTTTGAACCCAATTAATACTACCAATATTCAGTATCTAACGGCACAAAAAACAGACTTTCAACCCTTGATTTGTATTGTTAATTTTAAGTTCATTTTATTAATTACCATACCCACCATGGCGCTTGCAGGACTTCGGCATAAACAACCAAATCGAAAATGGCATGCGTTATAATAACAGGCACGATGCTTTTTGAATAATGCTTTAAAAACCCCAGTACGATATAAGCCGCAAAAGACCATATAAAAAAAACTACAATATTTTGTTGATGTATTGCCACAGGCGAAAGGAATAGACAAGCTTTGTAAGATGCATGCGCAAATGCGGCAAATACTACGGCAAAATCCGTATTTAACTTGCTTATTTGACCTTGTATGAAACCACGAAAAACTAATTCTTCGATGGCAGCAACACTTACTGCCACTAACACGAATGGTCTGATTTCTACAGGTAGAATAGGCATTCCTAAATGGTCTCTGTAATAAATTGCTGCTATAATACCAAGTTCAAGACCAATAACAATTTGTATAAGCATTTTTAGAGAGAAAAGATTCTTAAATAAAAGCCTAAATGTTACTGAAGGAGAATTGATATCACGGCTTATGATAAAAGCGACCATTACCAAAGGAATAAAAGCTACTGCTTTAAATGGAAAAGGGTAGGTGATTAAATAGGCAAACACCATAATTTCAGCACTGCTGATTACTGCATCTAGGACTCCTTTTTTGGTTCGTCTCGGTATCGCTTTTATTTGTTCAGAGTGGTTCATTTTTTTACCTTTTTAAATGATTTTTTTAATAATTTCCTTGGAAAAACTAAACTGAATAAAAATACTGCGGGTACTAGCAAAAGCAACCACCCTGACCCCATACACGCACCTTTTTCAGCAATTAGAACTTCATGATTTTTTTCATTGGAAGGAAATTGAACATAACTGTAATTTTCTGAAAAGTTTATGACGTGGCCTTTGCCAAAAAAATTTACGAAAGTAAAACGTTGCTCTCCTTTAAATTGATACGTAACCCAAAACAATATCGCAAATAGTAATGCCACGAGTACAATGGATATCCAGCTAATCGGTTTTGGTTTATTACTTACACTGTCTTGAAAGGTTTCCATAACGTAGTGGTTTTGGTTAGAAACATAGAAAACGAATCCTATACGCTTATTGTCTTTATGTCATTACTGTAAACGGATTAAAATGAAACAGGGGTATTGAAAATGGAAATGCTTAAAATGATTCCTAAAATGCAATGAGGAGTTACACCCATCATTTTTTAAACAATTGATTTAACCTGTAAGTTAGTTGAATTGATATTCCTGTCTAACTTGTAAAAAATAATAAGATTTTGGGGATAGTAGGATTCTAAAATAGGAATTCCTTCATAAGAGCTAAATTAAAAATAAATTTTGATTCTAGCAACTGAAAATCAGTATATTATAAAAATAAAATTTATAAAGTACGTTTTTTAATAAACCTCATTTAAAATTACTTAAACGAGCTAGATTTAAATGTTATTTAATTTCCTGTAAATAAAGGAATTTTGCACGTTCTAAATCTATGGTTTTGCCCAAAGGGATTTCCAAGAAATAATCCAATTGCCATTTTTGGGTTTTCTGTGCCTGTTTGTTCGTTGTGATGGCCCAAGGAGGATACACTCGAATGGCGCGTTTCCCCTCTTTCAAATCAATTGTAAGGATTCCTTGTTGACTAAGCACTGATTTAGGAAATACGAATTGACCAAAATGATCCCCGCTTTGAGTATTGACAATAAATAAATCGATGTTATCTGAAACGTCAAAAGGCCGTATAGGTCCTTTTGCCAGTCTTTTCCATAACGTAACAAATTGACCCACTTTTGTCGGAGTAGTTTTGGCCACGCGAAATAGTATTTTTAGTGCATTCAGTTCAAATTGATACGCACCATAATCCTCACTTTCTTTTTCCGGCACCGTGTTGGTAAGTTGAAAACCACAGGGATTAAACACAAAGATTTTGGTTTTTAAAAGGATATTAGGTATTGGGAGCATGAATTTATTTTAGGAGTGTAGTACTTTGTCAACTGCTTTGTTTATCTTTTTACGATTTTTCGGAATTCTTTTTTATATGGATTAATACTCTATCGTGAATTTTATGAATTATTAAATCGCTCCATTCTTGCCAATAAAAGGCAGGTTTTATATTGTGATAATACCAAGTTGTTCCTTCAAGTAAAGTCTTTCCGTTCTTTAATTCGGTTAATTTAAATTGACCTTTTTTAGATACAAAATAATCGTGCAAATGTGGTGCGTCGATATTCCAAAAACTCAATTCTTTCATTGGTGCAGGTTGTTCAAGAACATCAAATTTTAATAATTTTCCTTCGTCCCAAACGGTCACTGGTTCAACGAAACTTCCAGTCGTAAAATTGCAATGTCTTAATGAACCGATCCCGCTTCCAACAATTTTAGCGTTGATTGGATAGGCAATTCCAGTTTTAAATATAAATTCGGTTGGTTCGTCTAACTGTGGAAATTCAATTACGTTTTTCCAAACTTCCATAGGTTTAGCATGTATTATGATCGATGTTGTTACCGAAGTCAATTCTGGTTTGATTTTATTTTCTACAAATGAAGTTAGCGGAATAATTCCAATTAGAATGAATAAAATTGATGGAGTAGAAGCTGATGATTTTTGCAATAAACTATATCCTGTCAAACTTCCAATCCAAGTTAATAAAATACCTAATGGAGCTGCCATTGCAATACAAATTAATCCTTCAATTGCAAATACAATCAAAGCAAGCGTACAAATTGCAAGTGCTGTATATCCAATCCAAATCGCTTCACTTCTTGTTATTTTGTTTTTGTAACCATAAAGTAATGTCGAACAAAATCCAATTAAAAACGGTGTTAGTATAAAAAGTGCAATTCCATATTCACCAATTCCATAAATTCCCCAAAGCGATAAAATTCCAGAAATTAGGACTGTAATTATTATTGAAACCCATTTGCGTTTGGTTTGATTTAAATGAACTAGTTTATTAAATATTTTCATATGCTTTTAACTTAATGACATTGCGTTCTCGCTAGCTGGGAAATATTCTCGACTGTTATAATTCTCAAGTCTTTGCAATCGTCTATGGTTGAAGTATAATCCATAATAAATTCATTTATTGCTACTAACGTTTTAGGGCTTGGCGTACTAGCGGTATTATAGCACTACCTTTGATACGAAGCTCTTCACCCGCCATTATGTCAAACCCTTGTTACAAGCAGTGTTTATTGTATATCGTCAGTTTTTTTCGTAGTAAAGAATTAAAATACCACTGTCGCAAGTAATTGAGTTTTTAAGTTTCAACGGTTGCCAATTTTCTAACTGTTCAAATGCCGAAACACCTTTCCCGATTGCGATTGGGTTTACAAAAAAATGAAACTCATCAATAAGTCCGTCTTTAATCAACGATGAAACAAAGGAACTACCGCCATAAACAATAATGTCTTTGCCTTCTTGGTTTTTCAATCTGTTGATTTCATCTTTTAGGTTGCCTTTTGCAAGTTCGGTTTTGTCCCAAATGGATTTGTCAAGCGTTTTTGTAAACACAACCTTTTTTGTATTTACAATTCGTGTTGCGAAATCATACATTGGGTCGTCTGGTTTTGTAAAAGTGTCTTGCCAAAACGGAATATAGTCAACCGCCAATTTTCTGCCAATAAGGATTGTGTCTGACGTGTCAAGCAAGTCAACAACATATTGCTTAATCCCGTCCAAGTCCCAAGTCACCCATTGCTGTTCGTCGTTCGGTCCTGTCGAGTTAAACCCGTCAAGCGTAACTTGCATTTGTAGTTTCAGTTTTCTCATTTGCTAGCGTTTGTTAGTAGTTATAGTCGTGTTAGATGATTGCCCGTCTCTGATGATTTTTTCTAAAAGTCTGCGAAGGACTTTCCGCCCGCCAAATGTTGATAGAAGCACTTCCGTTGCAATTTATGTCAAAGTTTAATAAAAGTCCGTCAGAGGACAGTTCTCCGATGAATTTACAAACTGTCGTTATTTTGCTGCCGTCTAACATTGCCTGTAACTTGTATATACCAGCCACAAAGTGGCTACAATCCACACAAATTAGGTTGGCTTTGTGCCATAAAATGGCTTTTTGTTGTTTTGTAAATTTATAAAAAAAACATTGCAAATTATCGAAAGCACTTTTTATTTGCTAAATGCTTTTTTGAATTTACCTAGAACTATTTTAGTTGTTTTTACCGCTGTTTTGCGTGAGGGATAGCAGTGAAAATCCTTTTATGAAGCACAGCGGAATAAAAGATTGCAACGGATAGCCCGACCCGTTTTTTCAGCGGGTCACGCCCAAATTCTTAATTTTGGAAGGCTGATTTGAGTTTTTGTACCACTAATTTTTAAATAAAAAAGGTAGTGGACTTTGCGAAAAACTTTGCGAACTTTGCGGTCAAATAAATGAATATGAAATGAGCCTAGTGCAAGTTTGAAATAAATACCGATAGCGCTATGCAAATTACAGATTCCTTTAAAAACAAATATAAACTACGTATGAAAATAAATCCAAAAAACGGAATTGACAAGCTCATTTTCGGAATGAAACAAAATGATGTAACTGCTATTTACGGTAAACCAGACAGGAATTACAAGGACGAAGATGATAATGTGATTTTTGCCTACAACAAACTTAAAATGCGTTTGACTTTCTATGTGGAGGAAGATTTCAAATTAGGTTATATCGTGGCTTCGAGTCCAGAACTGGAGTTGTTTGGGAATAAAGTGATCGATAGAAAAATCAGTGAGGTCAAAAAAGATTTGGCTGCCAAAGGAATCACTAAATTCACTCAGGAAGAATTCGACACGTTCGAAAACTATTTCAATGAGGAAAACTGGATTATCTTTCAAACGGAATTTGATGAGGTCGTGAAATTTGAGATTGGTGCAATTATCAATCAAAAAGACGAATTCGACTGGAAATTTGGAAAGAAATAATTTTCTAAGATTTAGAACCTACAGCAGCTGTTTCTGCGATTAAAAACTTAAATGAACATATATTTCTTATGTGGTTAGATTTTAAACATAGAAGGAATATAAGTCCATCTAAGACTTAAAATTTTAAAATGGTATTGCATAAAAAACCCGACAGGTTATTAAAACGTGTCGGGTTTGTTTATTATATGCTTTTGAAATTTACTGTTTTGGAGCCGGTTGTTTTTCAAACATTTCCAATTCGAAAACAAGATTTGCATTTGGCGGAATCACGCCTCCAGCACCTCTTTCGCCATAGGCCAAATTTGACGGGATGAATACCACCGCTTTGTCTCCAAAAGATAATAGGTTCAATCCTTCTAAAAATCCAGGAATCATTCCGTCTTTTTTACCTGCTTGAAAAGGGAAGGCTTGGTATCCGTTTTGGGCGGCTCTGTTCGCATCGTATTTGCCGTACGCTTTGCTTACGTCTTCATAACTGCTGTCAAATAAGGTTCCATCCTCAAAATAACCGGCATAATGAAAATAGAAAGTCGTTCCGTCAGCAGGTTTTACACCGCTTCCTTTTTGGATTATTTTATAGGCTAAGCCTGAAGCTGTAGTAGTTGCAGTAGCTTTATTCGTTTTTAAATCAGCTAGTTTAGCAGTGATAACGCTACCGTATTTTTCAAAATATGCTTTTTTCTCTTCCGTTTGAATTGCGGCTTGCTTTTTGTGGTTTTCAGCATCAATTAAAGCTTGTTTCTTAGCGTCTTCGGCTTTATTGCCATAATAGTCTGAGAATACTTTAGGGGCATTAAACTGTTTTGCTAAAGCTCCTTTTCTTACAATGGTAATTTTTTTAATGACATCGTCTTGGGCAATCAAGTTGACAACGTTCATTCCTTGCGTTACATGGCCAAAAATAGTGTGTTTTCCATTTAACCAAGGCGTGTCTTTGTGTGTGATAAAGAATTGGCTTCCATTGGTAGTTGGACCTGAATTGGCCATAGCCAAAATTCCTCCTTTGTCAAATTTCAAATCGGTAAACTCATCTTTGAACGCAAAACCTGGGCCACCAGAACCATTTCCGGATGGATCACCACCTTGAATCATGAAATCTTTAATAACACGGTGGAATTTTAAACCATCAAAAAATGGTTTTCCTTTTAGTTTTTCGTCAGCTACAAAAGCATTTTTTCCTTCGGAAAGGGCTATAAAGTTAGCTACGGTAACCGGCGTTTTTTTGTATTCCAGCTGAACGGTAATATCTCCTTTAGTAGTGGCAATAGTGGCGAAAATCCCTTCGACTGCTACGGGAGCTTTTTTTACAGCAGCTTTTACTGCTGTTACCGGTTTTTTGGCAGGAACTGGTTTCTTAGTTTGAGAATGTACGGTTAACATTCCTAAGAATAATAAAATTAGAATTTTAAATTTCATTTGGTAATAATTTAAGGTCTGACTTTTTTAGTTATTGTTGCATTAATTCAATTTCAAAAATAATATTAGCATTTGGCGGAATAACTCCACCTGCTCCAGCTTCTCCATAAGCCAATTTCGACGGTATGAAGAGTATGGCTTTGTCTCCGAAATTTAATTTTTCCAGTCCTTCAATGAATCCAGGAATCATGCCATCTTTTTTTCCGGCTTGAAAAGGAATCGGTTGGTAGCCGTTTTGGGCTGCTCTGTTTTCATCGTATTTTCCAAAAGTTTTAGCAACGCTTTCTATACTTGCGTCAAAAAGTTCACCGTCTTCCAGAAAACCGGCGTAATGAATGAAAAGATTAGCGCCATTAGCTGGTTTTTTACCGCCGTTTTTCTTGGTTATTACGTATTCTAATCCTGTTGGTGTTTTTATTGCTTTGGTTTTTAACGCAGCAAAATAAGCTATTTTTTGGTCCCGAACAGCTTTATATTTTTGGTCGTAAATTTTTTTATTTTCGGCTTCAATTGCCAATTTTTTCTTTTGGTTTTGAGATTCTACTGAGAAGTAATCGCTAAATGTTTTTACTGCATCAAACTTTTTTGCCGCTTCACCATTTCTGATAATAGTCACTTTGTTGATGAAATCGTTTTGCTCAATCTTGTTCACTACATCCATTCCTTTTTCGACCACATGACCAAAAATGGTATGTTTGCCATCCAGCCAAGGTGTCGCAAGATGCGTAATGAAAAACTGGCTGCTGTTCGTTGCCGGACCGTTATTGGCCATAGCCAAAACACCGCCTTTGTCAAATCTCAAATCAGTAAACTCGTCTTTAAATTTATAACCGGTATCTCCAGATCCTGTTCCTAATGGATCTCCCGTTTGTATCATGAATTCTTTAATTACTCTATGAAATTTCAAACCGTCAAAAAAAGGTCTGTTTTTAAGGTTTTCATTGGTAACAAATTCGTTTTTTCCTTCCGCCAAAGTCACATAGTTGGCCACTGTGATAGGTGCTTTTTCGAAATCTAATTGTACAATAATTTCTCCTTTATTGGTTTCAATTTTGGCATATAAACCATCAGGAAGATTGTTATGCTCTTCTTTACAAGAATAAAATGAGGCAATTACAAGGAATACGAGTAGGAAACTTTTTTTCATTTCTAAATTATTTTTTTATTGTGTTATAGTATCTTGTGATTTGATTTCAGTGGTAACTTCCGGTTTAACAACGGGTGCAGGAGCAGCAGCTGGTTTTACTTCATTTTGCTTTCTATACGCAGCTTCCGACATGAAATTGCGTAAAGTCACCGTGCAAAGTAAAGGTTGGTTCGTACCAATTTTTTTATTGTCGCCATGATAACCATAACCCATATGTGAGGTGAAAAGAAAATTAACTTTCTCTTTTTTATGCATTAATTTGATACCGTCTCTCAATCCCATCATAATATTTTGTTTATCAACATAATAAATTTGGGGTCTCAATTCTAATTCGGAATAAATAATATTGCCTTTCAAATCTTTGAGTTCATAATCAAAAAATGCAACATCTCCCTTTTTAGGTGTTAGCGTATCCAGTGTGTTTTTTATCGAATACGAATACCAATATCCTTTGGTTGAAGCGATAAATTTAGCTTTAGGATTTCTTTTGATTACAGCATTAATTTGTCCTTCCTCACCGGCAATTAATTTTTTATTCCGCACTATCGATTTCTTCATGAATGTTCCGGAAGCTTGAGATATAGGTCTGCGAGCTTCTTGATGTTGTTTACAACTGGAAACTAATGCGAACAAAAAGAATACAACTGCGATTAATTTGCTGTTTTTCATGTACTATATGGTTATTTTTTTTACTAAATCCTCAAATTTATTTATGGTTTCCTGCATCGATACTTCTGATTTTCCACCAGCGGCATTGCGATGTCCGCCACCGTTAAAATAATCTCTTGCAAACTGATTGACATCAAAATCGCCTTGGGAACGTAATGAAATCTTGATGATTTTCTCTTCTTTATTTTCGATGAAAATTGCCGTAAAAAGAATTCCTTTAATGCTTAATCCGTAATTTACGATGCCTTCCGTATCCCCTTTTACATAATCAAAAGAGTTTAACTCATCTTGTGTAAGTGTGGTATACGCTGTTTTATACTCCGTTAACACTTTCATGTTTTGAAGTGCTCTTCCCAATAATTGCAAACGACCAAAAGAGCTGTTGTCAAATAACAAGGTTGGAATCTCCGTGTTTTCGACACCTAAATCAATTAATTCAGCAACAATTCTATGGGTATCTCCAGTTGTTTTTGGAAAACGAAAAGAACCGGAATCCGTCAGAATTCCAGTGTAAATACATGTCCCGATAGTTTTGTTGATGTCCTCTTTTTTTCCAAGTAAACAAATGAAGTTGTATAGCATTTCGCAAGTAGACCCAAACGAAGTATCTGAATAGGTAAATGTAGCGTAATCATCCGGTTTTTGATGGTGATCAATCATTATAAATGGAGCTTTCAGCGTAGCTAAAACAGTTTCCATTTCGCCTGTGCGATGCAAAGCATTAAAATCTAATGTGAAAATTAGTTCTGCTTCTTCAAGGATTTTGGTGCAGTTGGCTTTGTCTTTTTCGTAAATTTTGACCGTTTCTGATCCGGGCATCCAAGCTAAAAAATCAGGAAATTCATTTGGAGAAACCACAACAGGATGATGGTTGTTTTTTAATAAAAAATGGTATAATCCTAATGTAGAACCCATAGCATCGCCATCAGGGCCACGGTGTGGAATAATTACAATTTTTTTTGGAGTTGATAATAACAACTGTATCGCTTGAATGTCTTGTATTTTCATAGATTGCGAAATTACATTTTTTTAATGTAATGTTGAAATCATTTGTAGAATTAACAAACTTTTACAATGTTATAAAAGCTCGATGTCTTTGCTTTTTACTTTTTGGTACAAGCGGTATTTTGCGCCTTTTACAATTTGCGCTTTGTAAATCCCAACAGAACCGGAACTAAAGTAAGCGATTGTGCAAGCAATACCAATGAAAAAGCCACTTTCCATCCCAAAAAGTTCCATTCCCATAACCGTACACGCAATAGGAGTGTGGGTTGCTCCCGAGAAAACGGCAACGAATCCCATTCCTGCCAAAAGTGCAATTGGCAAAGGAACCACTAGTGATAAAGCACTTCCTAATGTGGCGCCCATAAAAAATAACGGCGTTACTTCGCCACCTTTGAATCCTGCGCCCAGCGTAAATCCTGTGAATAGTATTTTTAGAAGAAAATCGTAGGGAGCATTTGGGATCGAAAAGGCATCAACAATCATGGGAACTCCTAAACCGATGTATTTTGTGGTTCCAATAAAGTATATCGCTAAAGCAAGAATTATTCCTCCTATAAAAGGACGAAGCGGAGGAAAGGATATTATTTTCGAAAATAAAGCGCCCCAAAAGTGTGTGCTTCGAGAGAATAACATCGCGGCAAAACCAAATAATATACTCGCAAGAATTACCCAAAACACGTTGGTTAAATTCATTTCGGGAATGATTGGAATAGTATAATGAGTATGTTTTACTTGCCAAAATTCAACCGTGAAATAAGCAATGTAAGCGGTTATAAAAGACAATGGAATGCTTTTGAAACTGATTTTGCTGAAATATAAAACTTCCAAAGCAAAAAGTGCTCCAGCTAAAGGTGTTCCAAAAACCGATGCAAAACCGGCACTGATTCCCAGAATGATTAGTGTCTTTCTCTCCGGATTATCAAGTTTGTCCCTCGACTGCGCTCGGGATGACAGTTTTGTAAATTGATCGGCAATGGCGCCTCCCATTTGTACAGCTGTACCTTCACGACCCGCAGAACCTCCAAGAAGATGTGTTATTAAGGTGCCAATAAGTACCAACGGCGCCATTTTTAAAGGGATTGTTTTTTTTGGATTTTCGTATTCTTCCAGTAATAAATTATTGCCTTTTATAATATCCTTTCCCCAATAATGGTAACCCAATCCTATGAGGCCGCCGCCTATTGGCAAGAGCCAAATAATCCAGTTGTTGTGTTCTCTATAGTGTGTAACCCATTCCAGTGCCACTAAAAAAAACGCAGATGCTGATCCAGAAAAAATGCCTGTCAAAGCACAAATGAAAATCCATTTGAGTGTGACAAGCATTATTTTTTTAGCGTTTTCTAAATTCATTATAGAACTGTCGGAGTTTTTTTGCTAAAGTATTACAATCCTTTCTGAATTTATGATTTTTCAGGAGCAATGGCTGTAAATTCGATTTCAACCAAATATTCTGGTGCAACTAATTGATTGATTCCGTAAAAGCCAGTTGTAGGTTTTATGTCTTTAAAAAATTTGGCGTGAGCCGTAGCAACTGCTTCAAATGTAGCAACGTCAGTAGTAAAAATTCGGGTGCGAATCACGTCTTTCATACCTACATTCAGGTCTTCCAACACTTTTTCCACGCGCTCTAAAATATTAAGCGTTTGTGCATGTGCATCGTCAGCTTTTACTTTTTCACCATCAATTATAGCTACTGTTCCTGATACTTCAATGATATTTCCAATACGTACTGCGCGACAATATCCCATTTTATCTTCCCATGGTGAGCCTGTCAATATGTTTTCTCTTTTCATTTTAATTGTTTTTTAACTGATTTTTAAAATATTACAACCTAATTTAATTTTTGGTATATTTTTTGCAATTTAGAAAAAAATGAGAAATAAAAAACACTAATTTTTAATTAAAAAGTTCAATTTCGGAAATCAATTTTAGAAAATCTTATGCTCTAAAATGTAATAAAATTGGAAATTGAATGTTATAAATGAAAGTTAAATTATATCGTTTTTATGATTTTACACTTTTGGTTTTTTTATTTTTAAAATTTTACAAGCACTGATCAGTTAATCTAAAAAGTTATGAAAAGAATTCTATTTTTAATTATCGTCATATGTATGTCCCTAAACGGATATGCACAGAATGAATTTGACTCTAAATTTAAAGCAATTCCACCTAAAAATATAAAACCGAAAATAAAAAAAGTAATTCCGCCAAAGGCAGATTTACCAAAAATTACTGCTCCAAAGGTTGTAAAAAAACTAGATATCCCACTTGATGTGCCAAAAATCAATTTTATAAATCCTGAAAAAGTTACTAAAAAAGCAGAAAATTTAGAGATTGTTACTTATAAGAAAAATCAAAATTTAGGAAATTTCAAAACGGGTTCTCTTACTGCTAAAGTAAGATATCGTGATGCCGCTTATGTTGATGGGGATAAAATCAGAGTATATTTAAATGATAAGGTAATAGCTTACGAGGTCGTTTTGGATGGCGATTTTAAAGGTTTCGAGATAAAATTAGAAAAAGGGATTAATAAGATTGATTTTGAGGCGTTGAACGAAGGTTTTGCACCCCCTAATACAGCAGAATTTGAAGTGTATGATGATAAAGGAAAAATTATTTCTGCCAGTCAATGGAATCTTGGAATAGATTATAAAGCAACCTTAATTTTAATGAAAGAATAGGAATGTTCTTTTTTCAATTCGATAAATAAATAAAAGTAATTTATATTATTTTTGTTGTTTATACTGTGTTTTTAGTTTTAAATTTTTAATAAATATTGATTTATCAATATTCACCTTATATGAAACAGATTCTTTTTTTTATAATTATTATTATTGGGATTTCTTCAAAAAGCTATAGCCAGATTGAATTTAGTAAAAAGTTTAAGGCAATTCCCCCTATAAATAAAAGTCCGAAGTTTAAAAAAGTAGTTCCCCCTGAAACGGATATACCACCAACGTATACTCCAAATGTTTTTAAAAGCCCTGAAATAAAAACCCCTAGTTCCGTATTAAAAATTGGAGAAACAAGCACTATTAATATGACTCCAAAAAATGATTTTGCTAATCCAGGAGATGTTTATAGGGATAAAATGGAAAAGGATTTAGGTAAAACATTGGTTAGAGAGGGTTTGAAAGAAGATACAAGACTTTTGGTTAAGATTGATGTCAATTTTGGTGAGATTAGAACAAAATCGAAATTCTTTTTAATTAAATATCGTGATTTTGGGCAGATTGATGGGGATTTAGCCAAAGCTACTATGAATGCAGATGTCGTCCAAGAACGATTATTAATGAAAGGAAATTATCAAGAATTTAAAATATTTCTAAAAGAAGGAATAAATACATTCGAGATAGAAGCTTTAAATAGAGGTACTTTAGGTGGAAATACAGCTGAATTTCAAATTTATGATGATAAAGGACAACTTGTTAAGTCTGATTATTGGGAAAATTGGGATACGGGAGTAAAAGGGAAGTTTGTAATTATTAGGGAATAAAGCATAATTGAAAACTGCTGATTGTTAAAATGGATCAGCAGTAACTTTAAATTTCATTTCAGATTTTACAGTAATATCTTTTGTTATAGATTCTTTAATGACTGCTTTAGCTCTTATTTTATAGGAGGAAGCTTTGATGTATTTATCTAATTTTTGAGCCGTACAAGTTAGATTTAAAGTGTTTGCAGTGGAATTAATATCATCTAAATACGCTAATTCTATTTCGTCATTTGCATCTGTTGAAATGTATAAATGAATTGATTTTAAAAAACTGAATGTTTTGTCAGCAGGATCAGTTATCGTCAATTTTAATTCACTCAATTTTACATCTTTTACTAAATCAGCTTTTGTATTGTTATTTTGAAATTCAGCACTTGAATTTGTAGTAACATCTGGAGTGATTATTTCAGTGGCTAGGTTGAGAGGAAATCCACTGGCTATTTTAAAAGTTGTTTGGGTAGCTACATTAAAAGTGAATAAGTTATCGACAACACTACAGGAAACGATAAAAAGAGCTAAAAAAGTAATTGCTGCGTATGTTTTAATTCTCATTGTTATTATGTTTTTAAGTATTCATTTATATTAAGGTTAACTCAAAATAGTGACATATATTTCATGTCTGCTTAAATTATTCTTCGTTTTTGTTTTAAAAACCATTCTTTTTTTCAAAAAAAGACAGTTTCTGAAGTGTAAATAAATAGGATAAATAGCCTATTGAAAAAAAAACAAATATTTTTCAAAATTCAATTTTTCAATTCAAAATATAAAAAGTATTTTTGCGCATGCAACACAACGTACTTATTTTAGATTTCGGATCGCAATATACTCAACTTATTGCGCGTAGAGTTCGCGAATTAAATATATTCTGCGAAATCTTCCCTTACAATCATTTTCCGAGTGATTTATCATCTTATAAAGCAGTAATTCTTGGAGGTAGCCCTTTTTCTGTTAGAGGAGAAGATGCGCCACATCCTGATTTATCTCAAATTAGAGGAAAACTTCCTATGCTAGCCGTTTGTTACGGAGCACAATATTTATCCCATTTTAGTGGTGGTGAAGTTGCGGCTTCTAACACTAGAGAATATGGTAGAGCTAATTTGTCTTTTATAAAAGAGAATGAAGTTTTCTTTGAAGGTGTTTCTGAAAATAGCCAGGTTTGGATGAGTCATAGCGATAGTATTAAAGCTTTGCCAACAAACGGAGTGAAATTGGCAAGTACACATGATGTCGAATTTGCGGCTTATAAAATTGAAGGCGAAACAACATACGCTATTCAATACCATCCAGAGGTTTTTCACTCTACGGATGGATCAAAAATGCTGGAAAATTTTTTAGTAAAAATAGCAGAAGTTCCTCAAAACTTTACACCAAATGCTTTTGTTAGCGAAATGGTGGCAGAATTAAAAGAGAAATTGCAAGACGATAAAGTAGTTCTTGGTCTTTCGGGTGGAGTAGATTCTACTGTAGCGGCAGTTTTATTGCATCAGGCTATTGGGAAAAATCTATACTGTATTTTTGTAAATAACGGTTTACTTCGTAAAAACGAATTCCAAAACGTATTAGATCAATACAAAGGAATGGGCTTGAACGTAAAAGGAGTGGATTCAGGAGATCGTTTCTTATCTGAATTAGCAGGTGTAAGTGACCCGGAAACTAAACGTAAAATTATTGGACGTGTATTTATCGAAGTTTTTGATGATGAATCACACCTTATAGAAGATGTAAAATGGTTGGCGCAAGGAACCATTTATCCTGATGTTATTGAATCAGTTTCAGTAAAAGGACCTTCAGCTACTATTAAATCACATCATAATGTAGGAGGTTTACCTGATTACATGAAATTAAAAATTGTAGAACCACTTCGCATGCTTTTCAAAGATGAAGTGCGTAGAGTAGGAGCTTCATTAGGAATTGATCCAGAATTATTAGGAAGGCATCCTTTCCCTGGACCTGGATTGTCAATCAGAATTTTAGGAGATATCACGCCAGAGAAAGTTAGAATTTTGCAAGAAGTAGATTTTGTTTTTATCGAAGGATTGAAATCTTGGGGATTATACGACAAAGTTTGGCAAGCCGGAGCTATTTTACTTCCTGTAAATAGTGTAGGTGTAATGGGTGATGAGCGTACGTATGAAAAAGTAATAGCACTTCGTGCTGTTGAATCTACTGATGGTATGACGGCTGACTGGGTACATTTACCGTATGAATTCCTGATGAAAATATCTAATGATATTATCAATAAAGTAAAAGGAGTGAATAGAGTGGTTTATGATATTAGTTCAAAACCGCCAGCAACTATTGAGTGGGAATAAAATTAAATTTTTGTTAATGCCTTCTCGGAATATCATTATTTTTAATGTTCTTTATATAAACGGTATCAGATTTTGCAATAAAATTTGATACCGTTCCGTTATTAATGATTTGAATAATTTTATAAATAAAATGATGAAATATTTTTTTGCGATTTGTATTACTGCTTTGTTGTTTAATTTGAATGTTTTTTCACAAGAAAAAAACATAACACATAAAGTAGAAAAAGGAGAAACGATAAGTCAAATTGCAATAAAGTATAATGTTACTCCATTTGATATATACCAATTAAACCCAGATGCACAAAACGGATTAAAGCCAAATAGTGTTTTGTTGATTCCGAAAAAAGTTAGCAAACAAAAGGTTGCGGTTCAAGCCAAAGCCATTGTGAAAACTGCCACAACCCACGAAGTAGCTCCAAAAGAAACGCTGTACGGGATTGAAAAAAAATATGGTGTTTCAGATGAAGATTTGAAGAAAGCCAATCCAAGTCTTGAAAAAGAAGGATTGAAAACGGGACAAATCCTTGTTATTCCTTCTAAAAATAGCCCGAAGAAAGCTACCGCTGCTGTAATTCAAGAAAAAGTGGTGTATCACGAGGTACTCCCAAAGGAAACTAAATATTCTATCTCCAAAAAATATGGAATTACTATTCAAGAATTAGAGAAAAAAAATCCTGAAATTGTTTCTAATTTGCCTGTTGGCTACAAATTAATCATTAAGGGGAATCCCGAAACTTCGGGACCAAAAGTAGAGAAAACAATCCCAGTTGTTGAAGCCAAAAAAGAAATTGCAAAACCGAATCCTGTAAAGGCTGTAAAAGCTGTCAGTTATTTAAATTATGAAGTGAAACCGAAAGAGACACTTTATAGTTTATCCAAAATGTTTGGGATGACTCAGGAAGAGTTAATCGCGCTTAACCCTGCTTTGTCCCAAGGTGTTGTGGAAGGAATGATTTTGAAGGTTCCCGCAACAATAACTATTCCGGTTGTTGAATCCAAAAAAGAATACGCTGTTTTGTCAAAGAAAATGGGTGGTAACGATAGAAAGAAACTAGTGTTGCTTTTACCTTTTAATATGCCAAAAATTGAAGGAGATACCGTTAATTCAACTGCAATGCGTTTGAAAAAAGACAAGTTTCTGAATATGACTTTAGATTTTTATGCTGGAGCTTTAATGGCTATAGATTCGGCAAAACAAATAGGACTTTCTTTGGATGTGAAAATTTATGATTCGCAGGAAACTAAAAACACTTCGAATGTTGCTTCTATAATTAAAGAAAATAATCTGGAAAATTCAGATGCTGTCGTTGGCCCCTTTTATCTTACTAACGTAGAGAAAACCGCTGAATTGTTGAATGTGAATCAAGTTCCTGTGATTTCTCCTTTATCTAAAGATATTGGAAATTCATTCAGCAATCTGTACCAAACAATTCCAACAGCTACCGTAGTTAAAAATGCCATGTTTGATTACATGAGAGCAAAAGGTGGAAATATGATTGCTGTAGTAGATAAGAAAAAAGAAACAATGATTCAGTTTATTAAGGAAAATCATAAAGATGTAAAATTTTCTGTTCTTACTGAAAATGGAGGTTTGTCTCCTGAAAATTTAAAAAGTTTATTTGTAAAAGATAAAATGAACTATGTGGTAATGGAAACGGGGAATACAGGGATGATAAAATCAACAATGGCAACTATGATGGGTGCTATGGCAACGTATAAAGTGCAGTTGGTTATTTTAGAACCTAACGAAACATTAGATACTGATGAAATCAATTTTGTAAATCTGACAAAATTGAAATTGATGTATCCTTCTGTTACCCGTGAAAATGAATCTCCCGAAGCCTTAATTTTCGAAAAAGAGTTTAAAAAGAAAAATAAAATTTCCCCTAGTGCCTTTGCAACCCGTGGTTTTGACATTACATTTGATACCATGATGCGATTGTCACAAGATAAAAAGTTTCAGGAAACTGCAGATGCTATGGCAACTGAGCAAGTAGATAATAAATTTGAATACTATAAAAAAGAAGAAGGCGGATATACGAATAAAGGTGTTTACATCTTATATTATGACACCGATTTAACAATAAAAGAAGCTAATTAAAAAGTAGTCAGTAATTAGTGTTCAGTGGCAGAAGAATAAAATAATAATAAAATTATGACATCAAAAGTAACTTACTTAGGCGATTTAAGAACATCGTCAATACATTTACAATCCGGAACTGAAATCGTATCGGATGCTCCGGTAGATAACAACGGAAAAGGCGAGGCTTTTTCTCCAACTGATACCGTTGCTAATGCTTTGGCAAGTTGTATGATGACGGTTATGGGGATAAAAGCCCGTGATATTGAAGTAGATTTAAAAGGATCTACCGCTGAAGTTACTAAAGTAATGAATGCTGAGCCAAGACGCATAGGAACGATAGTAATCACTTTTGATATGGTAGGAACAACGGATCAAAAGAATAAAACGATTCTTGAAAGAACCGCGATGACATGTCCTGTTTTTTTAAGTTTAAATACTGAAATTGAGAAACAAATTACTTTCAACTGGAAGTAATCTGGTAGCAGATTCAGGCAATAGTTTTTAGTTTATAGATTGAACTTTAAACATAAACTTTAAACTAGGAACTTACTTTGGAACAAAACCAAAAACAACTTGTCAAACTCGCTCATACCAAAATGCCTTTTGGCAAATATGAAGGCAGATATCTTATTGATTTACCAGAATATTATGTGGTTTGGTATAGCAATAAAGGGTTTCCAAAAGGAGAATTAGGACAACAATTGCAATTGATTTATGAATTAAAACTCAATGGATTGGAAGAGTTGATTCGGAATATTAAAAAGCGATATCCAAAACCGCTTTAATTTGTGAATTAAGAAAAAGCTGATTTGAAAATAGGAGTAGTATTGAATTGTCAAATTTTCAAATTATCTCATTTTCAAATTAGCTTTTTCTCGATTTATAATTGTATTTTTGCCACGTTTTTTACACAACTACATTACAAACAACAACAGAATGAATCAAACGAAATATATTTTTGTTACAGGCGGTGTGACTTCTTCTTTAGGAAAAGGAATTATAGCGGCATCTTTGGCAAAATTATTACAAGCAAGGGGATATAGAACTACTATCCAAAAATTCGACCCGTATATCAATGTTGATCCTGGTACTTTGAATCCATATGAACATGGGGAATGTTATGTTACCGATGATGGTGCAGAAACAGATTTGGATTTAGGTCATTACGAGCGTTTTTTGAATGTTCCTACTTCTCAGGCGAATAATGTTACTACAGGAAGAATTTATCTTTCGGTTATTGAAAAAGAAAGAAGAGGAGAATTTCTGGGTAAAACGGTTCAGGTTGTTCCTCATATAACCAATGAAATTAAGGATAGAATGCAATTGCTTGGTAAATCGGGTGATTACGATATTGTTATTACCGAAATTGGTGGTACAGTAGGAGATATCGAATCTTTACCATATATCGAATCGGTTCGTCAATTAGTATGGGAATTAGGAGAACATAATGGATTAGTGATTCATTTGACATTAGTTCCTTATTTGGCCGCTGCCGGAGAATTGAAAACAAAACCAACACAGCATTCTGTTAAAACTTTGATGGAAAGCGGTATCAAAGCAGATATTTTAGTTTGTAGAACAGAGCATGAAATTTCGGAAGAATTAAGAAATAAACTGGCTTTGTTTTGTAATGTAAAAAGAGAGGCCGTTATCCAGTCAATAGATGCTTCCACTATTTATGAAGTGCCTAATTTGATGCTTGAAGAAGGACTTGATGTTGTGGCTTTAAAGAAATTGGATTTGCCTAAAAAGGCTGCTCCGGATTTAAAAAACTGGAATACTTTTTTACGCAGATTAAAAAATCCCAAGCATACCATAAACATTGGTTTGATTGGAAAATATGTAGAAATGCAGGATTGTTACAAATCTATTTTGGAAGCTTTCATTCACGCAGGTGCTACTAATGAAACCAAAGTAAATGTTATTTCAATCCATTCAGAATATATCGATGCAGATAATGTAGACGTGAAATTAGCTGGATTAGACGGGATTCTTGTTGCGCCAGGTTTTGGTGAAAGAGGAATTGAAGGAAAAATAGAAACCGTTCGTTATGCCCGTGAAAATAAAGTTCCATTTTTCGGAATTTGTTTGGGTATGCAAATGGCTATTATTGAATATTCAAGAAACATTCTTGGACTTTCAGAAGCTAATTCTACTGAAATGAATGACAAAACGCTTCATCCGGTAGTAAATTTGATGGAAGAGCAAAAAACAATCACTGACAAAGGGGGAACTATGCGTCTTGGTGCTTGGAAATGCGATTTGAAACCAGATACATTGGCGTATAAAATATACGGTAAATCAACTATTTCTGAGCGTCATCGTCACCGTTATGAATACAATAGTGAATATGTAGACCAATTGGAAAAAGCAGGATTAGTAGCTTCGGGGATTAACCCGGATACTGGTTTAGTTGAGGTTATAGAAATAGAGGATCATCCATTTTTTATTGGCGTTCAATACCATCCTGAATATAAAAGTACGGTAGCAAACCCACATCCTATTTTTGTGAATTTTGTTGCAGCGGCTGTTCAGGCTAAGAAAAAATAGTATTTAGTTTTTAGAATTAGTGTTCAATCACTGTATTCGAAAAACGGTATACTTTAAACATTAAACTTTTTTAAATAAAATAATGGAAGAAAAAAAATTTGACCTCAATTCGATTATAGGTTTTGTATTGATTTTTGGTATTTTGATTTGGATAATGTATCAAAATCAGCCTTCTGATAAAGAACTTGCTGCTGAAAAAGCTAAGAAAGAATTGGTCATCAAAGAAGCTAAAGCTAAAGAAGCAGGTGCCAAAATGATTACAACGGCAACTGTTGGTGGTGTTGTGGCGGGAGATTCTACACAATTGGCACAATTGGAAAAAACATTAGGAAATTTTGCTTATTCTGCTACACTTCCTTCAGCAAAAGAAGGTTTTACAACAATCGAAAACGAATTTGTAAAATTGAGAGTTGCCAATAAAGGAGGGTATATTGTTGAAGCTACTTTAAAAAATTTCGAAAAATTTAAAAAAGGTTCCGGGCAATTAGTGGAATTGATTAAAGACAATAACGCTAATTTGAATTTGCAATTACTAACCAGTGATAACCGTACTTTAAATACGAAAGACTTATTTTTTGAACCAACAGTAACAAAAGTTGGAGCAGATCAAATACTGTCTATGAAATTGAAAGCTGGTGTAAATGAGTTTTTAGAATACAAGTACATATTGAAACCAAACGACTATATGGTTGGTTTTGATATTCGTTCACAAGGATTGAATAAAGTTTTGAATACTACTAAACCGTTGGATTTAGAGTGGAATTTAAAAACCTACAGAACAGAAAAAAGCATTGCTTACGAAGATCGATATACATTACTTAACTTCGAGTATGGAGATGAGAAATTCGACTATGTAGGAGACGGAAAAGACAAAGAAGAAACACCTGAAAATGTCAAATTTATTGCTTTCAAACAGCATTTTTTCAGTACTATATTATTGACTGATACTCCGTTTGCTAAATCTTCCTTGAAATCTAATAAATTAGTTGTAGATGAAAAAGTTGACACTACCTACATTAAGCAATTTAAAGCGAATGTGCCTTTAGCATTTACAAATGGTGAAGTGGATTATAAAATGAGTTGGTACTTTGGACCATCGGATTATAAGACATTAAAAGGATACGATAAAAATTTAGAAAAAATTATTCCTTTAGGTTGGGGGATTTTTGGATGGATTAACAAATTTGTTTTTATTCCATTATTCGGATTTTTAAGTTCGTATATCGCTTATGGAATTGCGATAATCATCTTTACCATTATTGTTAAAATTGCAATGTCGCCTATTACTTATAAATCATTTTTGTCACAAGCCAAAATGAAAGTGTTGCGACCTGAGATTACTGAATTGGGAGAAAAATTCAAAAAAGACCCAATGAAGAAGCAACAGGAAACGATGAAGTTGTACAATAAAGCTGGGGTGAACCCAATGGCAGGATGTATTCCGGCCTTGATTCAGCTTCCTTTTATGTATGCTTCGTTTCAGTTTTTCCCGTCGGCTTTCGAGTTAAGACAGAAAAGTTTCCTTTGGGCAGACGATTTATCTTCTTTTGACCAAGTTGCAAAATTGCCTTTTCATGTTCCTATGTATGGAGATCATATTAGTTTGTTTCCAATATTGGCGGCAATAGCGATTTTCTTCTACATGAAAATGACTTCTGGAGATCAGCAAATGGCTGCTCCACAACAAGAAGGAATGCCTGATATGGCAAAAATGATGAAGTATATGATTTATATTTCGCCAATTATGATGTTGATTTTCTTCAATAGTTATGGTGCCGGATTGAGTTTGTATAACTTTATTTCTAACTTGATTACTATAGGAATCATGTTTGTAATTAAAAATTACATTGTAGACAGTGATAAAATTCACGCTCAAATACAAGAGAACAAATTGAAAGAGCCGAAGAAACAAGGTAAATTCCAGAAAAAACTTCAAGAAGTTATGGAACAAGCCGAAGCTCAAAAGGCGAAAGACAAAAAAAAATAAAAATTTAAAAAATCTCGATATATTTCGAGATTTTTTTATTTACAGGTAATTTAAGCGATTAGAAGTCGTTACTATAGAAAGGGTATTTATTATGAAAGCAATTTATAAAAAAGGAATATTTGTTTTGTTTTTTTTGAATGTGTTTTATCTTCAAGCGCAAAATGATTTCAACAAATTAGACCAAAACGGCAAAAAGCATGGTTTATGGAGAGGGCTGTATGAGGAATCCAAACGACCTCGATACGAAGGAACTTTTGTGCATGGGAAAGAAACAGGAGTTTTTAATTTTTATGACGATACAAAAGTAAAATCAATAATAGCTACAAGAGAATTCAATCCTGCTGACAATTCCGCTTACACTATATTTTACGATCAGAATAAGAATAAAGTTAGCGAGGGTAAAGTAGTCAATAAATTATTTGAAGGGCAATGGAAATATTATCATCAAGCTTCAAAAATTGTAATGACTATTGAAAATTATATAAATGGAAAGCTGGAAGGTTTGCGAACTGTTTTTTATCCGAGTGGCAAAATCGCTGAAGAAATCAGTTATAAAAATAACCTAAAAAACGGTATTTATAAAAAATATACCGAAAAAGGAATTGTGCTTGAAGAATCCATTTTCAAGAATAACGAATACAATGGTTTGGCAATTTTCAAAGATACTGACGGGAATATAGTTTCAAAAGGAGCGTTTGTAAATGGTAAAAAAACAGGGATTTGGCAATTTTTCGAAAAAGGGAAAAAAGTAAAAGACGTGAATATGAATTATCCTGAAAAGAACATTAAATCAAAAAAATAAATCAAAAGAATAAAATAAAAGAGCTTGTTAAATCGTTATTAAGAATTAATTAGGGAGAAAAATAAATTCCTAATTTTGCAAAATGAAAAACATCACTTATGGGAAAAATCTACCCTTTTTTGGTAGTTTTATGAAACTGTGTTGTGTTATAAATTGTTTCGCAACACTCTTAAAGAATAAAAATAAAACCAATAGCTAAGAACAATAAAAATGAGAAGAGGAATTTTCGTTTTAACATTGATTGGAATATTATTTTTTAGTGTCAAAATTTCACCAAAAAATACTAAAAAGAACCTTTCCATAATTGCTGTATCAGGAGATTCAACAGAAGAAAAACTCTTGAGTCGAGCTGCTATCATTAAGAAATTCATTGCTAATAATCCGAACTTTAATAAAGAAATAGTTTTTCTGATTGATATGAAAATCGGGTCTGGAAAAAACAGATTCTTTGTTTATGATTTAAAAAATGATACCATAATTGATCAAGGGTTGGTTGCTCACGGAATTGGTTCCGAAACACAAACGGAAGGGCAACTATTGTTTAGTAATGAACCGAATTCCCTTTGTACCTCATTGGGTAAATATTATATTGGGTCCAGTTATAATGGGAAATTTGGCAAATCCTACAAATTATACGGATTAGACCAAACTAATAATAACGCTCTTTCTAGAAATATTGTTATTCATAAATATTTTAAAGTTCCTTGTGAAGAACAGGATAAACCAATATGTAAAAGTTTTGGCTGTCCAATGGTAAGTGAGGAATTTTATGCAAGAATTGAAAAACTAATTGATGATTCAAGAAGTAAAATCCTTTTAGAAATTTACTATTAAAGTTATTGCAAGCATCAATTATCATTATATATCTTCTTTCAAAATCCAGATTTTTTTTGGATTAACTTTTCTGAATTGTAATTGCTCTCTTCTTTCTGTCGATTTTGTTTTTTAATTAATTCTTATTATTTATCTGTTATACGTATCTTTATTTTGTAATTATTATAGTTTGGTTAATTTTTAGTACTTAAACACATTATTCTATTCCTTTTCCTATTGTAAATCTTTGTAACTTTGCATCCTTATAAAATTATAATTTTTGAAGATGAAACGTGTTGTTGTAGGACTTTCCGGAGGTGTAGATTCAAGTGTTGCTGCTTATTTATTGCAACAACAAGGCTATGAAGTCATAGGCCTTTTTATGAAAAATTGGCATGATGATTCTGTTACAATTTCTAATGAGTGTCCATGGCTGGAAGACAGTAACGATGCATTGCTTGTGGCTGAAAAATTAGGAATTCCTTTTCAAACCGTAGATTTAAGCGAAGAATACAAAGAGAAAATCGTTGATTATATGTTCAACGAATATGAAAAAGGGCGAACTCCAAATCCTGATGTACTTTGTAACCGCGAAATAAAATTTGATGTTTTCATGAAAATTGCTTTGAGTCTTGGAGCCGATTATGTAGCGACAGGACATTACTGTCAAAAAAGCGAAATTAAAGTCAATGACGAAACCGTTTATCGATTGAAAGCTGGTGCCGATACCAATAAAGACCAATCCTATTTTCTGTGTCAGTTATCACAAGAGCAACTCGCAAAATCATTATTCCCAATTGGAGAATTGACCAAACCGGAAGTTCGGGAAATTGCTGCCCAAATGGATTTGATTACTGCCGAAAAGAAAGATTCCCAAGGTTTGTGTTTCATAGGCAAAGTACGTTTACCGGAGTTTTTGCAACAAAAATTGCAGCCTAAAGACGGCCTTATTATTCAAATTGATAAAAATGATGCTGTTTATAATTCTCAAAAACAAGAAGGTTTGACTCTTGAAGAGAATTTGGCATTTGATGCAAGAAAACTTCCCTATACTCCAGAAATGGGTAAAAAAGTGGGGAAACATCAAGGTGCTCATTATTTTACCATTGGACAAAGAAAAGGGCTGAATGTAGGTGGGACAACAGATCCATTATTTATCATCGCTACTAATGTGACAACCAATACGATTTATACTGGATTATCCAGTCAACATCCTGGATTGTTCAAGAAAGCATTGCAGATAGAAAAATCTGAAGTGCATTGGATTCGTAAAGATTTGGCTTTGGCCAATGGCGAAACCATGGACGTTATGGCAAGAATCCGTTATAGACAGCCTTTGCAAAAAGCCACCTTACATCAATTTGAAAACGGCATGTTTGTTGCATTTCAAGAACCACAATCCGCAATTACCGAAGGACAGTTTGTTGCTTGGTATTTAGAAGATGAATTAGTTGGTTCGGGAGTAATTTCTTAGTTTAGTACTTTAATTTATAAAAAGACTGAAAAATCGTGCTTTATCGGAACTTTAAATGCCGTGAAATAATTCTTTTGAACTTAAGTCATAGATTTTATTGGGGTTTTTATGACTTAAAGAAATAATATTATTATGATAAAAATATATTTACTTCTTTTTTTATTCATTACTTCCGTTGGCTTTTCTCAAGAAGATGCTTGGGTATATTTCAATGCCAAACCCAATTCTCAATCGTATTTAAGTACCCCTTTGCTAATGCTTTCCCAAAGATCTTTGGACAGAAGAACGAATCAAAATATAGTTTTAGATTTTAAAGATGTTCCTGTTGAATCATCATACGTGAGTCAAGTAAAAGTAGTTGCAGGAATTACTGTTATGGCAAAATCCAAATGGTTGAATGCGATCCATGTTCGAGGAACACAGGCAATTATAAATTCATTAAAAACATTTCCTTTTGTAACTAAAATTGATTTTGCGGATAAATTACTCAATCAAACGGGTAAAATAGCGCAGTCGACTAAAATAAAAAGGGTAACTAAAAGTAAGAAAACCAAAATTGATTACGCTTACGGAACGTCTGCAAATCAAATCCAGATGCTTAATGGACAATTATTGCATCAAAAGAATTATACTGGCTCCGGAAAAATAATAGCAGTTCTAGACGCTGGTTTTCCAGGTGTTAATACAGCGCAGCCTTTTCAAAGATTAAGAGATAATAACCGAATTTTAGGGGGTTATAATTTTGTTTTAAGAAATCCAGATTTTTACACTGGAGTTTCGCACGGAACATCAGTACTTTCGGCAATGGGTGGTTACAAAGAAAATTCATTAGTGGGAACAGCGCCAGATGCTTCCTATTATTTATTTATCACCGAAGATGATACTTCAGAAAACCCTGTTGAAGAATCCCTTTGGGTTGAAGCAGCTGAAAAAGCAGATAGTTTGGGAGTGGATATTATAAACACTTCTCTAGGATATTTTGAATATGACAAGAGTAGTTATAGTCATACCTACAGTGAAATGAACGGAACGACAGCTTTTATTTCGCGTGGTGCTGAAATTGCGTTTAGTAGAGGCATGATTGTGGTGGCTTCAGCCGGAAATTCAGGAGGAACAGCTGATCCCTATATTGCTGTACCCGCCGATGCTGTTTCTGTAATCGCTGTTGGAGCGGTGAAATCTTCCGAGGTATTGGCTTCATTTAGTTCCATTGGGCCTTCGTCTGATGGGAGGATAAAACCGGACGTTATGGCCCAGGGACAATCCGATGTTTTGTCTGATGCATTTGGTAACATTATAGCTGCAAATGGCACTTCTTTTTCCAGTCCTATTATGGCAGGAATGATTGCTTGTTTATGGCAGGCAAATCCTAGTAAAACCAATGCTGAAATTCGCCAATTAATTATAAAATCGGCTGATAGGTTTACGGTACCTGATAATCAATATGGTTATGGTATTCCAGATTTTAATTTAGCGGTGAGTAACGGGTTATCATTTAACACTTTTTCGAAAGATGATTTCATAATCTATCCAAATCCGGCAATTGATTTTATTACAATTTCATTACCAATAGGATTAGATAGAGCGATGGTTAATATCTATTCTCTTTCAGGTCAAAAAGTACTGGATAAAGAAATCACAATTGAATCGGCTAGTATTTCATTGAAAGCATTGAGTAAAGGAATTTACATATATAAAGTAGCATCAAATTCTTTTTATAAAAGCGGAAAAATAATAAAACAATAGCAGCATCAAATCGTACATGAATAAAATCACGGAACTTTTCAATATTAAATATCCAATTATTCAGGGAGGAATGATTTGGAATAGCGGCTATAAATTAGCAAGTGCAGTTAGTAATGCCGGAGGTTTAGGATTGATAGGTGCTGGTTCCATGTATCCTGAAGTCTTGCGGGAACACATTCAAAAATGTAAAAAAGCCACTTCAAAACCTTTTGGTGTAAATATTCCGATGTTGTATCCCAACATTGAAGAAATCATGAAAATTATTGTTGATGAAGAAGTGAAAATTGTTTTTACATCGGCTGGAAATCCAAAAACATGGACTTCTCATTTAAAAGAAAATGGTATAACGGTAGTGCATGTGGTCAGTAGTTCTGTTTTTGCATTGAAAGCTCAGGATGCAGGTGTTGACGCAATAGTTGCCGAAGGATTTGAAGCCGGAGGACACAACGGAAGAGAAGAAACCACTACGTTTACTTTAATTCCAATGGTGAAAGAAAAAATTACCATTCCGTTGATCGCTGCCGGAGGTATTGCTACCGGTCGTGGTATGCTTGCCGCTATGGTATTAGGAGCAGACGGAGTTCAGGTAGGAAGTAGATTTGCTGCTTCGGTAGAATCATCTGCACATGAAAATTTTAAGGAAACAATTGTAAATGTAAAAGAAGGCGATACGCAATTGACTTTGAAAGAACTCGCTCCTGTTCGATTGATTAAAAATAAATTTTATCAGGATGTTCAGGATTTGTATGGAAAGTGCGCAACAAAAGAAGATTTAATCAGTTTGTTAGGAAGAGCTAGAGCAAAACGGGGTATGTTTGAGGGAGATTTAATCGAAGGGGAATTAGAAATAGGTCAAGTGGCGGGATTAATACACGAGATAAAACCGGCGGGAGCTATCGTTGAAGAAATGATAGCTGATTTTGAAAAGGCTATAAGAGAAGTAATGAATTTTGATTTTTAAATAATGACAAAGAAAAAAATATTTATAATGTTGCTTTTTATGGTCTTAGGCCTGCAATATTCCTATAGCCAAAACTATAAGTTTAAAACTTCAGGTTTAAGTGTTTTAGAAAAAAAGGAAAATGGGAAATGGGGAAAATGGTCTGATTTGGATTTGGTCAATATTTTAGTCACATTGGACACTAATAAAAACAGAATTGTAATTTATTCCCAAGTTATCCAATTGTTTGAAATTATAGATTACCAAGCCACTGAAGAAAATGAGACTGATATTGTTTATTCGTTTACCTGTAAAGATAATAATGGAGATGACTGTACACTTTCAATCATTACCCGTAAAAAACAAGACAATAGGAAACAATTGTACATCAATTATGATGATAGAATTTTAGTTTATAATATTTTCAATATGTAGATGAAAAATCCGCTTTAAGCGGATTTTTTTATGTCAATTTGAATTCGGTAAAATTGAATAGTGATTTTGTTATGTTGCGTGAGGGATGGTAGTGAAAAGCCCATAGCCTGACGAAGGAAGAGCGAGGACTTGAAACGTATAGCACGACCCGTTTTTTCATCGGGTCACGCCCTAAATTTTCTCAATATCTTTGATAAATTCATCATACTCCCTATAGAATAATTCCAGAGCATTCATCTTCTCGTTATAGAAGTCAAAAATTTCATCCCAATAGTTACGATTGCTAACACCAACACCTACTTTTTCAACCCAAATGCGACTGATGGTTTTACCACTTTCTAAAGTATAGTCTTTTTCGAAAACCAAATCTTTAATGAATTCGTCTTCCAGAATGTTTTTTAATGCTTCTATTTTTTCAAAATAGGCAATTCGTTTTTCATCGTTGCGATGTTCAATATCTATTAAAACTTGGGCTTTTTTATTATCTACATAGAACTTGAAAGAGAAATCCTTGATTTTGGTGTCGTATAATACCCATTTTCGCGGATGTTTTTCTGCGAATGTGACCCAGAATTCTCGTTTTAATTTTTGAGTTTCTTCTTTGCTGTACATTTTTATTTATTTGAATTTGATTTTAGAAAATTTGTTAAACGTTATTTTCTAAACTATATTTATAAGATCTTTTGGTATGCAAAAATAGACTTTGATTATGGATTTTCAAGATTTTTTAAAATATGTTCCCAATTTTGCTCAAGCAAAACTTCCTGCATTTGAAGCACATATTAAAATGGCGCCTCTAGAACGAATAGATGCCCTGAAAAATGGAATGTTAGATAATACAAAATCAAGAAAAGCTGCAGTCATGATGTTGTTCTATCCTAAAAAAGGAAGAACGCATTTGGTGTTAATTGTAAGAAGTTCCTATGACGGGACCCATTCTTCCCAAATCGCATTTCCTGGAGGTAAATTTGAGCCGGAAGATGAAGTCTTTGCAAATACGGCTTTGCGGGAAACCCATGAGGAAATAGGGATTCTTCCCAGAGACATAGAAATTATCAAGCCTTTTACAGCCTTGTATATTCCGCCAAGTAATTTTATGGTGCATCCTTTTTTAGGGATTAGCAGAGCCGAAATCAGTTTTATTCCTGATTCTAATGAAGTGGCAAATATAATTGAATTGCCCTTGTCGGTTTTTTTGAGTGATGAAATAATTAGTAGTGCGGAAATGGTAACTTCTTATGCCGGTAAAATTACTGTCCCGGCTTTCAAAATAGAGGAACACATTGTTTGGGGTGCTACGGCTATGATGTTGAGTGAATTGAAAGAAGTTTTGAAAGAAGTATTAGATTGAAATATTCGTCTTTTCAGGATGGAAAAAATCAATTATTAAGCGTGATTTTTAAAAGATTTGCTAAAAATCAGTAAGGAACAACAAATATAATTTTCGTACGTTTGTAATTCAAATTAACAAAAAAGACACAGTTTTATGGTATTGTTTAAGAGAAATCCTTTTGGGCACATATTATTTATAAAAAAATGGTTGATCCGCATCTTCGGAGCCATTACGCACAGACGTTACAGAGGATTTAATGAATTACAAATTGAAGGTTCTGAAATTATCAGAAATTTACCGGATACCAACGTATTATTTATTTCCAATCACCAAACCTACTTTGCCGATGTTGTAGCTATGTTTCATGTCTTTAATGCTAGTTTAAGTGGGCGAGACGATACAATTAAAAATGTATGTTACCTCTGGCAACCCAAAATGAATATTTATTATGTTGCCGCCAAAGAAACGATGCAGGCCGGTTTATTGCCAAGAATTATGGCTTATGCAGGAGCAATTTCGGTAGAACGAACCTGGCGGGCTAAAGGTGTTGATGTTCAAGAAAAGAAAGATATAAATCCAGATGATACTCAAAATATCAAAATAGCGCTAAAAGACGGCTGGGTAATCACTTTTCCGCAAGGAACTACAAAATCATTCAAACCCGTTCGTAAAGGGACGGCTCATATTATCAAACAACACAGGCCCATTGTTGTTCCTATTGTTATTGATGGTTTCCGTCGTTCGTTTGATAAAAAAGGATTGCGAATGAAAAAGAAAGGAATCCTCCAGTCCTTTATAATCAAAGAACCATTAGATATTGATTACGATAATGATACAATTGATGAAATTGTTGAAAAAGTAGAATATGCTATTGAACAACATCCGTCGTTTTTAAAAGTCATTCCAGCCGAAGAATTAAAAGCGCAGGAAGAATTGAACCGTTTAAGACAATGGGAATATTAGAAATGAATTTCTATTTGATTATTTAAGGAATTAGCGACAATTTTAATAATTCTCATCAGTATCAATCTAGGACGAGGCTACAAATCTATCTTTTTCAATTCTTTATAATTGGCATATAATCGTCTCAATAAGATTCCATACAATAACCTATAAAACAACCAGAATATTCCAAAAAGCACAACGATAGTCAAAATTAGAATGCCTAGTGTAATAGCCATAATTTTTCCGTCATTGGCAATCTTTTCCTTTAATATGATTACATCAGGATTATAAGAAAAGGCAATTACAAAACCAATAATTAAGCTAAAAACAATCATTCCAAGATTATACCAAACATAATATTGGACTGTTTTGCGGGTTTTTAGAATGTCTTTCATCAACTGTTTTGTGGATACAGTTGTCGAAATCAAAATGTAGTTTTTATAAAATAAATAGATAAAAACCAATATCACGCCATAATTAAAAATGGTTAGCACCTCAAAATATTGGATTAATTCATCGTGCTTGATCTTTTTTAAATAATCATCCGAATTAAAAACAACACTAATTGATGTCCACAATAAAACTTCCAAAATACTGATAATCAAAATCCACCGCACTATCGAAGATGATTTTTTATGAATCATTTTGTAAATCTCGATTTCCGAAACTTGTTCAAAAGAATTATCATTCTTTTGCCAATCTTTTTTTAATAAATCCAGCTCTTTCATACTCCTAATGGATTTAATATTTTTTTTAATTTCCCCTTTATTCTATTCATTTTCACTCTGGCATTCACTTCACTAATTCCTAATGTATCGGCTATTTCGGTATAATCTTTATCTTCAAGATACATAAAAACAAGTGCTTTTTCAATATCATTCAGCTGATAAACCGCCTTATACAGGAGTTTTATCTGTTCTTCTTCCTCATAATTATACTCCACATCTTTCAAAAAATGTTGCCGCCCTTCAAACTCAATGGTGTTTATGGATCGCTTGGTTTTTCGGTATAAAGTAATTGCAGTGTTCAAAGCCACGCGATACGCCCACGTCGAAAATTTGCTGTCACCCCTAAATTTTGGAAACGCTTTCCATAGCTGAATCGTGATTTCCTGAAACAAATCCTTGTGTGCATCATCGCCATTAGTATACAACCTACAAATTTTGTGGATTATATTCTGATTTTCCTGCAACTGCTTTACAAAAGAATGTTCTAAATTATCACTCATATATACGTTAGTAATCCAAAGATAGATTTTGTTACAAAGTAGCCCTTTTTTTCTGGAAGCACAAATTTTAGAATCCATGATAATGACTCGTCCCGCTTGTACATTACAATCTTTCTAGTCCTGAAAAAAAATCAGGACTAGAAAGGATTTCCACTGCCATCGGGGCTAATTTACGCGTTTAGATTTCTTAAGAACTTTTTCCAAAAACAAAAATTTTGATAATAATTGATGGAATTCAAGCTTGTAAAACATTGTATCTTTGAGTATCAACAATTCAGACTTTTTAAATATGAACATCCCTAATTCAGCCTTACCCAGAATAGTCATCATAGGTGGAGGCTTTGCAGGACTTGCATTGGCCAGAAAACTAAAAAATAAAGACGTCCAAGTTGTTCTTTTAGACAAACACAACTACCATACTTTTCAACCCTTATTGTATCAAGTGGCCACTGGCGGACTCGAAGCGGGTTCCATCGCATATCCTATCCGGAAAGTAATTCAGGAATACGATGATGTCTATTTCAGATTGACTACAGTAGCAGAAATTGATACTAAAAACCAAAAAGTAATTGCTGAAATTGGGGAACTCAGTTATGATTATCTAGTTATAGCGACGGGTTCCAAAACCAATTATTTTGGCAATAAAGAAATAGAGCGCAACAGTATGTCCATGAAAACCATACCGCAATCGCTTAACATTCGTAGTCTTATTCTTGAAAATTTCGAACAAGCCGTTTTAACCACTGATATAGCCGAACAAAATAGCCTGATTAATTTTGTACTCGTAGGTGGTGGACCAACAGGAGTAGAGCTGGCTGGCGCTTTGGCCGAAATGAAAAAAGCCATCTTACAAAAAGATTATCCTGATCTTGATATCGCTAAAATGGAAATTAATCTCATTCAAAGTGGCGATCGAATTCTCAATACCATGAGCGAGGATTCCTCACAAGCCGCCGAAAAATTTCTGCTCAGTTTGGGCGTAAAAATATGGAAAAACGTTCGCGTTACTAATTATGACGGACGAACGATTCTTACCAATTCTGATTTGACATTTGAAACCGCCACGGTAATCTGGACTGCGGGCGTTCAGGGTGCTACAATTGCCGGATTGGATGCTGAATCTTTGGTCGAAAAAGTAGAGCGCATTCGAGTAAACGAATTCAATCAAGTAGTAGGTTACCACAATATTTTTGCCGTGGGCGATATTGCATCTATGGAAACCGAAGCATATCCGCAAGGACATCCCATGATGGCGCAACCCGCCATGCAACAAGGGAAACTGTTAGGAGAAAACATAATTAAATTAATTCGAAAACAACCCATGGAAGCTTTTGAATACAATGACAAAGGCGCTATGGCAACCATAGGAAGAAATAAAGCGGTAGTCGATTTGCCAAAATACCATTTCAGTGGCGTTTTTGCCTGGTTTGTCTGGATGTTTGTGCATTTATTCTCCTTAATTGGATTCAAAAACAAAGCGGTAGTTTTCTTAAATTGGGTGTACAACTACATTCGTTTTGACCGAGAAGGACGATTGATTATTCGACCATACAAAAAGAAAAGTTTCACGACTTTTACGAGTGATGAAGTGTAAAAAAATCGATTTTGGAGGTAATTCTAAATTCTTATATATCAAATTAAAAATGGTTAAAATTATTGCAACTTTCTTCTTTATATTATTTGTTAGCTTTAATTGCTATTCGCAAAATAGTTATGTATTTGTAGGTTCTTATAATTCGGATAAAAATAAAGAGGGAATATATGTATTTCAATTGGATACGTTAACGGGTAATTTAAAGAATATTACAACAGTCAAAAACATACTAAATCCTTCCTATTTAACAGTATCTCCAAATGGTAAATATGTTTTTGCCTGTACAGAAACAAGAACGCCCAATGCAGGAAGTGTCAGTAGTTTTGAATTCAAACCCCAAAATAAGGCGCTAACATTTATTAACAGTCAAAAAAGCGGTGGTGAAAACCCGGTATACCTATCGGTTCATAAAAATGGAAAATGGCTTGTAAATGCGAATTATACTCAAGGAAGTGTTTCTGTTTACCCAATAACTGCAGATGGTAAAATAAATCCAATTGTTCAAAAATTTTCCTATTCAGAAGGCAGTATTAACAAAGAAAGGCAAGAGCGTTCTCATGTTCATTCGGCGGTATTTTCTCCGAATTATGATTTTGTGTTTTTACCTGATTTAGGTGCCGATAAAATTAGGAGTTATCGATTTGATTACACTAAAAAACTACCGCTTTTAGAAAATCAATATCCTTTTACGCAAGCCACATTAGGAAGCGGACCAAGACATTTTACATTCCATCCTGACGGAAAATTTGCTTATTGCGTTGAAGAAATCAGTGGGACAATAAGTGTTTATGCCTATGGGAATGGAAAATTAGATCCAATTCAAAGAATTAATACCCATACTGATGCATTAAAAGAAGGGTTTAGTAGTGCAGATATTCACATTTCACCTGATGGACGTTTTCTATATGCTTCTAATCGTGGGGAAGAAAATAATATTGCAATATTTTCTATAGAAAGCAATGGTACTTTAAAAACAGTAGGGTATCAATCTACTTTTGGTAAAACTCCACGGATATTTACTATTGATTCTGCAGGAAAGTTCTTGATAGTAGCGAACCAAACAAGTGGTAATGTGGTGGTTTTTAAACGAAATTTAGTTACGGGTCTGTTGAAAAAATCGGGAACTGAAATAAACGTAGAAAATGCTTCTTGTGTGCAAATTAAACACTATCGCAATTAGCGATTAAAACTTTAAAATTAAACAATAAAAAGTTGTGCTAGCATTCTTACAGACATGATAATCAGTGCTTTTTTTCAATGTAAAACCATTCTTACAATGTGCTGATTTTTAGTATTTTAACAAAAATATAGCTTTTATAAGTAATTGATAATCAAGTATTTGTGTTTTTTAAATTTTAACAAATTATTGACATTGTTTTTCGAATAAAATTTAAATTAATTTTATAAAAATAAACAAAGTTATAATTAATGAAAAATGTAATCCTTTCCAATTTTCATCCCATTTTGGTGGGAAAATTAATAGATCAAACAAAGCTCAATCAGTACACAAAATTTCTCTATTACTATTTTCAAAATCACCCACAATCGGGCATTTCAGGAAATAATGGTGTAGAGCCAGTAAGTTTTGAGTCTATATCTGAGCATGTAGATAAGTATTCGGTATCTTCAGAAAGTATAAATAGCAGACAAATTTTGATTTTTGAAGACGTAGAGAATTTTATTGAAAATGAAATGGATATTACTTTGCCTTCTGAATACCATTTACCTGTCGGTTTTGAAGTTAACCCCGGAAATGTTTCTGGACCTAAAATAGAGGTTCGGATGGAATGGTTTAAAAGAAAAATGGGATATGTTTTTGACGAATTTTATTCAAATACAATTTCGAGCCCAGAAAATCTAATTCATGTTACCTGTTCCGGTTATTCTTCTCCCAGTGTTGCCCAGGAGGCAGTAATAGAAAGAGATTGGGAGACGGTTCAAGTTACCCATTCCTATCATATGGGATGTTACGGTGCTTTTCCGGCAATTCGTACGGGCAGAAGTTTGCTATGCTCCAGCGAAACTAAGGGAAGAGTAGATATAGTTCACACGGAATTATTATCAGCCCATTTAAATCTAGTTGAATTTTCCAATTCAAATACCATGATTTGCTCTCTTTTTGCAGATGGTTTCATTGGGTATTCCTTATTTGATGAAGAGTCGTTTATGCAAGATGATTCCTTTCCTGAGAAAAAAGGATTACGAATTGTAGCAGCTCATGAGGTAATTATTCCAGATTCATTAGAGGATATGTCTTGGGATTTAGGGGAATATAATTTTTTAATGACGCTCTCCAAACGGGTTCCCGTTTTTATTCGTAAAAACATCAAGCCATTTTTGACTACACTTTGCAAAAAGGGAGGTGTAGATCTTGAAGAACAGAAAGCCAATATGCATTTTGCAATACATCCTGGCGGACCAAAAATTATAGATTATGTCATAGATGCCGTTGGATTGTCTAAAGACCAGGCTATTTGGTCTTATGAAATATTACGTCGTCTGGGGAATATGTCTTCGGCAACGATTCCACATATTTTTAATGAAATTGTAAATGATCCAAACATAAAATCAGGAACAAAAGTTGTTGCAATGGCATTTGGACCAGGACTTACAGCTACAGGATTATTGCTTGAAAAAATATAATTCTGGTAAAAATTAAAAAAGAAAAGGAATAATAGGCTATAAGCGGTTTGCATTTATAGCCTATTGTCGTTTTTATAATAATTCACCATCAAGTTCACAAATTTACTATATCCTTCCATACCATCTTTTTGCTGATTTAATTTTAGGAAATTGTCATAAAAAGTATGAAAACCTGTTTCAATTGGGGTTTCATATTGCTTCCAGAAAGTATCACTTTCTTTATAGTTTTTCAAAATTCCCGGATGAACAGTTTTTAGCAATTGTTTAAATATGTTTTCGTCTCGAACTTGCCAATTGCTTAAACAATAGCGCAAAGCCATGGTGTATCCAGAATATTGAAAGTATAAATTGTTATTTTTTACTGAGGCTAAAAATCCAATAAAATTACATTCGCTTTCGCTGGCATAGCCCATTTGGTGTGCCATTTCATGATTGGTTGTCATTGGGAAACTATACATCGGTCCAAGATAATTTACTTGTGCTTCATTAGTAAATGGATTCAAATAGCCGCCAAAACCCATATAAGCCAGAGGCAAACTGAGAATCGATTTCTTTGTGCTTAAATAATTGTAAGTAAAATAAGAGTATTGATTGGATAAGTTTTTATAACCATTCAAGTTCATTTCAAAAACCTGTTCTTGCGAATAAGGGAAGACCACTTTTAAATTGTCGTTTTTTGTAATCTGACCTTGAACAGCGTTAGTTTTGGTGATTAATTTTTTGGTGAAAGCCAATAAATCTGCATCTGAATATTCTTTTTGGATTGCCATTTTCTCAAAAAGTGGCTGGCGGTGATAATTGAAAGCCCAAAGGATATGAAACAAAAAATAAAAAACGGAAAAAAAACTTAAAATAGATAGAATGTTGTTTTTCCATGCTTGTTTCCAGGATTTTCTTTTATTCCAAAACCAAATTAAAATAAAGAAAATCACAATAAAATAAATAAAATCACCTACTGAAAAAGGAATTGTGCCAAAAACAATTCTCGAAAATTTAGCAATAATTGGGTACAAGCCATTGCTGTAAAATTGCTCGACATATTCTGGAAAAAAAGGAATAATCTGCAAAAACAGTATTTGGACTAAAAGAAAGAAGGAAAGAAAATATTTTGGTTTCACAGGATAAATTTTGAAGATGTAAAGATAATTACAATATCAATTAGTATCGAAAAGAATTTAAACTTTGTAACTTTGGGGCTTGTAAATGTTAAACCTCAAACAAAAATAAATGAGCCAAGAAATAAGAAATCTGGAACCTAAAGTACTTTGGAACAAGTTTGCCGATTTGAACGCAGTACCTCGTCCTTCTAAAAAAGAAGAGCGTGTGATTGAGTTTATGAAAAATTTCGGAAACAGTCTGGGATTGGAAACTTTTGAAGATGATATCAGGAATGTAATTATTCGCAAACCGGCTACACCAGGAATGGAAAATCGTAAAGCGATTGTTCTTCAAGGTCATTTGGATATGGTGCATCAAAAAAATGCCGATACTGTTTTTGATTTTGATACACAAGGGATTGACATGTATGTGGATGGAGACTGGGTTCGCGCGAGAGGAACAACTCTTGGTGCTGATAACGGTCTGGGTGTTGCCGCAATTATGGCAATTCTGGAAAGCAAAGACATTGCGCATCCTGCTATTGAAGCCTTGTTTACCATTGATGAAGAAACTGGAATGACTGGCGCTTTAAATCTAAAGGGAGGTATTCTTCAAGGTCAAATACTTTTGAATATGGATACAGAAGAGGATGATGAAGTTGACATTGGTTGTGCTGGAGGAATTGATGTAACAGCTACAAGAAGTTATCACGAAGAAGAAGTTCCGGAAGGGTCTGTTGGACATATTATCACTGTAAAAGGATTGAAGGGCGGGCATTCAGGTATGGATATCCATAAAGGGTTGGGTAATGCCAATAAAATAATGAACCGTTTGTTATTTGATGCTTTTGAAAACTTCGGTTTGCAAGTGGTAGAAATCAACGGAGGAAGTTTGCGTAACGCTATTCCGAGAGAAAGTGTTGCTAAAGTGATTATTTCCGAAATGTTTGATGAAGCTTATATTTTTGATATGCAGGAAATCATCAACGACATTAAAAACGAATATAAAACTACAGAACCAAACTTAACTATCGAAATCGTGAAATGCGATTTGCCGAAAAAAGTAATGGATTTAGGTGTTCAGGAAGGAATAATTAGAGCAATTTATGCAGCGCACAACGGAGTTTATCGAATGAGCGCCGATATGAAAGATTTAGTGGAAACTTCTAATAATATTGCCAGAGTAATCATCAAAGACGGTGAAATTTCAATAGGATGTTTGACTCGTTCTTCTGTAGAAACGTCTAAATATGATTTGGCGAATGCATTGCGTTCTGCTTTTGAATTAGTAGGTTGTGAGGTGGAACTTTCTGGTTCATATCCTGGCTGGACTCCAAATGTAAATTCGGAGATTCTAGATGTGCTTGTTGCTATTTACGAAAAACAAAATTACGAAAAACCAAAAGTTGTGGCTTGTCACGCAGGATTAGAATGTGGAATTCTGGGAACTAATTATCCTGAGATGGATATGATTTCTTTTGGACCAACAATTCAGGGAGCACATTCACCAGATGAAAGAGCAAGTATTTCTTCTTCTCAGAAATTTTGGAAATTCGTATTGGAAATTTTAGCCAATATTCCGGTTAAATAGTATTCAGTTATTGAAAAAGTGGTCAGTGTTCAGTTTAAAAAGAAGTGTTCAGTTATAAATACTGACCACTAAATAACTGAGTACTGACCACTAATTTTTAGTCTCTTTTAGGAGTGTTTTTCTTATCTCTTTTTTCTTCTTTCTTTTCTTTTGCCGTTTTTAGAGGTTCCTTTTTTAAGGTTTTCTTAGCGTCTTGACTTTTTGCCATGATGTAGGTATTTAAATTTTGTTTTTAATTTTGATGTAAGTAAATGTATATAATATTTTGATTTGTTTTAAATATTATTTCAAAAAATCCCCGTCGATGATTAGTAATTCCACTCCATTAGTTGCAATAGAACGATGAGAACTTAAATCATCCGAAACAGTGTAAGTCATTCCTTTAGACAGATTTGTTTGTTCTCCGTTCTCCATTTCGCTTATGAAATTCCCTTCCAAACAATGTACTATATGTCCTTTGTGGCACCAATGATCAGCTAAATAACCGTCGGAATAAATAACTTTCCGAATTCGGAGACCACCTAATTGTATGGTTTGCCAATAGGCTGTTCCTGTTTCTCCTTTATGTTCTGTTCTTACTATTTTGTCCCAATTGATGGCTTGAAAAGGTATGTTAGACATGGATTATGTTTAATGGATTACTTAAATTTTGGCTAAAACCCAAATTTAAGTATTTTAAAATAAAAATCCCCAACTACTTTTGTAATTGAGGATTGAAATTATCTTTAGATTAAAACCTGTGACTTTATATTATTTTTTCTTCAGAATCTTATATTCTTCATAGCAGCCACTTATGGCATCCATAATTTGTAAATCATTTGCTGTTTGTATAAAAGCGTCGGAGTAATTGCAACGTTGTAAAATTTCGGCTAATTCATTTTTATCAACACCAAGAAGTACAGATATCGTTTCTCTGTCGAATTTAGATTCGAGTAGATTTCGAACCGTATCATCCTTTTTCATTTCTTTTAGCTTTTTGAGTTCCTTTGGGTTTTTGCCAAAGAAATTATAAAGCATATCCGTTGGGTTAAAGATAGAACCAAGTACTCTTCCAAAGGCATTTGGAGAATATTCACCTGCTTCGTACCCTTGTGTTAATCCTGAAATGCTATAGCGATAGTTTTCTTTTGTTGGAATTAATTTTGAATCAACTTCCAGATAACCCGTTAAATTGAAAGGTCTGATGACTACTTCCTCTAACGCAATTGCTTTTTCGGTAAGTTGAATTTTCGTGCTTTTATTTTTTATCCAGTCATTTGTAACCCGAACTCTTAAAGATTGGAAGCCTAAGATAGTAAAGTGTAAAGTATCGTTTGGTTGCACATCAATTTCGAAATATCCTCTCGAATCGGTAGTTGCGCCTCTTACTTTGTTGATGTTGATGATATTTACATTAGACAAAGGCAGCTTAGAATTGTTGTTGATAATAATACCATTAACTCTTTGGGAATGTTCTATAACTTGCGCAAAAGCGGTTGCAGATAGTACTAAAAAAAAGAAAACTACAAAATATTTCATAAACTCATTTAAAACTTTAAAAGTAATAAAAGAGGATTAAATATTTTGTAGTTTCTCTATATAATTATAAGAAAATTAACTAAATGTTAGTCTCTTCTTGGTCTTCTTGGTCTTGGTGAATCACCAAAGCTTTCAGAACGTCTAGGCGCTCTATCAGATGTACCTTCAGTTCTAGGTCTGTCAGATGAGAAACCACCTTCTCTTCTTGGAGCAGCACTTCTTGATTCGCTTCTTCCGCCAAATCCACCTTCTCTAGGAGCTGCATTTCTGTCGCTTCTAAATCCGCCACCGCCAGAAGAACCTTCTCTTCTTGGAGCAAAACTACCTTCTCTTCTTGGAGCTGAACTTCTCGCACCACCAAAACTTCCACCAGAACTTCTTCCATTATGATCACGTCTTCCGCCACCATCATTTTTAGAAATTTCAACATTGATTCTACGTCCTTCTAATTGTACGTTGTTCAATACTTCCATTACTTTATCAGTATGTTCAGGGTCCGTGTTAAAGAAAGAGAAACCTTCTTTTACATCTACTTTGAAAACGTCATCACGACCTAAGTCTAATGTTTCTTTCAAGTAATCTTTCAATGACATCCAATCAAAGTTATCTCTAGAACCGATGTTCACAAAATATCTTGTTGCACCACCATTGTTATTTTCTCTTGGAGCACCATCTCTATCATCACGCTCACGTCTTTCAGAACCTGAAGCTTGATTAGAAATATCTCTGGTTTTTTTGTAATAGTTGATAAAACGGTTAAATTCAACCGATACCATTTTCTTGATTAGTTCTTCTTTCGATAAACCTTCAAGTACACTGTTAATTGCAGGAAGATAGTTGTCAATTTCGTGATCAACTTCTGTATCTTTAATTTTATTAGCTAAGTGTAATAATTGGATTTCACAGATTTCAATTCCAGAAGGAATCGTTTTTTCTTCGAATTTTTGTTTGATTATTCTTTCAATTGAAGAAATCTTACGCAATTCGCTTTTAGTTACGATTACAATAGAAGTTCCTAATTTACCAGCACGACCTGTACGACCAGAACGGTGATTGTACGTTTCGATTTCGTCAGGTAATTGATAATTCACTACGTGAGTAATGCTATCAACGTCAATTCCACGTGCAGCAACATCAGTAGCTACAAGCATTTGGATTTGTCTCCCTCTAAAAGATTTCATTACACCATCACGTTGCGCTTGAGATAAATCTCCGTGCAATGCAGCAGCGCTGTATCCATCTTCAACTAATTTTTCAGCAACAGCTTGCGTATCTCTTTTGGTACGACAAAAAACTACTGAGAAAATGTCTGGATTAGCATCCGCTAAACGTTTCAACGCTTCGTAACGGTCACGTGCATTTACAAGGTAAAATTCGTGAGAAACTGTAGCCGAACCTGAATTTTTAGCTCCAACTGTAATTTCAATAGGATCTTTCATGAATTGTTTTCCAATTCTAGCTACTTCTGCAGGCATTGTAGCCGAGAATAACCATGTGCTTTTTTCGTCTGGCGTAGTAGAAAGGATGTTTACGATATCTTCGTAGAAACCCATGTTCAACATTTCGTCAGCTTCGTCAAGAATACAATAGTTGATTTGAGAGATGTTTACCAAACCTCTATTAATCATGTCTTGCATTCTTCCTGGAGTTGCCACAATAATTTGTGCGCCTCTCTTTATGTCTCTCGCTTGGTCTGTTATGCTAGCTCCACCGTAAACTGCTACCACATTAATACCTTTTTCGTATTTAGAGTAGTTTTTAATTTCGTTGGTAATCTGCAAACAAAGTTCGCGTGTTGGAGATAAAATTAATGCTTGTGTGTTTCTGTTGTTGGCATCAATTTTCTGAATAACTGGAAAACCAAAAGCTGCCGTTTTCCCTGTCCCTGTCTGAGCCAACGCAACCATATCTGTGTCTTTTTCCAATAATAGGGGAATCGCTTTCTCCTGTACTTCGGTCGGATTTTCAAATCCTAGATCTAAAATCGCCTTCAGTAACGATTCACTCAATCCTAATTGTTCAAATTTATTCATATGTATTTTTAAAATAGGGTGCAAAATTACTGTTTATAATTCATATAAACTAATGCTATTTTAAGATTTAATGATTTATTATAATTTGATTATCAGAAAGTTATGTTTTTTATTTACAATTGATAGTTTTTGCTTTGGTAATTCAATGTGAAATTACGACTCAAAATTGGATATATTGTTATAAAAATGTCGTAATGCAAAAATTTATTTATTTGCTTTCAAGAAGTCAATTAGTTCTAGTGTCGCTTTTCCTCTGTGGCTGATTTTATTTTTTATGTCCAATGATAATTGAGCAAAAGTTTCTTGATAATCTTCAGGTTTAAAAATGGGATCGTAGCCAAATCCTTGACTGCCAGTCTTCTCTAAAGTAATTTCACCCCTGGCGATTCCTGTGAAAAGATGCTGTTTGCCATTTAAATTTAATACAATCACTGTTTTGAATTGTGCTTTTCTATTATTTTTACCTGATAAGGCATCTAACAACTTATTCATATTATCATCAGCATTGCGCTGTTCGCCAGCATATCGCGCAGAAAAAACTCCGGGTTCTCCATGTAAAGAATCCACTTCAAGTCCGGTGTCATCAGCAAAGCAATCATAACCATAGTTGCGGGTAACATAATTTGCTTTTAAAATAGCATTACCTTCAATAGTTTCTGCTGTTTCAGGAATTTCTTCATGACAGCCGATGCTTTCTAAGCTCAGAATTTTGATTGTACCAGGAAGCATACTTTGTATTTCCAGAATTTTGTTTTTGTTATTGGAAGCGAAAACGAGTTGCATTTTTTAGGTTTTAATTTAATTCTTCAAAGATACATTTTTTAACTATTTGATTGGAATGCCGTCAAAGCAGTTCGAAATGTTTATTGGTCATAGGAACCTCTAGTTTATTTGGAATTATGGATTAAACGGCTAAAAACAACACGTTAATTAATGGTTAAAGTGTTGTTTTTTAATTATTTGAATTGACATAAGTTGTATCTTTGAGTGTGATTTTGATTAATCACTTGTGTAAAACCATCTGAAAAGAGAAGCTTATTCAAATAGTCATTTCATGCCTAACGGTATGACCTGATAAATGATAAATCAAAATCTACAATCGGAGGCCCTTTAAAAGGCCTCCTTTTTTTGTAAAGTATTGTGATTAAATTTATAAAGGATCGATCGGTTTTTATAGGAGTTTTATTTTGTATAATGTGTTAAAATTTAGACAGTTAATGATTAGTTAAAATGGGTTATTAGAATATTTTGAATCGAAATTTGTCTTATCTTTGGGTATGGTTTTGATTTGTTCTTGAATATGGCCATCTGCAAAGAGTAGCGTATTTGATAGTTAGTTGTACCGAAAGATATAAGTTGATAATAACAAATCAAAGTCTGAATTAGAGGCCCTTTAAAAGGCCTCTTTTTTTTGTGGTTATTTACCAAGATCGGTTTTTGACGGGTGGAAATTCTATTTTAAATAATGGTTTTTAATATTCTAAAATGACGGCGTTAATTAAGAGTTAAAATGTTTTATTAGAATGGTTTGAAACTAAATTTGCCTTATCTTTGAGTATGGTTTTGATTTGTTCTTGAATATGGCCATCTGCAAAGAGTAGCGTATTTGATAGTTAGTTGTACCGAAAGATATAAGTTGATAATAACAAATCAAAGTCTGAATTAGAGGCCCTTTAAAAAGGCCTCTTTTTTTGTGGTTATTTACCAAGATCGGTTTTTGACGGGTGGAAATTCTAGTTTAAATAATGGTTTTTAAAATTCTTAAATGACGGAGTTAATTAAGAGTTAAAATGTTTTAGTAGAATGGATTGAAACTAAATTTGCCTTATCTTTGAGTATGATTTTGCTTTGTTCTTGAGTATGGCCATCTGCAAAGAGTAGTGTATTTGATAGTTAGTTGTACCGAAAGGTATGAGCTGATAATAACAAACCAAGGTCTAAATTGGAGGCCTGTAAAAAGGCCTCTTTTTTATGGCTATATGCCAAAAATAGTAGTTTTTTAGTTTATCTGTTTTTCTAATGTATTTTATTAGAAACAACTTTTATTCCTTAAAATTTCCTAAACTAATTTTAAGGAATAGTAATTTTTTAATAACTGTGGTTTTAGCTTTATAAAATGACACGTTAACGATTAGTTAAAGTGCTGATTTGCATCTATTATGGTGAGAGTAAATTGTATCTTTGAGTGTGGTTTTGATTAATTACTTGAATGTATCAATCTTGCAATAAGATATGATAATTCAATAGTCAGCTATACAAGTTAAAGTATAAGTTAGATAATGGTAAATCAGAATCAATAACTGGAGGACTCTAAAGGTCCTCCTTTTTTTGTTGTAAACTTTTAGTGTTTCGTAACACTTTTTAAATTATCGGGGAAATACAAATCCGATAAATGAGCAAATTCATCTCCACGCATAAAAATGTTGATATCAACATCAACAAAACTTTTTTTACCAGCTGCAGCCAGAAGTTCATTAGCGGCGTGTAAGGTGTTTTTATGAAAATAAAAAACCCGTTCCGATTTATCAGTCACAACCAATCCTTTGATTAACATTTTGTCTTGTGTAGCAACTCCGGTAGGACATGTGTTATTGTTGCATCGCAAGGCTTGAATGCACCCCAACGAAAACATGAATCCACGTGCACTATTGCACATATCAGCACCAAGCGCTACAGCTTTAAGAATGGAATAGCCTGATATGATTTTACCACTACAAATAACTCGTATTTTGTCTCGGATGCCAAAACGCACTAATGTTTTATTTACAAAAATAAGTGAGGGTTCAAATGGCATTCCTACGCCATCCGCAAATTCAAGTGGTGCAGCACCAGTCCCACCTTCGGCTCCATCAACGGTGATAAAATCAGGAAAACAATTTTGAGTAATCATTTCTTGGCAAATCATTTCGAATTCGCTGGTTTCGCCAATGCACAATTTAAAACCAATTGGTTTCCCATTGGACAGCAACCGTAATTTTGCAATAAATTCTACTAAACCTTTCGCATCTGAAAATGCAGAATGACTTGGTGGGGAAAGAATGGTAGTATGTGGTTGAACGCCCCTAATTTTGGCAATTTGTTCCGTGTTTTTTGCAGCAGGTAAAACGCCACCATGTCCAGGTTTTGCTCCTTGCGATAATTTAATTTCGATCATTTTTACTTCTGGTAAATTTGCTTTTTCTGCAAATCTCCCTCCGTCAAAACCACCTCTGTCATCGCGACAGCCAAAATATCCTGTTCCTATTTGCCAAGTAATATCGCCACCTTGTTGATGAAATTCGGTTAAACCACCTTCTCCTGTATTGTGATAAAATTTCCCTTTTAGCGCTCCTTTGTTTAGAGCCATGATGGCATTTTCGCTCAGAGAACCAAAGCTCATTGCTGAAATGTTTAATAAAGAAGCCGAATAGGGTTGCGTACAATCCGATCCGCCAACTAAAACGCGAGGAAGCTCCTCATTGACAGTTGCGGGGAAAATAGAATGTTTAATCCCCTCATAACTCGATTGATTTAAATTTAATTGTGTTCCAAAAGGCGTTGTAGAATCAATGTTTTTCGCTCTTTGGTAAGCAAGAGTTCTCTGGTTTCTTGAAAATGGTTTCCCGTCTGTGGAACGCTCGATAAAATATTGCTGAATTTCGGGCGCTATCATTTCAAATAAATATCTAAAATAACCTAAAACAGGGAAATTTCTTAAAATAGTATGTTTATGTTGCATGCTATTGGCTAAACCTATAATTAAAAGTATTGTTATAAGGATTATAAAGAACAGGCCTGTATTAAAATAGAAATAGATAATGAAAGTAATAATAAGTGCAGTGATTCCTAAAACGAAAAATTTTTGTCTCATAGTGAAAGTTATTTCAGCGACTAATTTACTAAGAATATTAAAGATTTTGTGCTTTAAATGCTATTATTTGAAATGAATTGTTTTATTTCACGAAATAGAAAAGCAGAATTTAAAAAGAGTAATTAGAAAAACTAAAGTGCTCTTTTTTACGTAAGTGTTTTTGTCTAATTGTAATTTATTAAACATGGGTCAGAAAAAATACGTTCAACTTTCTAGTACTTTGAAATTATTGTTTCTCCTGTTGTTTTTTACAAATACCTATTCGCAATATGTTTTTAGAAGCGATGCGATTCCTAACGAAATTTCCCTATATCAGTTTACCACAATTGCAGATGTTGGTCAAAGAAATTTGGATATAAAATTTATAAGCGAAAATTTTGATTTATTGAATCCTAAAAAGCTTAAAACCGAGAGTGATGATTTAGGCTTTACACAGAATAATTTTTGGTCAAAAACGGAACTGGAGAACCCTACAAATTTGGTTTTGGACTATTATTTGGAAACAGCCCGTCCTATAACGGATTTAATTGAGTTGTATGCTATTGATGGAGCTTCCGGAAAAATGACTAAAATGGTAAGTGGCGACAATATTCCCTTTTCCAAACGAAGTTTTGATAATAATCGAAAAACCATTTTTAAAATTAAGATCGCACCAAAATCCAACTTGAAATTGTTTTTGCATCTAAAGAGTGATGGTGAAGTAATAAAAATACCAATAAAGTTGTATTCATCTGAAAGTTTCATAAAGATGCTTTTAAAAGAACAATTGATATATGGCATTTTTTATGGCATTTTAGTTATTGTAGCGATTATTTACTTTTTTTTCTTTTTTGGTTTACGCGAAAAAACATTTTTGTACTATAGTTTATATGTTGTTTTTGTTGGTTTGTTGCAATTTTCTCTAGATGGTTTTTTCTTTCAGTTTGTTACGCCTAATGGCGGCTGGTTTTCAAATCATGCTGTATTATTTTTTGCAATAATTGCAGCTTTTTTATCGGGTAAATACAGTGAAGTATTTTTGAAAATAAAGCAACATAGTAAAATATTTTATATGCTGTTTAATGTTAGTTATACATTACTATTTGTTTTATTGTTTTTTGCAATTTTTCTTCCTTCTTCTTTGTTGTTTTGTTATATGATGGTCAATGTATTAGCATTAATATTTTTAATTTTGATTATTTGTTCCATTGGATATCTTTATTATAAAAAGAAGCCAATAGACTCTTTATTTACTATTGGAATTTTCTTTTTAATTCTAGGATTTGGAGTGTTTATTCTGAATAACTTTGGTCAGGTTCCCAATAATTTTTTAACTGAAAATAGTTCTAAATTGGGTACCGGTTTAGAGATTATTTTTCTTTCTCTTTCGATGTCAAATTTAATTCGGAATCTTAAAAATGAAAAAAATGAACTGAATCGTCTTGCTTTAGTTCGTTCGGAAGAAATGAATGATTTAAAATCTTATTTTTTATCAAATATTAGTCATGAATTGCGAACTCCGTTGAATGCCATTATGAATTTAATTGATTCTATTTCTAATGAAGTTCAGGATGAAAAAATCAAAAAAAATTGCCAAATTATAAAATATTCTTCGCATAGTTTATTGAGCTCTGTCAATGATATTTTAGATTTCTCTAAAATTGAAAAAGGAGAATTAAGGTTGGAAAATGAGCAGTTTGATCCGGTTCAGGTTTTGGAGCATTTGAAGAATAATGCAATCAATATAGCTAAAGATAAAGGTTTGGAATTTCAGTTTTCAAAATCAGATACTATTCCTGATTTTTTAATTGGAGATGTGACCCGATTGGTACAGGTGGTGAACAACGTATTGAATAATGCCATTAAATTTACAGCTACTGGTTTTGTTAAATTCACTATCAATTGCGAGTTGAAATCTAACAATAGAGCCAGTTTGATTTTGACTATTTCGGATTCAGGTATAGGAATTTCCAAAGATAAAATGGACCGTATTTTTGATTCTTTCTCTCAAAATAATATTGATAATAAGCGAAAATTTGGCGGACTTGGATTAGGACTTTACATCGTTAAGACTTTGGTCGATATGCAAAACGGAACTATTGTAATGGATAGTAAAATCAATGGAGGAACCACGTGTATTATTACAATTGATTTTGAGGTATCGACAGAACAGAAAAGGGTTGAAGCTCCTGCTAAAACTGTTATTGACGATTTGGAAGGGAAATCCATTTTAGTAGTTGAAGACAATCCGATCAATCAAATGGTGATAAAAATGATTACCAAGAAATGGTTAAATACGACCGTTGTTTATGCCAATAATGGTCAGGAAGCATTGGAAGCATTTAAAACCAATCAATTTGATATTGTTTTAATGGATCTCCAAATGCCAGTTATGGATGGTTATGAAGCAACGATTGCAATTAGAAATGGTGAAGCAGGAGCAGATAATAGCAACATTCCAATCATTGCAGTAACTGCCGATGTGATGGAAACCACAAAAGAGCGCGTTAAGGAAATAGGGATGAACGATTATTTATCCAAACCTATTAAGAAAGAAACTTTATATGAAGCGGTTAAAAAGTTAGTTTAACTAAAACGCAATCTAACATAAACGTGTTTGATTCCTTTTTTATCGGAATCTCTTTCATCGATTTCTAAAATATCAGTTAATGATTTTAGCATGGGAGTTAACTTAGCGAAACCATAATTTCTTGGGTCAAATTCCGGTTTTTTCTTCACGATGAGGTTTCCTACGTCTCCAAGAAAAGCCCAGCCACTGTCATCAGCGATGTCTTCGATGGTTGATTCGATTAATTCTATGGTTTGTACATCGACTTTGTTTAAGCTTTTTGGTGTTGCTTTTTTTGCATCTGAGGCAGTTCTTTTTGGTGATTTCTTTTTGATTGCTCCGTCTAAAACTTCAATATAAATAAATCTGTCGCAAGCAACAATAAATGAATTTGGTGTTTTTTGTTCTCCAATTCCAATGACTTTCATTCCGGATTCTCTCAATCGGATTGCTAAACGTGTAAAATCAGAATCGCTGGAAACGATACAAAAACCATCCACTTTATCCGAATACAACAGATCCATGGCGTCAATAATCATCGCTGAATCCGAAGAATTTTTACCCACCGTGTAACTGTATTGTTGAATAGGCGTAATAGCATGTTCCAATAAAACACTTTTCCAGCCTCCAGCATTCGGTTTGGTCCAATCGGCATAAATACGTTTGGTGGTTGGTGTGCCAAATTTGGCTATTTCCTCCATCATTCCTTTTACATTACTATACGGAACGTTGTCAGCATCAATGAGAACGGCTAATTTTAATTCTTTTGTATCTTCGGACATAAATTTCTAATGTTGAAATATTTATTCAAATATACAAAGTTTATTGATGTATACGCTTTTTAGCCCTGATCGAAACGGCATCCTTTTGTGCCGATTTTTCTTCGGCGCAAAAGATATAGTGTAGAGCAGGAAATAGCTCCTGATAGTCATCAAGATAAACCCTGAAAAATAAATTTGCTTTCAATACTTTTATAAAATTTAAATAATTATTTTTGCAACTTCTTAAAATTAAAATTATTACTTGATATATTATGGTAAAGGATTTATTCGAAAGGATTCAAAACAATAAAGGACCATTAGGAAAATGGGCTTCACAAGCAGAAGGCTATTTTGTTTTTCCTAAATTAGAAGGAGAATTGGGTCCAAGAATGAAGTTTGCGGGGAAAGATGTTTTGAACTGGAGCTTGAATGACTATTTAGGTCTTGCAAATCACCCTGAAGTTCGTAAAGCAGATGCAGATGCGGCTATCGAGTTTGGTGCAGCTGCCCCAATGGGTGCGCGTATGATGAGTGGCCACACTAAATATCACGAACAATTAGAGAATGAATTGGCTGCTTTTGTAATGAAAGAATCAGCTTATTTATTGAATTTTGGTTACCAAGGAATGGTGTCTATCATTGATGCTTTGGTTACCAGAAATGATGTGATTGTGTATGATGTAGATGCGCACGCTTGTATTATTGACGGTGTTCGTTTGCATAGCGGAAAACGTTTTACTTACAAGCACAACGACATCGAAAGTATGGAAAAAAACTTGGCGCGTGCTACAAAACTTGCAGAAACAACTGGTGGCGGTATTTTATTTATTACCGAAGGTGTTTTTGGAATGCGCGGGCAACAAGGAAAGCTGAAAGAGATTGTAGCAATGAAAGAAAAATACAATTTCCGTTTGCTAGTTGATGATGCACACGGTTTTGGAACATTAGGAAAAACAGGTGCTGGAGCAGGCGAGGAGCAAGGTGTTCAGGATGATATTGATGTTTACTTTTCGACTTTTGCAAAATCGATGGCTAATATTGGAGCTTTTGTGGCAGCTGATAAAGACATCATCGATTATTTAAAATACAACTTACGTTCTCAAATGTTTGCAAAAGCATTGCCAATGATTCAAACCATTGGTTCTTTGAAACGTTTGCAATTGTTGCGTGATAACCCAGAATTGAAAGACAAATTATGGGAAAATGTAAATGCTCTGCAAAATGGTTTGAGAAGTAAAGGATTTAATATTGGTGATACCAATACTTGTGTTACACCAGTTTATTTGGAAGGAAGTGTTCCAGAAGCGATGGTAATGGTGAATGACTTAAGAGAAAATTATGGTATTTTCTTGTCGATAGTAATTTATCCAGTTATACCAAAAGGAATGATTTTATTGCGTGTTATTCCTACTGCTCCTCATACATTGGATGATATAGCTCAAACACTTACTGCTTTTGAAGCTATCCGTGAAAAATTAGAAAACGGAACGTATAAAGAAATTGCATCACGAACTAAAGTTGATTTGGACGCTTAATTCAGTGTTGAAGTTTTATATTAAAATCCATCAGTTTTGACTGATGGATTTTTTTTGGAATGAATTTAGCTATGAATTCGTATATTTATAAAACTAAAATGGAAATTTATGAAAAAAGTAATTGTATTAGGAGTCGTTTTTATAAGCATTCTAGTTTCTTGTAAAAAAGAAAAGGAAGAAGCTCCGGCTGCATCAGAAAAAATAGTTTTTGAAGAACCTTTATCCGAAGAATGTTACCGCACAATTTTGAAAAAGGATACGATTTCAATGACTTTGAATATAAAAGGAGATCAATTGACTTCGGGGAAATTGAGTTATAATTTCTACGAGAAAGACAAAAGTTTTGGAACATTAGTTGGAATAATAAAAGGAGATACGCTTTTTGCGGATTATGCATTCATGTCAGAAGGTGTTGCTACCGTTCGTCAAGTTGCTTTCTTGAAAAAAGGGAATACGTATGTTGAAGGTTTTGGGGATGTTGTAGATGATAATAAAGGAAAAGTAACTTTTAAGGATGTTAAACAATTAAAGTTTGATGGGAATATAGTTTTGTCCAAAGTGGATTGTAAAATGTGATTTTGTTATAAAAAACAACCATCTATAACTAAAAAATCCATCGGCCTGCCGATGGATTTTTTAGTTATAATTTAATTGTTACAAATTCTTTAAAAAAGTACATCTGCGTTTATGAACTATAGGATCAAAATGTTTCCACAAATTGTGAATAGCAATATTGTTAGCTAATTCAGGAGTTCTAAAACAATTAATAATTCCCTTTTCTTTGAACGTTTCGTAGTATTCTTTAAAAATGATCGCTGTTACTGCTTTGTTTTGGTATTCCGGGAGAACACCAATAAGATAGAAAAGAACATCTTTGCTTTGTTTTCTTGCTTTCAATAAATGAAGAAATCCAAATGGAAATAATTTTCCTTTTGATTTTTGCAATGCTTCCGAAAATGAAGGCATTACAATGCTAAAAGCAACAATATTATGGTCTTTATCTTCCACAAATTTGATAAATTCCGGATTGATGAAACTGATATATTTTTTCTTGAAATATTCTTTTTGTGTGTCTGAAATGGCTACAAAAGAGGATAAAGAAGCATACGATTTATTGAATAAATCAAACATTTTATCAACGTGGGGCATTACTTCTTTGGTAGTCTTGAAATTAAGCGGACTTAATTGGTACCGTCTTTTTACCAAATCATTAGCTTTTTCAAAAAATTCTGGTTTTACGTTTGCAAAAGGAAATTTACTTTCTATGTATTCTTTCTCCTTAGCATAATCTAATTGCTCAAAATGAGTAGCATAATACGGATGATTGTACCACGTAATCATGGTTCCCATTTCATCAAAACCTTCCGTTAGAATACCTACTTTATCTAAATTTGAAAATCCCATAGGACCTTCAACGTGTTCTAAATTATTTTTTCGACCTAATTCATATACTTTTTCTAAAAGTGCTTTTGTTACTTCAATATCATCAATGACATCAAACCAACCAAAACGGACTTTCTTTTTTTGCTGATTATTCACTTCACTCCAATTGATTATCGCTGCGATTCGGCCTACAATTTCATTGTTTTTGTAAGCAATATAAAAATATGCTTCCGCATTTTCGAAAGAAGGATTTTTCGTCTTATCAAATGATTCCAGTTCATCTGCGATGATTGGTGGAACCCAGTTTTTATTGTTTTTGTATAATGAAAAAGGAAATTTTATATAATCTGTTAATTCACTTTTTGTTTTAGCTTCTTTTATTGTAATCATGGTACTTTTGGCTTGTAATTTCTATCCTTTTTTTGTTTTTTTGGCTCTTTTCTTAGCTTTTTTATCGGAATCGTTATTGTCTAAATTAATTCTGACTTCATTATAATTAGCATCATAGCGCCAGGAAAAACCCAATCCTCCATAAAGAACAGAAGGAGTATCTTTGAAATTAGTGCTTATTGAAGCATCAATTTGCATGTCTTTGTTTAATAAATAAGCAGCACCTCCACGAACAATTGCGTCACTATAAAAATCACTTTTAAAGCCTTGATTTTCTACGAAACCAGACCATTTATCATTGAATCCTTTAGTTAATGTCAATACATATCCATAACTTGGATAATCAGTTGTTACGTAATCGGCAATAATATTGGTAACAAAAACCCATGTTCCGTCGCCCAAATGGTTTTGTGTAATTAACATGATTTTTGGAGATATGATAGATTCAGGAGAAAAAGAATATGGATTATCCGCCATGGTAAAATTAGCTCCTGCAAATACGGAAACAGCAGGAATTAATTGATGCCAATTGAAAGCGCGATTGGCTTTCCAGCTGTAAACATCTATCTTTTTTTCGTAATTTTTAAATGGATCGTAAATTAGATATTTGGCTCCTAAAACGGTTTGCTTTAGCGCAGATCTATTAGAGTTATTGAATAACGTGGTGAATTTCTCGTTTTGGTACTGTAAATCAGCTATCAATTCTAATTTCTCCATGAACAATCCCCATCTTAATGTGGCATCAATCCCAAAACCATTAGCATCATAATTTAATAAATTATGTTTTTCTTTAATGCCATAAATGCCTGTTTCTATTTGGATTACTGATTTTCCAACTGCAAAAGCGGACATGGTTTCACCTGGTCTATTAGAGTTGATTTGATCCGTATGCTGTCCATAATGAATACATGGAATCATAAAAATAGCTGCAGCAAGTACGATTTTGAATTTGAACATATTATTTTTTTTGGGTTAAAAAGTAATAACGCTTTTCAAATGTACTATATTTTATTATTTATTTAAGAATGATATTTTAATTTTGAACGTTGGATTTATTAATTTTGAAAAAAAATATACGTTTATGCAAACTGCTTCATTTTCCGGTTTTATAAAAGCACTTTTTTATATGGTTGCTTTCTATTACATTTTTAAATTTTTGGCGAAGTTATTCTTGCCTTTATTAGTTAAAAAAGTAGTGGAGAAAGCAGGACAAAATTTTCAACAACAGCAACAAAATGCGCAGGATAATTCTTCGAATAAAACACAAAGTAAAGACGAAGTGATTTACAATTCTACGAATGCCAAAAATCCTCGTGAAACCAAAAAAGTAGGAGAATATGTTGATTACGAAGAAATAGATTAAATTTGCCGTAAAAAACGCAGCTCTCATACTTTAAACCAAACTTTCAAAAATTGAAAATAATAAATAAGTTCTATCCGCACGCGCTAGCCATACTCGGTTTTGTACTAATATCTCTAACCTATTTTTATCCTGTATTACAAGGAAAACAAATTTTCCAATCGGATATTGCTCAATATACGGGAATGGCCAAAGAGCAAAACGATTTTAGAGCCTCAGATCATGTGGAACCATATTGGACAAATTCAGCTTTTGGAGGAATGCCAACCTATCAATTAGGAGCGAAATATCCACACGATTATATTGGGATGATTGATGATGCTTTACGATTTTTACCGCGTCCCGCCGATTATTTATTTCTGTATTTTCTTGGTTTTTATGGGTTAATGTTGGTTTTGAAAATTGATCCTTTGAAAGCCTTTTTTGGCGCGCTGGCTTTTGGTTTTTCCACTTATTTGATCATTATACTTGGAGTTGGACATAATGCGAAAGCGCATGCTATTGCTTATATGCCGCTAGTTATTGCTGGTTTTATTTTAGTTTTTCGAAAAAAGTACATTTTAGGTGGCTTGCTGACAATGTTTGCCACGGCATTAGAAATTAATGCGAACCACTTCCAAATGACTTATTATTTATTGATTTTCTTATTGATACTTTCTGGTTATTTTATTTATCAGGCTGTGAAAGAAAAGGAATATAAATCACTTTTATATTCGTTTGGAGTTCTGGCGGTGGCCGGGATTTTTGCTTTAGGTGCTAATGCAACTAATCTATTGGCTACGGCCGAATATGCGGATTTTAGTACTCGAGGGAAGAGTGAATTAACCTTTAATCCTGACGGGTCAAAAATGACTAGTAATAGCGCCATGACTCGTGATTATATTACAGAATACAGTTACGGAATCGCCGAAAGTTTCAATCTTATTGCTCCAAGACTTTTTGGAGGTTCTAATAATGAAGCTTTGGGGACGGATAGTAAGATGTATGATTTTATGATTGGCAAAGGGGTGCAAGAGGCTCAAGCTAAAGATTTTGTTTCTGGAATGCCAACGTATTGGGGCGACCAGCCTATTGTTGCTGCGCCAGCTTATATTGGTGCTATCGTTTTCTTTTTAGGAATCTTGGCTTTGTTTGTTGATGAACGAAAAATTAAATATGTATTTCTTTCGGGAGCCATTGTGGCATTAATACTTTCTTGGGGTAAAAATTTACCGGCTTTGACTGATTTTTTTATTGATCATGTTCCAATGTACAATAAGTTTAGAGCGGTTTCTTCCATACAGGTAATTTTAGAATTATGTTTCCCAGTTTTAGCGATAATGGGTTTACAGTCCTTTTTTAAATTAGAAAAAGAGAATCCAAAGCTGCAGCAGAAAGCCTTATTAGAGGCCGGAACTTTTAGTTTGGGAGTGATTGTGATTTTGTTTTTGTGTAAAAGTTTGTTCAGCTTTTCTGGTGGGAATGATAGTTATTATCTGGAAAATTACGGGCCAGATTTTGTGAGTGCGCTCAAGGAAGACCGAATGAGTTTGTACAGTGCGGATTTATTGCGTTCTGGTTTCTTTATTTTACTTTCAGCAGGTGTTTTATGGTTATTTATAAAAAATAAATTGGCTCAAAATACAGCGATAATCTTGGTAGGACTTCTAATGATTTTCGACTTGTTTTTTGTCGATAAAAAATATGTTTCGGGTAAAGATTTTGTGAGCGGAAGAGAAGTAGAAGTGCCATTTCAGGAAACACCTGCGGATGCACAGATTCTAAAAGACACAACAAACTATAGAGTTTTTGAAGTAAGCGGTAATTTATCAAGCGCCAGAACTTCATATTTCCATAAATCTATTGGGGGTTATAATGCGGTCAAACCACGGAGAATGCAACAGTTATTTGATTACCAAATTGCCAAAAACAACATGGAAATCCTTAATATGTTGGATGTGAAATATGTAATTCAAACGGATAAAGAAGGAAAAGAATTTCCAACTCAAAATCCCAATACTAATGGAAATGCTTGGTTTGTGAGTCAGGTAAAAGTAGTCAATTCTGCTGACGAAGAAATGAACGCATTGGATAGTTTGGATTCTAAAAATGTGGCAATTGTAAATCAGAAAGAATTTGAAATTAAAAATAAGGCTTTTGCCAAAGACAGTTCGGCTACAATAATTTTGGATTCATACAAACCGAACCATTTAAAATACACGTCGAATAATGGGAATGATGGTTTAGCCGTTTTCTCTGAAATCTATTATGGAAAAGGCTGGAATGCTTATGTTGATGGCAAATTGACTCCTCATATAAGAGCCGATTATACACTACGAGCTCTTGTTATACCTGCGGGAAAACATACTATAGCATTCAAGTTTGAGCCACAAGTTATTAAAACAGGAAGTACAATTACACTCTTTAGCTCAATAGGAATGTTGTTGCTATTAATTGGAGGGATTTATTTTGTACAGAGAAGAAAACAAGTGAATAGAATTGAATAGCAATTACTCGAAATGTTTTTCTGAAATTGTACATTTGAATAAGAAATCTTTATATAAAAAGGAAAATAGATTGTCTCAAAAAGAAACTAAAATTTCTGATTTGCAAAAGTTGTACTCTGAAAGAATAGAAAGGTTTATGGCTTTGGTTGAAATTTCGTATGCCTTAAAAACTTCACCAAGAATTATTCAGAAAAAATAATGCTTCAAGAAAATTTAAATTAAACTTCTAAACCTTAAACTTGGAACCAAAGAAACTATTAATAATTACCTACTATTGGCCACCGGCTGGCGGACCTGGAGTTCAACGTTGGCTCAAGTTTGTAAAATATCTACCGGATTTTGGAATCCAACCCATTGTATATATTCCGGAGAATCCAACGTACCCAATTGTTGATAAAAATTTGGTAAAAGAAGTTTCGGACAAAGCAATTATTCTGAAACAAAAGATTTTTGAACCGTATCAGTTAGCTTCTTTTTTTTCGAAAAACAAAACAAAAAAAATCAGTTCGGGAATTATTCCCAATCAGAAAAAACAAAGCCTTCTCGATAAAACTTTTCTTTGGATTCGTGGCAATCTTTTTATTCCGGATGCACGTGTTTTTTGGGTAAAACCATCGGTTTCTTATTTAGAAAAATACATTCAAGAAAATAATATTGATACGATTGTTACTTCGGGACCGCCACACAGTTTGCATCTTATTGGATTAGAATTAAAACAAAAATTAAATCTAAAATGGTTTGCTGATTTCAGAGATCCGTGGACTACAATTGGATATCATAAATCCTTGCGATTATCGGATTATGCAGCCAAGAAACACAAAGATTTAGAACATCAGGTTTTGAATGCCGCTGATACAATTATTGTAACCAGTAAAACTACTAAAACCGAATTCCAAGCCATTACAAGTAAACCAATTGCCGTAATAACCAATGGTTACGATATTGAAAATGTTGAAAAACAAACATTGGACACGAATTTTAGCTTGGCTCACATTGGTTCTTTTCTGTCGGAAAGAAATCCTTTGATGCTATGGGAAAGCTTAATTGAATTACTAGATGAAATTCCGGATTTCAAATCACATTTAGAAATAAAATTAATTGGCGCAGTAAGTCAGGAAGTATTGGAAACCTTAACTCAATTTGGCTTAAATCCGTATTTGAATAATTTGGGCTATGTTTCCCATGCGGAAGCGATTGCCCATCAAAGAAAATCACAGGTTTTATTGCTTATCGAAATTGATTCCGAGGATACCAAAAGTATTATTCCGGGGAAATTATTCGAATATATGGTTTCTAACAGGCCCATTGTAGCGATTGGACCAAAAGGTTCTGATTTTGCCGAAATCATAATAGAAACGAATACAGGCGTGTTTTTTGATTATTCCGAGAAAGTGAAGCTAAAAAGTGTAATTTTGGACTTTTATAATCAGTTTTTGGTAGGAAAATTACAATCGAATGGAGTAGGTTTACGACGTTATTCCAGAAAAAACCTTACCAAAGAATTAGCACAATTGATTAATTCAGACACACAGAACCTCTAACTTCTAACCTCAATAATGGGAATAGTATTAAATCAGTCTTTAAAAAATACGATAATAACCTATATTGGTTTTGGAATTGGTGGTATAAATACCATTTATTTGTATCCTGTTTTTCTTGGAGCAACTTTTTATGGTTTGACTAATTACGTGACTTCTTGTGCGAATGTGATTATGCCATTGTTTGCCATTGGAATGCAAAATACATTGGTAAAATTTTATTCTCAATATAAAACCGAAGAAGAAAAATCTCGTTTTTTATCCTTTACTGTTTTATTTCCTTTTCTATTAATAGTTCCAATGTTATTAATTGGACTCTTCTTTTATGATCAGATTTTGTTCTTTTTATCCAAAAAGAATGCAATTGTCAAAAATTATATTTGGCTGATACCATTTATCGGATTGTGTATGGCATATTTCGAAATTTTTTATGCTTGGCTGCGCGTACACATGCATTCTGTTTTTGGAAATTTTATTAAGGAAGTAGGCTTGCGGTTGTTTTCGTTATTTCTATTAATTGGAGTTTATTATAATTGGCTTAGCGTTGAAGGGTTTGTATATGCGACAGCAGGATTGTATTTTTTGGCGTTTTTGGTAACTATGTTTTATGCATTTAGTATCCAAAAACCCACTTTTCAGTTTACAATTCCAGAAAACACAAAAGAAATATTGACGTACACTTTTTATATTATTTTGTCAGGAAGTGTTGCTAATTTACTTTTGGATGGGGATAAAATGATTCTTAATCAATATATGCATATCGAGAATATTGCCTTTTATTCTGTTGCGACTTATATTGCGTTAGTAATATCTGTTCCAAGTCGTGCGATGCATCAAATCGTTTATCCTATTACTGCAAGATTAATGCATGAAAACAAACATGATGAGTTAAATGATCTCTATAAAAAAACGTCGATTAATTTACAAGTTGTAGGCGGTTTGGTTATGTTGGGTATTTTTGTCAATATCAATCAGTTGTATGAAATGGTTCCGAAGGATTATAGCGGAGGTATTTTGGTTGTTTTTATGATTGGGATCTCTAAATATTTCGATTTGATTTTAGGGAATAATAACGCTATTATTTTTAATACAAAATATTATAAAACGGTTTTGTTTTTGGGTGTCGCATTGGTAATTTTAACCATAGTCCTGAATATGATTTTTATTCCTATTTATGGTATTATGGGTTCTGCTTTTGCCACTTTATTATCGATAACATTATATAGCCTTGCCAAATTGATTTTTGTGGTTAAGCGTTTGGATTTATATCCTTTTACAAGTCAAACATTGTATTCTATCGCAATTACGTTTGTGATATTCTTGCTGTTTTATTTCTGGCAGTTTCCTTTTCATCCGATAATCAGTATTGGATTAAAATCTGCTTTGGTGACCATTTTATATGTTTATATCAACTATAAATTTGCTATTTCTGCTGAAATAAACCAAGTTATGAATAATGTGTTGAAAAAGTTTAGAAAGTAGCTTTAGAATAATTTTCTCTGTTTCAAAAGGGAGTTGTAGCCAATTGCTAAAAACGTGTTATAACTTTTTTGTAATCTTTCCCACATTTCGAGTCTAATTTTATATAAAAAAAAACAGTGTTTAAGGACTCTTAGATTCAATTACTGCAATCAACTTTGGTATTAAAAATCGCTTAAATAATAAAGTTTTTTTAATCCTAATAACATTTTTTATAGCAATTGACTAAAAAATAGCAACTGTAGGTTTTTATTCAGTTTGTTGTATTTTTAGCTAACAAAGGATTCGTAATAGTGTGAATTATACAATATTTTTCAAGTATTATGTAATATTCAAAAGCGTTTTTAAAAATATATTTGCACTCTATTTAGAGTTTTAAACATAAAAATCAAATTGTAAAAATTATTAAAAAAATCACTAAAAGTGGGTATTGTGGAAACAAGGTATTGTCCTTATTTTTGCAAATGATATTTTTAGAGAAATATTTTTGAAAAAACACTAAATAGCTAAAGTAATTTACCCCAATAATTATGCAAAGCAACCAATACATAAACGAAGAAAGCCTACAGAAATTTTCTACTATTATAGCTAATAAAATTAGTAATGGATTTGTTATTACCGAAAGAAATGATGTACTGCCATTTGCGGTCTTATCAAAAGATGCAAAAGCAGTTGATCACGGTTTTAATTTTTTACTTTGTTGTGTTACGCTAGGATTATGGTCCATAGCTTGGATTTATTTGACGTACGTGTCTTCCAGAGAAAAAAAGATATTAGTTGCCATCGATGAGGATGGAAATACATTTGAAGAAAAATGCTATTCTGAATAGATTTTTTATAATTTATCCTTTAGGTATTTTCCAGTGATTGATTTTTTTATTTTCACTATTTCTTCAGGGGTTCCTACAGCTAATAATTTCCCGCCATTTTCCCCTCCTTCAGGGCCTAGATCAATAATCCAGTCAGCACATTTTATAAGATCAAGGTTGTGTTCGATTACAATTATCGAATGCCCTTTGTCTATCAAAGCATCAAATGAAGCCAATAGTTTCTTGATGTCATGAAAATGTAATCCTGTAGTAGGTTCATCAAAAACAAAAAGTGCTTTGTCTTTTGTGGCTCCTTTTACTAAAAACGAAGCAAGTTTTATACGTTGGGCTTCTCCACCTGAAAGAGTGGAAGATGATTGTCCCAATTGTACATATCCCAATCCAACATCTTGCAGCGGTTGAATCTTTTGAGTGATTTTAGCTTGCTTATGAGTGGTAAAAAATGCAATTGCATCATCAATAGTCATCGTAAGAATATCGTTTATATTTTTGCCTTCAAAGGCAACTTCTAAAACTTCTTTCTTAAATCGCTTTCCATTGCAGGTTTCACAAGGCAATTGCACATCAGCCATGAAAACCATTTCTACATTTATGGAACCTTCTCCTTTGCAGGTTTCGCATCTTCCGCCATCAACATTAAAAGAAAAATGTTTGGCTTGATATCCTCTTATTTTTGATAATTTTTCCTTAGCATACAATTCACGAATATCGTCATAAGCCTTAATGTAAGTCACCGGATTAGAACGAGAACTTCTTCCAATTGGGTTTTGATCTACGTATTCAATATGTTTGATTTGCGAAAATGAACCTGTCATTTCCGTAAATTGTCCTGCTTTTTCTCCTGCATTTTCCAGCTTTTTTTGCATGGCAGGAAACAAAATTTTCTTTACCAATGTACTTTTTCCGCTTCCGGAAACACCAGTAATAACGGTTAATACATCCAAAGGAAAAGTAACATCGATATTTTGCAGATTATTTTCTCTAGCTCCTATTATTACAATAAAATTCTTGAAAGATCTTCTTTTTTTAGGAACAGAAATTTCTAAATCACCGTTCAAATATTTTGCTGTAAGTGAAGTCGATTTCAGAATTTCATCATAAGTTCCTTGGGCGACTAAATTACCACCTAAAGTCCCAGCTTCCGGGCCAATATCGATAATCATATCGGCTGCTTTCATGATGTCCTCGTCGTGTTCGACTACAATAACAGTATTGCCTAAATCACGAAGCGACAGCAATACTTTTATTAATCGTTCTGTGTCTTTTGGGTGTAAACCAATGCTGGGTTCATCAAGTATATACATGGAACCCACTAAGCTGCTTCCCAATGAAGTTGCTAAATTGATTCTTTGTGATTCACCTCCGGAAAGTGTTGCTGAATTTCTATTTAAAGTAAGATAATCCAAACCAACTTCAGTTAAAAAGGATAAACGATTATTGATTTCTATCAATAATCGTTTTGCAATTTGCTTTTCATAAATATCTAAATCAATGCTTTCAAAAAAAGTAACCAAATGCTTAATAGGTAAGTCAACTAAATCAGAAACAGTTTTATCATTAATTTTAACGTAAGAAGCTTCTATTCGCAGGCGTTTTCCTTTACAGGAATAACATTTGGTTTTACCACGATAACGAGAAAGCATCACGCGGTTTTGAATCTTGTAATTTTTTTCTTCTAACTCTTTAAAGAAATCATTCAGGCCTTGAAAATAGTTGTTTCCATTCCAAATCAATTCTTTTTGATCCTCAGATAATTGATAAAAAGGTTTGTGGATTGGAAAGTCAAATTTGTAGGCGTTGTTTACCAATTGATCTCGAAACCAACTCATACTTTCACCTCTCCAAGGGAAAATAGCGTTTTCGAATACTGATAAAGTGGTGTTAGGAACTACTAATTCGGCATCAATTCCTATTATATTTCCGTAACCTTCACATACAGGACAAGCGCCATAAGGATTGTTGAAACTGAATAAATGTACATTTGGTTCCAAGAAAGTAATACCGTCCAATTCAAAATTATTAGAATAAGAAAATGTTTTATCCGAATTTAATTCTTGTAAATAACAAATTCCCTTTCCTTCAAAAAAAGCAGTTTGAACCGCATCAGCCAGTCGGTTGTAGAATTCTTCTTCTCCAGAAGTTTCGGGATTGACAACTATTCGATCAATAATGAGCTTTATGTCTTTATTGTCTAAGGAATGCTGGTCGATTTCGTCTAAACGAACCATTTCATTATTAACCAGAATTCTTGCAAATCCTTGTTGTAAAAGTACTTTTAGTTTGTCTTCCAGTTTTCGACCCTCTTCCAGATGAACAGGAGCAAGGAGTAACCATTTGCTCTCAATATCAAAATTTTTCACATCGGTAACCACATCGGTGACCGTGTTTTTTTTGACTTCTCGTCCTGAAATAGGAGAATAAGTTCTTCCAACTCGAGCAAATAATAATTTTATATAATCGTAAATTTCAGTTGAAGTTCCTACCGTAGAACGGGCATTTGTAGTATTTACTTTTTGTTCAATAGCAATTGCAGGAGCAATTCCTTTTATATATTCCACTTTTGGTTTGTCTAAACGTCCAAGAAATTGTCTTGCATATGAGGATAAGCTTTCTACATAGCGGCGTTGTCCTTCGGCATATAAAGTATCAAATGCAAGACTTGATTTTCCTGATCCGGAAAGTCCTGTGATAACAACTAATTTATTTCGAGGAATCGCAACATCTACATTTTTTAAGTTATGTACTTGTGCGCCTTTGATAATAATATTTTTCTTAGGATCTAATGTAGAAAGGTCAACTTGCATAAAAACAATTAATTTTTACAAAAGTAATCAATTTTCATTGGAGAAAAGAGGTTGAACAAATCACAAATTTTGGATTGTTAATGGAATGAAATCAGAAATACGGTTCTCCCAATTCTTTGTTATCATTAAATTTCTTGTTAAATTGTTTTTTTAGTTGTGCTTTTTTTATTCTTAAAGCATAATAGTTTAAAAATAATATTTTTTTAAACTATTATTGCGTAAATTTATACCACCCGAATGTAAAATCTTAGCCTAAATTTTAACATTTTTATTCCTCAGATGTTAATTTTTATTAATTTTATTTGTTTGTTAAAACAATTATTTGCTAAATTTGACCATTACAATAACCCTAATTATTCACTAGCCTATACTACAAAACTACTTTTTAGAGAAAACTCTCGATTTTAATTAAAAACTAAAAAGTATAACTATGGCTAGTACACAACTTCCAGACGCATTATTGGTTCAGGATTATGTTGCAGGTAATGAAGATGCCTTAGCATCATTAATCAAAAGACACGAATCAAAAATTTATGGGTTTATATATTCTAAAATCTCTGATAGAGATATTTCGAATGATATTTTTCAAGATACCTTTATTAAGGTAATAAGAACCTTAAAATCAAATTCTTATAATGAAGAAGGGAAGTTCTTACCATGGGTGATGAGAATCTCGCATAATCTTATTGTGGATCATTATCGAAAAACTAAAAAAATGCCCATGTTTAGAGAAACAGAGGAATTTTCTATTTTTTCAATAATGTCCGATGACTCTCTTACGATAGAAAACAAAATAATATCAGAACAAGTCGAAATGGATCTGAAAAAACTTATCGAAGAACTTCCAATAGATCAAAAAGAAGTTTTGGTGATGCGAATGTATCAGGATATGAGTTTTAAAGAAATTTCTGAAACAACTGGAGTCAGTATCAATACTGCTTTAGGTAGAATGCGTTATGCATTAATGAATTTAAGAAAAGTTATAGATAAGCATCAAATTGTTTTGACTAATTAACAATAAAACGAAACTTGCTCCGTTGTAATATAAAAACAAATTTATTACAATATGGCAAAAATTTACTCCAGAAAATCAAAAGTTACTAAGAGCATGAAGCCCGAGAAAGAAATCGTTTCTTTTTTATTGAATTATTCAAAAGCGTTAAGCATAATAAAAATAGAAGATAAAAGTTTCGAAATTATAGCTAATTAGAAAAGTCAATTTAAGTATTGGATGTTATTGTATTGAAAAAATTCAAGGTTCTATTTTTAGGGTTTGAATAACCGGATTCTACTAGTTTTATTTTAAAATTAGTAGAATCTCCTATTTAGAGGATTTCTTTTTATTGTAATATTCATCTAAAACTGATTTTTTTCCAATCGTTTTGGTGATAATATCTTTATCTAAATCCCAACCACGTGCGGGTGAATATTGCCGTCCATACCAAATGATTTGTAAGTGTAAATCATTCCATATTTCCTCCGGAAAAATACGTTTGGCATCCTTCTCTGTTTGAACAACATTTTTTCCATTGGTCAAATTCCAACGGTACATTAATCGATGTATGTGGGTGTCGACAGGAAAGGCTGGAACACCAAAAGCTTGAGACATCACTACGCTTGCAGTTTTATGCCCAACTGCCGGCAGTTCTTCTAAAAATTCAAAACTCTGAGGCACTTTTCCGCTATGTTTATCAATTAAAATATGAGATAAACCGTGAATACCTTTCGATTTCATTGGCGATAAGCCACAAGGTCGTATGATTTCCTTAATTTCTTCCACTGACATTTTTATCATATCATAGGGATTATCCGCTTTCGCAAAAAGCAAAGGCGTAATTTGATTCACGCGAACATCCGTACATTGTGCCGAAAGTAAAACTGCAACCAATAAAGTGTAAGGGTCTTTATGGTCTAGCGGAATAGGAATCGTAGGATATAATTCTTTTAACGTATTTATAACAAACGTTACACGTTCTTGTTTATTCATTATTCATTAAATTTGATTTGTAAAGAAAAACAATTTCAAACTCAATAGCAAAATTCAATTTCAATTCAAATAAATAAAATAAAAATATAAATAATGACAACATTAAAAAAAGGAGATAAAGCACCCAATTTTTCTGGTCTGGATCAAGACGGAAAAATGCATCAATTAACTGATTATAAAGGAAAAAAGCTAGTCGTTTTCTTTTATCCAAAAGCTAATACACCTGGATGCACTGCCGAAGCTTGTGATTTAAGAGATAATTTTGAGCGTTTCAAAGCCAATAATTATGAGCTTCTGGGTGTAAGCGCTGATCCACAGAAAGCTCAGGCTAAATTCAAAGAAAAATATGATTTTCCTTTTCCATTATTGGCTGATGAAGATAAATCAGTAATCGAGGCCTTTGGAGTTTGGGGGCCGAAGAAGTTTATGGGAAAAGAATATGACGGGATTCACAGAACTACTTTCGTGATAGATGAAAACGGAATTATAGATGAAGTGATCTCTGATGTAAAAACTAAAGCACATGCTGCTCAGATACTGAAATAATATTAAAAATAAACAAGAAGAAAGAGCCAAGAAATAAGACTATTGTAATGTCTTTTTCTTGGCTCTTTCTTCTTGACCTGTAAACGAACTATTAATTGCTTTCTTTCAATAGTTTACTTGGGTCATACCCAAAAAGGTGATGTTCTTTTATAATTTCAGCAATACCGGAAGGAAGCATAGTTTCCCAACCTGGTTTTCCTTGACTGATCATGTTGAGTACTTCACGAGAGAATACTTCCAGAATATTAGGATCATAATCTACAATATCAACAACTTTGCCATTGAATTTGAAGAATTTGTACAATTCTTTCATTCTAGGATGTACTTTCAAATTGTCCGAAGTGATAATTTCACCATTTTCTCCCATCATTGGATACAAAAAGACTTTCATGTCACGGTAAAATAATTTTCCAAAAGCTTCCAGAATTCCACCACTCAAATGACGGTAGTATTTTTCGTCAAAAATATCAACCAAATTATTTACACCCATTGCTAATCCCATTCGAGCTTTGGTATAATTGGCAAAATATTCCACCACTTTATAATATTCTTGAAAATTAGAAATCATTACCGTTTGTCCTAGTGAACAAAGTAATTCGGCACGATCCATAAAATCTCTTTCATCAATTTCCCCATCTGAACGTAAATTCGAAAGGGTAATTTCAAAAATAACAAGTGTATTTTCTACTTCTACTTTATTCTCATTCAGAAACATTTTTAATGATTTCTCATACATGTCCATGTTCACTTTTGTAACCGGACGAAAACTTCCTCTAAAGGCAAGAATGTTTTTTTTGTATAATATGGCCGCAGGAAGGATGTTCTTTCCATCGGGATTAAACATAACCGCATCAGTCATTCCATTTTTAACCAGCTGTAAACTCATCAAACGATTGTCCACCTCTGAAAAACGGGGTCCTGAGAAATTAATTGTGTCTATTTCTAGCTGATCTTTATCTAAATGATCGTATAAATAGCGTAACAGACGTTTAGGATCGTTGTATTTATAATAAGCGCCGTAAATTAAATTTACACCGAGGATGCCAAGTGTTTCCTGTTGCAATCGAACATCTGTTTCCTTAAAACGAATGTGAATGATGATTTCATTATAATCCTCATCGGGTTCAATTTGATAGCGAATACCTACCCAGCCATGTCCTTTAAATTGTTTGGCAAAATCGATGGTAGCTACTGTATTGGCATAGCTAAAAAACATTTTATTGGGATGTTTTTCCCTGCTCAATCGTTCTTCGATTAATTGCCCTTCAAAAGTGAGCATTTTTTTAAGTCGGCTTTCGGTAACGTAACGGCCGTCTTCTTCTATACCATACACGGCATCACTGAAATCTTTGTCATATGCTGACATCGCTTTTGCAATAGTACCGGAAGAACCACCTGATCTAAAAAAATGTCTTACAGTTTCTTGCCCAGCACCAATTTCTGCGAAAGTTCCGTAGATATTTTCATTCAAGTTAATACGAAGTGCTTTGTCTTTTACGGAAGGAATTTGCTCGATGACTTTGTCACCTTTTAATTTTATTTCAGTACCCATTTTATTTTAAATATGGCTAATATGTTACAAAGTTAATTAAATAGGTTTCTAATGAAAGATAATTAACCCTATTTTTGTAAAAAAATCTAATTGAATTGAAGGTATATTTTTTAGGCACTGGTACATCACAAGGTATTCCTATTATAGGAAGCAATCATCCCGTATGCAAAAGCACTGATTTTAAGGATAAAAGGCTTCGGGTTTCGGTTTTGATCTCTTGGGAAAACCATTCATTCGTAATCGATTGCGGACCTGATTTTAGACAACAGATGCTTTCTTCGAATTGCCAAAAAGTAGACGGAATCCTATTTACTCATGAGCATTCAGATCATACTGCCGGTTTAGATGATATTCGTCCGTTTAATTTTAAACAAGGTGAGATTCCAATTTATGCGCACCAAAGGGTAATTGACAATTTAAAAAAACGTTTCGATTATGTTTTTGAAACCGTAAATAGATATCCGGGAGCACCATGTGTAAAAACAATTGAAGTGGTCAATAATCAGCCATTTTCTATTGGCGATAAAACGGCTATTCCTATAGATGTAATGCATGCGGGTCTTCAGGTTTTTGGGTATAGAATAGATGATTTTGCCTATTTGACAGATGTGAAAACAATTGAAGAAAGCGAAATAGATAAGTTGAAAAATCTAAAAGTATTGGTGATAAACGCTTTGCGTGAAGAATCTCACATTGCGCATTTCAATTTGCAGGAAGCATTAGATTTTATAACTTTGGTTCAACCTAAAAAAGCCTATATTACTCACATCAGTCATATTCTTGGTTTTCATGAAGAAGTGCAAAAAAGACTTCCTGAGAACGTTTTTCTTGCGTATGATAATCTAGAAATTACAATTTAATCAGTCTTAAAATGAAAAAATCATTATTACTTTATGCTTTTATTCTTGCTTTATTATTTAATGTTTACACCTATATGTTCTTGAGCAAAGAAGTAACTTTTGAACAAGATAGATACAAAAAGGTAACCAAAAAGTTGAAAGATAGTTTGAATTCAGTTAAAAATAAATTAGTGGATGCCAACTATTTTTCTTTGGAAAAAAATGAAAATGCCCAAAATTATTTTGAATCTTCAAACTCAGGAAAGATAATTCAATATGAAAAATTAATTCCCTTTGTAACCGAGAAATTATTGGATTATAATTCAAATCCTAATGGAAATCCTTATGTAGGACAAGATAAAATTGGGGCTAATAAATTCATCATCAATAAAGTCAGAATTATAAATCATCGTTGGATTATTGCTGATTTTAGTGATGGCGAAATTTGGGGAGAAGTACTGTTGAAATACTTTGTCAATGATGACGACAGCATTACTTTTGAAGTGAATCAATCGTTATTGTATCAAAAATAAAGCTTTTTTTCAGTCGCAATATTAAGTATTCATTGCGACTGAAAACTAAAAATTAATTTTCAAGAAGCCAATTCTTGAAATCATAAAAATTTTGTGGCGCTACACCATGCCCTACTGGATATTCCTTATAGGTTGATTTTATGCCCAATTTATCCAAAAAGGGTTTTGTTTTTCTGGCCCATTCTACAGGAATTACCTGATCTGCAGTTCCGTGAGAATGAAATATTTTAAGTTTTGTAAGATCGTTCCGTAAGTAATTTTCTTCCAAAATAGGCTCACTTACATAACCACTCAATGCAACGACTCTTTGCACTTTATCAGGATGCGATAACGCTATTGCATAACTTAAAATCGAGCCCTGGCTGAAGCCAACCAAAGTAATGTTTTTAGAATCTATTGGATACGTTTGAATTAATTCGTCAATAAATTGAGCAATCAAATCTCTTGAAATTTTAGCTTGTTCGTGATCTGAAAATTTGTTTTCATCAGCATCAAAATTGATAGCATACCAAGCATAAGCGCCATATTGCATGTTATACGGAGCTCTTGCTGAAATGATGTAATATTCATCAGGAAGTTCGGTCGCAAATGAAAATAAGTCTTCTTCGTTGCTGCCGTAACCATGTAATAAAAGTAAAAGTGGATTTTTGTCTAATTTTATTTTAGGTTCTCTTATTTTATATTCTAAAGATAAATTCATTGATTATGATATGTTTTTAAGCCATTTTTGGAAATAAGTTCCTAATAAAGGAACCGGTTTTGTTTCGCCTTTTATTGCACTGGTAATACCATAGGACCATAAAACAAATACAAAAATCCACATAGGGGCGGAAATCATTAAGCTGTCAAAATTATTGACAATCAGTCCCAAGGATATAAAAGTTAAAGTAAGTCCTAATCCTTGACGGATGTGAAAGGAAGCAAAAGTATTTTTGTCTTCAGAATTCATTGACATCGCTATAAATACACCTATTCCTAAGATATAACTTGTAATGGCAGCAGTTTTTCCTGCTTCGGTAGTGTTATTCATGTTTTTTATTTTTTCTCACTTTGGGTCTTTGCGAGATTTTTATTTATGCTAAAATTAATTTTCCTTGATTCAGAATTCCGTGAACTTTTCCTTTGATTTCTGTTCCCAGAAAAGCGGAATTTTTTGATTTCGATAAAATAGATGATTTCGTAAAAATGCTTTTTGGTTGCGGATTGAATAGGGTAATGTTCGCTTTTGAACCTTCATTAATCGTTTGTATTTCGATACCAAACCTAGATTTTCCAGATGTCAATTTCTCTATGACGATTTCTAATGGCAACACCGTCATTAAAGCACCAAAAGCAGTTTCCAATCCAATTGTCCCATTTTTGGCACCATCAAATTCCATTTTTTTATGTTCAATGTCAATCGGATTATGGTCGGAAGTAATCATATCGATTGTTCCGTCTTTTATTCCTTTCAACAACGCTTTTCTATCGGTTTCGGTTCTCAATGGTGGTAAAACTTTATATCTTGTATCGAATTCTTCTAGTTTTTCATCGGTTAAAACTAAATTATGGACTGCTACACTACAGGTGACATTTAATCCATTCACTTTCGCTTCTTTGATTAATTGAACTGATTTTTTAGTTGAAATAGTTGGAATGTGTAATTTTCCTCCAGTGTATTCTAACAGAAATAAATTTCGTGCGATTTGTAATTCTTCGGCAAGATTTGGAATTCCTTTCAAACCTAATCGGGTAGAAACAATACCTTCATTGGCCACTCCGTTTCCTTTTATGTTGGAATCTTGAGCAAATGCAATAACTAATCCATCAAAATCCTGTACGTATTGTAAAGCTATTTTTAGCAAATTGGAATTATCAAGACTTTTATTATAATCCCCAAAAGCGATAGCACCCGCTTTTTTCATATCATACAATTCCGCCATGTCTTTTCCTTCACTTCCTTTTGTCAAAGCGCCTATGGGGGAAAGTTGTGTTGCAAATCCATGCGCTTTGTTTACCACAAAATTTACTTGAGATTGATTGTCAATAATAGGGAAGGAGTTGGGTTGTAATGCAATTGCGGTAAAACCACTTTTAGCAGCTACATCAAGTCCGTTTGAAATAGTTTCTCTGTCTTCAAAGCCAGGTTCTCCAAGCGAAACACTACTGTCAAACCAGCCTTGGGAAACATGTAAATTATCCAGTTTTACTTCGTCTGTTTTTTCTAAATTAGGAATAGAAGTTCCTATTTTTTTTATAAAACCATCAACAATTAAAATATCTACTGTCTTGTTATGAAAAGGACTTTTCGAATCGATAATTTTTGCTTCTCTGATGATTAATTTCATATGTAGATAATATTTGTTTTTAATGGAATATGGAATTCGCATAGTTGCATTAACTTTTACGACCAAATTACGGTCATGCTCATTTCATATTGATTTTTTAATTATTTGACCTTCGTTTTTTACTTTACGAATCTTATAATTGCCATTTCAGTTATTAGAAATAACAGCGCAAAGATAAGAAACCATTTCCAAATTTGATTATCGGTTCTGTCAGTTTGTAAAGTGTCAAAAAACGATGTTATGGATTCCGTTATTTTATAATTAGAAAGGAGATTTTCATTGGCTGTAGCCAAATTACTTTCGGTTCTATTATAATTAAAACTGATGTTTTCTAGCCACTCTTTTTTATTGTAAATACTGTAATTCCCCGCTTGTTCCGGATAATCATTGAAGATCAGTTGTACTTTATTATTCAGAATTTGTTGAATAGGAATAAATTGTTCGTCCAATCCTTTAACCGTTAAAATAGCGTCTTTGTTTAAAGAAACAGCTGTCAGATGCGGATTATTATTTCCTATTATCAAAGCACTTATGGCATTATTTTGATTGTTCATAGCCATTTTATAAAAAGTTGGCACAATCAATGGTGATTGTTGGAAGTTTGAATTCGCAGTATTGATTGGTGCTGAGAAAATGAAAACAGCAGCAACAGAATTGGCTGATGAAGTCAGGAAAATACTTTGGTCTTCATAGGATAAAGCAGCTGGACTTGTACTGGATAAGCCAAATGAACTTTTTGTCTTTGGATATTGAAAATTAGTGACTTTATTTTCGAAAACTGTATTGAAGATGGGATGATTAAAATTGATTTTAGTAATCAGCAGTTCTTTGTTTTCCAAAGCGTTGAATTTTAGGTTTCCAAAATTCATCAAAAATGAATTCATATTTGCTACCGAAGCCACAGCCGAAGGAATCACAATTAAATTTCCGCCTTTTTCCACAAAAGATTTTAAAGTGGTTTGAAGCGCTTGTGGAATTTCATCTAATTCATTTAAAACAATCGTATTTTGCTCTTCCAGTTTGTTATAATCGAGTGAAACTAAAGTATAGTTATTGAAATTGAATTCTTCAGTTGTATAAATTCGGGAAAGAAAGTTGCTTTTTTCTGGTTCGCCAATGCTGATGATATTTGTTTTCTTCGTTTTTGAAATGCTGAAATATAAAGTGTTGTCATAACTCAAACCATTATCAACTATGGAAACATAACCATGAAAGGCTTGTTTTGGAATCGTAAAATTCAGTGTTTTTTTCTTTGGGTCTAAAGCTACTATCGTCTTCGCAATAAGTTTGTTGTCATTATATAAAGAAATAGGAATTGGATTAAAATCTTCGCCATAACCGGATAATTGGACACTGATTTCATAAAAATTATCGAGCGTTTTATTGATGAAAACGCTGTCAATGGAAACGTTGTTTTTTTGTTCAGCTTTCGGGATTATGAATTGGGGAGAATCAGTTGCATGAGTGTTTTTTAATTGTCTTTCATCAAGTCCTACGGCATCCGTAATGATAACAATGTCTTTTTTAAAAGCTGATTTTTGCGCTTTTATTTTTGCCATTATATTGTCCAACTGAAAAGGAACAGCGCTGTATTTTAGATTCTGTAAAGAACTGCGAACCGACTTTATATCCGTGTTCCAATAATTGTCAGAATTAGTAAGCAAAGAAAAATTTACATTTTCCGGTATTTCTTCCAATAATTCCTGGACGGCTCTCTTTAACAATTCTCCTTTTTTGCCTTTGGCTTGCATACTAAAGGAATTATCCAAAATAATATACAATTCATTAGTGGCGTTTTTACTGTCTTTTGAATCGAAAAAAGGTTGTGAAAATGCTATAATAATACAAGTAAGCAATAATAAACGACAGGCGAGGAGCAACCATTTTTTGATTTTGGAGCTTTTTCTGGTTTGTATCGAAAGTGCTTTTAAGAAACGAACATTAGTGAAATATTCTTTTTTGAAACGGCGCAATTGAAATAAATGAACCAAAATTGGTACAATCAATAAGAATAGAAAGTATAAAATTTCGGGATGTTTAAAGTGCATTTTTATTTCAAGTTTACTTCACTGGATTATATTTTCAATGGAGTTCATTGAATTTAGTATTCAAAAATACAAATTAGTTGACAGTTTTGTTTGTAGTTGGTATAATTTTTCAAAGGAATAAACAATTGGTATTGATTATAAAATATTTATGTATTTTAGCTTTTCAATAAAATTTAAAAACATGAAAAATTCGTATGTTGTTCTTCTTTTAATTTTCATTTTAACAAGCGTGCAAGCACAAAAAAACAAATTCAATTTGCTAATTGGAACTTATACCAACAGCTGTGAAAGTAAAGGAATTTACACCTATGATTTTGATTCAAATACTGGAGGTTTTAATCTTAAAAATACTACTGATAATGTTGTAAACCCAAGTTATTTGACCGTTTCCAAAAATAATAATTATGTTTATTCAGTAAATGAAAATGGAGCTGAAAGTACGGTAAGCTCTTTTGGTTATAATCCTTCAAGTGGAAAATTAAATTTAATCAACAAACAAAGTTCCAAAGGAGCTGATCCTTGTTATATTATTAATGATGATAAAAATGTAATTGTTGCCAATTATTCGGGTGGAAATATTTCAGTTTTTGGTAAAAATAGCGATGGAAGTATTTCTGAAGCAAAACAGGTAATACAACACTACGGAAAAGGAGTTAATGCGAAAAGACAGGAAAGTCCTCATGTACACATGGTTCATTTTTCTCCAGATAAAAAGTTTATTTTGTCTAATGATTTGGGGAATGATAAAGTGTATTCTTACCAATACAATCCGAATGCTACAACTGAAATTTTGAAAATTAAAGATAGTATTTCAGTTAAATCAGGGAGTGGACCAAGACATTTAACGTTTAGTAATGACGGAAAATTTGTTTATTTATTGCAAGAATTAGACGGAGCGCTAACGGTTTTCAGTTATTCGAACGGAATATTAAAAAAAATAGACGAAACTACCATTTTATCAAAAGATTTTAAAGGAACTTTCAGTTCTGCGGACATTCATATTTCGCAAGACGGAAAATTTTTATATGCAACAAATAGAGGTGAAGCAAATACTATTTCAATTTTTAAAATTCTAAAAAACGGAAAATTACTATCGAAAGGACAAACGAGTACTTTGGGAAAAGGACCTAGGAATTTTGTGATTGATCCAACTGGAAAATTTCTTTTGGTAGCGCATCAATATTCGAATGATGTAGTTGTTTTTAAAAGAAACATAACTACGGGAGCGCTTACTAATACTGGAAAAAGAATAGCTTTGTGTTCTCCGGTTTGTTTGGTTTTTACAAAGAACTAAACTTAAAAATGCAAAAAAAAGGCTAAAAACGAGTCTCATTTTAGCCTTTTAAATTTTTATTTATTCTTGTCTTTTCTCTTTTTATCTCTGGTTTTTAGCATATTTCTATTCACAGAGCCGTGTGTTTTTTTCTTGGTTACACCTGGTCCTCCTAAATTGACTTTCTTATTCTTTTTACTTTTCTCTTGAAAAGCACCATCACCTTCAAGTTTTTGTTTTTTCATCATAAACTTAATCGGCTGTCTGTCTTTTTCAGGTTCGATTAATTTCGATGAAACTTCTACTGTTTCAGGGAAAGGTTCCGTTACTAACTCCATATTCATCAGCACTTCTATTTCCACTTTGGATTCTTCTTCACGAGGCGCGATAAGACTGATTGCTGTTCCTGTAGCATCGGCACGACCAGTTCTACCAATTCTGTGCATATACAATTCAGGCATTTCAGGCATTTCAAAGTTGATGACATGGGTAATATTAGAAATATCCAAACCTCTTGCCATAATATCGGTGGTAATCAAACCACGTAAATTTCCTTCTTGAAAGGAAGCCATTGTACTTAAACGATAATTTTGAGATTTATTCGAGTGAATTACACCAAACTGACCTTCAAAATCCTCTTCGATACGTTCGTGAACCATATCTGAAATCTTCTTATTATTGACAAATACCAGAACACGACTCATGTCTTCGTTGTTTTGCAATAAGTGTTTTAGAAGGTTTATTTTGGTATTGAAATTTGGAACTTTATAGCTAATTTGTTTGATGTTTTCCAGTGGAGTTCCTGATGCCGAAAGCGTAACTTCTTCTGGATAATCAAAATAATCATTCAAAATAGCATCTACTTCATCGGTCATAGTTGCCGAAAATAGGATGTTTTGACGTTTTTTAGGCATCATGGCCAAAATAGATGTCAATTGGGTACGGAAACCTAAATTAAGCATTTCATCAAACTCATCGATTACCAGTTTTTGCATTTCTTCAAAACGAATCACATTATCTAGCGTTAAATCCATGATTCTTCCTGGAGTTCCCACTAGGATGTCACAACCTTTATAAACGGTTGTTTTTTGAGTATTAATGTTGACACCTCCAAAAATACCAACGGTACGAACTGACATGTATTTTGTCAATTTTTCTACTTCTTCCACGACTTGCACTACAAGCTCACGCGTAGGAACTAGAATTACTATTTTAGGGGTATGTCCTGGAGTAAATTTATATAGTTTCAATAAAGGTAATAAGTAGGCAAATGTTTTACCGGTACCGGTTTGTGCAATTCCCATCATATCTCTTCCTGACATTATTACAGAAAAAGTTTTTTCCTGAATAGGAGTAGGTGTTGTAAATCCTAAATCGTCTATTGCTTTTTGTACAGATTTAGGGAGATTGAATTGTTCGAAAGTACTCATTTGCTTAAATTTTGTGCAAATATAGTCTTTTTGAAAGTAACGATATAATTCGTAAGAGAAGTCACTTGTATTTGGGGATTTAATTTATAAATCCAACTTTTGTCAGTTTTTTTAATTCTTTCAATGAGAAAATTTACTGTTTTTATTTATAACTTCAACCGGCCTTCTCAAACCAAATATACTATGCACTGATGGCAGTTTTTATGGTATGTTCAAACATTTGTTTTCTGTCAAATATTCGTTTTACTCTAATTTTTAACTCATTTGGATTGAATGGTTTAGATACAAAATCATCAGCGCCAAGGTTGAACGCTTCCAATACTGTTCCTTCTTCTTCGCCCATTGAGGATACCACAATTACAGGTATATGTATAAAATTTTCTTTTATACAACTAATTACTTCTAATCCAGATTTAAAAGGGAGTATAATATCTGTAATCACCATATCAGGATTCACTGAATTTAATTTTTCGATACCTTCGATACCGTCTTTGGCAATTGTCAATTCATATCCTTCTTTTCTCAGAATGAATTCCAGAATTTTTACCATTAAAATATCGTCTTCAATTACTAATATTTTTTTTATGTTATTCATCATTGGTGTGGTATTTTTATATTTGAGATAACTATTATTTGTTTTGTATTTTTTTTTAAAGTTGGTACTGTTTTTAATTAGCTGCTTTATTTTTCATTTCGAAAGCTGTAAAGGCTATTTTAACCTTCTGCAATTATTTTACTTAAAATTTAATTGTTTGAATTAGAATAAAAATATTTCTCTATCAAACGTAAGTAAATAAAATGTATTTCATCGATTAAATACATGTTTAATCGATGAAATACATTTTATTTTCAATAAAAGAATTATTTTTCTTATAAAAAAATATTTATCTATAAGGGAATAGAATGCTTGGAATTGTAAGAATAGTTTTTTGCGTACTAAATCAAATCAGTTGATAGGAGTAAATGGGAAGATTTGTTATTTTTTTCAGACCGATTTATGATTAAATTTGCTATTTACCGGAGTATCTTTTTTAATTTAAAATAACAAAAAAAAACGTAAGCTCAGGTTCTAAAATGACAGAAGCTTGTTTTTGTATTTTCGGAGACCTAATAATTTGGATTTCTAATACTGCTTTTTTAGATATCAGAATGTCAGATTCAGTAGCTTTTAAGTTGAATTGTATAGATAAAAACTCTAATAAACTAAAGTACTTTTAAGATATATTCTAGAATTTATATTGGAACATTAAGGCGAGTTCCAATTCGGTTTGTTTTAAATCTGGAGCATATTCTTGATTATTTAGTGTTAATTGAATACCGGTTATATAATGATCATTAAATAATTTAAAATACCCCCCGCCAATGCGATAAGAATTTAGAGAAATCCTTTCTTCATATTGGCCTAAAGTTGATCTTTCATCTGGAGAAGATCCATAACCAGCGCTAAAAGATGCATAATCAAATCGTGTGTTGAAATAATACCTGGTGTTTATCGCGAAGGCTGGATAAAGATTGTTTTTGTCACTTTGTATGTAGGATTTAAGATTAATCCAATACGAACCAACATATTTTCCAATTCCTATAACTGCAGTCGTAAATTCAGTATCTTGAGTTTTTACATATCGAATGCCCATATCAGCTTCCCATCCTTTTTTAAAGTTTTGAAAAAAAGAATAGCCGAGTTTTAATTTTGGAAAAACCGGATTTTCACTGTAAGCCATTCCGACATAGGAATAATTATTTTTTCCAGTAAAAAGATAGGATTCCGCCTCATATTGAACGCCATCAATAAGACTTTCTCCTGAAGCATATCTATTTGAATAATTAACTCTACCAATCAAAGAACCCCAATTGCGCTGTCTAATATATTGCAAGCTACCTAAATGCCATGGGCCATAGCTTTTCCTGTTAAATGTTGTATAGCTATAATTGATTCCAATTCTTTCCGAATTATTTTTAGTGTCTAAGTTAAAAATACGTTGTTTTAATTCGGAATCATCAGGATATTGTAATTGTAAAATTTTTAGATAATCAGATTTTTTTTTGTCGTCATTTTGTGATTGGTAAACCGTCATTTTATTGTAACGAAAAGTCTTGTTTTCAGGATGTGTTTCGATTGCTTTGTCAATCAAAATTTCGGCCTCCCTGTATTTTTTTTCTTCTAGATCCATATTGATTAGATAAGAAAAAGCCTCTTCGTATTTTGGGTTTCTTTCAATTACATAATTATAATAAAATCGGGCACTATCGCTTTTTTGGGTTAATTGATAAATCCTTCCTGATAGCAAATAGAAATCTAAATAATCTGGCGCCAGTTTAATTCCTAATTGTGATTTCTTTAAAGCTAATTTGTAGTTTCTAGTTTTATACGCATCATGAAGGGCTTCTGTCAATAGGCTGTCAGTATCAATTTTTTGTGCAAAAAGAGTATAGTTTGAGAGTGTTACTGAATATAGGAATACAATTAGTAGTGTTCTAATGATATTTTTTTGGATCATACTTTTAATTATTTTTTTTCAATATTAAAACCTTGCCTTTGCATGTTTCCCCATGCTTGTTCTTTTTGTCTAAAAAAATGATAATATCCTTTTAATGAAGCATACACGTTTACTGGGTGATAGAATATAGGTTCTATAATTGCAGTTAAAATGAGGATAAATATTTCTTTCATACTAGTATAATGCTTGTATAAAAGATCATCCAATAAAATAGATATTATCGTGATATTCAGATAAAAAAAATAAACTGCCAAAGTTAGGTATAAGAATGCTTCATAATTAACATTCAGAAATATAAAGGATAGTATTAAAACGATAACTCCAATTAGCTCTAAAATGGGAACCAAAAATTCAAAAGTAAAAAAATAAGGAAAAATAAGAAAAGCAGTTCTTCCGTATTTTGGATTGAAAAAAACATCCTTATGTAGATTAAGTGTCTGAATTAGGCCTCTTGCCCATCGTACACGTTGTCGTATCAATATTTCTCTGGTTGCGGGTACTTCCGTCCAACACAAAGATTCTGGGATATATTTTACTGCAAAATCAAGTTTTTTCTCATACATATATTTTCTCATTCGCGTGATAAGCTCCATATCCTCACCTAAAGATTTATGCCAATAGCCACCAGCTTCAACGGCTATTTCCTTATCAAACATCCCTAAACCGCCCGAAACCAGCAATAAACTATTTAATTGACTCCATGCCATTCTTCCAAAAAGAAAGGCTCGCACATATTCAAGTTCTTGAAATCTGGGATACCAGCCTTTTGGGAAATGAATTTTAACGAGAAAACCCTCTTTTACCTCACATGAATTTGAAATTCGGATACCCGCTCCTGTTGCAATGACTCTTCTTTCACTTTCTATAAAAGGCTTTGCTAATTTTATTATAGTATCATTTTTTAATATACAATCAACATCTGTACATAGGAATAAAGGGTATTTAGTTGAATTTATTCCGGCATTTGATGCGTCTGCTTTACTTTTTCCATTTTCTTTATCAACAACCAAAAGTTTTGAATATATTGGATTAGTTGATTTATAATGTCCTCTTACAGTTTTGGTTGGAATTTTTTCCTGATAATAAAAATCTATTTTAATTAATTCAAATTCCTTAATAAGTTTTTCTAAAGTATCATCAGTACTACCATCGTTAACCAATACCACTTCATATTTAGGGTAGTTTAAAGACATTAAGGATTTTACGTTAAAAACCACATTTGCGCCTTCATTAAATGCGGGAGCTACTACCGAAACTCCAGGGATATAATTCGATTTTAGAAGAACATCATCGTGAATAAAGTATTTTGCGTTAATATGTTTTTTTATGGCAAAATAAGATAGTATAGCCAATAGGATATAAAAAATAATATATGTTATTGAAAAAACAGCGACAAATAGTTCATAATCTTTTAATAGCTCTTTTAATATCATATCGAAGGGATTTTAACATGTTTTATCATTTTTATTATCTCTGGATTTTCAATAAATTTATTTTCAAAGTAAGCCGAATTCATTTTTGAAAGACTATAAACAGCTTTCAGTTTGATGTCAGAATCAATGGACTTTGTTAAAAGACCGGCGATGAATTGTTCTGATTCCTCGCTGCCTATTGAAGCTAATGTATTTAAAATTTCGATTTTATTTTTTTTGTCTTCTTTGTCAAATTGTTCAATCAGAATTTTTTCGGTATCAAGTATAAATAACTGTCTCACAGCAACTATAACTTCGTGTCTTATTTTTTCATCTACGGATTTCAGATGATTTACAATGGCTTGAGTTTCGTTTGTATAATTATAATATGCCATTAATTTTATTCCTAATTTTACAATTGAAGGATTTTTTGATTGAATCCAATCTTTTAATTTTATAGGAATTGGTAGCTTTTTTTGATGAACTATATTCATCACATTTATTTCTCCGGCTAAAAAAATTGATTTAGGGTAATCTAATAAAAGATTTAAATTGTCAGGTTCCAATGAAATCAATGTTAAATAAGCACTTGAATTTAGGGTTCTGTTTTTATGATTTAAAAAAGGGATTACATAATTTTTTCCTTTATTGTATTCTAACGCTTCTAAATGATACATGCCAAGGCAAATCAAATATTTTTTTTTACTTTTTAAAAGCGAACGTGTGTGGTTGAATAAATCAAATTGCTCATAAATAAAATGCGAAGTATTTGTGATGTCACCTTTTAAGTTACGTTTTAAAAAAATAATTCTATTCAATATGATTTTTTTACACCATTTTTTTTTAAAAGGAATTTCTTTTTTAAAATCGTTAATTTTTGTTGCTAGTTCAGCTTCGTCATAGGAGGAAAATACCAAAGAAGTTAAGAAATCATCAGCTTTAGTTTTGACTATGTTTATTTTAGGAACAGCTAAATGATACAAAAATCTGTTTAGGATGAGTATCGAAATTAATGTCAGAAAAAAAAGTATCAAAACAGATAAAATGATACTAATAAAATAATGTTCCATTTCGTAGAAAGAGTTAGAATTTAGGATTTTGTACAACTAATCAAATTGTATTTTTTAAGAATCACTAAAAATAAAAAATAGAGATAACGGAATAATCAAGTCTGGTTTTATGTGTTTTATATTCATTTTAGCGATTTAGTTTAAAAAACCACCAAATTTAGTCTGACATGATTGATACTAATCTAATCTGAATAAGTAAGGTATTTTTTATCAAATAATTGAATTGGTTTTTGATAAAGATATTCATTCATTGCTAAATAAAAAGCTATTTTTTATTTTTTTAAAAGGAATAAATATAAAATGACTTAAATGTTTGATAATAAGGAGCTGCAACTAGTTAAAACCCCTCAAAAACCCCTAATCCAAATAATGCAAAATCATATTTTACGGGGTCACTTGGATCAAATTCACGGAGTTTTAAATCCAATTCGGCTAATGCTTTTCCATCGTTTTGTTTTCGGGTAAGCAATCCTAATTTTCGGGCTACATTCCCGGAATGCACATCCAAGGGACAGGATAAAGAAGCAGGGGAAATACTTTTCCAGATTCCTAAATCTACGCCTTTGTTGTCTTGTCGCACCATCCATCGGAGAAACATGTTGATTCGTTTTGCTGCCGAATTATTCAGAGGGTCTGAAATGTGTTTTTGGGTTCTATACTGATGTGGAATTTCGAAGAATATTTTCTTGAATTCGTGGATGCTTTTTTGCATCGAATAGGTTTCTTGATGTTTACTAAAAATAGTTTCTAAACTGTCATGGGTTTTATAAATATGCTGTAAGCTTCTGATAAAACTGGCAAAATCTTTTCCGTTAAAAGTACGATGAACAAAAGATTCTAATCGTTCCAAATCATTTTCGGTATGTGACATAACAAAATCATAAGGTGCATTTCCCATTAAATCTATCAGTTTATGGGAATTTTTGATAATCATTTTGCGATTTCCCCAAGCAATTGTAGCACTTAGGAAACCAGCGATTTCAATATCTTCTTTTTGTGAAAACAAATGCGGAATTTGGACCGGATCACTTTCTATGAATTCGAGTGTATTGTATTGTATGACTTTTTCGTCTAGGAAGGATTTTAATTCGGAATGATTCATAATTTAAACGCGGATGAGACGGATTTAAAATTAATTACTGATTATAACAAATAAGGGTAGCCCAGATGGTAGTGGAAATCCTTTTACTTTTTTCTTTAAAAAGTAAAAGATTGCAACGTACAGCTGGAAATAGCTCCTAATTACTAATTTGTCCATCTACCATTACTAATTTTCTATCGGCCATATTGGCTAATTCTTCATTATGGGTCACAATCACAAAGGTTTGTCCCAATTCATCACGCAATTTAAAAAATAATTGGTGCAGGTTTTCAGCAGATGCAGTATCGAGATTTCCCGAAGGCTCATCGGCAAAAATGATTGCGGGTTTGTTGATTAAAGCTCTTGCAACAGCTACACGTTGCTGTTCCCCACCGGAAAGTTCATTAGGTTTGTGATTCATACGATGGGAAAGACCCAGGTAGGTTAGGAGTTTTTCGGCTTCTATTTCTGTTTCCACTTTGGATTTATTGGCAATAAAAGCGGGAATGCAAACATTTTCCAACGCGGTAAATTCAGGTAATAATTGATGAAATTGGAATATAAAACCTAAATTTAAATTTCTGAATTTGGACAAGTTTTTATCGTTCATAGTCAGAATATCTTCGTCATTAATACGTAATTCGATTCCGTTTTCAACTGTAGGTTTGTCTAAAGTTCCAAGAATTTGCAAAAGTGTTGTTTTCCCCGCACCTGAAGCACCCACGATCGAGACAATCTCTCCTTTTTGAATATGTAAATCAACTCCTTTCAACACATGTAGTTGATCGTAATATTTATGTAGATTTTTGACTTGTATCATTTTGAAACTATTTTCACAAAGAAACAAAGATTTTAATGATTATTAAATGGTTCACACTATATTTTCCCTTCACAAATTATAAACTTTAGTTAATAGGGAATAACCACTTCCGATTATTAGATTAAATTTGGTTTTAGATTATTGGTTATAATAAACCAAAATCAAATTTTTTTTGTAAATGAAATAAACTTTTAAATGGAAATGGAACAAGGAATGGAAGTTGCCACTTTTGCCGGAGGTTGTTTTTGGTGTACCGAAGCAGTTTTTTTGGAATTGAATGGTGTGAAAAAGGTGGTTTCGGGATATATAGGCGGGGATACAATTAATCCCACCTATGCGGCTATTTGCAATGGTGATACCCGCCACGCTGAGGCGATTCAAATTACTTTTGATCCCAATAAAATTACTTTTGGCGAATTGTTGGAAATATTTTTTGCAACACATGATCCCACTACTTTGAACCGCCAAGGAAATGATATAGGGACACAGTACCGAAGCGAAATTTTTTATAATAATGAGAATCAGAAAGATTTAGCTGAAGCGTATATTGCTTTGATGACTAGAGAAAATACGTTTGGGGAGCCAATTGTTACCGTAGTTTCACCCGCGACATTATTTTATGAAGCCGAGGATTATCATCAAAATTATTACAATCAAAATAAATTGCAAGGGTATTGCAGTTATGTAATTACTCCAAAAGTCGAAAAATTAAAGAAAATTTTCAAAGACAAGCTCAAAAATTAATTGGCATTAGATTTGTATAAACAATTCTAAAAAATAATGATGAAAAAATTGCAAGTTGACCAAATAGATAATAAAAACAGAAATCTTTTTCTGGGTTTATTATTTGATGGAATTGGGATGTTATCGTTTACAGTTCCCTTCGTTGGAGAGTTTTCGGATGTGGTTTGGGCACCAATTGCAGGTTATTTAATGACAACAATGTATAAGGGTACTGTGGGGAAAGTAGCAGGGCTAGTTGCTTTTCTCGAAGAAATATTGCCATTTTCTGATGTTATTCCCACATTTACCTTGACTTGGATTTATAATTATTGGATAAAAAACAAAAACGCTTCATAATTGAGGCGTTTTTTTATTCTTTAAAAAGAAATCTGAATCCCATTCGTTTTAGCATCTTTTTTTCGAAAGCCCAAAAGAATTTGAATTGTCCAAAAATAAATCCGATTAAGACTAAAAGCACTTGGTATATTGGGAAGATTAAAAATAATCGGACAGGAGTAAACCAATAGCCTAAGTCTGATTTTGTAATTCCCAACCAAAAACAAAATGGTTTTGATAACCAAGCTGAAGCTGAACCCGTAATTGCAAAAACAATAAATATAATTGTAAGTTGGAAATTGGTTTCAATTCCCCACCGTTTTTTTAAATCGCTCATCTTTATTTATAATGATTACAAATATAGTAACATTATCTTGAGGGAACATTACCAAAGAGTTTTTGTTTGTAGGTGTTTTGAAAATAAATAAAGTAATTATATATCAAATAATTCACTTCATAGCCATAATTAATGTTAGAATCATAGTTAATAGTCATTTCGTATAGATTTGGAGAATATCGTTGGGGTTGTAAAACACGGCTGTTCCATTCATTAATCCATATCTGATTTTTATTTTCTAAATAAGATTGAGAATAATAATTTCTTGGAAATGCCATTGAATACAGCCACGTACTAAAACCCGGATCGATTATTATGACTTCATATTGGAGTTCATCATTGGCAATTCTAACGGTGTCACTTTGGGTTGGAATTGTTTTATTATTTTTCGAAAAAGTAGGTTTAGAAGTTTTACAACTAAAAAGGGAGACTAAAATAATTGCTAATATGTAAACGCTATTTTTCATGATGGAATATGAATTATAAAGTTACAAAAATAAATCCTTCCTGTTGTTTTTGTTCTAAAAATTTAATGGTCTATTGATTGTGATTGAAAAGATGTACAATGAATCTGCCAAACAAAAACTAAATTTCATAAAAAAGGGATTCATTAAACACTGTTAATGAATCCCTTTTTACTATTTAATACAAAAATACTAGCCTAATATGCTGATAATTTGTGAAGCTAATTCAGTACCAATTCTATCTTGTGCTTCCCCTGTTGCAGCTCCAATATGTGGAGTCATTGAGATTTTATGATTCATCAAAATAGTCATTTCAGGAGTTGGTTCGTTTTCAAAAACATCCAATCCAGCGAATAATACTTTTCCGCTGTCTAATGCTTTTACTAATGCAACTTCATCAATAACACCACCACGAGCACAGTTTACAATACCTACGCCGTCTTTCATGATAGCTAATTCTTTCTCTCCAATGATGTAACCATCTTGAGCAGGAACGTGTAATGTTATGAAATCAGCTTCTTTGAATAAAGACTCCAATGATTGTGAAACGATAGTTGTTGTGATAGATTGACCGTCAAAAAATTCAACTTTAACGTCAACTTGTGGGATAAACATATCAGCAGCAATCACTTTCATGCCTAAACCTAATGCCATTTTAGCAGTAGCTTGACCAATACGTCCAATTCCTACAACACCAAGAGTTTTTCCTCTTAATTCGATTCCGTTAGCATATGCTTTTTTCAAACCTTCAAAGTTTGTATCTCCTTCAAGAGGCATATTTCTGTTAGAATCATGTAAAAAACGTACGCCAGAGAATAAATGTGCAAAAACCAATTCTGCAACTGATTCTGATGAAGAAGCAGGAGTATTGATTACGTGAATTCCTTTGCTTTTAGCATAGTCAACATCAATATTATCCATACCTACACCACCACGACCAATAATTTTCAATCCTGGGCAAGCGTCAATAATATCTTTACGAACTTTGGTAGCACTACGCACCAAAACAACGCTTACATTGTTTTCATTTACAAAGTTAGCCACTTGTTCTTGTGCTACTTTTGTAGTTATAACTTCAAATCCACCTTTTTCTAAAGCTAGAATTCCACTTTTAGAAATTCCGTCATTGGCTAATACTTTCATTTTTTATGTCATTGCGAGGAATGAAACAATCCCATCCTCATATTTAATTTATTATTTTATTTTTCTGGAGCTATTTCCCGCTTTCCATTGCAATCTTTTATGTTTTTTAAAGAAAAAACATAAAAGGATTTTCATTTCAATCGGGGCTAGGTGTCCAGAATTCAATTGATATTTTTTGTAAAACTGAAAACTAAACTTTAGCTTCCAATTCTTTCATTACATCAACCAATACTTGAACACTTTCTAATGGAAGTGCATTGTACATAGAAGCTCTGTAACCACCTACTGAACGGTGTCCAGGTAATCCAGATATTCCTGCTGCTTTCCACATTGCATCAAATGTTTCTGCATGAGCAGCATCATTCAATAAGAAAGTAGCATTCATGTTAGAACGATCTTCAACAGCTGCAGCTCCTTTGAATAATGGGTTTCTGTCAATTTCTCCGTAAAGTAATGCTGCTTTAGCATTATTTATTTTTTCAATTGCAGCAACACCTCCAAGATTTTTCAACCATTGTAAGGTCAATAACGATGCGTAAACTGGGAAAACAGGTGGAGTATTATACATACTTTCTGCTTTGATATGTTTAGTATAATCCAACATGCTTGGGATTATTCTACCATTTTTACCTAAAATTTCTTCTTTCACAACAACCAAAGTAGTTCCTGCCGGACCCATATTTTTTTGAGCTCCTGCATAAATCAAATCAAATTTAGAAAAATCCAATTCTCTTGAAAATATATCAGAACTCATGTCACATACAATTGGCATATTAACTGATGGAAATTCCTTCATTTGTGTACCAAAAATGGTATTGTTACTGGTGCAATGGAAATAATCAGCATCTGAAGGTACAGTGTATCCTTTTGGAATATGATTGTAATTTTGTTCTTTTGATGAAGCTACAACAACGGTATCTCCAAAAAGTTTTGCTTCTTTTATAGCTGCTGTAGCCCAAGTTCCTGAATCAAGATAAGCAGATTTCCCACCTTCTTTCATCAAGTTGTAAGGAGCCATAATGAATTCTAAACTAGCTCCGCCAGCAAGAAATAAAGCTTGATATCCTTTTCCTTCAAGGCCTAAAAGTTCAATAACAAGAGCTCTTGCCTCATCCATAACGGCAACGAAGTCTTTGCTTCTGTGCGAAATTTCTAAAATGGATAAACCAGAATTGTTGAAATTTAAAATAGCTTGTGCTGATTTTTCAAAAACTTCTTGTGGTAAAATACAAGGTCCTGCGCTGTAGTTGTGTTTTTTCATGGTGTAGTTTAAGTCCAAAAAATTAAAGTGCAAATTTCGGCAATAGGAGTTTAAAAAGCGTTAAATAATTCGAAAAAATTAAACAATTTTCGACTATATTGTTAGCAAAAATGAAATAGTATCGATGTTATCTGCATAATTCCACAATTTAGGTCTTTGTGTTTGTCCAAAGTCAATACTGCTTTCTATCAGATTATTACTTACAATACACTGAATTTTCTCGTTTTCAGATTGTAATCTTATTTGTAGGTCATTGATATCATCATAAAATTCATAAAATACACTAGAAATAGGGGAGGCATGACTTTTATCTTCTTTTATGGTCAAAAATCCATTGTCCAATAATTTAAAATTACTCATCAGGAAAACGGCTTTGTTGTAATCATAATTGTTAGCATATTTTTCATAATGAATAACATCTTGATACTCAAATATGGCTTCAAAAAAACCATCGAAAATATACCCTTTTGGAACAAAAATTTTAGAGACATTACGACAACCTAGACCAAAATATCGGAATATATCTTCACCTAAAGCGCTTAATTGTTCTTTGGTTTCTTTTCCATTCAAAACAGCAATTGAATTCCTACTTTTTCGGATAATGGAAGGTTTGTTTTTAAAGTAATATTCAAAATAACGAGCTGTATTATTACTTCCCGTCGCTATAACTGCATCAAAATTTTCTAGTTTTCCTTCAACAAAAGTTATTTTATTAGCCAGTTCAGGGTCAACGGCTATGATGTATTTAGCTAAAAAAGGCAATAAATGTTGGTCATTTGAAGATGTTTTTATCAATACATTATGTCCTGTGATTAAAACCGACAAGAAATCATGAAACCCTACCAGCGGAATATTTCCGGCAAGAATTAAAGCAATGTTTTTAGGTTCTTTTATTGGGAGATCATAAGCAGAAAGCCATTGATTTAAATTTTCTTCAGTTAGTGCTTCTGCCCAAGATTGAATAGAAAAATAAACTTGTTCAGGTGTATACCATCCATTATGGGATTGTGATAATTTTATTAATTCGATGAAATCATCAAAAAATAGATCGTTATGCAAAACAGTTGGTTGCTTAGAAGAATTGTCTTCGGAAAATTGACTTAAAAATTTTCCTAATTCGATAAAACTTCTTTTTTTTTCGTTTTGTAACATAAGTAACTTGTATATGAATAGTTTTGATTGTAATTTTGCACAAAAATAAGCTATAATAAGTTATAAGTCAAAAGAGAAAAAATCTTAAATAGTTTTATCTCAAAAGACATAGCTTTTAACTCATAAAAAGATAAAGATGGCAATTATAATAACAGACGAATGTATCAATTGTGGTGCTTGTGAACCAGAATGCCCAAATACTGCAATATACGAAGGTGCCGATGACTGGAGATATAAAGATGGAACAAAACTTAAAGGGAAAGTAATTTTACCTGATGGTACTGAAGTTGATTCGGATGAAGCTCAAACTCCAATTTCTGACGAAATTTACTATATTGTACCGGGAAAATGTACAGAATGTAAAGGATTTCATGATGAACCACAATGTGCTGCAGTTTGTCCTGTAGACTGTTGTATTCCAGATGATAATCATGTTGAAACAGAGGAAACCCTGTTAAATAGACAAGCATTTTTGCATAATGAATAGCTTTTACTTTAGAGCAAAAAAAATCCTGAGTATTCGCTCAGGATTTTTTTTGCTCTAAAGTAAAGAATGTTACTTTTTGATAATTACATAAGTTTCAACAGTTACTTTGTCAGTTTTATCATCATAAGATTCTAAAACTAGATTTCCATTAGCATCAAAATAGCCGTATGAAGTTTTATTTTTTGACTTGTAAATATAATTGTTGTTTGATGTTCGTCTTAAAATTGCAGCTTTTTTACTGTTTGGTAAATACATCGTGTAGCCACTATTATCGGTTGTAAACTGGTATTTTTCACCATTTAAATTGTAATAGGCAGAACGGTCAATATCAATTACTTTTGTCATTCCATCTGTGGTTACTGCAGTTGTAGCAGTCACTTGAACGGGTGATTCTTTTACTTCTTTATTCAAAACATTAGAATCAGCATCTTTTAATTCTATATTTTGAACTTCTTTAACTTCCTGAGTTTTGATTAATTGTTTTTCTCCCTCAGAATCTTTAACCTTTGTAACTGTTGTTTTAACTTCCGACTTTACGTTTTGATTTTGTGCTTGAATAGTTAATGACAGTAAAAAAGCTGTCATTCCTAAGATTATAGTTTTCATGATATTTATTTTAAAAATTTATATATAACAAACCTACAATTAGTTGACTGTAAAATTGTTATAGAATTTCCTTAAAAAATTACATTATTCACATAAAAGCCCTATGTGATTTACTAGGAATCTATTTTTTGTTTTTTTCTCGCCACAATTACATAGGTATCATAGGCATATGTTTTTCGGTCAATTGTTTTAATGATTTCAAAATTATTTAAATATAAAAATAATTGTATTTCATTTAAGGTAAATACACGAACAGTTGAAAAATCGTCAGCAATTATTTCTTTTTCATCATCTTTAAAAGTATAATATTGTGCGGTCCATTCCAGCATAAAATTATCTGAAAGAGTGGTTTTCCAGTTGCTGTTTCTGTAATATTTTATTCCTTCGAATGTTGCTTCGTGAATTATAACTTGGTTTTCTTTGGCAAAAGGAATAAAGCGATTGGCATCTATAAAGTCAAAAATGACAATTCCATCTTTATTTAGGTTTTTATAAATAGAATCAAAAGTACTGTTTACATCATCATTTGTTATTAAATAACTAGTGGAACGTCCTGTAATCAGTATTGAATCGACTGGTTTTTCCAATTCAAATTGTCTCATGTCACCATGAATGAAAGTACAGTTCTTATTTCTTTCTTTGGCTATCGCAATCATGCTTAGACTATAATCCAAACCAATATAATCCTGATGATTTCCCTGAAATCGTTTGGCTAGATTGCCTGTGCCACTACCAATTTCCAATATGGTTGTGCAATTATTTTCTTTAATTAAATTGTTGTAGAATTGATATTCCTCATCATAATCAATGAAGGTTTGGTACATAGCATCAAAAATTGCAGCCATTTTTCCGTCATATAGATGTGTCATAATGTTTATTTATATAAGTACTAAATTTAAGGAAAATAAACGAAATAAAAAAAGGACTACCTTTCGATAGCCCTTTTGGAATTATTCAGTAAGCGAATTAGAATTTATAGTTCAAAGATAAATTGAACATAGTTCCTAATTGGCTAAAATGTGAACCATCATAAGTTGTATTTGCATAACGTCCGTTGAAAGTAATCAAATTGAATTGGTTTTTAACTTTCGCAGGATCATTCAAAAGTGTAGTTCCTGCTGCATTTTCAGCTACAAATTTCCATTCAGGTAAAACATTTAATAAATTATTTACGTTTAGCGCTAATGTTAATTTGTCTGTGGCAGAAAAATTAATTCCTAAATCAGTAATAATTTTTGGAATGAACTCAGTTTTTAAATTAGCATCTAAACCATCTTGGTCAAAAGTAGTTTTCCCAAAGTAAGTATTATTAAGTGAAAAATCAAATTTTCCAATTTTATAATTTGCTCCCAAAATCCATTTTGTGTCAGGTCTGGAAGTAAACATTAAAGATTCAAGTGTTTGTCCGAAATTACTGCTTTTTACAGGAGAGGTTCTTTCATTTTGAAAAGTAATATTTCCAGATAAATTGAATCCTAATTTTCCTGTTCCTAACATAATATTACTATAATTAGCAACTACATCTAAACCTGATGTTCTAGAGTCAAATGAATTTTCAAACCAAGCAACTGTACCAAATTGGGTATCTACTTTGTCTCCTAAAACGATTCTATCTTCCACTTTAATATTATAATAATCTATTGTGAAATTAAAATTTCTTGATGGTTTAGCTCCTATTCCTATCGTTATGTTAGTTGATTTTTCAGCATCTAATGGATCAATTCCTAATTGACGTGCTTGTGGAGAAACATTGTTTATAATACCACTTACTTGAATTCCTTGTCCAGGAACGAATGAGTATTGTGATTTTTGAGTATAAATTTGGTGTAATGTAGGTGCTCTGAATCCAGTAGAAACAGATCCTCTTAATGTAATTTTATCGTCCAAGAATTTATATCTTGAGCTTAATTTCCATACAGTTGCATCGCCAAAATCGCTATAATCTTCATAACGAAGGGTACCGTTTATTAAGAAGTTTTCAGTTACATCATAAGCAAGGTCAAAATATGCTCCTAAATTATAACGATTCCATTTTCCTGAATTTTCAGGTCTGTTACCGGCAAATGAATCTGCTCCAATTCCATCCCAAGATGCTTTATCTCCTTCGGAAACTTCAAAAGTTTCTGTTCTGATTTCCGAACCAAAACCAATACTTACTTTATCCGATAATACTTTAGAGATATCTAAGTTACCTACAATATGGTTGAAAGAAGTTCCTCCAGGTTTAAATGCTATTGGGCTATTTTCTAAGTAAACATTATTTCCATCAGCATCTTGAATGTCAGATCTATTGAAAGAGTTTTCTACCGTATAAGTTTGTGTATTTCCACCTACAGTGATACTTGCATCAGTATTCCAATCGTTTTTTGTTGATTTATATCCTAATGTACCATTGTAATCATTTAAATCTCCAGTAAATGTTGGTACATAGCCTAAATAAGAGGCTGGTGTTCCATTTCCAAAGAAATCTTTTAGGAACGGGTAATCTGCTAAAGTTCTCCAGTAAGGAGTTCTGTAGTTAGCAAAAGAATTTACTTTTTTGTAAACATAAGCTGCATTGTAATACATCTGAGAAGTTTCGCTTAATTCGCTTCCACCATTAACTAAGAATTTAGCGGCAGCAGTTTCTGGCGAACCATTAATGTTTCCAGCGTCTGGTTTTTTTGCAAGAAAAGCTTGAACATCAGATAAAGATGCTCCAAAATCTCCTGCATCTCCAGCTGCATCAACTTTACCCGGTCTGTTTGATAAATTTACTTTAGAGAAATCTACAGTATAATTTACATATCCTTTTTCTCCTACAGTTGTACCATTATTCATGCTTACTCCTAACATTTCACCATCACCTTCAGAAGTAATTCCACTTCTTACAGTTACTGATCCGCCGTTTGTATTCTTTTTTAAGATAATATTCATAACCCCAGCAATGGCATCAGATCCATATTGTGCAGATGCACCATCACGAAGTATTTCTACTCTTTCGATAGCATCAGTAGGAATTGCAGAAATATCAGCACCTGTTTCACCACGTCCTGGAGACGTTTGTACATAAAGTAATGAACTTAGATTTTTACGTTTACCGTTGATAAGGATTAAGGTTCTACTTGGGCCCATGTTTCTAATTTCATAGGGGTCAAGTAATGAAGTTGCATCATTTACGGGTGTTTGAACCGTGTTAAAAGATGGAATTTTGTACTGTAATGCTTTGTCAAATGAAGCTTGCCCAGTTGAAGCTAAGTCTTTTGCGGATAATACATCAATAGGAAGTGCTGTAGTTGTGTTGCTTCTAGGTGCAGTTCTTGTTCCAGTAACGACGACTTCTTCAAGGTTTTGTCCACCTTCTTCAGCTAAAACAATATTAATTGTTGTTTCGGTAGCTGCTTTTTCTACTTTGTTGAACCCTACATAGCTAAAAACTAAAGTAGCCCCTTCTTTAACTTTGATTTTGTAAGCTCCATCAATGTCAGTTGAGACTCCATTGTTTGTCCCTTTTTCGATAATATTAACACCTGGTAATCCAGCACCGGCATTGTCTTTTACTACTCCAGAAATTTCTTTTTGTGCAAAAAGAAACGTAACGTTTAATAGAAATAATAATAATGTAAACTTTTTCATAAATTGTTGGTTTTGGTTTAGTTTGGTTTAAAATCTTCTGCAATATAATTTTTTTTTAACAAAACATTAATATTTAGTTTGATTTTTTACAAACATTTACCGATAATCTAATAACAATTAATAAAATTGTTATACCAATAAATTGTTCTAAAGAATAGTATTGAATTGATAAATAAGTAAAAAGCCATAATCAATACATAAATGTATTGATTATGGCATCAAACATTTATTAAATCTTATATTTGCAAACTTTTAAAGTGAATTCTAAAACTTTTAGCAGGAGACTGTTATCTGTAAACAAAAATAGCATGAAGAATGGCGGTGCCATATTTTCATTAAAAACAAATATTATCTACACATGAAAGCAGGAATTGTAGGATTACCGAATGTTGGAAAATCAACATTATTCAATTGTTTATCTAATGCAAAAGCGCAAAGTGCTAACTTTCCTTTTTGTACTATTGAACCAAATATAGGTGTTGTAAATGTTCCGGATTCCAGAATGGAAAAACTGGAAGAATTGGTAAAACCAGAACGCGTGCAAATGGCAACCGTAGATATCGTTGATATTGCAGGATTAGTAAAAGGAGCGAGTAAAGGAGAAGGTTTAGGAAATCAGTTTCTAGGAAACATTAGAGAATGTAATGCGATTATTCACGTTTTGCGTTGTTTTGATAATGATAACATTGTTCACGTTGACGGAAATGTAAATCCTATTCGTGACAAAGAAACGATTGATATCGAGTTACAATTGAAAGATCTTGAAAATGTTGAAAAACGTTTAGAAAAGGTAAAACGTGCCGCTAAAACTGGAAATAAAGAAGCGATCGTCGAAGAAGGATTGCTAAACAGAATTAGAGAAACTTTACTTCAAGCGAAATCAGCGAGAACTATAACTCCACAAAACAATGATGAAGAAGTTTTGATGGAAGGTTTTCAATTGATTACAGCAAAACCAGTATTATACGTTTGTAATGTTGATGAAAATTCAGCAGTTAACGGAAATAAATATGTAGATCAAGTTCGTGAACTGGTTAAAGATGAGGATGCCGAAGTTATTGTGCTTTCTGTAGGTGCTGAGGCTGATATTACAGAATTGGAAAGCTATGAAGAGCGTCAGGTTTTCTTAGAAGACATGGGGTTACAAGAACCAGGCGCATCTGTATTGATTCGTGCGGCTTACAAATTATTGAAACAACAAACCTATTTCACTGCAGGAGTTAAAGAAGTTCGTGCTTGGACTATAAATATTGGAGCAACTGCACCTCAGGCTGCTGGAGTTATCCACACTGATTTTGAAAAAGGATTCATCCGCGCCGAAGTTATTGCATATGAAGATTTCGTCCATTACGGCTCAGAAGCAAAATGTAAAGAAGCAGGAAAATTCAAAGTAGAAGGAAAAGAATATATCGTAAAAGATGGCGATGTTATGCATTTTAGATTTAATGTGTAAATAGATTTAATGTATAATTGGATTTATTACCAAACAAAAAAGCTATAAAATTACTTTTATAGTTTTTTTTGTTTGTAAGGAAAATTTTCGTTAATTTATATGAAATCAAACGCAAACTTCTAATCCTATGAAACTTGAACAAATTGTCATTAATGATAAAAAAGATGCCGAAGTCGTTTTCTCTACTACTGGTTTTAATGCAAAAAAAGCAAATCTTGTTCTAGCTTTTGGCGAAAGGGTTTTGTTAGAAAAAGTATTGCCATATGAAAAGATAAAAGATTTATATCCCAAAGCACATATTGTTATTTGTTCTACTTCTGGGCAAATTTCGAACTCCAGTTTAATTGAAAACAATATTGTAGCTACAGCAATAGATTTTGAAAAAACAACTATAAAAGTTTCTGAAATTGATATTCTGAATAATTCGGATATTAAGGAATTAGGGGATATAATTAAAAAGGACTTTTTTAATAAAGACCTAAAATCAATACTTATTCTTTCGGAAGGCAGTTTTGTTAATGGGACTGAACTTATAAACGAATTGATAAAACAAACAAAAGAGACAATCCCTATTTTTGGAGGACTGGCTGGAGATGAATATAAATTCGAAAAAACCATTGTAGGTTTAAACAGTGATGCATCTCAAGGTAAAATTGTTGCTGTTGGTTTTTATGGAGACGCTATTCATTTTGGTTTTAGTTCTAAAGGAGGTTGGAGTGATTTTGGTCCGGAAAGAGAAGTTACGCTTTCAGAAAAGAATGTGCTGTACAAAATAGGCGATAGGTTTGCACTAGATTTATACAAAGAATATCTTGGGAAATATGCCGAAGAATTGCCTGCTTCGTCATTATATTTCCCGCTTTCTATGAAAGAAAATATAAATGCTGTACCCATTGTAAGAACGATTTTGTCGATAGACGAGGAAAAAAAATCAATGACTTTTGCGGGTAATATTCCTCAAGGGTCTTTCGTCAGATTGATGAAAGGAAATTTGGATAAACTCATAGATGCTTCCTACAATGCCGCTTTACAAATATTTTCGGAACAATCCACTAAACCGGAATTAGCATTATTAGTAAGTTGTGTAGGGCGAAAAGTTGTTCTTGGCAATAGAATCGAAGAAGAACTTGAAGTTGTAAAAGAGGTTTTTGGTGAAAATACGCTAGTTTGTGGTTTTTACTCTTATGGTGAAATCTCTCCAACGTTTAAAAAAGTAGCCTGTGAGCTACATAATCAAACGATGACAATCGCAACCATTTATGAAGAAGTATAATGGAAATAGAAAATCTACACAGACAACTTAACAGGCAAATAAAAAAGCATTTTACAGAAGATTTCATTGCGGATAATGAGGTTATCCAAAATTTTATTGAAGTTGTAAATCTATCGTACTTGAATTTTGAAAAAGATGCCGATTTATTTGAGCAATCTTCACGGTTAAACGATTTAGAATATTATGAAATAAATCAAAAACTAAAATCAGAACTAGATAAAAAAGAAAACATACAGAACAAGTTAATTCAAGCTATAAAGCAATTAAACGACAATGAAATAAAACTTGGAAGCGAGGAAAGCCCTATTGATTTAATGCAAATTTTGCGTGATGAAATAGAATCCAAGAAAGAGTTTCAGGATCAATTGTATTTAGCAAAATCTAATGCTGAAAAAGCCAATGAAGCCAAGTCAGATTTTCTCTCTATCATGAGCCATGAAATTCGAACTCCTTTAAATGCAATTATTGGTTTGATTTACATTATGGAAAAAGAAAATACGTTAAATAGTTTTCAGGAAAATCTGGAGGTTTTAAAGTATTCAGCACAAAATCTATACATGCTTATAAACGATATTCTGGATTTTAATAAAATAGAAGCTGGAAAAATTGATCTTGAAAAAATTCCATTTGATTTCAAGGAATTAGTCTTGCATATCGAAAAGTCTTTAGAGATAAAAGCATCAGAAAACTTAAATAGAATTGAGGTAATTATTGATGATAATTTTATTCCAAACGTAATTAGCGATCCTTTAAGGATTGGTCAAATTATTACAAATTTAGTTTCAAATGCTATAAAATTTACTAAAAATGGATTGATTCAAATTAAAATAGGCCAAATCCAACAAAAAGAGAATATTTCTATTTTTAAAGTTCAAATTATCGATAACGGAATTGGTATTGACATCGAAAAGTTTAAAACAATCTTTCAAAAGTTTGAACAAGCACAAGCAAAAACTACAAGACAATTTGGAGGAACGGGATTGGGTTTAGCAATAACAAAGAAACTACTGCATTTATTGAATTCAGATATCGAATTGCAAAGTGAAGTAGGAGTTGGTTCTAATTTTAGTTTTGTTTTGGAATTACCAATATTCTCAACAAATTTAGCATTAAAAAATAATATTGTCTATCATGATTATAAAGAAGAAAATCTAGACGGATTAAAAGTTCTTTTGGTTGAGGATAATTTGATAAATATCAAAATTGCTGAAAAAATACTCAAGCAATGGAATGTCAACGTAGATACTGCAGAGAATGGACTTATAGCCATTGAAAAATTTAAATTAAACGTTTATGATATTATTTTAATGGATTTATCAATGCCGGTAATGGACGGTTATGAAGCAACAGCAATCATAAGAAGTACAAATACATTGATTCCGATTGTTGCTTTGACTGCCTCTTCTTCTTTTAATTATCTTGAAAAAGCGATACAGATTGGTATAAATGAATATATTATAAAGCCATTTAATCCAAAAGAGTTAAATATGAAATTGAGAAAATATTATAGGTGATTTATTTTAAGATCACCTTCTGTCTGACAAATCTTTTAAATTTTATTACTTTAGTAAAAATAAATTAGTATGAAAATCATAGCCTTTGGCGGAAGCCCCAGTAAAAACTCAATCAATAAAAAATTAGCAACTTATGCAGCCCATCTCTTCGAAAATGCCGAAGTGGAGGTGTTGGATTTGAATGATTTTCAAATGCCTTTATTTAGTGTCGATATCGAAAAAACAATTGGTCAGCATGAATTGGCAAAAGCATTTTTGGGTAAAATTGCCACAGCTGATATTTTAGTCGTTTCGCTTGCAGAAAATAATGGAAATTATTCTGCGGCTTTCAAAAATGTGTTCGACTGGTGTTCCCGAATAACGGCTAAGGTTTTTCAGGAAAAGCCAATGTTACTTATGGCAACATCACCCGGAGCCAGGGGAGGGGCATCCGTTTTGGGAATAGCCAAAAACGCTTTTCCTTTTTATGGTGGTAATTTAAAAGCAACTTTCTCACTTCCCAGTTTTGATGCTAATTTTGATGTTGTAAACGAGGAAATTTCCAATCCCGAATTGGATAGCCAATTAAGAGATATTATTAAGAATTTCTAATTTTTTTAATTTTTTAATTTTTTAATCTTTCAATTGAAAATGTCAATATCATTCTTAATAACTTTGAAGGCTTGCTATTTTAAATTTTATCGAATTACACTACATTAGCACAAAATCCACAAAATTTACAATGTCCGATCAAAATCAATATACCGAAGATAATATTCGGTCTCTCGACTGGAAAGAACATATTCGCATGCGTCCCGGAATGTATATTGGGAAACTGGGCGATGGTTCCTCTCCAGATGATGGTATTTACATTCTGCTAAAAGAAGTACTCGATAACTGTATTGATGAATTCGTCATGGGTGCCGGTAAGACAATTGAGGTGACTATCAAAGACAAAACCGTTACCGTTAGGGATTACGGTCGTGGAATTCCATTAGGAAAAGTGATTGATGTGGTTTCCAAAATGAACACAGGTGGAAAATACGATTCTTTGGCATTTAAGAAATCCGTTGGTTTGAATGGAGTAGGAACTAAAGCTGTCAATGCTTTGTCTAATTACTTCCGTGTAGAATCCGTTCGGGACGAAAAACAAAAAGCCGCTGAATTCTCAGCTGGGAATCTGGTTCTTGAAGAAGATATTATAGACACAACCAAACGAAAAGGAACTAAGGTTAGTTTTATTCCAGACGAAGCAATTTTTAAAAATTACAAATTCAGATATGAGTATGTAATCAAAATGCTTAAAAACTATTGTTATTTGAACAATGGTTTGACTATTTTATTCAATGGTGAAAAATATTTCTCTGAAAATGGTCTGAAAGATTTATTGGAAGAAACCATTCATGCCGATGATTTGGAATATCCAATTATTCACCTAAAGGGAGAGGATATCGAGATTGCTTTGACGCATAGTAAAACACAATACAGTGAAGAATACCATTCCTTCGTGAATGGACAAAATACCACACAAGGAGGAACCCATTTAGCAGCGTATCGGGAAGCAATTGTAAAAACCATTAGAGAGTTTTATAATAAAAGTTTCGAAGCCTCAGATGTGCGTAAATCTATTGTAAGTGCGGTAAGTATTAAAGTGATGGAGCCTGTTTTTGAGTCGCAAACCAAAACTAAATTGGGATCGACTGATATGGGTTCAGAGCCAGGAATGCCATCTGTTCGTACTTTTATAAATGATTTTGTAAAAACGAAATTAGATAATTATTTGCACAAAAATACAGCAACTGCTGATGCCTTGCTTCGCAAAATTCTTCAAGCCGAAAGAGAGCGAAAAGAATTATCAGGTATTCGAAAATTAGCAACTGATCGTGCTAAAAAAGCAAATCTGCACAACAAGAAATTAAGGGATTGTAGAGCTCATCTTACGGACACTAAGAATCCTAAAAGACTGGAGAGTACGCTTTTTATCACTGAGGGAGATTCCGCTTCCGGGTCGATTACCAAATCGCGTGATGTGAATACTCAAGCGGTTTTTAGTTTGCGTGGTAAGCCTTTGAATTCCTACGGCATGAGCAAGAAAATTGTGTATGAAAATGAAGAATTCAATTTGTTGCAAGCAGCACTTGATATTGAAGACGGATTAGAAAAATTACGGTATAACAATATTGTAATTGCAACGGATGCCGATGTCGATGGAATGCACATTCGGTTATTGTTAATTTCTTTTTTCTTGCAGTTTTTTCCTGAATTAATAAAAGAAGGGCATTTATATATTTTACAAACACCACTTTTTAGAATCCGAAACAAGAAGGAAACGATTTATTGTTATTCGGAAGAAGAGCGAAAAGAAGCAATGGAAAAATTAAAACCAAAACCAGAAATCACACGATTTAAGGGATTGGGAGAAATCTCTCCGGATGAGTTCAAAAATTTTATTGGAGAAACCATTCGTCTAGACCCAATTATGATGGATAAAAACACTTCGATTGAGCAATTATTGTCTTTCTATATGGGAAAAAACACACCAGACCGACAGGAGTTTATCATCAAGAATTTGAAGGTCGAATTGGATGTTTTGGAAAAGGAGTAGTGTAAAATAAAGAAATTATTCCAAATATTATTATAGGATAAATAAATGAAAGACGAAGAAGACGATAACATAATTCCAGCAAACGAAGAAAATAATTCGGAAGATCATTCTACTGATGAAAATCAAGAAGAAAATGATTCAGATGAAATTATTGATGTAGATAAAAAATCTTTTGAAGGACAGCATTTTTACGAAAATGAAGAAGATGAAAATGATACCATTACTAAAGTTACAGGAATGTATAAGGAATGGTTTTTGGATTATGCATCGTATGTAATTCTGGAGCGTGCTGTTCCTGCGATTGAAGATGGTTTTAAACCGGTGCAACGTCGTATTATGCACTCTTTAAAAGAATTAGACGATGGTCGTTACAATAAAGTGGCTAATGTAGTAGGGCACACGATGCAGTATCACCCACATGGGGATCAGAGTATTGGTGATGCAATGGTACAAATTGGTCAGAAAGAATTGTTGATTGATTGTCAAGGAAACTGGGGGAATATCCTGACGGGAGATGGAGCTGCGGCTTCTCGGTATATTGAAGCGCGTTTGTCTAAATTTGCTCTGGAAGTTTTATATTCTCCAAAGATTACTGACTGGGGCGTTTCTTACGATGGTCGTCGTGCGGAGCCCAATAATCTGCCTGTAAAATTTCCATTATTATTGGCTTCTGGTGCCGAGGGAATCGCTGTTGGTCTTTCGACGAAAGTCTTACCTCATAATTTTAATGAACTAATTGATTCTTCGATAAAAATTTTAAAAGGCAAACCATTTACGTTATATCCTGATTTCTTGACACAAGGTATTGCTGATGTCTCTAATTATAATGATGGATTGCGTGGTGGACGTGTACGTGTAAGAGCCAAAATCGCACAGCTAGACAAGAATACCTTGGTAATTACCCAAATTCCGTTTTCGACCAATACGACCACTTTGATTGACAGTATTTTGAAAGCGAATGATAAAGGGAAAATCAAAATCAAGAAAATTGAGGACAATACCGCTGCCGAGGTGGAGATATTAATTCATCTTTTTCCAGGTGTTTCACCAGATAAAACGATTGATGCCTTGTTTGCTTTCACGGCTTGTGAAACTTCGGTAGCTCCTTTGGGTTGTGTTATTGAGGATAACAAACCACTGTTTATTGGGGTTTCAGATATGTTGAAAATTTCAACTAACAGGACAGTCCAATTATTAAAAAGCGAACTTGAAATCCAGTTAGGAGAATTAGAAGAACAATGGCATTTTCTTTCTTTAGAACGTATTTTTATTGAGAATAAAATCTATCGTGACATTGAAGAAGAAACTACTAGGGAAGGCGTAATCAAATCGGTTGATGATGGTTTGAAACCACACACGAAACATTTAAAACGCGCTGTTACCGAAGAAGATATTCTGCGTTTATTGGATATCCGAATCATGCGTATTTCTAAATTTGACAGTAATAAAGCACAGGATAAAATCGAATCATTGGAAGGCGATATTGAACAGGTAAAACACAATTTAGAACATCTGATTGATTTTGCAATTGCCTACTTTACCAAGTTAAAAGAGAAATATGGGAAAGGACGGGAACGCCAGACAGAACTTCGTATTTTTGATGATATCGAAGCAACGAAAGTGGTTTTAAGAAATACCAAATTATACGTCAATAAGGAAGAGGGATTTGTAGGTACAAGCTTGAAAAAAGACGAATACGTTACGGATTGTTCTGATATTGATGATGTAATTGTTTTTCTGCGAGATGGTAAAATGATGATTACCAAAGTTGATGCTAAAACGTTTGTGGGTAAAGATATTATTCACATTGCTATTTTTGACAAAAGTGATAAGCGTACGATTTACAATATGATTTACCGTGATGGAAAATCAGGTCCTTCCTATATAAAAAGATTCAATGTTTCTGGGGTAACCCGAGATAAAGCTTATGATTTAACCAATGAAACTGCAGGTTCTCAAGTAGTGTATTTCTCTTGTAATCCAAATGGAGAAGCGGAGGTGATTACGATACTTTTACGTCAGGTGGGAAGTGTGAAAAAACTGAAATTCGATATTGATTTTGCCAGTTTAGCTATAAAAGGACGTGCTTCCAAAGGGAATTTGGTCACCAAATATCCTATCAAAAAAATAGAATTAAAAGAGAAAGGGATTTCTACATTATTGCCACGAAAAGTTTGGTTTGACGATACTGTCCAACGATTAAACGTCGATGGAAGAGGCGAACTATTAGGCGAATTCAGACCAAGTGATAAGATTCTTATCATATCACAGTCCGGAAAAATAAAAGTAATTACGCCTGAATTATCGACTCATTTTGATGAAGATATGGTAGTTTTGGAAAAATGGGTTCCTAAAAAACCAATCTCAGCCATTTATTATGATGGTGAAAAAGAACGGTATTACATCAAACGTTTCTTGGTGGAAACCGAAAACAAAGAGGAAAGTTTTATTACGGAACATCCCAATTCACATCTTGAAATCGTATCCACGGATTATCGTCCTGTAGCCGAATTAGTTTTTGCAAAAGTAAAAGGAGTTCAAAAAGAAAACATGACGGTGGATATTGAATCTTTTATCGCTTTAAAAGGATTTAAAGCTTTAGGGAACCAATTGACAACCGATAAGTTGAAACAAGTAAACCTATTGGAATCTTTGCCTTACGAAGCTCCCGAGGAAATTATTCCGGAAGAATTAGAAGTAAAAGGCGAAACTGACGCCGATGATACAGCTATCCAACTGGACGATGATGGTCAAATAACGTTATCTTTAGAATAAAAAAAGCTCCAGAAGGAGCTTTTTTTTTATTTGAACAACTGTTTTAAGGTAAGCTCTTTTTTATATCTCAATTTGTTTATAATTTTCAAAAAAGCAATTGCGGTAATATAGGCATCACCCATTGCAGTATGTCTGTCTTTTTTAGAGATATCAAATTTATCGGCAAGATCGTCCAAACTATAGTTATTCTTACGTTCCAATAAGTGAGAAACCAATAGCGTTTTTTTATACAGCACAGCAGTGTCTAAAGTCTTGTTTGTTAATTTCGGCAATCCGTTTCTCTCCAGTGCCCTATTAATCATGGTAATGTCAAAGATGGTATGATGAGCAATTATGATCGAGTCTCCTAAAAAGACCAAAAACTGTTGTAAGGCACTTAATTCAGTGGGCCGGTCTATGACAAATTCTTTCAGAATTCCATGAATTTTTGCAGTTGCTTGATCGTAATGATCTTGCTGAATAAAAACTTCAAAACTATCATGAATGGGAATCGTATTGTTTTGCAGGACGATGGCCCCAATACAAAGTATTCTATCATTAGTATAATCAAATCCAGTAGTCTCTGTATCTAATACAACAAAACGCGTAGCATTAATGTTGTTCGATTGTTCCTCATCGGATGATTTTTCGGATTTGTTCCAAAGTTTAAATAAAACAGCTTTACCTTTTTTAAAGAAGTTTATCATTATAGTATGTTTGAAGCATTAAATCGGATGGTAATGATTTCTTGAAGTTCCTTAATGGTTTTAAAAGTCCTCTTGAGCTTTATTTTTTCTAATTTGGATAGCGTTTCCAAGGCAATAAACTGACCGGAATCATGATGCAAAAGCCCTTGTTTGGTTCTGAATTTCAATAATGCTTTGTACGAATAGGAACATGCTAAATACAATTCGCTGTTATGGGGTTCCAGTTCTGCCAATTTTTCAAAACGTTCCGGAGTATTGCTAATAGATTTCACTGAATGAGACAGAATCAATACTCTTGCAGCGTCGGTCAGTGGCATTAAAGCCCGTCTTTTTATGTCAAAAAAATCTTTGTGGGCACCATCCTGTTCTACAAGAAGTTGTCTGAAGAATCCAGTAGGAGAGGGGCTTTGCAACGCTCCACTTACTAAATGAATATAAAATACAGGATTGGCTTTTATATTTTTAAAAATAAAATCAGACAGATTATTTACAAGTTCACGATCTCCATAAGACAGGCTGTAATCAAAAAATATAAAGGACAATAATACTTCGTTTTTCCCCGGATTGGTAATCCAATGGTAAACCATACTTTCCCATTCACCAAGGCTTAAACACCATTTTGGATTAGAAGCCATCATTTCTGCGGGACAATAATCATAGCCAATATCAAAAAGCCCTTTATTGACATGAGTAGCCAATTCTAAAAAATATTTCTTAGTTTCTTCTATTAATTCTTCTGGGACATCCTCATAAACTAAGGCATTGTCTTGGTCAGTATGTAGCAATTGTTCGCTTCTCCCTTGGCTTCCTAATGCCAACCATGCAAATTTTACAGGTGGAGGCGTTTTCATTTTTTTTAGCGCTATTTCTATTATTTGCTTAATACAGACATCATTTAATTCTGTAATTATTTTAGAAGTCAGTGTCATAGGGATATTTTGGTCTAAATATCCTTGTAATAATTGCATTATATTGGCTCGTATCGGCTTTATCTGTTTGGCTTTTTTAGCTCTTTTTACCGCTTTTATCAAAACAGCAGGATTATTACCAAGTTCTACCATAACATCATGTTTGGATAGGATTCCAACAGCTTTGGAATTTGCTGTGCCATCTTTCGTAAGACATAAATGGCTGATATTACTTTTCATCATAGCCATTTGCGCCTGAGTAACGGTCATCTTCTTGGGATAAGTTATAACCGGAGTGGTCATTATCAGATTGGCAGTTGTTGTAATTGGAAATTCCCCTGTCACAATTTTATTCCTTAGATCCTTATCTGTTATAATACCAATGGGAAGCTTATCCTCAATAACGAGAATGGCACCCACATTTTTTTTAGTCATGGTTTCAGCAATTTCTTTTGCTGTAGTAGTAGAAAAACAGGTTATTAGTTTTTTTGAATATTTTACAGGCTGTATATCCAATAGATTTTTATCAATGTCCAAAGTTTCACTCCCTATTATTTCACCATATAGTTTGCCGCTATGACTATTGGAATAGGGATTGCGCGTATTAGAGGCAAAACTTTCTATTAAAAAGTTCCCTACATTCCTGTTTTCTAGAGCATAAGGTTTGAAAATACTGATGGGTATGGCATAAAGGATAGTTTCTTCATGGGTTCTGGCCTCCATCTTATAGTTTTCATTGGCTATAAGTGGTCTTAAACCAAAAATATCCCCTTCATCACACATATCCAAAATGTCATTGTTCAGGCTGTTTTTAAGTGTTACAGCTCCTTTATGAACTACATAAAAACAGTTGTGCGTTTCTTCGTTTTCGGCAAATACTACACTGTCTTTTTCTTTGTAAACGATAGATATTTGTTCAGAAAGAGTTTCGATATCTTTTTGATGTAAAAAGCTAAAAGGAGGGAAGTTTTTTAAAAAGTCTGCAACTCTATGGGAGATAGTATTTTTCATGACGCTTATTTGCACCGAAGTTAATTTATAAAATAATATATAAAAAGAAAAAGATCGAATTTGAATCTTTTTTTAAATTTCGAAATTTCAGGACTTGGCATATTCTCAGCATAAAAAAAGCTCCATTTCGGGAGCTTTTTTTATGAAAATATATTTTACGGTTATTTATTTTTCTTCATTTTCATATTCAATACTTCAACTAATAAAGAGAAAGTTATCGCAAAATACAAATACCCTTTTGATACTGGTGTAACGTGATTTCCAAAGATTAAAGCATTAGATAAATGTGCACTTTCAGTAAGTAACATCATTCCAATTAAAATTAAAAACGATAATCCCAGAATTTGAATAGACGGGTGTTTATTGACAAAATTCCCAACAGGAACTGCAAATTGCATCATAATTAATACAGAAATAACCACAGCAGTAACCATAATATAAATAGCACCTTCAACACCATTAGTCATACCTACCGCAGTAAGAATACTGTCAAAAGAGAATACTAAATCAATCATAATGATTTGTAAAAGTACATTTTGAAATGATTTTGTAGCCGCTTTGCTTAACTCTTTCTCTTCATGCCCCCTCTCATCTACTTTCTCCCGAATCTCATTTGTACTTTTATAGATCAAAAATAATCCTCCTAGTAACAGAATGATACTTTGACCTGTAATTCCCGCGGAAAACCAACTCAAATCGATATGAAACCAAGGTTCTTTCATTTGAATCAATAAATTAATTCCAAATAAAAGCCCAATTCTCATAAACATAGCAAGAAACATTCCCACTTTAGTAGCTTTTTTGCGTTGCTCAATTGGCAATTTTCCAGTAGCAATCGATATAAAAATAATGTTGTCGATTCCTAATACAATTTCCAAAAAGGTCAATGTTAATAAGGCAATCCAAGCATCGGCATTTAAAAATACTTCCATTTTATTTAGTTATGATTTGTAAATTTTTAACGTAAAATTATTTAATCAGAGATCTTGGTGACAGTACCTTTTTGTTTGGTGTCAACGCCAACCATTCCAAATTCAAAGGTATAAGAATTTTTCGATGTTGTCAAAATTTTCATATCAATTGCCTTTTCTTCTGCCATATTTTTGGGATGTAATTTCTGCAAAATATACTCACAATCATTTACCCAACGAATCGAAGCGGTATCCGTCTTTCCTTCAAACGTTTCAATTTCCAGGCTGTCATTTCGCTCAAAAACCGTTGTTTTTTTTACGCCGTTGACTTCGTGTTCAAATTTGAATTTCCCCGTTTTAAAGGCTGCACAATTGCGTTCCACATTGTAGCATGACAATAGCGATAGTAATGGGAGGAGGAAGATTATTTTTCTCATATTTTTTTTGGAGCTGTTTCCTGCTTTGCGTTTCAATCTTTTTTTCGGTAAAAACCTCAAAAAAGGATTTCCACTTCAATCAGGGCTAGTTATTCGATTTTAATATCATATTTATCTAAAAGTCCAATAATTCCTTGTGTGGAAAATTTGGCTTTTTTCATGGGATTGAATTCGGGATCAATTTTAAAATTAGTTGCTTTTGAAAAATCAGCTCCCGCTAATTGGGTATTATTGAAAATAGCACCATCTAAATTACTGTTTTCAAAAACCGAATTCGTAAGATTGGTTCCAATAAAGCTTACCTCTCTCAACGAACAAGAATTGAATTTTGTCTTTGGCATCTTTTTATTTGCAAACGATGAGTAATCCAAAACGCATTCTTGAAAATTGACATTAAACAAGAAATCGTCGCATTCCTCAAATTGAATACCAAGTAATTTGCAATTTCTAAATTGTATTCCTTTTAAGCTTGTTCCTGATAATTTGGTCACAGCCAGATTACAATCTATAAATTCACAATCCATGAAGCTACTATAGGAGAAGTCACTATTTGATAAATCACAGTTTTTAAAAATGCAATCTTCAAATTCTCGGTTGTTTACTTTCTTATCGGTGTAAACGATTTTTTCAAATGTTTTTTGAACGTGAATTAGGTTTTCCATCAGTCGTTAAATAAGCTTTTCATAATTGTTTTTAATCCCAAATACATCAGAAACATAGCAATAAGACAAGCAATAATTCCTATTGCTAAAACCAAATAATGCCATACATTCTGTTGATTCATAAAAGCATTATAAATCACAGATGGGCCTATAAATAGTAGCGGTAAAGCACCTGCTAAATATTTGATTCCTTTAGATAATAGTTCTTTGTTAGTTGCCATTATTTTGTCTAAAATTTTAATGTTTAAAGTTAATCGATGTACTGAAAAACGGTTGCCTGTAATCTGAAATCTGTTTACTGAGCTGTAAAATAATCAACAGCTTTCCTCACACTTCCGTGTTTTTTCAATAATTCGGCTGCTGCTTCATAAGAAACAGGAATTTCTCCCATAATCATTTTCACGCCGCGATCTACCAGTTTGCTATTGCTCAATTGCATGTCGACCATTTTGTTTCCTTTTACTTTCCCCAGTTGAATCATGGTGGTGGTGGTAATCATATTCAGCACCAGTTTTTGGGCTGTTCCCGCTTTCATACGAGAACTTCCGGTTACAAATTCTGGTCCCACAACTACTTCGATTGGGAATTTTGCGGTTTGCGAAAGCGGACTTCCTGCATTGCAAGAAATACTTGCTGTAGTGATATTATTTTCGTTACAAGCTTGTAATCCTCCAATGACGTAAGGTGTTGTGCCTGAAGCAGCTATTCCCACTACAACATCATTTTCATTTATATCGAAAGCTTTCAAATCAATCCAGGCTTGTGTGGCATTATCTTCGGCATTTTCTACGGCTCTACGGATTGCAGTGTCGCCACCGGCAATAATTCCGATTACTAAATCGAAAGGAACGCCAAAGGTTGGCGGACATTCCGAAGCATCAAGAATTCCCAATCGTCCAGAGGTTCCTGCGCCAATATAGAATAATCGGCCGCCGAATTTCATTTTGGCAACGATTTCGGTCACTAAATTTACTATTTGTGGCAACGCTTTTTCTACGGCAAGAGGCACGGTTTTGTCTTCCTGATTAATATTAGAAAGTAATTCCTGAACCGACATTTTTTCTAAATGTTCGTATTTTGAGGATTGTTCGGTGGTTTTAGTAAAGGTCATTTTTAAATAAATTTCTTTTGTTCTTCTTCAATGATTTTTTTTAAATCGTTTTCGTTGGGTAAGTTTATCAAATATTTAGAAACAAAAACGTGTTGTGTCAAATTTGCTGTGGCATATTTTACTAGATTTTCGTTTTTGCCTGCACACAAAATCAATCCAATAGGCGGATTATCATTTTCTTGTTTTTCATTTTCATTATAATAATTCAAATACATATTCATTTGGCCTGAATCGGCGTGCGTGAATTCGCCTAATTTCAAGTCAATGAGAATATTACATTTCAAAATACGATGGTAAAAAACCAAATCTATAAAATAATGGGTATTGTCAAAAGTAATTCGTTTTTGACGCGCTTCAAAACAAAATCCTTTGCCCAATTCTATCAAAAATGTTTGTAAATGATTGATGATAGCTTGTTCTAAATCGCTTTCGGAATAATCAGTTTCTTGTTTGAGTTCTAAAAACTCCAAAATATATGGGTTTTTGAAAAAATCTTCTGGAAGAATTGGTAGTTGTTTTTTTTGATTTTCAATTACTTTTTCTTTGTCAAAACTCAAACCAGTTCGTTCATATAACATACTGTTTACAGCTCGTTGCAATTCTCGTACAGACCAGCTATTATCAGTACTTTGCCATTGATAAAAACTGCGTTTGGTTTCACTGTCTTGTTTTATCAATTCTATGATATGGGTAAAACTCAAATGATTAATCATTTTTTCAATATCCGAAATAGATTTTCCAGTCGCTGACTGGGAAATTACAATTTCGTTGTTTTCGGCGTGATTTTGGTCAGCCATCAATTTTGCAGATACTGTTTGCAAAATTTTATTTTGTTGAAAATCATTGAGATATAATTCAACAGTCACTGACTGTTGAATTTCAGGATAACATAAATAGAAATTCCGATACATTCTTAAGTTCACTGCCGAAAAACCTTTAAGATGTTTTTCTCCCAATAATTTCGATAAATTTTGAATTAAATTCTCTCCATAAACCGCTCTGTCTTTGCCTTTTTGTTCGTATTCTACAATATAAAAACCAAAAAACCAGTTGCGCAACGTTAGCCCAATATTGACCTGTTTTTGGGCTTGTTGCCTAAAATAGGTTTGGGTTTCGCTTATTATGGTTACTAAATTTTGAATTTCTTGCATAATTACATTTTCTAGAACACCTAATTTTTCAAAACCTCTAAAATACAATTTTAATAAATGCTAGGATTGTTTTTTTCTAAATGTTCGTATTTTGAGGATTGTTCGGTGGTTTTTGTGAAGGTCATTTTTTTGAGGTTGTAAGTTGTTACCTATTGCTGTTCTTTTTTCTGTTATATGTCAAGTGTAACTGTTAATGGTTTATGGTCGCTGTGTTTTGTCCACTTTTCATAAGCACCAACTTCGACATTATCTAATTTTTCAATAAGATTTAAAGATACAAAACAGAAGTCGATATGATATGGTCTATCAATTTTCCGGTGCATAAAAAGTGTTTTATCTTTTTCCTTTCCTTGAGTTTGATTGTGGAAATGATGATAAGTGCTTAAAATATTTTTAGTCTTTAAATAATCAACAAGGTTTGTATGGTTATAAATTCTGTTTGGTTTGTCCCAAATGGAATTGCTATTGAAATCTCCAGCAAGAATTACATTTTTATTGTCTAATAAGTTGCTATAAAAATGAACCGCGTTCCAAACCTGCTCTGTATAGCAGTCGTGTTTTTCAGGCTTCTGTGACCATATTGCGAAAACTGTCAAATCGATTTTATCGTTGTAAACTGACAAAGGTAAAACATATTTAAAATCCGTATTGTGTATATCAAATAGTTTAATTTTGAAGTCGCTATATGAAAAAACTCCAATTCCTTTATGTGGATTGTCGCCATACCAAAAAATATCAGTTGGCTGTTTTGTGTCAGGCCCAAATAAAAGTCGCTCTTGATTTTCGCATTCAGGAACAATTAGAATGTCTGGCTGTTCTGCCAGAATAAACTCCGCTTTTTTACGGAAAGCCATGTTACAATTCCAAGTTATTATTTTCATTCTGCTTATTGTCGTTGAGTCGTGCTACAAGTAGCAGGTAACTTATTAATAGGAGCCATATGACTGTAATCTACCCAATTTTGGATAATTTTGTAACATAAAATGTTCTTTTTTTGCGTGAGGGATAGCAGCGGAAATCCTTTTTATTTTTTCTTTAAAAATAAAAAGATTGCAGCGAATAGCCCGACCCGATTTTTCAGCGGGTCACGCCCAAATTATAAAATTATATAAAATACGCCAAGGCAATTCCAAAAATGATCATTGAAACTTTGGCGATATTGAACTTGTGTCCTTCGCTGGTTTCAAAAATAATGGTGGATGAAATATGAAATAATATTCCTATTACTATGGCTGTGATTTCAGTATAATATACGTTTAAGATGGGCATATAATCAGACAAAAATGTTCCTAGCGGTGTCATAATTGCAAAAGTTACCATGAAAAAAAGTATCGCTTTTTTATCCAGACTTGCATTGATGAAAAATGTCGTCAAAATAATGGCGATTGGCAAATGATGAATGGCAATTCCCACTGCTAAATCATGGTGGTGGCTTACGGGAAATCCTTCCAGAAAGGCGTGTATGCAAAGGCTGATGAATAGCAACCACGGGATTTGGGTCATTATTTCATGGCCGTGAACGTGACCGTGTTCGGCACCTTTCGAGAAAAATTCCAATATGATTTGGAATAAGATTCCCAGCATGATGAAAATTCCAATTTTTGGACTAGCGCTTTCGTAGACTTCAGGTAATAAGTGCATTACTGTTAAGGAAAGTAAAAAGGAGCCGCTAAAGGCCAATAAAAGCTTTAAGTTTGTTTTGTTTTTTGGTCTTAAAACCAAAGCGAAAATATATCCTATAAGTACGGAAAGTAATGGTAAAAGATAATTCATTATTTATTTAACCGTTTATTTATTAATCTGTTTAACCGTTTTTTGTTTTGTCGATTAATCCTCATAGACAATTAACCGAATTAACAACTATTTGAAAATCATGATTAGTCGTTCACTATCAGTTTTGTGGAATTTTTTCAATTTATAATCTCCAAAAATATCCAATAAGTAAATTCCGGCTTCTTCCATTAATTCCTCAAAATCTTTTAGCGTAAGCGCTTTTACTTTTTCGGTAAAATGAAACTTTTGACCTTTATCTTCAAAATCAATTTCTTTGTAAATATGACCGTCTTTTAGATAACGTTTGATATTAAAATCGATTCCTTCGACTGTTTTTGTTTCTTCGGGAACTAATGTTTCTAAGACTTGGTTGACATTCATGAAATCAATTGCGGCAAATCCATATTCCGAAAGGCTTTCTTTTATGGCTTTTAATGTCGTTAGATTGTCTTCGTCATTTTCGAAATAGCCAAAACTGGTGAACAAATTGAAAATGGCATCATATTTTTCTTCAAAAGGTTCACGCATGTCATGAACTTTGAAATGTAGCGTTTCATTGGTGTTTTTAGAAGCTTCAGCAATACTGTTTTCAGATAAATCAGCACCAAGAACATCAAATCCTAATTGGTTCAAATAAATAGAATGACGGCCTTTACCACAAGCTAAATCCAATACTTTTGCCTTTTCAGGAAGATTTAGATAATGTGTAAGATTATCCATAAAAACCTGGGCTTCTCTGTAGTTTCGTTCTTTGTAAAGAATGTGATAATATGGAGAGTCAAACCAAGACGTATACCAGTTTTCAGATGATTTCGGTTGATTTTCAGTTGGTGGATTTTGTGCTGCAGACATTTATTCTTTTTCAATTAATTCGATTGATGCAAATTTAGTGTATTTTTGCACCGAATACTTGATTTTACAATGGAAAATAATTATAAAATGATTGCCAAAACCTTTTTTGGTTTTGAAGAGATATTAGCAAAAGAATTGCAAATGCTTGGCGCACAAAACGTGGAGCAAGGTGTAAGAATGGTGAGTTTTAAAGGAGATAAAGGGTTTATGTACAAAGCAAATTTGGCTTTGCGTACCGCTTTGAAAATCCTAAAACCTATTTATTTTTTCAAGGCAAATAATGAACAGGCTTTATACAAAGGCATTTCGAGTATGAATTGGTCTAAACTACTGAATGCCAATCAGACTTTTGTGATTGATACAACGGTACATTCGGAATATTTTAATCACTCGGAATTTGTCTCCCAAAAATGTAAAGATGCAATCGTAGATCAGTTCAGAGAAAGAACGGGACAACGACCAAGCATTGATAAAGTACATCCTGATTTGAGAATCAATATTCATATCGATAAAGACCAAGTTTCTGTTGCACTGGATACTTCCGGGAATTCATTGAACCAACGTGGCTATAGAACCGCTACCAATATTGCGCCTATAAACGAGGTATTGGCTGCAGGAATTCTATTGCTTTCCGGTTGGGACGGTCAAGGCGATTTCTTGGATCCTATGTGTGGTTCCGGAACATTTTTAGCCGAAGCGGCGATGATTGCCTGTAATATTCCAGCAAACATCAACCGAAAAGAATTTGCTTTCGAAAAGTGGAACGATTGGGACAATGACTTATTTGATAATATTTCAGATAGTTTATTGAAACGCGTTCGGGAGTTTCATTACACCATAAAAGGCTATGATAAAGCACCAAGTGCGGTTCAAAAAGCCAAAGACAATATCAAAAATGCCAATCTGGATGAGTATATTTCTATCGAAGAAAAAAACTTTTTTGATACAGAAAAAACATCAGAAGGAAAATTACACATGGTTTTCAATCCGCCGTATGATGAGCGATTGGATATTCACATGGAAGAATTCTACAAAAGTATTGGCGATACGTTAAAGAAAAATTACCCGGGAACTAACTCTTGGTTTATCACGGCTAATCTGGAAGCTTTGAAATACGTTGGACTAAAACCTTCGAGAAAAATCAAACTTTTCAATGCTGGTTTAGAAGCACGATTGGTAAAATACGAAATGTACGAAGGAAGTAAGAGAACGAAGTTTCAAGTGTCAGAAAGCGGGGATCAAGACCAGATTTCAGAAATCAGTTAGTAGTTTTTAGAGCTTCCGACTTTAAACTTTTTAAAACCTTAAACTTAAAACATAAAAATGACCAAATTACAAGTACGCGCTTTCCTATATCAATTGGGTTGTTTTGCAATATTATTTACGTCATTCCGATTTATAGTGGATCAATATACCAATTTAACCGGCTATTGGGTTCCATTGACTGCTTTTGCAGTTGGGACGCTTTTATCACCTAAATTTCAGGCGGTGAAAACGAAGGACGGAGAAAAATTATTTATGAAATGGATTTTCATTAAAGGAATTCGGGTTATTGGATAGTTTTAAAAGTCTTACAGTATATGTTTATTCATTACTCAAAACAAAAAAATATCGCAAAGAGAACTGTAGTTTTCTTTGCGATATTTTTTTATTCTAAATTCGGAATTATTTCTTCTCTACTTTTTTAGGAACGATTGTAGCTGTTTTTTTCTTGTAAAAAGGGATGAAGTAGGTAACTGTGTAATTGAATCCTACCCCAAAAGTACCATTATAGGTTCTATTGAAACCAGGAATGTACAGATTGTCAAAATTGTCTGGTTTTTTATTAGTAACCAATGCATTCAAGCGAAGGCTGAAACCCACAAACACATTATCAAAAACTTTAGCTTTTACTCCTGCCACGACTTCAACCCAGCTAGCGGTCAGTCCACTGTATTTAGTTCCTGATGTAATTGCCGGTACTTGGCCAAAATAAGGATTGGCATTGTAGATTTTATAACTGTTCAATTGTTGACTAAAACTGCTCAAACCATATCGCATTCCTATCGAAATAATATTTTCCATATTCAGCCAGTTTTCATAGCCATTGTAATCAAAACCCGCTTTTAGGTAAGTCCCTTTTGCTGTGGTATTCAATCGGTCGTCTTCAGTTGTTTTATTTTCGTTTCCAACTTCAGCTGCCAAGAAATATCTTTTTGTCAAACGATAATCACCGACTAATTCTAAGCCTTTATAATTTTTATCATATAAAAAACGCGTCAATTTGTATAAATCAACACCTACACGAAAACCGTAACGATCCGTTTTTATAATCGTATCGTTCTTTATTTCTTGAGGAAGTTTTTTAGTTATTGGTTTTTGGGCTTCTGGAATCACTTGATCCATTTTTTTTCTTTGGATGGTATCGGTGTCTTGTGCTTGTGCCAAAAAAAGAGACAACATGAGGCAAAAACTAAAAAAATATTTTAATGTGTGTGTCATTTTCGTTATCTATATTACTTTTTTCAACCGAGATGTATTTAATCCATTTTGTATCAGGAACCGCTGCATCAGTATGCGTGTAAGGGTTTGAAGTGTTTAACGTAAACAGCGTCTTAAAACCACAAGCTCTTGATACAAAAAAGTCAGCTCTGGTATAATCAAACCTTATATTGTCTTCGTTTACCAACGCTGGATTTGCATTTCCGGAATTTAAAATAAAACTATAGCTTGTCGTATCGTCGGTTGTTTTCAATGGAATTGAAATCGTGCTTCCGTTAGTCAGGTATTTAGAATCATCTGTCGCACTGGCATTAAAAATAATTCCATCGGTCATTCCTGGACTAACTACTTTTAGATTTGTCACATTTTTCAAAACCGAAGGATTCAAGAAATCATAAAAGCCAATCACTAAACGTGGCGTTGTAGGAGTATTTGCATCGCAGATATCATCTTTCTCACAACTGGAGAATGATAGCGCTAAAGCGAATACCAATAAAATTATTTTTTTCATATTTTTTTAATGAAGATTTCTGATTGCAGTTTATTAAAATCTGCAATCAAAAATCGTTAATCTTCACCAGCTTTTGCGAATTGGCGAAGCAATAAAAATCAATTATCTTTTTTCCAAAAGTACTACATTTTCAACGTGATGCGTTTGCGGAAACATATCCACAGGACGTACCCGAGTCACTTTGTATTTCTCGTCCATCAAAGCCAAATCACGCGCTTGTGTAGCCGAATTACAACTTACATAAACCACTTTTTCAGGAGCAATTTTCATAATTTGTTCGATTACATCTTTGTGCATTCCGTCTCTTGGTGGATCGGTGATAATCACATCAGGATGTCCGTGTTGAGCAATGAAACTATCGTTGAAAACAACTTTCATATCTCCTACAAAGAACTCGCAATTGGTAATTTCATTGCGTTCAGCATTTAATTTAGCATCTTTAATGGCTTCAGGAACACTTTCCACACCTATTACTTTTTTTGCTTTTTTCGAAACAAACTGCGCAATAGTTCCCGTTCCGGTATATAAATCATAAACGATTTCATTTCCAGTCAATCCGGCAAAATCGCGTGTTATTTTATACAGTTCGTATGCTTGGTCAGAATTGGTTTGGTAAAAAGATTTCGCATTAATACTAAATTTTAAACCTTCCATTTCTTCCAGGATGTAATCTCTTCCTTTGTATAATTTAATGTCAGTGTCGTATAAAGTATCGTTCGCTTTGTTGTTTATCACATATTGTAGCGAAGTAATTTGAGGGAATTTCTCGTAAAGATGGTCTAGTAGCAATTCTCTGTTGGCTTTATCGTTTTCAAAAAACTGAATCAAAACCATTATTTCGCCGGTCGAAGCGGTACGCAACATCAAAGTTCTTAGCAATCCTTCATGATCTCTCGGATTGAAGAAAGTCAAGCCATGTGCATTGGCAAAATCTCTAACTTCGTTTCTAATTGCATTCGATGGGTCTTCCTGCAAATGACATTTGTTGATGTCCAGGATTTTGTCCCACATTTTCGGAATGTGGAAACCAAGTGCGTTTCTGTTTCCTAAATCTTCGGTGCTGTCAATTTCTTTTTCGGTTAACCAACGGCTGTTCGAAAACGAAAATTCCATTTTGTTTCTGTAAAAAAACTGTTTTTCCGAACCTAGAATGGTTTCAAATTCCGGAAGTTCTATTTTTCCGATGCGTTGCAAATGATTTTTCACCTCATTTTGCTTGTAATACAACTGTTGGCTGTATTTCATATTCTGCCATTTACAACCGCCACAAACACCAAAATGCTCGCAAATAGGCTCTACACGATGTTCTGAATATTCATGAAAATGAACTGCTTTTCCTTCGTAATAAGCCTTGCGCTTCTTGAAAGTCTGCACATCAACCACATCACCCGGAACCACATTCGGGATAAAAACTACTTTACCGTCCGGAGCTTTTGCTACCGAAACGCCTTTTGCACCAGCATCAAGGACTTTTATTTGATGAAAGACAACTTTGTCTGTATTTTTCTTTGCCATAGCGCAAAAATAAGCGTTTGAATGGTTTTATAAATTCAAATTGGGAAATATTTTTAATATGTAGTGTTTTTTATTTGAGCCTAATCCCGCTTTCCGCTACAAACCTGCAATTCCGTAAGCAAGAACACCACGCCTTTAAAGGATCTTCCGTTGGTCGCTCTTTACCGGCAAGTGTTCTAAAGCTTTCGGAACTGCAAGTTTTTCGCTATAATCGGGGGCAGGGGAGTTGTGGGTAAGAATTGGGTTTTGCCGGCTTGTATATTTTATCTTATCATGATTTGATAAATAATAAAATGGTATTCAAAATTATTTATTGCTGGTGTTCTCTACTGATAGTAGCTTTATCGTCGCCTAATTGTGAGCCATAGTAAGCAAATTGGGAATGATTCGCCCCTTCAATTAGGATATATTTAGTTGTTGCCGGCAATTTAGGTTTATTTAAGGTAACACTTTTTGCATCAGCAACTCCGTCATTAGAACCGTAAATTTTCATTATTGGTATTGATGATTTAGAAAGATCAAAGTCTCTCGGTTGTGTTGTTCCCAATAAAATTAATTTATCGATTAGAGTTGGGTTTTCATAAACAAATCGAGCGGCCATCATACCGCCTTTGGAATGTCCTGCTAAAATATATTGCTTTGTGGTGTCTTTGAAAAAGCCCATTTCTTTTGGCTTTTTATAACCGTACGATGGAAGTCGCCAAGGCATTTTGATAATAATACTTTTATAACCATTATCAGCAATTTTTCTGCAAAGAGGAGTATATGCTTCTGGAGCGACTAAGGCACCTGGATAAAAGATAAATACTTTTTGACAACTTTTTTTTGGTGTAAATGAAATAAAGTCATCTGTATTGTCTACTTGAACAGATGAATTGTTTTGAAAAACAGTAATAGAAACTCCTTTAGTTTGGTATGAATTCCCTATCCAAATTAAAACACACAATCCAAGCGCTGCCCAAATCAAAGCAAATATTTTTCTTTTTTGTTTCTTCATATCATTCTAAAGTATGTTGAAATTTTAAGTGGTCTATAACCGTTTGCCACTAATTGAATTTATCTAAAAATCTAAATGAGAAGTAAATGTATGGGATTTAGACTGCAATTATTCCCTTTTTGTAAAAAAGGCATTGGATTAATTTTTCACCACAAATCTTAATTTTGCAAGTATTCCAAAGTTTTCGCAACTACCTGTTTTTTACTATAATTGGAGCAGGGAAGTTGTTAGTTTGATTAATTGCTATGATTTAAACAAGTAAAACAACAACAATTTTACACAGAACTATTTGACTATTTGATTAATCCGTATTTTGCGGGTTTAGCAGCATTTCTGGGACTTACCATTATTGATACGGTCTTTTTATTGGCTTGTCTATTCCGGGAATAAATTGATTAATCGTTTTAAAAAGAATATCAGCGAAAAACTATAGCAGAAATACCTGAGAGGACTATAATAGCATAATGTTCGAACCCTATTGCTATTGAGTTTTATTCCTAAGGTGCGTTTTTTTAGCTCTATTTTTGCCTGAATGTTTCATGTGAAATGGAGTACTTTTTTGTAGTGAATTGTATTGGAACTATTATTTTTATAATAGTCGATATTGCTTGCGGGATTTTATTTCACAGTATTCTGGGATCCCTTTTAAAAGAAGTGGAACTACTCCGGCACTCCATTTTTATTATATTTATGGTTGTTATAACTATTGTTGTGTTTTTAAATTTAAAAGAAACTCAAAAAAGGAATAAAAGTTTGTTTTCATCTGGAAAAGGAGAATTAGCTTTTGTGGTTTATGATTCGGAATAGGATTCAAACCAAAATATAAAGAAGAACTTTTTAAAAAATGCACCAATAGAAGCCGCTTTAGTTTGGCAAACAAACCTTCAAATGGAATTGGATTGTATTTGTGTAAAAATTTCGAAAAACACCATAGGAAACTTTCGAGTAAAAGCGAAGGAATAAAAAAGATGCTTCATTTTTATTTTTTTTGAAAATGTAAATTGATTCCAGTTGAACTTTAAATATTCGTTAAAAAAACGGAGTTCCTCAAAACATATTTTTAAAAGAACTAAATTTGAGAAAACTAAAAAACTATAATTATGAAAAGAAATGCAACGGCGGTTTGGAATGGTACACTTAAAGAAGGAGCCGGAAAACTAACAACACAAAGTAAAACTTTAGAAAACACACAATATTCGTTCAAATCCCGTTTTGAAGAAGGCGTAGGGACTAACCCTGAAGAACTAGTTGCGGCAGCGCATTCTGGTTGTTTTACAATGCAACTTTCTGCTTATATTACCGAAGGTGGTTTTGAAATTGAAAGTATCGAAACAAAATGCGATATTGATTTGGTAGAAGGGACGATCATAACTTCTCACTTAACAGTAAATGCAAAAGTAAAAGGAATTACGGATGCCGTTTTTCAAGAATTAGTAACAAAAGCAGAGAAAAATTGTCCTATTTCGAAACTATTGAATGCAGCAATTTCTACTACGGCTACATTAGTATAAAAATAAGAATTCATAAAAAGGCTCGATTTACAATTAAATCGAGCCTTTTTATGTTACAGTTAGTTTCTTTATAAGAAAGTAATTTACACTTTTTCTGTCTTCTAATTATAGTTATTTACTTCCTTTTTTTTGAAATACTTATACATCATTACCATTAACTCCTCTTTCTTTACAGGTTTTGAAATATAATCATTACATCCGGCTGTTATTGCCTTTTCTTTGTCACCTGTTTGTGCATAGGCTGTTTGTGCAATAATAATTACATCTTTATTAAATTTCCGTATTTTTTTTGTGGCTTCATAACCGTCCATTACGGGCATTTGAATATCCATCAATACCAAATCGATGTCAGGATTATTATGACACATTTCAACCGCTCCAATTCCAGTTTTTGCCCTTAAAATTTCTTTGCTAAATTTCTTTATTGTCTGTGTAAGTAGTCTTCCTGATATTTCGTCGTCTTCGACAATTAGTATTTTCAGGCTTTTAATTTGCTTTTCATCGACATGCAACAAATCAATAATTTTTACCGCCTCTTTTGCTTCCTGTTCGCAATTGTAAGGAATGGTAAAATAAAATATAGAGCCTTTTCCAATTTCGCTTTCTACCCAAATTTTCCCACCCAACATTTCCACAAAAGCTTTTGAGATTGATAATCCCAATCCAGCTCCTTCGTAATTTCGGGTTAGCGATTCACTGCCTTGCCTGAACCTTTCAAAAACCATTTCCAATTGTTCTTTCCGAATACCTGTTCCTGTATCCTTTACGAAAAACTCCAGTTCGAAAGGCTCAAAAAGATAGCCGGACGTACCCGCTGTCCTTGGTTTGGCGGGCTTTAAGACATAGCCAAATTCAATAGAACCGCTATGGGTAAATTTTATAGCATTTTTAACCAGATTGGTAAGAATAGCATAGATTTTCTCTCGGTCTGTTTTGATCAGGGCCTCTTTTAATGGTAATGTATTTTTAAAGGAAAACTGCATGTTTTTAGCATCAATCTCTGGCTTAAAGAAAGTATAGAGGTATTCAATTTGCTGGTTGATATTTGTTTCAGAAATTAAAATTTTCATTGATCCCGATTCTACCTTCGAGATATCAATAATATCATTGATGATATTGAGCATACGAGTACCGCTTCTCTCTATAATGCTAATATACTCTTGCTGTTCTTCACCCGTTAAGCTAGGTTCTTTAAGCAATTCAGCAAAGCCTAGAATGCCGTTCATAGGAGTGCGGATTTCATGACTCATATTGGAAAGGAATGCCGATTTTAGACGGTCGCTTTCTTCGGCTTTTTCTTTGGCGATTGTAAGTTCCTCTTCAATTCGCTTACGCTCGGTAATATCTTGAATGGTACCAATCATTTTTAGTGGTTGATTCTCTTCATTATACAGTACTTCACCCAATCCGTGAATCCAGCGTTCTTCTTTATCGTTCTTTCTTATAATTTTATATTCTTTATCAAATTTACATTTATTACCTATCACTATATTTATAAAATAATCGTGCATTATTTGTTGCCACTCCGGATGAACAATCGAAACCCACCCTGATGTTGTTTTATCATAATAAGAATCGATTCCGAAAATTGTATCTAAAATATCAGAACTTGTCCAAGTAATATTTTCAATATTTACAGTATACGTGCCAAGTCTTGCAATTGTTTGCGTTTCTTTTAAAAACATTTCGCTGTTCTTTAACATCTCTTCGGCCCGTTTGCGTTCGGTGATATTGCGGGTATGGGCGAGATATACCACCTTACCGTGGTATTGTAAAGGCACGGCGCTTGTCTCTAGCCAGTTATGACCTCCCTTAAGACCCACCAATTCGAATTCCATTTGTATTGATTCGCCGGCGATTACCCGCTTATGCATTTTTATAAAAGTACTGCGGTATTCTGTAGTGATAAGACCAAAAATCTCTTGCCCAGCTACTTGTTCCATCGAATCAGCCTCGATTATAGCCAACCCAGCGGGGTTCATCAATAACAATCGACCCTCTGCATCTACTATCTTGATGCATTCTGGCTCAGCCTCGATGATAGTTCGCAGGTGGTATTCGCTTTCGATGAGCTTAGTTTTGGATTGTATACGCTCGGTGATATCCCGTATTGCTCCATCAATATGGTTTGGATTGCCGTTGTGATCTACTATTAAACGAGCGTTAATTGAAACATGTTTTATTTGGCCGGTTTTTGTCTTAAGTTTTAATTCATAATCCCGGAGCTCTCCCTTTTTTATTATCTCAGCAAGCAGGACATTCCTGTCATCAAGGTTATAATAGAGATTATGCACGGGGATGCCTATCATTTCTTCCCTGGTGAATTCAGAAAAATATTTAATTGATGGACTTATTTCGAGAAGAATCCCTGCAAGGTCGGTTTGATAGAATACGTCTTGTATATTTTCGAAAATGGTGCGGTACTTTTTCTCGCTTTCTCTTAACTCATTTTCAGTGAGTCTGTGTTTTGTGTTCTCATACTTAAGCATTTCATTCTTAGCATTTATTTTAAATAAGAAAAGGAATGCCAATAGCAATAACACTATTAATGCACTGGATTCAATTATTTTGAATAATAAGATAGTGTCCCATGATTTTGCGTTAAAATCCATTGCAAATACGGCAATAGTCTTTCCTGTAATTTCATCTTTTATAGGAATAAGCACACTTATCCATGTTCCCCATCTATCAGTAAGGGAACCTGTAACAAATTCTTTTCCATTGTCAAAAGGTAAGCTGTAAACCAAATTAGCTTCCGAATATTCCTGTCCGGGAGGTGAATAATCTTTTGATTCAGCAGGTTCGGAATCTGCAATAAAGTATATTTTTCCGTTTTGCCTAATATATATATATGCAAATCGCGCTTTGGGATTGACGCGAATTATTGCTTGCAAGGTATTTTTTATAGCTTTATACTGCGGAGTATCAATATCGCTTGGTTTTCCTTTAAGTGTTTTTAAATTCTCTTTTGGCAATGTTGTTTCAATGGATCTTGCAATTTGCAATACTTCGTCTGCCTGATCATTTTTAAATTGTTTCCAGGTGTAAAGGAGATATAGTACACCTAAAAGTAGAATTAGGAATAACACTGTTTTTTGTAACGGTGCTTTTTTTAGTTTAATTTTTTTCATATACACCTAAGATTATCGTTGTTTGATTACACGCTCTGAGATGATTGTCCCGATTGCATTATAAAGGATTGTATATGCAAATGAATTTTTAGCATTTCTACAAACATAGTAATTCTCCTTTCTAATGTAATGATAATTATTAACAAAACAGCACTTGTATTTCTTTAATACTTTGTTAACGAACAAGAAAATATATTGAGATACAATATATTTCCATTGTCGGCTCAATAAATTGTTTTTTTTTAAATTAATGATTGATTACCGTTTTTTGAATCTAGCTTATAACTTAACGGTAAATTCAAAAAAAAATTAGAGGAATAACGGATTCGATTTTTCAAGAATAGTTACAAAAGTAGAAAAACCGGTCCTGTTTCTAAAGTATGTCATGCAGCAATTCTTGGACTGCAATAAAACCAAACCTTTTTCTATTATGTTAATTCTTATTAAATACTAATAGTAGTAGTAATAATACATTGCCATTAGCCTTTTCCCGTATAAAAGCATAAGACCTTTTCATTTGAGTTTTTACAGTATTTATAGATATATTGTAAGTTTCCGCAATTTCAGAATAACTAAGGTCGTTTATGACATGGGAAATAAAAATATTCCTTCTGGATTCAGGAAGTAAATCTAACAGCTTAAGTACTTTAACAATTTTTCTGTCGTCAGTTTTTTCAAAATTTATCGGGTCTTCATATTCGGGAATGGATAAGTTGTTTTTTTCTAGATCAACTCTTTTTATTTTTTCTAAATATTGAAGGCTCAAATTTTTTACTGCTTTAGACCCATAAGCCCTAAATGATGTGTTTATGGTTGTACTCTGTTCTTTATTCCAAAAGTAAATAAAAAAATCTTGGACAATATCCTTTGCAGCTTCTCTATCCTTAGTTATTTGGAAAGAAACCAAGGATAAAAACACAAAGTGTTCCTTGTACAAGTCCTCAAATTTTTTTATATCCTCATCAAATGACATTTTTCTAATACTGATAAATTGGTTTATATTATTGCATAGTTAATAAAAAAAAACATAAAAAAAAGAATTATGCTAAAAAAAACTTAAAAGTATTGTCACCCTAAATTGATTTTTTCATAACATATATTTAACAAACAAGATTTTTTATGGACATCCCGCAAAATGTAATTAAGGTTCTTCGAGAAATAGGAGTTACAGGAAATATAGATAGTAAAGAATTTGAGAAATTGGTTCCAGAGGAACAAGAACTGGTCAATGATTTATACAAGAATGGATTGATAAATGAAGCGTTGCGATTTATTGATTCAATGGATGTTGAAAAAAATTGGGAAGAATTAAAAAAGAATCTTAATCAACATAAAAAACCGGTTGTGCCGCTATGGAAAAATATTTATAATTACGCCGCTATTTTTATTGGAGCTATTGGAATCTTTTTCCTCTTTCAACATAAGGATGCTGCTGTATCAAAAATAAAAAAGGATAGCAATCAGATAGAGCTTGTATTGGATAATGGGGAAGTACAAATTCTTAGTTCTAATGCAGAAAATCAAATTGTATCCAATAATGGTCAGGTAGTTGGCTCACAAAAGGGCTCTGAAATAAAATACAGCTCAAACACTTCAATAGATAAGTTGGTGTATAATCAAATAAAGATTCCCTATGGCAAAACTTTTAATGTAAAATTGTCTGATGGTACGGTTGTATACTTGAATTCAGGAACTACCTTAAAATATCCGGTGAAATTCATTAAAGGAATGAATAGAGAGGTTTTTCTTGATGGAGAAGCTTATTTTGATGTGAGTAAAGATAAATTACATCCCTTCATTGTAAATGCAAACGCTATGAATGTAAAAGTTTTAGGCACAAAGTTCAATGTTTCGTCATACAAAAACGATACAGAGGTAAGTACAGTATTAGTGGAAGGTTCGGTTAGTTTATCCAGTGATGCTAAACCAAATAAAAAAGCGCTGCTGACTCCAGGATATAAAGGAGTTTGGAATAAATCCATCACAGGTATTTCTTTGGAAAAAGTGGATACGAAGCTTTATACGGATTGGATGAATGGGGAAGTTATTTTCAGGAAATCAACTTTCAATGAAATGATAAAAAAATTAGAACGAAGTTATAATGTTACCATTAAGAACAATAATAGAACATTGGATGTAATGAAATTTAATGCATCCTTTAATAAAAATATAGAAACTATTGATGAAGTAATGTCTTCATTAAGTAAGATACAACCGTTTACCTATGAAATAATTGGAAATCAAATAGTAATAACCAAATAAACTGATTAATGCCTATGAGATAAAGCGTAATTTTTTATAAATGAGTACGCTTTAAATAAAAAAATCGGAAAATAGTTCAGTATTTCCCGATTTATAAAGCGAATCAAACGACCTACGAAAATAAACCATTTAAAACTAAACAAAATTATGAAAAAAATAATTAAGAAGAATATGTCATGTCCATATTTTCCTAAAATTAGCCTAAAGATGAAACTTACTACCATTTTACTGTTAGTTTCTTTATTAAAAATCCAAGCCAATACTTATTCTCAAAATACAAAAATTACATTGAATGTAAAAGAGGCTTCTATAGAACAGATTTTTAATAAAATAGAAACTATTTCCGAATTTAGATTTTTATATGAAAGTGATAAAATCGATTTAGATCGAAAGGTTTCTTTAGATGTAAATAAAAAAAATATTTACGATGTATTAAAAATACTCTTTAGAGGGACTGATGTATTATATAAAACTAATGATCGCCAGATATTATTAACGGTAAAACCAAAAGTCCCTGCTACAAGTAAAGAATCGAAAGCCTTTATTTTTAAAACGGAACAGATTCTAGAAATAAACGGAATTGTTTCAGACCAAAACAAGGTTCCGATTCCAGGAGTTAACATCCTTGTTAAAGGAAGAACTACAGGTGTTCAAACAGATTTAAACGGTAAATTTACCATTAATGTAGCGGAAGGAAATGGCATTTTAATATTTTCTTATTTGGGCTTTATTACTCAAGAAGTAGCGATAAAAAATAGGACAACAATCAATGTCACGTTATTGGAAGATGTTGCTCAGTTGAATGAAGTAGTACTGGTTGGATATGGCTCAGTTAAAAAGAAAGATGTTACTGGAGCTGTAGCTACTATTAGTAATAAAGAATTGAATCGAGTTGGAGCTACAAGCCCGATGCAAGCTTTACAGGCAAATGCAGCAGGGGTAAATATCTCTCAAAAATCAGGTTCAGTTGGAAGTGATTTTAGTATCCAAATTCGAGGAGCCAATTCACTTACAGGAGGATCACCTCTTTACGTGGTTGACGGAATAATGACTGATAATATTAATTTTTTAAATCCCAACGATATTCAGCGAATAGACATCCTTAAAGATGCTTCGTCAACAGCTATTTATGGTTCCCGTGGTTCTAATGGGGTTGTAATTGTGACAACACATTCTGGAGAAGGAATGAAAAATAAAAAATCAAGTATAACTTATGCAAGTTATGTTGGGGTTCGTAATATTACTAACATGCCAGACTTTCTTAATAATTATGATGAGAGCGTTACCTGGAATAGAGACAGACAAGTAGCACGTGATCTGGTGCAAGGAACTACAATTGTAAACTCTCCTACTTATGGCTTTCCAAACGTAATTGGTGCTGATGGTGTTAATTATTGGGCCGATGCATTGGCAAACAGAAGAGGAACAGATTGGTTGGGTGAATTTCTTAAATCAAGCACGCAACAAAATCATTTTATTTCCGCCAATGGTAGTAGTGAAAATACGAGTTATGTAATTGGATTTGGATATCAAGGAGATACTGGTAATGCTAAAGGACAATCGTATGAAAAATATAATTTTAAAGCTAGTTTAGATGCTAAACCTAGTGATAAATTTTCAATTGGAGCCAACATCAATTTAGCATACTCAGATCGTGAACTGGTATCAAGACAAGGATATACGCAACAATTATTTAGAATGCCTACTTATGCGGCAGCAAAAGACGCTAATGGGAACACCATTCAATCTCCTATGATTGGAATTTCAAATAATGTGAATCCGTATGCTTTTTTAGAATCGAATTCTCAATATAATGTAGAACAATTTAATATTTTATCTAATTTTTATCTAGGATACAAGCCTGCTAAATGGATTAATTTAAAAACAACTTTTTCACCAAGTGCTACCTTTCAAAGAACAGGAGAATATTTAGATAGATTTGCGTCACGCTCTATATCAGTGGCAAGGATGTGGAACGACAACAGGCTGTCCTATATTTGGGATAATCAATTGAATATCAATAAAGAAATAGGCAAGCACTCTATTTCATATGATTTTATACAATCATCTCAATACGATCGTTTAGTGTCTTCATTTGTATTTGGTAGGGATGTCCCTTTTCAATCGCTTTGGTATAATGTGCAGAGCGCACCACAACGAGATGCTACTTCAGGATTTAGCAAAAGCACCTTGCTTTCATTCACCAATAGATTTAATTATTCATTCAATGACAAATATCTAGTTACAGCTACAATCAGATGGGATGGATCCTCTAAACTTTCTCCAGGCAACAAATGGGCTTCATTTCCGTCAGGAGCTGTGGCATGGAAAATGAAAGAGGAATCATTCTTAAAAGATGTTTCTCAAATAGATAATTTGAAGTTACGTGTAAGTTTTGGTTATACAGGAAATAATAATATTGCTCCATATTCTACACAATCAGCCTTAAATTCACAAACCTATTACGATTGGGATGGCACATCAGCTAATGGTTTTCTGCCAAGTGCACTTTCTAATTCAAAATTAACTTGGGAACGCACAAGAGAATGGAATTTTGGAACTGATTTTGGGTTTTTTGGAAATCGAATTACAGGAGAAATCAACTATTATGACCGTCTTTCTAAAGATTTATTAATGAATCGTAAGTTAGCTACACCAACAGGTTGGGCGACTATGATTGACAATGTAGGTTCAGTAAGCAACAAAGGAGTTGAAATTCAATTGAAAACGGTAAATATTGATGAAGGTGATTTTAAATGGGAAACTAATTTTATATTTTCTACCAATAAAAACAAAATCGTTGAACTCTACGGTGCAAAAAAAGACGATGTTGCTAATAGATGGTTTATTGGTCAGCCTGTAAATGTCGTTTATGCAATGGTTTTTGATGGTATTTGGCAGAAAGATGAATTGGCACTAGCTGATCAACGAGCTCTAGAAGGAACAGCGAAAGTGAAAGATTTAAATGGTGATGGTAAAATTGATATTGATCATGACATGAAAGTTTTAGGATCTCCTTCACCGGATTGGATTGGGACATTCTCTACGACTTTTACCTATAAAAATTGGGACCTTACTGGTACCGTATTTACTAAACAGGGTTCATATGTATTTAGTCCATTTCATAAAGAGTTTACAGATTTTAATAGTAAAGTCATTTTGGATGTGCCTTATTATGTGAGAGAAAATCCTATAACACAAGCCAGAAGTTCAAATACATATCCTCAAGCTACCTTTACAGGTCAATATTGGGGTGAAAACGCCGGTGCATATGGTTATCCTGGATTTAATAAAGATGCCTCATTTGTTCGAATTCAGAATATTACATTAGGATATAATTTTAGTCCTAATACATTGTCTAAAATGGGATTGTCATCAATGCGATTATATGCTAACGTATTGAATCCGTTTACATTTACTAAATATGATGGGTTTGATCCTGAGTGGGCTGACGCATCAATGTCTGGTGTAGATGCTACAAATACTGCTTATTCAATTTATCAGCTTGGTGTTAACGTTAAATTTTAAAAAGATGAAAAATATAAAAATAGCTATAGTTCTTTTAGGACTTATATTTACAGGGTGTTCAGGATATTTAGAGGAAGAAAATCTTGGTAATACTACAGCAGAAAATTATTATACTACAGAAAAAGGATATGAAGGATTGGTAAACGCAGCATACGCATCATTGCGTAATGTATATCAACCAACCCCATATATGTTTTGTGCAGGTACCGATCTTTTTTTTAACGCTCATGACGAGGTTCCGGTAGGACTAGCCTCTTATCAAACTTTGACTCCTGGAACTGCGGAAGTGGAAGTGTTTTTTAGCACTTTGTACCAAAGTATTCAAAAAACCAATATGGGCTTAGCGTATGCTGAAAGAACAGAAGATTTCTCTGCGCTAAAAACTAGGGTAGCCGAGTTAAAAACAATTAGAGCGTATTATTATTTTCTTTTAGTTCAGAATTTCGGTGATGTAACTTTGGTTAAGGACATGATAAATGAACCGATAACTCATTTTGAGCGAACTCCTGCCAAAGATGTGTATCAATTTATTATTGATGAATTAAAACAAGCTATCATCGATTTACCTCCAACTCAATCTAATTTTGGACGAGTGACACAACGTGCAGCCCAACATATCTTGGCTAAAGTATATTTGACACGTGGGTACGAATCGTACGCATCTCCTTCAGATTTTAGTGACGCCGCAACTCTTGCAGATGCCGCGATAGCAGGCCAAGCTCTTAATTTAACATTCGATAAATTGTTTGAATATAATAAAGACAAAAACGAAGAGGTACTATGGTCTGTTCAGTATGCACCAGGATCTACACAAAGCGGAGGATTATCTCACAATTGGGACTATCCATGGGGACCTTTAGTTCAAGGAGCTAACGATGGTGTTTTAAAGAAAAGCACATTGCATCCAACTAAATATTTATTGACTTTATTTGAAGATAATGATACAAGATTTGAAGGGACATTTTTAAACATCAAAACTACCCCTTATTCTGGTTGGAGATTGAGTCCAACCACAAGTCCTGTAGCTTATTATTATCCAAGAACAGCATCTCAAATTGTTGGTGTACCCGCTTGGAGAGCCGCTGATCCTGTTAATCGCACAAACACTATTATCTCTCCAATTGGAGACCATTGGTGGGATCGTTTGAATATTACGGATTATCCTGCATTGAAAAAATATGATCGAGTACAAACATCAACTCCATCTATTCAGTATACTCATGATTTATATCTGGCAAGATTAGGAGAAACCTATTTAATTGCTGCCGAAGCTTATTTTAAAGCAGGAAATACAGGAAATGCTATAAATCGTATTAATGTTGTAAGGCAAAGAGCTGGAGCTTCTATAAAAGCAAGCGTGGATTTAGATTTTATTTTAGAAGAAAGAGCCAGAGAATTGGCAGGGGAAGGTTTTAGATGGCTTGATTTGAAACGTACAGGAAAACTTATGGAATATACCAAAATAAGTAATCCGGATATTAAGGCACTTTTTGATACTGGAATTGATCCATTTTTAGGAAAGGGAGGAAATTTCAAAATATTGCGCCCAATTCCATTATCTGCAATATCCTTGGATTCTGGGGATTATTCTCAAAATCCGGCATATTAAAATTAGTTTAGTTAGTTTAGTTAGTTTTTAAGACATAATACCCATATACATGTATTAATTACAAATGTATGTGGGTTTATGCATTTTAAACCAATGGGATTCATCATTTGTAAGTTGGTGGTTTAGAACATAAATCTACTCTGAAGTTCATTCCTTTGAATGGGCTCCTCATTTATTTTGTTTGTTTGACCCTTGGTTTGATCCAACGGTAAATTATATTGATGGTTTTTTAAAAACAATTTTCAATTAATGCTATTAGAGCAAGGCTAGAACAAATATTTATAAGGTTATATGTTTTTTCAGCATTTTTTTTTACAGACAAGATAAGTAGTTTTTAATTGTATAAAAAAGGCTCGATTTACAATAAATCAAGCCTTTTTTATACATCATATCAAAAATAAATTACCAAAGCTGATGCACTTCAGGTTTGATATAGCGCTCATAAATTTCATTCATCGCCGCAGTTTTTTCATAAGTTAATTTGGGCAAATCATAAACGGATAAATTGGACAATACATGACTTTCGTTTGATGCGCCAGGAATAATACAACTCACTTCATCAAAACTCAAAATCCACTGCAAAGCAATAGGAGCCAAATTTGTTGCTTCAGGAAATAAAGCTTTCAATTCTTCCACTGCTTTTAAACCCAATTCATAATTAATCCCGGAGAACGTTTCGCCTTTGTCAAAAGCTGCTCCATTCCGATTAAAATTACGGTGGTCTTGAGCGTCAAAAGTCGTTTTAGTATTAAATTTTCCTGTTAACAATCCGCTTGCTAACGGTACTCTTGCAATGATGCCAATATCACGTTTTAATGCTTCTTTGAAAAATAGTTCGGCTGGTCGCTGACGAAAAAGGTTAAAGATAATCTGAACTGTAGCTACATTTGGAAATTCAATAGCTTTCAATCCTTCTTCTACTTTTTCGACACTAACGCCAAGATTTAAAATCTTTCCCTGTTCTTTTAAACGATCAAACATTTCAAAGATTTCCGGACGATAAAATACTTCGGTCGGTGGACAATGCAATTGAATTAAATCCAGTGTTTCTAATCCGGTTCTTCTCAGACTGTCTTCTACGAATTTTTGCAGCACTTTTGGTTGGTAGCCTTCATTGACATGCGGATTGATATGTCGTCCACATTTTGTAGCGACATAGACACGTTCAGAACGGGAACGAACCACTCGGCCTACGGCGGTTTCGCTCAATCCGTTTTCGTAAACATCGGCAGTGTCAATAAAATTCACGCCGTTATCAATAGCGGTATTGATTAACTCGTCTGCGGTTTTATCATTAAAAGGAGAACCCCATTTTCCGCCCACTTGCCAGGTGCCAAGTGATATTTCGGAGATTTCAAAATCTGTTTTACCCAGTCTGCGATAGTTCATTTTTGTGTTTTTTAAAGTGACAGTTTATTTTTCTAATAAAACTTTGGTTATTGCTTCTTCGGCAAGAGGAGCCATGACTTGATAGCCGGCTTTGTTGGGATGTGCGCCATCATTAGAGTAGGAGGCCAGCAGTCCTTTTCTTTCGTCTACCATTGCCGAATAATAATCAAGATATACAATGCCATTGGCGGCAGCGTAATTTTTTAATAGTTCATTCAAGGCTGTAATTTTTTCAGCAGGATTTTGATTGGGTTTCCAAGGAAAATCAAAAACAGGTAAAACAGAACATAGAATTACTTTAATCTGGTTTGCTTTTGCCAATTCGGCCATCGAAAAAATATTATTTTTAATCATGTCCAATGTCGCGGGACCTGTATTGCCTGCAATGTCATTTATTCCTGCTAAAATTACTACTGCGACAGGTTTTAAAGCAATAACATCGGCTCTGAAACGAACTAGCATCTGAGGCGTAGTTTGTCCGCTAATTCCGCGATTTATATACGGTTTTCCGGTAAAATATTCTGAATTTATAATTGCCCAAAATTCCGTAATGGAATCTCCCATAAATACAATCCTTTTTTGTCCTGCTGCTGCCGGCTTTAGATTCGTATTTTCGTTTTGGTATTTATTTAAATTTGGCCAGTCTTGTGCTTGTGCTTTTCCTCCCATAAATAGTGATAAAAATAGAATGCAGTTTTTATTTGTAACCAAATTTGAAACTCATTAGCTTATAAAATATAAAAGAAAAGGTTACTGGAAATGTTGTGAAACAGTACGATAAAATTTAAACCACGTAAGAAATATAAGTACACTTAAGCCAAATAATATAAACTAAAACTTAAATGAACTTATATTTCTTATATGGTTAAAAGAAGAAAACTTTTTTAAAGTACTCTATTTATGATTTTAACATAAAATTCAGTAGAAAGAATCAGCTTTACTTTTTATATCAAAAAGATATAAAAGCAAGGCTGATTTATATTTTTTTAATCAAACAAGTCTGAAGATAAATAGCGATCACCACGGTCACAGATAATGGCAACTATCACACCCGATTCCAAATTTTTAGCTATTTTTATGGCTGCTGCTACGGAACCACCGCTGCTCATTCCTGCAAAAACACCTTCTTCCAGAGCCAAACGTTTGGTCATGTCACGTGCTTCCTGTTCGGTGACTTCAATAATCGTATCAACTTTTGAGGCATCGAAAATTTTAGGCAAATATTCTTGGGGCCATTTTCTGATTCCCGGAATTTGAGAGCCATCACTTGGTTGTGCACCTACGATTTGGATTCCCGGATTTTTCTCTTTCAAATAAGTAGAAGTTCCTATAATTGTCCCTGTAGTTCCCATAGCAGAAATGAAATGGGTTACAGTTCCCTCAGTGTCATTCCATATTTCTGGACCTGTCGTTTTATAGTGCGCTTTCCAGTTGTCGGCATTCGCAAACTGATTCAACATGATATAACCGCCTTCGGCTACTTTTTTATCGGCATAATCTCTGGAACCTATAATTCCTGTTGCAGCAGACGTTAAAATTACGGTTGCGCCATAAGCACGCATGGTTTGGGTGCGTTCTTTGGTAGAATCTTCTGGTAGAACCAATTCAATTTCGATATTAAACAGTTGGGCAATCATTGCCAAAGCAATTCCGGTATTTCCACTGGTCGCTTCAATGAGTTTGTCTCCTTTTTTGATTTCGCCTCTTTCCAGTGCGGATTTAATCATATTATAAGCCGCTCTGTCTTTTACGCTGCCTCCTGGATTGTTTCCTTCGAGCTTTAATAAAAGTTTTACGTTTTTATTTTTTACCAAATTAACAGTCTCCACCAAAGGGGTATTTCCAATCAGGTCTAATAATTTTTGTGGCTTCATGCTAATTTATTTCTTTTATTTTTACTTCTGTAGTTGTGGTATTAAGGACAATAGATTTTTCAGGAATAGATTTGGTAACCCAAGCATTTCCTCCAATAATACTGTTTTTACCAATGACGGTTTCTCCGCCCAGAATAGTTGCATTGGCATAAATGCAAACATTTTTCTCTACGGTAGGATGTCTTTTTGCATTTTTCATGTCCTTGCTTACGCTTAATGCCCCTAAAGTAACTCCTTGGTAAATTTTTACGTGTTTTTCAATCACAGTTGTTTCTCCAATTACAATTCCGGTGGCATGGTCTATAAAGAAAGGAGATGCAATAGTTGCACCTGCGTGAATGTCTGTTCCTGTGATGCGATGTGCGTATTCACTCATCAATCTGGAGAAAAGCAATAAGTCTAATAAATACAATTCATGACTTAATCTATAAATGGCAATTGCGTAAAATCCTGGATATGCCAAATAAACTTCTTCAATGCTGTTTGAAGCAGGATCGTTTTCCAGAATGTAGGCTGCGTCCTGATTCAGTTTTTCAAGTACTGAAGGTAAGGTTTCAAGGTATTTGTCCCAAATAGAGTCGCACAGCGCATGCGGTTTTTTACAGGCAATTGCTGAGATTTCTTTAAATAGCAATTCCAGCTCATCGATACTTTCATTCAAAGGAGCATTGGCATCAAAAAGCGTATAGAATAGTTTCTCAGTAAAGGCTTCAGTTTTTGTCTTGATTCCGTAGTTGATGGAAAAATGACTTTTTAAAGCGCTAATATTTTTGATAATCAGATTTTTTGTCACGATTATTAGGATTGAATTGTTAATTTTAAAAGGATAAAAGTAAGGCGTTTTTTAGAAACAGTAGCAACAATGAAGCAAAGAAATTGGTAGATTGGATGAGAATGGAATATTTTTTTTGATTGCTAACATTTTTGAACAAATTCTGAAAAAATATAACAAAATAGGAAGCTATTTTGAGTTTTTCTATTTGTTGTTTTGATCATCTGCAAAAGGCTGAAATCTATTAAAGTATCGCTTTTGGTTTTTTAGGAATGGTAAAAATAAAATTGCTGCCATTCTTTCCGTCAGATTCAATATAAATACTTCCCGATTTTCCTTCGATGATTTTTTTTACAATAGACAAGCCTATACCGGTACTTTCTTTAATATCTCGGGCTAAAATGGTTTGAAAAACACCAAATACCTTTTCTTGGTATTTTTCAGGTATTCCAGGGCCATTGTCTTTTATGGAAAATTGATAAAAATCAGGTGATGAAGTATAAGTACATTCGATTTTTCCAATGGGTTTGTCGTTATATTTCACCGCATTGCCTATCAGGTTACTGAAAACCTGCTGCATTAATATTTTTTCGGTACTAATAGTCGGAAAATTGTTGCCAATACTTATTTCATATCCTTCATTAGGCACAATAGTTTCAACTATTTCTTCCAACATTTTATGTAAATCAACCTTTTCGAGTTCGATATTTATTGTTCCAATGCGGGAATATTCCAAAATACCATTAATTAAGTTTTCCATTCTTAGAATTCTTCCCTGTAATAATTTGAAATTTGAATTTGTCTCATCAGAAACATCATTTAGATCTTCAATAATCCATTCCGAAAGACTGTAAATTGCCCTTAATGGCGCTTTCAGGTCATGAGAAACGATGTAAGCAAACTGATCTAATTCATCATTTTTCTTTTTAAGGACTGATAATGTGGTATGTAATTTATTTTCTTCTAGTTTTCGGTTAATAATATCATAGTTAAGGATTTTATTCTTGTCCATTATTTTAAATAAAAATAGGGCAATTATTAGAAACAGTAGGACTACTAGACCAGATTCCATTACTTCAAACAGTAAAGCGTTATCCCACGATTTAGCATCAAAATCCATTCCGTATACGGCAATAGTTTTACCGGTGGTTTCGTCTTTTATGGGGATATAAGCGCTAACCCATGTACCCCATCTATCAGTAGAAGGTTCTGTGATTATATCATTTCCGTTAGTAACGGCTTTAAAGGTAGGTTCGTCTGCTTCAGTGTATTCTTGTCCCGGAGGGGAGTAATCTATAGAATTCTCAGGTTCTGAATCGACCATGAAGTATATTTTACCATTTCTTTTGGTGTATAAATAGGCAAAGCTTGCTTTGGGATTTACACTGACTATCTCTTTTAGACTATTTTTTAAAGCGATATATTCGGGTTTGGTACTATCGGATGGTTTTGCTTCCAGTGTTTTTAAAGCTTCTTTCGGTAAGGATACTTCAATTGATTTTGCGATTTGTAAAACACTTTCAGTTCTGTTGTCTTTAAAACGAATCCAGGTAAAATAAAGATAAATTATTCCTAAAATGAGAATTATAAAAAAGACAGTTTTTTGGAATGGTATTTTTTTGATGTTGATTTTTTTCATAAAGGCTGAAATCAGAATAGAGCGAGTATGTTTCTTGTTTGTAGCAGATAACTTCAAATGTAATTTAGAGCCAAATTAATCCGAAGCAGTAATGTCCTCAAAAATAATGATTTTTATGGCTTGGTGAGAATTTAAAAATTTTTAATTTATTGAAGTTTTTTTTAACAATCTAAAAACGATTTTTTTGATTTGTTAGCTCTAATTTTAGAAAACAAAATCAGCGCTTAATAGTGTTTGTAGAAATAACCAACAACCATAAATAGTCCGTTGATGATTGCCATTCCAATCATGTGTTTTTGATAATTATTTCGTTTGTCAATAAAATTTAAACCAACAATTGCCAGAAATAATACCGTTGTATAAATGGCTGGATACATCTTAAAAGCGGCTGCAAAATTGCCTTGTAAAAGAAGCAAAAATCCTCTCTGAAAACCACAGCCCAAACACTCTATTCCAAAGAGCGTTTTACTTAAACAGGGGAGCATGTATTTTTCTAAATCCAATGGTTTTTGTTTTTACAATTTTACGAAAAAATAAGAAACGATTGAGATAATAATTGATGCAATTTTAAATTCATTACTTTTGGAAACTGATACCTAAAGAGATGAAAAAGTTTTTAATTCCCATAATGATTATTGCAATCATTGTAGCTTTATACGAGCAAGTAAATGCAGAGAAAAATGTATATTTAATGGTAGTGGCAATTGTTGTTTTCATGTTTGGAATGATGCAATTGAGTGCCAAAACGCCGAGTAAAAATCAAGATAAAGAAGACGAAAATGTTTAATAAAGGAGATAACGTTTCAGTGCTTGATGAAGCCATGAACGGAGTAGTGTTGTCAGTCAAAGACAGTCAGGTTACGATAGAAACAGAGGATGGTTTTGTGATGACATTTTTTGTCAATGAGTTGATTAAAATAAACAATACCAGTAATTTAATGGATTCTATCAGAAGAATTAATGTAGATGAAATTTCAAAGGAGAAAGAGATTCCAAAACCACGTAGTTTTGTCAAAGAACGCAAAGATAAACATGAAATTTCAGCTCCGGAGTTTGATTTGCACATCGAAAAATTAGTTCCCAATAAACGCGGAATGTCCAATTATGATATTTTAACCTTGCAAACTGATACTGCAAAAAGACACATAGAATTTGCCATTCGCAATCGGATTCCAAAGATTGTTTTTATTCATGGTGTGGGCGAAGGAATCCTAAAAGCAGAGCTGGATTTTTTATTAGGCCGGTATGATAATATTGCTTTTCAAGAAGGGAATTATCAAAAATACGGTCAAGGCGCAACTGAAGTTTTTATAAAGCAAAGTACCAAATAATTCCTGTTTTAGATTTTTTAAGCATAAAAAAAGCGTCGATTCTAAGCCATTTTCAGTTGAAAATTATCTTGAGAATCGACGCTTTTTTATGGGTAAAATAAGCCCGGTTTCGGGCTTGTAATTGTGTTTAATTAGTAGTTAAAAGTTCACCATAAATGAAGCTGTCTCCAAGCTTGAAATCGTTAGTTCCTTTCTTCATTGTAACATTTTTAAGCACGATGACATGTTTAAATCCTGCACCCAAAGTGGTGGTGGTTACTTCAATAATTCCGCTCACATTTGACACTCCTGAGGCCGCAATCCACTCTTCGCTTACAACTGGAGTTGCAGGGACTGGAGTTACACAGAAGTAGCTTGAAGTAAGCAAACCTGAAAATAATCGGTACGTAAGTTTGTTAACTGTGGCACCTATAAGTCCGGTTCTTGGTGTATTTAGAGGTGTGGCAGAGCTTACAATTAGACTAGGATCGATGTCTAATATCAGTGCTTCGCTACTGGTATAATTATAAATTTGTTTCGAAGCGCTGCATTGTTCTACAGTTTGATCAAATTGAAAAGGCAATGCAGTTGCTGTTGTAACATAGTCTCCAAAAGGGAATGTTTCATAAACCTGAGTACCACTACTTTTTGCAAAAGTGACATTCTTGAAAACGATATTGTGATTGTAGCCTGTAATGCGGGTGCTGTTATCCGTAGTATTTGTAGTTTTTACAGCGGTAGTAAATATTTGTATTTTACCATCAGTAGCAGTCCATTGATCCGTTACAATAGGCGTTACGGGCGGAATAGTTTCACAAATGTTAGATGCTGATACTGTCCCGTTATAAAAACGATAAATAACTCTATTAGCGCTACTAATGTCTAATATGGTTGGTTGGCCCACTGTATTGGGTTCAGTAGTAAAGGTTGTTTTAGGGATTTCAAGAAGTAATGATTCCTTATCTTTCAGTTTATAGATGATATTATTGATAGCGCAACTTTGTGTAGCAATGTCTTCAAAATTAATGTCTTCTTGGGTTAAATTACCGTCATCACAAGCATTTAGTAACATTACTAAGGCTAATATACTTACAACTCTTTTCATTTTTTATACTATTTGAAACAAAAATAGAATTTTTAATTTGTTCCAATTACATTCCTGTTCAAAAACATGGAATTTAACAGGATATTAGGCTTTTAAATTTCTAATAATGGTTATTGAAGCTTTATTGAAAATGGAAAGATTACGACAATTCAAAGCGAATAGAAATCATTACCTTTGCTTCAATTTATAGCATATATGAGACTTAACAAATATTATTTAGCTGCATTTTCTGCCTTTTTTGTATGGGGATTTTTTAGTTTAGCATTAAAACCGTTGCATAATTACCCGTCTTTGGATATTTTATTTTACCGCGTTTTTTTTAGTGTTGTTACCATGTTATTGATTAATCTTTCGTTTCGAAGAAAAATTTTAAAAAAGAATTGGAGTCAGTTCAAAAGTATGACTGCAAAACAGAAACGAAGTGTCATTGTGTTGACGCTGGGAGGCGGGATGTTTTTATCTTCAAACTGGTTTGTTTTTATTTACGTGATGAATCATGTTAGTGTAAAAGCTGCTTCTTTAGCCTATTTAATATGTCCTATTCTAACCACGATATTGGCTTTTTTTATATTGAAAGAAAAACTGAGTAAATGGCAGTGGATTGCAGTCATGATAAGTGCTTTCAGTTGTGTTTTATTGTCGTTCAATCATTTTGAAGATATTTTCTATAGCCTTATCACAGCAGCAACTTATGCAATGTATTTAGTGAGTCAACGAAAAAATAGTGGATTGGATAAATTCCTTGTTTTGACTATTCAATTGGTTTTTACAGCCCTAATTCTCTTGCCTTTTTATCCAAATTATAGTGGAACCTTACCCACAGAATCATTGTTTTACAGCTGTTTGTTAGTAATCGTAGTCTTTTTTACGATTATTCCTTTGTTTTTAAATTTGTATGCATTGAAAGGGATTAATTCGTCAGCAGTTGGAATTATGATCTATATTAATCCAATTATTGGCTTTCTATTGGCCATATTCTATTACCATGAGCAGGTAACGAACCTTCAATTGTTTTCCTATTTTCTGATTTTGGTTTCGATAGTGGTTTTTAATGAGAAACTGATCTTTTCCAGAAAATTGAAAGCCACACCATCAGAAATGGAAGCTTCAAAATAATTTTAATAATTTCAAAAAATGAAAAAAGTATATCTCGATAACGCTTCTACAACAGCAATTCGTCCGGAAGTTATTCAAGAAATGACTAAAGTTATGGCCGAAGATTATGGAAATCCATCGTCAACGCATAGTTTTGGCCGCAATGCCAAAAGTATTTTGGAGCTTTCCAGAAAGTCAATTGCAAAACAATTGAATGGTACCGCGCAAGAAATAATTTTTACTTCCTGTGGTACCGAGGCCAATAATTGGATTCTTCGTTCTGCCGTTAAAGACCTAAAAGTGGAGCGAATCATTACCAGTAAAATCGAGCATCACGCCGTTTTATATACGATTTTAGTTTTGCAAAGCGAATACGGTATTCAGGTTGATTATGTGGCTGTCAAGCCAAATGGCGAAATTGATATCACTGATTTAGTAGAACTGCTTTCTCAGAAAAAGAAAACTTTGGTAAGCCTGATGCATGTGAATAACGAAACAGGAACCATTTTAGATTTGGATAGAGTAGGACTTATTTGTCAAGAACACAATGTTTTGTTTCATTCGGATACCGTGCAGTCCGTTGGGAAAACTGCAATTGATTTACAAGTGCTACCCATTAATTTTATTGTGGCAAGCGCTCATAAATTTCACGGTCCTAAAGGGGTTGGGTTTGCTTTTATTCGAAAAAACTCCGGTTTACAACCCTTATTTTTTGGAGGTGAACAGGAAAAAGGATTGCGAGCAGGAACCGAAGCTTTGCACCAAATTGCGGGAATGGCAAAAGCGCTGGAGCTTTCCTATACTAATTTAGAAGCAGAAAGAAAGTATATCTCTGAAGTGAAAAACTATTTGATTACCCAACTCGAAACTGAATTTCCAGCTTTTGTAATCAATGGAAGCGTTGATGGATTTTATAATATATTGAATGTTTTATTGCCTTTTTCAGATGATAAAACCGCGATGATTTTATTCCATTTGGACATGAAAGGAATTGCAGTTTCTCGCGGTAGTGCGTGTCAAAGCGGAAGTGTAAAACCTTCGCATGTATTAGCGGAAATGCTTTCGAATGAAGATTTGAGAAAACCAAGTTTGCGCATTTCTTTAAGTCATTATAACTCCAAAGAGGATATTGATTTACTCATTGAAGCTTTGAAAAGTATTTAAAGAGCACTTACAAATGAACAAATTACATATGTGCTGAATTTGTTTATTTGCAAGACTTAATGTTATAATTAGCACTTTTTTTTGCGTGAGTGATGGTAGTGGAGCTCTTTTTCTAGAGGCTTTTTTGCCTCTAGAAAAAAGCGGGAACGTACAGCACGACCCGAAGTTTTTACGTAGGGGCACGCCCAAATTGTAATTTAAAAATTGGTTAATTCTCAGTATATTTTTCCATGATTAATCTGGCTTTGAAATAGCATAAGGTAGATTCCGCCCCTTGATTGATGTTGATGTGTTTGTCCTCTAATCCATCATAGGAAGCACCATTTTCAGGATTATACATGATTTGTTTCAGATGATTGTTGCCTAAAAACCAGATAAAAGCGAGTTTTAATTGGTCTTTGTATTTTTTGTTTTTGGTTACATCATAAAATAAATCCAATGCAATAATCGTAGTGGCTACTTCGATAGGTTGTTCTCCATAGAAAACTCTTTCATTTTCTTTCTTGAACCAGCCTCTGTTTGAGATTACTTTTAACTGTCCTTTCATAAAATAATGAGAAAGGAGAAAATCAAATGTGATTAGCGCAATTTTTTTATACTTAGGATTTTTTGTAACTAAATAACTGTACATCATAGCTTCGGGTAAAACGTTATTGGCATAAGTCATATAATCTTCATACCAACACCAGTTTTCGGCTGAATTGATATGATAATGACGCAACAGTTCATCAGCAAATTTTTCTATATTCTGCCTTATAGCTTCTTCTTTATAAGCTGAATAATAGAGGTACAAACCTTTCAAAGCATAGGCAATGGCTCTTGGGGATTTAATGTCGTCAATTCTTTTGATTGCTTTATTCCAACATTTTTCTGCCTGTAAAATCATCTCTGCAGGTACCGATTCTCTATGTGCAATTACGGTTCCTAAACTCCATAAGGCTCTCCCGTTAGCATCTTCAAGATTTACTTCTCCATTTTGTTTCGTTAATTGATGGTCAAAGTCTTTGTAATTGTCGAACCAGCCATTGTTTCGTTGAATGCCTTCTATAAAGTTTAAATAGATATTTGCAAGGTTCAAAACATGTTTGTCAGGGAAAACCTTGTTAAATAGCACCATATTGATTAATGCTCTGGCATTATCATCCAAAGTATAACCAGACTCAGGATCAGGCTGACTGAATTTTGAAAATTGAAGAATTCCAAAATCAGTGGTGAGTTTCTTAATATGGTCTAATTTTATGGGCGGAAAATTAAACTTCAAATCTTCTTCCCGATTCGTCAATTGATCGAATAATAGCCGATATTGAATAGCAATATTTTCCCATGTTGTGGCATGCGCCAATGAAAATGCATTTTTGCCCATAGTAACCCGTTGCTCTTTGTTTTCGATAAGATACAAAATTGCTTTTTCGAATTCTTCTGATTTATCAAATCCATTCAATAGTATTCCGTTACCATTTACAAGAGATTCAACTGCGTGTGGAATAGGTGTGGAAATAACGGCACAACCACAGCTCATCGCATAAGCAAAAGTTCCACTGACAGCTTGGTTGGGGTCTTTAGAAGAAAATAAATAGATATCTGATACCGTTAAATATTCCAGTAATTGCCACAATTGAAGATATTCATTGATAAAAATAACATTGTTTTCCAAACGGAGTTCATGGACAATACCAGTAAGGATATCCCGATATTTTTCCCCTTCGCAACAAATTATTTCAGGATGCGTTTTGCCAATTACTAAATAAATGACTTCAGGATGTTTCTTGACAATTTCCGGCAAAGCGCGTAATACGGTTTCAATGCCTTTGTTTTTATTGATTAAACCAAATGTGGACATTACTATTTTATTGGAGAAATCATATTTGTTTTTTAATTCCTCTTTTTGTTCCCATAATACAGTATGATTGCCATGCGGAATTACGATTGTTTTCATTTTAGGCAATTCGTAATCTCTAGTCAAAATAGCTTCTGAATTTTTGGTAAGCACAATAATTCTATCGGATAAATCAGCTATGGCATGAACAATTTTCTTTCTTTTTTCATCTGGGTTTGGGAGCACAGTATGAAAAACGGTAACAATTGGTTTGTTTAGCGCTAATATAAAAGAGAGTATATTATCACCATAATCTCCTCTAAAAAGTCCAAATTCATGTTGAATACAAACCAAGCCAATGTCATTTCGTTCGTTTATTTTCTCTGCAACGAGCCTATAATGCTCTAATGAATCAACAGGCAAAATATAGGTTACTTCAGCATTATAGGAGAAGTTTTGGTCGCTATTTTGCAAAGCACAAACCTCGACAGGAAGTGTTTCCCCAAAAACAATTTCCACAGCATTTACAACGTCATTAGAAAAAGTCGCTATCCCGCATTCTCTTGGCGAATAAGAACTTACAATTAGCATTTTTATGACTTTTTCAAATTTCATGACGCTTTTTTTAAGGTTGCTTTCTTAATTCAAGTAGCAATTCGTTGATATTCATTTTAGCAACGGCAATATGTTTGTCAGCTGCACCATAGTATATATAAAGCTCATTCCCGAACAAGGCATGACCTGTTGGGAATACGACATCGTTGTCTTCGCCTTCTATTTCCCATTGTTTGGTAGGAGAGAAAAGCGGATAGGGGAGTCTGGATATCTCAATTTCAGGTTTTTCTAAATGCAACAAGGCAGCCTTAGCATGATAGATTTTGCCCGTTGTTGTTTCGTGTACCCCATGATAAATTAGTAACCATCCGTCAGGAGTTTCTATTGGTGGAACTCCAGCTCCAATGTAACTCATTTCGTAAGCATCTTTTGGATCTAAAACAATATGATCGGTTAAGTTCTTCAGATAATTTTCCCAAAAAGATAAAGTTAAAGCTTTCCAGTTGTCAAATTTTACAATTTGAATACCCGGCCAAATTCTATGCAAAAGGACAAATTGTCCATTTATTTTCCTTGGAAACAATACGACATCTTTATCGCGAAGTAATCGGGTTTCATCGCTTTCGAGTCCTATTTGTGCAAAAAGATTAAAATATTCATGGTATTTTGGGTTTAGCTTACTCGCATTACACAAATTTACATGACTTTCATATTCCTGATAATTAACTGTCGGAGTAATTATGCCGTGTTTTTCAAAATGAATCAAATCTTTTGAAGTAGCAAGGGCTCCTATAGCGTTGACACCGTCATAAGCAGTGTAAGTTATGTAATATGTACCTTCAATTTTTACAATTCTTGGGTCTTCAACTCCTTGTTTCTCATAATCAAAGTCCTGCGTAATGATAGGTTTTTCTGCTCTTTCAACTATTTTTATCGGGCCTTCTGTTCTGGCATATCCAATAGTGGAGCGATTTCCATTTTGTACCGCTCGATATAAAAAATGGACTGTATTCCCATCTTGGTACACACCAGGGTTTAAAACTCCTGTGCTTTCAAATACTCTTTCAGTTGGACTCAGTATAATACCAAGTTTTTCTACGGTAACCATGAGTTGATTTTTTGTGATTTCTTTTCCAGTACGGATTCAATTTCCTATTTTTTCTGCTCTTTTAATTTTGCTTTTTCCTGTTTCTTAAAATAACCCCTAAATAAGAAATTGTGTCGCAAAGCTTTCATATTTTCGTTTAGCAATGAACTGGCTTGGTTAATATTAGTCATTGTAGAATCTATTTTCCGTACTAGTTTTGGATCATTCGAAAGGTAGTTTATAGCGCCTTTTCCATCTTTTATATTTTCAATTGTCGCGTTAAGATTGGTTACCATTTTATTTATATCTGTACTCGATTGATCTAAATTATGGACTATCGTTTTAACATTATTGGCTAAAGCCGTATCTTTCAAAACACCTATCACATTGTCTTTATTGTCCAATGAAGAAATGAGTCGGTTTAATTTTGTTACAGACTCCGAAGTCCCTTTTCCTGTAATTTTTAAATAATGCACGGTTTCTTTCAAGTCTGTTGCCAAGATGGAATCTTTAATTAATAAACCTATAGTTCCTTTTCCTTCAGTGATTTCCTTTGTGATTTTAAGTAAATCAGACGTAAGAAGTGCTGCGTTTTTATTAGTGACACCAAGTGTATTGAGCAGATCATCCGTTCGAATACGATTTATGGAATGAATTTCATCTCCCGGAGCTATAGAAGCTTGAGTCCCTTTCCCGGGAATAATATTTATGATCATATTTCCCACTAAGCCATCAGAGCCTATAGTGGCAACAGCATTTTTTCTAATGTGACGAAAAATGGCATTATCAATGAGCATGTCTACTTTTATTGTAGAATCATTAATCATTTCTATTGCACGAACTGTCCCGACATTTATTCCGGAATAACGTACATTATTGCCTAACTGTAAACCACTCACATTATTGAAAATTGCATTTAAATGATTGGTTTTTCCAAACATTTTTTGTTTGTCGCCAATGAAATAAACGGCAAGTATAAAAATTATTATCCCGATTATTACAAAAATTCCAAGGCGTATTTTTTGTGATGTCGTTTTTTCCATTTTTATTCTTATTTAAAAAAAGCTTGTACTTTAGGATCAGTTGAGATTGATAATTCCTCAAAACTGCCTTCCATATAATTGATACCATCGACCAATAAAATCATCCTGTTCGAAATCATTCGGGCGCAATCCACATCATGTGTGATGATAATTGCCGAAGTGTTGTATTTTTTTTGGATAGACATCATTAACAACAAAATTTCTTTGGCAGTTATAGGATCTAACCCAGTAGTTGGTTCGTCATAAAGAATAATTTTAGGTTGGAGAATTAAAGTTCGTGCTAAGGCAATTCTTCGTTTCATTCCTCCCGAAAGTTCTTCAGGCATTAAATTAAGAGTATGAGCTAAACCTACGTTTTCCAAAGCCTCCATCACTAATGGTGTGGTGTCTTTTATTTTTCCGAATTTTTTTTTGTGACGGCGCAATGGGAATTCCAGATTTTCCCTAACAGTCATGGAATCATAAAGTGCACTTCCTTGAAAAAGAAAGCCAACTTCTGTTCGAAGTTCATCTAATTCCTCATGGTCTAGTTCACTAATCTCTTTTCCCATCACTACAATAGAGCCGCTGTCATGCTCTTCTAGTCCAATTAAGCATTTTATCATTACTGATTTTCCAGAACCGGATTTACCCATGATAACCAGATTTTCACCCTCGTACAAAACCATATGAAAACCATCCAAAACATGATTATCACCATAGCTTTTTTGTAAGTCTTTGATTTCTATAATAGGGTTTTTATTTTGTATTGTCGTACTCATAATCAGTTATAGATCATAAAAAATATCAGTCACAAAAACAGCAATAAAGTCAATAATAAAAAGTAACATAGAGGTGAAAACCACTGCAGAGTTTGCCGCTAAGCCCACACCAGCAGTTCCTTTTTTACAATAATATCCCTTAAAACAGCCCACTAATCCTATAGCAAATCCAAAAAAGAAAGTTTTAATCGTTGCAGGTATTAAATCGCCAAATTCTAACGCATCAAAAACCTGATTGTAATACAATAAAAAAGACACATTTCCTTTGATGTTTTCCACCAAAAAAGAACCAAAAATTGCGATAGCATCTCCAAAAAAAACTAAAACAGGAAGCATAAAAGTGGTTGCTAATATGCGTGTAACCACTAAATATTTGAAAGGATTCGTTCCTGAAACTTCCATAGCATCAATTTGTTCTGTAACTCTCATCGAACCTAATTCGGCACCAATACCGGAACCGATACGTCCCGCACAAATCAAAGCGGTAATTATAGGCCCAATTTCTCTAATAAGCGAAATACTCACCATAGATGGCATCCAGGAAACGGCACCAAATTCTTGTAAGGTAGGACGTGATTGCAATGTAAAAACCAGACCGATGATGAATCCCGTAACAGCAACAAGAAGCAAGGAACGGTTTCCCATATAATAGCATTGGCGAATAAATTCCCTGAATTCTGAAGGGTGCTTAAAAACTTCTTTAAAAAAACGACCTGCAAAATAGGAGAGTTCACCAATTTCAAGTAAAAAACCTTTGAATATTTCGATTATTTTAGAAAAATTATCCATAAGTGAATGAATTAATTTTTAACAGAAAATGGCTACCCAAATATACGATTATTTCACTGATTTACAGTGCTTTTAGGTGTTGTTCGTCTATTTTTTTGATGGTTTTATCGGGAAAAATAGATTTTAAGAAAAGGAAGATGAAATTAGCCATTTATGGAGTGCTTCTTCCTTTTATAAATTGGAATTTTATAAAAGGAAATACATTGGGGAATTGAAATGGGAGGCAGTCGTGAATAGTACTAAATCCAGAAAAAATTGAGTTTAGAAATATTCTTATATAATGAAATAGATGTTAGAAATATAGTATTTATAAAGCATTGAAAATCAAATTTATACTTGTGGTAAAAGCAGAATAGTATTCTAAGTAAGCTCCTTTATTTATACAAATCAACTTTCGTACAACCGCAATCTGTTTTTAATGGTGATTAATTCATTTTGCAAGTCTTCTATTTTTTGTAAAAGATTAAATACAACATCAATTCCTTCGATATTAACGTCTAATTCCTGATGCATCCGAATTATTTTTTCAATTTCGAAGATAGCGTCTGGATGAATGTATTGTGTCTCTTCGATTGTTTTAATTTCGAGTAAACCCATCTCGCTGAGATTGTTAAAAAATGCCATTTCAACTTTGTAATGGGTACTTAATGTAGGTAAAGGGATGAGGTTTTCTATGTTCATGTCGTTCTTAACTTAGCAAGTTCCGTAAATAATTCTTTTTCTTTTTCAGTAAGGTTTGTGGGGATTTGTACCTGATAGGTAATGTATAAATCACCAAATTCTCCTTCTTTTTTATAAATAGGAAATCCTTTTCCTTTCAGTTTTACTTTAGTTCCGTTTTGGGTTCCGGTTTTTACCGTAAGTTTTACTTTTCCGTCAAATGTATCTGCGGTGATTTCTCCACCTAAGATGGCGGTGTATAAATCTAAATCCAATGTGGAATATAAATTGTGTTTATCTAGCTTAAAATTAGTGTGGTTTTCAACAGTGAAAGTGATATACAAATCCCCTTTTGGCCCACCACCGGCACCTTCTCCCCCAAGTCCCCCGATTTTTATTTGCTGCCCATTCTCGACTCCGGCAGGAATAGTGATTCGAATGTTTTTGCCATTGATAGTTAAGGTTCGTTTGTGGGTGGTGTAAACGTCTTTTAGGTCCAGATGCAATTCGGTACTGAAATCTTGTCCTTTATATTGGGCACTACGACGGCGACCGCCACCTCCTGATGCACGACCACCAAACATAGATTCAAAAAAATCTGAAAAATCACCACCGCCACTAAATCCTCCAAAACCATCTTGTTGGCCGCCTCTCGAATAGTTTCCTTGCTGTTTTGCTTGTTCATATTGCTCAGCATGTTGCCAGTTTTCACCGTACTCATCATATTTCTTACGATTTTCAGCATGGCTCAAAACTTCGTTGGCCTCATTGATTTCTTTAAATTTTCTTTCTGCTTCCTTATCGTTTGGATTTAAGTCGGGATGGTATTTTCGGGCCATTTTACGATAGGCCTTTTTAATATCGGCTTCCGTTGCTTTTTTATCCACTTCTAGGATTTTGTAATAGTCTATAAATGCCATCCTGGATTATTTTTATAATTATATTGATTGTCAAATATTTAACTGATATTTTTTACATTGATCTACGAATTGTTTCTTCCGTATGCATTTTGTTAGAAAGAAGTTTTTCTATCGTGATCTGGTAGGTATTATGAATATGGGTATTTCTGAATGCCGGATTACTTTTTCAGCAACACTGCCCATGATTAAATGTGAAAATCCAGTTCTGCCATGTGTGCCTAAAACAATCATGTCAGCATCCCATTCTTTGGCAACATTCAAAATTACTTCATGAGGCATTCCTTCTTCTACAAAAGTCCTAACTTTATAATCCTTAAATACAGTATCAACAAGCATTTGCAGATTTTTTTGGTAGTCGTTTATGGTAATATCAGCAAATTCCTTAGGAGTGACAGCGCCTTCAGTTATAAGCATTGTCAAGTCAACAACGCTTAGTAATGCAATTTCAGCCTGTAGTTGAAGACCAAGCTGAAAACCCTTTAAGGCAATTTTTTCTGAAGTTGGGTCATTATCAACTGCGATTACTATTTTTTTCATGTTATCCATATCATCTTGATTAGTTTTTTACTTTAATCTAAGCATCCAGAATTACAAAAAACATCCAACCAAGGGATTATTTCTACTATCAAATTTAATCAATTTTTCGTTGTTAAAATAAGAATTAGGTGTTTATTATGAGTGAATTAGCGATGAAATGATTGCCGTATTCAGGGCTGTTTAAGAGAAGAAAAATGGTTTTTATAATTAGTAAACCGCTGCTATTGGCAAGGTTTTTTACAATGCATTATAAAGGATTATTGTTTGATGAATTCAGTATCAGCTTTAATTTTTACTTCATCACTAATCATTGGTGCAGGAAATTTTGGACCAATATCAAAATCAGATCGTTTTAGAATGCCGCTAAACTGAAATCCGGCTGTGATCGCTTTTGATTGCGGATTTACTATCGTTCCTCTATACCACATATTCAGTGTTACAGGCTTGGTTATTCCGTGTAGGGTAAGGTTGCCCATTAGTTTGTATTTCCCTTTTTCTTTTCCGAATTTTTTTATGGAGTAGCTTTTAAAAGTCATTTTTGGATATTTTTCTACTTCAAAGAATTCAGCACTTCGCAAATGATTATCCCGCATTTCCACTTCGGTATTGATGGAGGCTACTTCAGTCGAAAGTTCAAAAGAGGCATCACTAAAATCAGCTTTTTTGGCTGTAGCGGTTATCTCAAATATTTTGAATAATCCGGCAATATCAGAAATACCATGATGCACGGTGCTAAAAGTTAGTTTTGAATGCATAGGATCTGCTTTCCATGTTGTTTGTGCCAATAGAAAAGTAGAGAAAAATAAGGTTACGATAATTGCTGTTATTTTTTTCATGGACTTTAATTTTAAGTATTTGATAAAGATTTTTAGAAGTTTGAAATTGGATTTTGATCAATTGTTTTCTGGTATTGAGATATATCTAAATCCGGACCACAGCGAATTATAAATTTCAGCTATTTTACATCTCAAATTTAATCAATTATTTAATGCTGAAATCAAATAAAATATTTTATTTCAGTTGGTTAAGTAGTTAAAAAAGCCCCAAAAGGAGCTTTTTAATATTGATGTTTGTATTATTAGATAGGCAATAATTCATCTTCCATCGTTTTTAAATCTTGTTTCTTTTTTAAGTCTATCAGCATTGCTTTGTATCTAATAAATTCCAAATCTTTTGGATTTATTTGCAGTACAAAATTTATTTTCCCTAACAAATGTTCCAAATAATTCTTTTGGTCAATCTCTTTGTATTCTCGGTGTTCTTGAAAACCAAATTTATTGATGTAATACATCGCCTGTCTCAAATCATTACGCTTATGAAATACGACCTGCGGTTTTTCATTAACCACAATTCCCGTAACAGTTTGGCGGCTGTTAGGCGTCATGAGTTTGGTTTTGCTTTTATTGATATGAAAATTTAATTTTTCGACGGTTTCAATTACTTTATGGAGTAGCTTATTTTCGTCAAAGTCTCCGGAAAAACTCAAATCGTCCGCATAACGGGTGTATCTTATTTTGTGTTGGATGCAATAATCAGAAATCACCACATCGGCTTCTTTGAAAATTAAATTCGAAAGATACGGACTCGTTGGCGCACCTTGTGGCAAACTTCCGTCACGAAGACATAATTTTGAAAGCAGTTTTGAAACCATTTTGGAATACCCCAATTCAAGAAATTCTTTTTCAACGGCATCAAAGCCAATGGATGGAAAGAAATGTTCTAAATCCAGCGTGAAAACTTTGGGTTGGTTTTTATGGAATCTAAGGTTTTCTAGGATACTTGCATTGGGTTTATACGCTTTCGCAAAAGGGCTAACTGGCACTTTATAAAGGATGTTTCTGAGAATCCAAATTTGGATTTCTTTCAAACTGGGAAGTGGCTCAGAAATAAGCCGTTTGCTACCATTTTTTTTCAAAATCTCAAAATCCCGATAATAACGTTTTGGATAAAGAGCCGCTTTTTTTAGAAATTCTTTTTTGTATCCGACCAGAAGTGATAAATGGGTTGGATTATAAATTACAGGAATATCATGTGCAAATAAAACTTCAGCATAATCCAGACAGCGTTTAATATTCTGTTCTAAATAGCCTTTTTTATGGGCATCATGTGTAAAGGTCTCTTTGTATTGAATAAAATCCATAGGGTTTAAATCGTTAATGGAGTAGGGACTCTTTTGTCCCTAACTCCAATTAAGAATACCGGTTTAAAAGTTCGGAGCTCTGCGGAGAATCTTTTAAACCTGGTGCTTGAAAGAGCATTCAATTACAGAACAGTGACTCACGGCTCCGTCGCTAACCTAGGCTAACAAATTTATTTGAGAAATAATCTAGAAGAATAATTCATCCTGACTAGGAAGAAATAGTGTTTTTCGGTTTAATTTCGGGATTTTACTCTCGAAATCCTTTTGAATCCATTCCTCTTTTTTTTTAGTTTTTATTCGATGTGGTTCCATTTTTTTTAAATTCTAAATTTGTATTTTAAAAGTTTATAAAATGCTTGTTTTTAATACTTTAAAGGGATTTAAAGTATGCATAAAGTTACAAAAAATATTTAATTAACAGTACTGATACTGCTGATTTTTTTAACACTATTTTATAGTACTAAAATATTTTTTTTTATATTTTGAGTACAATTGCTATAGTATTTATGAATTATAGAAACGTTTATAGGGCGTATAAGTGACAATGAGTTCTATTATTCGGGTAATACCATACGATAGCAGGTTGATGAATTTCGTAAATATATTGGTTTTCATTTTCAGAGATTCCGGAGTTATTCTTTGGCACTGTCCAATAATCTCTTCGAGCTGCGTTTGATACATTTTAGAAAATACAACAGAATTTATTTCAACATTAATTTCGAGACTTCCGTACGAACTTAAATTATTTAGGTTAAAAGAACCTATAGTAGTCCAATATCCGTCAATAACCGCTGTTTTTCCATGTAAAATAGATTTGTCCCATTCGTACAATTCAATGTTATAATCAAGCAGTTTGCCATAAAGAAAACAAGTTGCGCGTCTGGTCAATGGAAGATCTGAAATTCCGGATAGAATTAATTTGATTTTTACATTGTTTTTAGAAGCTTTTTTCAAGGCCTGAATGATTCGTATGCCAGGAAGAAAATAACTTCCTACTATAATTATTTCTTTTTTTGCATTCCGAATGGATTTAATATACGTATCACAAATTTCATTTTTTCTTTTTAACCAGTCATTTTGAATGATGCGTACCAAAGCATCTTCCTGAATATGAAATGCTGATTTTATTTCTTTGTTTTGAAAACGTCTTTTCTTAAAATAAATAGCAATACATTGTTTTTGAAGCGGTTCGGCAATTGTACCTTTTAGTTGAACGGCATAGTCAAGCCAAGGCGCTTCCATTGGTGTGCCACAGTATTTATCAGCTATGTTAATCCCGCCAATTAGAGCAATTTTTGCATCAGCAACAACTACTTTTCGGTGTAATCTTCGACCAAGATAAAAGGTATATGCTGAAAATAAAGGCGCAAAAAATCGAATGTTAATCCCGCTTTGTCTCATTTCGGTTATAGTTTCAGAAGGAAATGACAAAGAGCCCAATCCATCCAAAAGGATATAAATTTTAACATTGCGCGAAGCTGCTTCTTTTAATACAGTAATAATTCTTCTTCCAGTTGTATCATCTTCAAAAAGATACATTTGGATGTGGATTTCAAATTGAGAATTACGGATAATAGTTTCTAATCGAGAAAAATAATCTTCGCCACTGTAAACAAGCGCAAGGCTTTTAGGAGCAGTAAAGGCATTATTACTTTTCGTCATGGGCTTTATTTATTTTGACTTCATTAATTAAAATGAATTCCATAAGATTTTCTATATCCAAAGTTCCTGCTAGTTTATTATTTTCCATAACCAATATTAATGTTGATTTATTCTGTTGTATCAGCTCAAAAACGTTTTCTAAAAGAGAATTACTGTCTAGAAAAATCAAATTTCGGTCCATGACATTATAAATGAATTCGTCATCTCCTTTTTTAGAAAGTGCCATTATAATTTGGTCGCGATTGAGTGTTCCAACTGCAATATCATTTTCAGTGATCAAAAAATTCTTGTTTTGGCTGTCCAGCAACAATTCAACTGCTTTTTTTACTTTTTCATTCGCATCAATCCTTTGATAATCTTTCATTAGGACATCATGAACTTTAAAACCTTTCAGTATGAATTTCGATTCGGTATAATCAGCTTCAATTTGAGCTCCGATAATAACAAATATACCTATAAAAATCAAAAAAGGAGAGGTGAAAAAACCTAAAAGAATAAAAACTAATGCTACTATTTGACCTATTCGTGCTGAGATTCTTGTGGCAACATGACGTTGTAATTTAAAAGATAATAATGCCCGTAAAACTCTGCCGCCATCCATTGGGAAAGCTGGAATTAAATTGAAAAGTGCCAGCCAAAAATTGACTAAAAAAAAATTGAGTAAAAAATTATGTGCATTTACGCCATTGGCTAATTCAGCCATCAATTTTTCGGAAGTATCAGGAAGCGTAATAAAAAATCCGGTGATAAATGCCAAGGTGAAATTTACCAAAGGACCAGCTAAAGCAACTATTAATTCTTCCAATGGTTTTTCAGGGATTCGCTCTAATCGGGCTAAACCGCCAATAGGCAAAAGCGTGATGTCTTTGGTTAGTATATTATAGTTTTTTGCTGCCAAAGCATGTCCCAGTTCGTGTAATAAAACAGTAACAAAAATGCATAGAATAAATGCAACGGACCATATTATTTGAACAGTGTTCTGTCCTGCTTTGTAGTTAATGAAAATGATAAACAGAATAAGTAAAGAGAAAGTCCAATGGATAAATATTCCGATACCTGCTATTTTTCCGAGTTTAAAGGATCCTTTCATTTTTTTAGTTTTAATACCATTAATCATAGTATGATTAGAAAAAATAGTAAATGATAAAAAAAACAGTATGTATTTGCTTAGAAATAAATACTAAACTGCAATCAGTTTATTTCATTTTCAGAAATACCAGTGTATGCCCAGGAATTTAAATTAGCAATTGTGGTATGAGCAATTCCCTCTAATACTTCTTGAGTCAAAAACCCCTGATGTCCTGTAATCATAACATTTGGAAATGAGCGAAGTTTTAGAAACATAGGATCACTTACGGGCGAGTCAGTATGATCTTGAAAAAATATCGGTTTTTCCTTTTCATAAACGTCTAAACCAACTGCTGACAGTGTTTTATTTTCGATCGCTTCTATTAAATCTTCCGTATTAACAATACTTCCCTGAGCCGTATTAATAAAAATCATTCCTTTTTTCATTTGCGAAAAAGTGTTTTTATTGAACAAATGTTTTGTTGTCTCATCTAATTGAGAATGCACCGAAATTACATCTGAATTTTTACAAACCTCTTCCAGTGAAGTATAAGTGATTGGAATTTCATCCCTTAACTCCTTATTTTCTTCCTTGTCAAAAGCCAAAAGGCTACACCCAAAACCATGCATAATTCGTGCAAAAGCAGCACCAATTTCCCCGGTTCCAATAATGCCTATTGTTTTTCCATGCAAATCAAAACCCACTAAATGATCCAGACGATAATCGCCTATTTGCATTAGCGTCTGGCCTAAAACAAGTTTCCTATTTACTGCCAATAATAACGATACAGCAAGTTCAGCAATAGAGTAAGGCGAATAAGCAGGGACGTTTGCCACCTTTATTGCTAAGGATTTTGCTCTTTTCAGATCAATATTCTCGGCACCTGTAGTACGTAGGGCAATGTATTTAATACCGTGGATGTATAGTTTTTCCAATACCGTTTCCGAGGCATCATCAGAGGTGAAAAGCGAAACGGCATCAAACCCTTTGGCGAAGTTTACCGTGCTTTTACTCAAAGATTTACCCGTGAAAACCAATTCGTGATTTCCATGGGCTGCTTTTTTTAGGAAAGGTTTGTCAAAACCAAATATGCTATAGACTAATACTTTCATTTTTGTTGTTTTTTATTTCTAATGTAAGGTACTAATGTTTTAAAGTAGTAATTTACCCATAATCCTGTTCAGGGGTTTCAATTCCTGATTTTTCATTTAGCGCAACTATAATGCTTCAGGAATTTGTAAATATTTGTTTAAAGTAACTAAAAATCGACTGCCTGTTAATCCGTCTGTAGCGCGGTGATCACCAGCTAACGTCACAGAAACACAAGACCTGATACCTATCATTTCGTTTTCGGCAAAAGGCTGTTCCGAAATACTTCCAAAACCGATAATAGCTACTTGCGGAGGATAAATTACACCAAAAACGGTATCAGCTCCGCCGTCGCCTATACTTGTTAGGGTTATGGTCGAATCACTTAATTCTGAACTTAATAATCGCAATGCTCGAGCTCTTGGAATAATATCATTTAAGGCATCCATGATTTCATCAATACTTTTTATATTGACGTGATGAAGGGCTGGAACGATAATACCACCAGTGCGTAACGATACTACAAAACCAATATTAATATCTTTTTTAAGCTGTAAACCATTATCCCAAGTAGCATTCAGATCAGGAAATTCAAGGAGCGATTTTGCTGTTGCTTTTATCAATAACGCAATAGGAAGCAACCGTTGTTTCTGACTACGTTTACTATTCGCTACCTGCAACCATGCCAGTACATTTGTCATATCAATTCTTTTCTCCAGATAATAATGTGGAATTTCCCTGTTGGACTGAATCATAGCAGCCACAACTTCAGAACGAATTGCTTCAGCAATACTGCTCTGTTTTTCTGTTTCAATTGGTATTTCCTCCGTGTTTTCAATTTTATCTTTGGTAATGGCTTCATCAGGTTCAGTTCCTGTTATTTTCGAAAGGTCATTATGATTATCATCAGTTTCAATTTTTTCAAGTGTATTGTCCATATCATCTTTGGTAATGGCTTCATCAGGTCCAGTTCCCGTTATTTTAGGAAGGTCATTATCCTCTGAAATTCTTTCGACTAATGGAGCTGTTTTGATAGAAAGGTCTTCAACTTTCGGAGTATCAATTGATTCTATTATTTTTTCTTCTATCGATTGTAATGGTATCGATTCTGGAATTTTTTCTTCTTTTTTTGTTTCCGATGTTACTTCGCGAGGATTTATTAATGCCATTACAGTTCCCACGGGGACTTTAGTACCTTCTTTAATAAGCAATTCTCCAATGGTTCCTTCTTCAAATATTTCAATTTCAATCAGTTCTTTCTGTGTTTCAACTTCGGCAATAATATCCCCATGCTTCACTGTATCTCCTGGTTTTTTTTTCCATTCGATCAATGTAGCGTCTTCCATATCCGCGCCCAAACTAGGCATTAAAAATTCAATCATGGCGTATCATTTTTTTAACTGTATTAACAATATTTTTTTTCTGAGGAATAACAGCTTCTTCTGTGTGTGCACAGTAGGGAATAGGCGCTTCAACACCGCACAATCGCTGTGCCGGAGCATTCAAATCATAAAATCCTTTTCTCCACGCATTTTCCACACAGATTACCTGATGCGTTTAAGCAGCCCAAGCCGAGAACGTTTTCTCATCCAATGCTTTACGAAGACCTTGTTTCAATACCTCCCGATAGGTGATTTTTATTTTACCGTTACCGTTTTCCACAGATTGAATAGATTGTTTTAGACGATAAATTGTTTGTTTTTCCAACGCTTAAGTGCAGGTAAAATATTTAAAGCCTTTTGAATCATGTAATTAGGGAGTTTCTTTTTTTCCATGTGAGCTTTTACGGCTTTTTCCATTTCTTCTAAATTCATTTCTGGGTTTTTAAATTGGCTATCCTCATAACAATACTTGCAATAATCATTATTTTTAAGGCCGTTATTTTCCGTCCCTTTTGCTTCTTCTGTTGTCAATGGCATCCCGCAACTTTGACAAAAATGAGTATTTTCCATCTTGGTAATTTTAAATAGTTAGTTTTTTTTCATTTTGTTATTTCTAATTTATTTTTTCGATTAATCTAATGTTTTTAGGATTTCAGCTTTCGCAAAATGGACTGTGATCCAATTTTTATTTCAATTTTGCTTTTAAAGGCGGTAAATAAAGTTTCCGTTCGTTGGATGAATTATTTTCTAGGAGTACGGATTAACTACTCTTCTAAAGTTTTAACATTGGCAAAATATTTAAGGATTTTTGAATCGCAGCTTCTTCTATAAATTTTAAAAAAGACAATACTTTCTCTGAAATATACTCAGTTGTATTGCTCGGTAAGACCATTTAATTCTCGGGCAATAGTGTCCCATGAAAAAGAAATTTTTACTTTTTTACCATCTAAAAGGTGGCGCTCTATTTTATTTTTGACGGGAATCATAAAGCAAGAATTACTATTATAATTAATTTTATTGCGCTACAAAACCACCATCAACAGCCATGGCAAGTCCTGTTACAAAAGAGGCTTCATCAGAGCACATCCATATTACCGCGTTAGCTATTTCTTCTGGAAGACCAAAACGACCAATTGGTTCCAAGCCTGTGAACTGTTCTACAGCTTCTTTACTATTTCCGGTAAGCCGGTCAATCATTGGTGTTTGAATTACTCCAGGACAAACTGCATTCACTCGGATTCCGAGTTTAGAACATTCTAATGCCGCAGTTTTTGTTAATCCTACAACACCATGTTTGGACGCTACATAGGCAGGTAAACCCGAGAATCCAACGAGTCCGGCTACAGATGAGCAATTGACTATCACACCTTTTCCTTGTTTCAGTATTTCAGGGATTTCGTATTTCATGCAGAGCCAAATTCCTTTTAGGTTTATTCCGATGGTTTTATCCCAGTTTTCCTCTGTACAATCCTGTGTCGGAGCAGACGTTCCTTCGATACCAGCGTTGTTATAGGCATAATCCAATCGGCCAAAAGTGGTAATGGTTTTCTCTACCATCGCTTTTACATCAGTGGATTTTGATACATCACATTTGATAAAAATGGCTTCTTCTCCCATTTCTTTGATGAGGTTCACCGTTTCATTGTTTTCTACCCAATCAACAACAGCTACTTTAGCTCCTTTTTTTGCGAAAGCAAGCGCAGTCGCTTTACCAATTCCTGATGAACCGCCAGTTACAATTGCTACCTTATTTTTGAATGTTGTTTCCATACAAGAAGTATTACATTAGAATTTGTCTCTTTTTTTTCTTTTCTGCTTCCAAAATATTTTCAATTCCTTTTATCAAAGCATCAGGATTAAATGAAATGCTGTCGATACCTTCATTTACTAAAAATTTAGCAAATTGTGGGATGTCGCTCGGTGCCTGTCCACACAATCCCACTTTTATTTCAAATCGTTTAGCGACCCGAATCGTTTCTTTAATCAAATATTTTATGGCTGGATTTTCTTCATCAAACAAATAACTTACTAATGCGGAATCACGGTCTAAACCTAATGTGAGTTGGGTTAAATCATTCGAACCAATAGAAAATCCGTCAAATAGTTTTGCAAATTCATCTGCCATTAATACATTACTTGGAATTTCAATCATTACATATACTTCCAGTCCGTTGATACCTTGCATTAATCCATTTTTAGCCATTTCATTAAGTACATTTTCTCCTTCCTCAACTGTTCTGCAAAAAGGAATCATCAGTTTTATATTATGGAGACCCATTTTATTTCGTACTTTTTTCATTGCTTCGCATTCCAAAGCAAAACCTTTTCGATAAAAATCACTGTAATAACGGGAAGCACCACGAAATCCTATCATAGGATTTTCTTCATGAGGCTCATAATATTTTCCACCAATGAGGTTAGCATATTCATTACTTTTAAAATCACTCATTCGTACAATTACGTCTTTTGGATAGAAGGCAGCAGCAACGATTGCTATAGCTTCGGCTAGTTTATCAATGAAATAATTTTTAGGGTCTTCATAGCCTTTGGTTAATGCGGCTATTTCTGCAACAATATTTTGATCGGTTATTTTTTCGGGTTCACACAAGGCCAGCGGATGAATTTTAATTGTATTTGAAATAGCAAATTCCATTCGCATCAAACCCACACCCTGATTGGGATAATGACTTAATTCGAAAGCTCTTTCCGGATCGGCGAGAATAAGCATAGGATCTGTTTTTGGCATTTCCAGTTTGCTGAAATCCTGTTCCGTTATTTCCCATTTCAGCAATCCTTCGTATATATTTCCTTCTTTACCTTCGGCACAGGAAACGGTAATTTCCTGACCATTTTTTAGTGCAGACGTAGCATTACCGCAGCCCACTACCGCAACGGTTCCCAGTTCTCTCGCTACTATGGCAGCATGGCTCGTACGTCCGCCTTTGTTGGTAATAATCGCCGAAGCTCTTTTCATGATGGGATCCCAATCGGGATTAGTCAAATCAGTGACTATAATTTCTCCATCTTGCAATGAATGACCTTCTTGCGGACTATTTAAAATACGCACTTTTCCCGAAGCAATCTTATCGCCAAGCGCAATTCCTCGAGCCAAAAGTGTACTTTTCTCTTTGAGTGTATAGATTTCCCGAACTTGTTTATTTGCTTTTCCATGAACGGTTTCCGGTCGCGCCTGAACAATATAAAGTTGGTTGTTCAAACCGTCTTTTGCCCATTCAATATCCATTGGTTTTCGATAATGTTTTTCAATTTTGTAACACCATTGAGAAAGCTGAATAACTTCTTTATCGCTTAACGAAAACTGGTTTTGTTTTTCTAAGGAAGTGTCCGTATTACTAATTGTGTTTTCTGCGGATGAACTGGTGGATTTATCGGCATAGATCATCGTGGACTCTTTTCTGCCGCACTGTCTTTTTAGAATAGGATCTAAATCTGTGTTTTCTAAAGTAGGTTTAAAAACCATCCATTCGTCAGGCGTAACAGAGCCTTGAACAATATTTTCCCCTAATCCCCAAATGCTATTTATGATAATGGTATTTTCGAATCCGCTATCCGGATCAATGGTAAATGCTACGCCAGAAGCGGCTTTATCGCTTCGAACCATTTGCTGTACGCCTACAGAAATCGCAATATCTAATTTGGCAAAGCCCATGTCATGACGGTATTTTATGGCACGGTCCGTGAATAAGGATACAAAGCAATGGTGTACGGCATCGATTAACTGTGCTGTACCATTGATATTTAGAAAGGATTGCATTTGTCCCGCAAAACTCGCTGTAGGCAAATCTTCTGAAGTTGCGCTGCTTCGTACTGCCACGTCGAGATTATTGATGCCGCATTGTTCACTAAGTGATTGGTAAGCAGCTTGTATTTCATCGCGAATTTCCTCTGGAATTGTTGCTGATAAAATAAGATTTCTGGCTTTTTCTCCAATGGAAGAAAGATTAGAATACTGTTTTGTATCCAATGAAAATAATAAATCTTCAAGAGGATTTTCCAGATTATTTGCTTTACGGAAGAGGCGATAAGCTGCTGCAGTAATTGCAAATCCATTAGGGATGTTGATACCTTTTGGATTAAGCTGATTGTACATTTCGCCAAGAGAGGCATTTTTACCGCCAACTTTACCAATGGCTTCAATACCAATTTGGTTAAAAAAAAAGATGTGTTTGTACTTTGCCATTTCGTATGTTTTTTGAATAGAAACTGACCATTAGTCTGTTAAAATAGTAACAATGGAAAAAATAAATGAGGCGCACTTTTTTGGTTAATCAGACAGTAAATTTTTTAATTCAAAAGTAGGTTTGAAATTTACATAACTTTTTGAGGTTAAAAAAGAGGAAAGTAGGTATTCCTTCTAGTTGAAACCCATACTGTAAATTTAATCAATTAATTATTTTATTGGTGTAAAAAAAGATATTATTTTATTGTTATTTTAAATTAAGTAATTAAAATACAGTAGTTTGTGTTTTTATTTTGTTAAAAAATGAGAATAGAAACAAATTATTTTTTTAATAAAATAAAAAAATAATGACAGTATTAAATGATAAATAATATATGAGAAAAACAGTTGTAATTATTTGGTAATATTAAGTTTTTGATAAATATTGATACTATAAAAATAAATTATTTTTGTAGTTATGACTGTTAAGTAAGTTAGAGGAACAAGTAAGTAAAGCTATAAAATAGTTAGTTTAGAACTAAAAAATCTGTAATATTGTTATTAAAGAAAAAGCTCCCATTGATGAAAAAAAATCCGATACCGGAAAATGAAATAAAAAGACTTAAAGCACTGAAAGAGTATTCAATTATGGATTCTTTGCCGGAAAAGGAATATGATTCAATAACCCAGCTTGCCTCTTATATTTGTGAAACTCCTATAGCCTTAGTAAGTTTATTAGATGAAGACAGACAATGGTTTAAATCCACTGTTGGATTAGAGGTTACTGAAACCCCAAGAAATTTATCTTTTTGCCAATATGCAATTATGGGCGATGAAGTATATGAAGTCAATAATGCAACGGAAAATGAGACATTTGCTAACAATCCTTTAGTGACTGGAAATCCTAATATTAGATTTTATGCAGGAGCACCACTTAAAGATGAAAATGGCTTTAATTTAGGTTCACTTTGTGTTATAGATACAGAACCGAGAATATTGACTAATGAACAAAAAAATGCTTTAAAATTACTTGCCCATCAAGTAGTTTTATTATTGGATTTACGAAAAAAGAATGCGAATTTTATTAAATCTCAAAGGGAATTTCAGAATTTTATTGAACTTTCAAAGGATTTGGTTTGTATTGCGAACGTGGATAGTTTCTTTTATAAAGTTAATCCAGCATTTACGGCTGTATTGGGTTATTCTAAAGAGGAATTAGAAGGGAAACCATTTATTGATTTCATTCATCCGGAAGATTTAGATAAAACATATAAGGAAGTTGAAAAATTATCAAATGGACATAAGACTATCAGTTTTGAAAACCGATACCGTTGCAAAAATGGCAACTATGTTTTATTAAGTTGGAATACATCTCCAGATCCTGATACAGGTAATTTATATTGTATTGCCCGTGACATTACTCTAGAAAAACAACAACAGGAGGAACTTATAAATATTGCAGCTGATTTAACATCCATTCTAAATGCTACAGAATTTGCAATAATATCTTCAGATTTAGACGGAACAATTAAACAATTTAATAGAGGTGCTGAAAAATTACTTGGATATAAATCAGAAGAAATTGTTGGAAAGACAACTCCATCGATTTTTCATGTATGGGATGAAGTTGTTAAACATACGGATGATTTAATAACAGAATTTGGAGAAAATCTAGTGCCTGGATATGATACGTTTGTTTTAAAGGCAAGAGAGCTGGGGATTGCTGATTCTAATGAATGGACCTATGTGAGAAAAGATGGAAGTTTAATCCCAATAGTTTTATCAATTACTGCGATTAAAAATAATTTAGGCGAATTAACGGGGTATTTAGGAATATCTAAGGATATTACAAAAGAAAAAGAAGCAGAGCTAAATTTAATTAGCAGTAATAAATTATTAGATGAATCTCAAAGCATTGCGAAAATTGGAAGCTGGAAATTTGATTTAATGACCAATGATCTTATTTGGTCTAAAGGACATTATCAAATTTTTGATTTAGAGGAATTACCTTCGGATGAACTATTTTTAGCCTACCGAAGCAAAATTCATCCTGATGATTTATCGGGTCTTGACAAAGCACTTGAAAAAATATTAACAACTGGAGCCGACTTACATTATAATCATAGACTCTTATTTTCTAACGGAAATTTAAAATATGTTGTAGCTATAGGGAAACCTTATAAAAATGAAAAAGGAGAGGTAGTTGGGGTTCAAGGTACTATTCAGGATATTACGGACAAAACATTAGCGGAACAAAAAATAGAAGAAAAAGCGAAAGAAATAAACGATATTAAATCGGCATTGGATGAAGCAGCAATCGTAGCCATTACGGATCAAAAAGGTGTTTTCTCTTATGTTAATGAAAATTTTTGCGCGGTTTCTAAATACTCTAAAGAAGAACTAATAGGCCAAGATCAACAAATTATTAGTACTGGTTATCATACCATAGAATTTAGAAGAGACGTATTTGGGACAATTGCTAATGGAAATATTTGGAAAGGAGAAGTAATGAATAGAGCAAAAGATGGCTCTTTTTATTGGGAAAACACCACTATTGTTCCTTTTTTGAACGAAAAAGGAAAGCCTTATCAATATATAGCAATTAGCACTGATATCACTCAAGAAAAATTAGCAAAAGAGAATTTAAATAATGCCTTAGTTGATCTCGGAAAAAAGAATAAAGAACTTGATCAGTATGCATATATTGTCTCTCATGATCTTAAAGCACCGTTAAGAGCCATTAATAATCTTTCGGAGTGGATTGTTGAAGATATGCCTGAAATGCCCGATGAAGTTAGCGCTAATTTTGAATTATTACGGGGTCGTATACAGCGGATGGAAAACCTGATTAATGGCGTTTTAGAATATTCCCGTATTGGACGAACCGAAATCGAAAAAGAAACAACTGATTTAAAAAAGATGTTGAATCAGATTATTGATTCTGTTGTCCCTATTGAAGGATTCGAAGTTTCCATGGTGGATACTATCCCTGTTATTGAAACAGAAAGGATACTCTTACAACAGGTTTTTAGCAATTTGATTAGCAATTCAGTCAAATATAATGATAAACCCATTGGTAAAATAGAATGTTTATATGAAATATTGCCTGATTTTCATCAGTTTACCATAAAAGATAATGGTCCTGGTATTGCAGAAGAATATCATAAAAAAGTATTTGAAGTTTTTCAAACTATTGAAGCGCGTGATAAAAAAGAAAGTACGGGTATTGGTTTGTCTATTGTTAAAAAAATAATTGAAGAAAAAGGAGGCGCTATTTATATAGAATCTGAAAATGATAACGGAACAAGTTTTATTTTTACACTTCCTAAATAAATGAATATGACAGCATCAGAAAAAAAATGTCAGGAGGAATTAGTCGCCCTTAAAAAGGAATTTGAAGAGTTTGTTTATATTGTCTCGCACGATATAAAAACGCCAATGCGAGCCATTTCAAACTTGACAACTTGGATTGAAGAAGATTTAGGAACTAATGCAGACAAAGATATTTTAGACAACTTTAGATTACTGAAAAATAGGGTGGAGCGTCTTGAAAAAATGATGAATGCTTTACTTGAACTTTCTCGTATTAATAGTAGTGAAATGGAGTTGTATGAAGTAAATATTCCTAAATTAGTCAATGATTGTATTAAAATGTTAGCCGATAAATCAAATGTCGAATTTCATTTTACGTATCATTTAAAAAACGAAAATACGGTCACTTTGGGTAAGAAATTGCAAAAAGTGCTGTTCAATTTACTCGATAATGCTGTTCGATTTCATGATAAAGAGAAAAAGAATGTTTTTATTGAAATAATCGAAAATGAAACAGATTATGAAATAAAAGTAAGCGATGATGGCCCAGGAATACCGGAAGAAGTAAGAGATAAAATTTTCTCAATTTTTTATACGGTAAATTCGAAAGATATCGTAGATTCGACCGGTGCGGGATTGGCAATTACCAATAAAATAATTAAATTAGCAGGAGGCGTCTTCCAATATACTCCAGCTGTAAATAACGGTTCGGTTTTTAAATTTAATTGGCCTAAACAATAAGAATAAAAAATTAAAATTATGACACAAAGATTGGTAAACATTTTATTAGTTGAGGACGATGAGGTTGATGTGATGAATGTTAAAAGAGCATTCTCTAAAAATAATATTAAAAATCCGCTTTTTGTGGCAGGAAATGGGGTTGAAGCTTTAGAAATGCTTAATGATAAGATTATTCCTTTACCCAAAATTATTATTTTGGATATTAACATGCCTAAGATGAACGGAATAGAATTTTTGAAGGCTTTAAGGGAAAATGAAAGGCTTAAAAATATTTCTGTCTTTGTCATGACTACTTCAAATGAAGACAGTGACAAAATTAAAGCCTATAATTTGAATGTAGCCGGATATATTTTAAAACCATTATCTTTTGAAAAATTTGTTGTTTCAGTTTCTACACTTAATAATTTCTGGCAATTGTGTGAATTGTAAGCTTTTTTCTTAAATTTACTTTATGACGAGTTCAAATATCTTATTAGTAGACAATTGTAGTTCTGATGTTGAAAATGTAAAAAATGCATTTTCTGAAATTGGTATTAAATCTACGTTGCATTTGGCTCAAAACGATGCCGAAGCTTGGTTAATGTTGCAGGGAGAAAATAAAATATCGCCCATTCCAAAAATTATATTAATAGATATTAATGAGGAAAGTGTAAACGGAATAAAGCTGTTAAGTAAGATACGAATTCATCCTGCTTTAAAATCCATTTTAGTTTTTGTAATCACAAGAACTGATAATGAAGTTAATAAAGCCGCAGCTTTAAATTTAAATATAGCTGGCTACATGCATAAACCATTTGAAAGTACAAATACCACCGATTTTTTTTCAATACTTAATGACTATTGGAACATCATTGAATTTTCAAGTGAAAAAAAATAAAATTATATGGCTACTGCTTTAAAAATACTGATAATCGACGATGATAAAGTTGATTCGATTACCATAATTCGTTCGATATCCCATTCTGGAATTATTGCGGATGTTGAAAGTGCTTTTTCAGCTAAAGAGGGAATTGAAAAGATAAAGTCATTTCATTATGATCTGATTTTTTTAGACTACCTGATGCCGGATAGTGATGGTATTTCTTTTTTAAAAAAATTGAGAGACATAGGCATAGAAACGCCGGTTATTTTTGTGACTTCGCAAGGGGATGAGAAAATTGCCAGTCAGGCTATTTTAGGCGGAGCTTCTGATTATATTCCAAAAACATTACTGACTCCTGATGGCATTTCGCAAAGTATCAGAAATGCAATTAAACTTCATGATAGCCTTGAACTGCGTAAAAAAACAGAATTAGCTTTAAATATTAATGCAAACAGACTCTACGAAGCTCAAAAATTGGCCAAGATTGGGAGTTGGGAAATAAATCTAAATGATGGAGGAGTTTTTTTCTCAGAAGAAATTTTCAATATTTTTGAAATTGACAAAAATACTATTCCTTCCATCGCGCTCATTAAATCATGTTTAATTAATTCAGACGATATTGAACTTTTTGAAAGTAATCTCAAATATGTCAAAAATAGTAATTCTGAAGTACAGTTTAGCCATAGTATATTGTGTGAAAACGGAACGATTAAGTATATTAATGAGTTTATAAAATGTTTGAATGATGAACATAATGTGCCATTCAAAATTTTAGGCACCATTCAGGATATTAGTGAGCAAAAGCGCATTGAAAAAGAATTAATAAAAGCTAAAGATATCGCAGAACAATCTGTTAAGATAAAAGAACAGTTTCTGACGAATATGAGCCATGAAATTCGTACTCCGATGAATGGAATTATAGGGTTTGCAAGAATTCTAGAAGGTACAAATTTAGACAGCGATCAGAAACAAAGTGTAGAAGCAATAAAAAGAGCCAGTAAAAATTTATTGGTTATCATTAATGATATCTTAGATTTTTCTAAAATAGATGCCGATAAAATGACATTTGAAGATGTTAATTTCTCCTTGTCAAAAAATATAAATTCAGTAATTGAATTGCTTTCTCCGATTTCAAAAGAGAAAAAAATAAAGTTATTGTGTGAAATTGATTCCGGAATAAATGATTTTTTAATAGGAGATCCAACACGGTTATCACAAATATTGATTAATCTGGTTGGAAATGCTTTGAAATTCACGGAGAAAGGATATGTTGAGTTAGTTGTTTCCCAGGAGAACGAATCTGAATTTGATACTTTTATCCGATTTACTATTATAGATACAGGCATTGGTATTCCTGAAAATAAGATTGATTCCATTTTTGAAAGTTTTAATCAGGCATCCAATGAAACGACGAGAAAATTTGGAGGAACCGGTTTAGGTCTCACGATTACTCGTAAACTCATTGAATTGCAAGGCGGCATGTTGACTGTAGAAAGTGAAGTTGCTAAAGGGAGTGAATTTTCATTTTTATTACAATATAAAAAGGCTCAAAAAGGAATTGTTGAACCAATAAAAGTAAAAAAAGAGCCGTTCTCCTCTAATTTCTTGAAAGACATAAAAATACTTTTGGTAGAGGACAATGAACTAAATCAACTTCTAGCAATTAAAGTATTTGAAAAATGGGAAAAAGAAATTGATATAGCGGGCAACGGAAAAATAGCCATCGATAAAATAGAAAAGAATGACTATGATATTATTCTGATGGATATTCAAATGCCTGAAATGGATGGAAATGAGGTTACAAAATATATACGAGCCAATATGGGGTCTAAATCGAATATCCCAATAATAGCGTTAACTGCGCATGCTACATTAGTTGAAGAAAAGAGAAGTATAGAAAGCGGTATGAATGATTATCTGTCTAAACCTTTTGATTTTAATGTATTGCTTGAAAAATTACATCACAATTTAATGAATGTAGATAGAATCAAATCTTGTGATTTATCAGAAGATGAAGTAATGACCGAAAAATTAATCAATTTTAATTATTTAAACGAATTTGCTGACGGAGATACTTCCTTTATTGAAAAAATGGTATCCTTGTTTTTACACAATGCCCCACTAGCTTTAGAAGCTATAATTGAAGCAAATGAGATTGATAATATAATAGTTTTAAAAGCTGAAGTACATAAAATAAAATCTGCAATTAGTTTGTTAGGTATAACAAAAGCATCGAAATGTATTGAAATTATTGAAAACGAAATGGAAATAAATCCTTTGGGAGAAAAGCGTAAAGAAGAAGTTGGAAATTTTTATGAAATCTGTCAGCTTGTTTTCAACGAATTGGAAACAATTCATGGTTTTTCTAAAATATAAGAAGTCAGCAAAACCAAAGGGGAATAAAAAACGTAAATAGTATCATAAATACGAATAGTTTTTTTATAAAATATGGTTTGTTTTTCCTCGTAATTTCACAACAAATTTCTAATATATTGAAACTATTAATTATTTAAAAAGTTTATTTTTGAAAAAAGCGAATGTATTTTTAAGAACAACAAAACGCAATTTTTTTGAAGATTTAATTTCCATAATGATTAATTAAACATTAAATGAAAATACTAATAGCCGAAGATGATCAGATGATGCTAAAAACTATTGAATTTAAACTTATTCGTGAAGGGTATGAAGTTATTGCATGTCCGGACGGTAATGTTGCATTAGATAAAATAGTTTCAGAGAATCCGGACCTTATATTGTCAGATATAGAAATGCCTTTTGCTTCTGGATTAGATATCGTTAATAAAGTAAAAATAGAGTTAAAACTAAATATCCCAATAATTATACTATCAGCTGTAGGTTTAGAAAAAACTGTGTTAAAGGCTTTTGAATTGGGTGCTGATGATTTTATTACAAAACCCTTTAGCCCAAATGAGTTAATCGTTAGAATCAAACGATTTTTATTAACATGATACTATTTAAAAACTCCTTCTTGGTTTTAAGAACAAGGAGGAGTTTTTAAATAGTATCATGTTGGTTTAGAACTTACTTTGTCCAATTGCCCATGAGCATCATTTTATTTTGGGTTATAAATATGTATGGATTGTCCCACTAATTTCCATTGCCCTTTTATTTTTTCTAATAACCGGATTTCATAAGAGAATGTTTTTTTGCCGTCTTTTGCAGTTGATTCTTCATTATGGCTTACCCAGGCATTATTCTTATGGATACTCATTTTGTAGTTAGTGTTCACTGAAAATCCGCCATTACCCATTGCACTTGGATTTGTATTGATCATCGCAGTTGGAGGTACATCTATTGTAATACCTTCTGCGGTCGAAACTAAAATCCTGCTGTACGGCTGAATGTACCAGCATTCTGTATGACCGTTACTATCAGCAGCTCTCCATGTGGCTGATTCTTTTTCCAGTAGTCTTTTTATTGATTCAGATTCATCATTTTTTTGACTGTAACCTAATATGCTTATACTTAAAATTAAGAAAAATGATAATTTCCATTTCATATAAATTGTATTTTGTAGTTATATTGATTTATTTACTCACTAAAGATAATGTAATTCTCATTTAATGAAAATTTTAGTATTGAAATTTTAATTTGAAAGCAAAAAGTGGCAGTTGGTTTCTGTTAGTTTCATGAGGAATTCCCGATTTAAATATACAGAAAAGTACGGGTCAAAGGTAGTCTTTTGCCAATCGGCCAGTTGAAAAATGTTTTCATAACAAAGATAGAAAAGCATTTTAAAGTTAAGCCCTTCTTTAATTTTCGTACATTAGTTTATACTTCTTCTCTCCAATCACTTATTGGCAAAAATAGCAGAATCCTTTCGACTAAAAGAAAGATTTTTTAAATGAGAAATGTCTGACTACATAGATTACATTACTTTGATTTGGCGTAAGTTAAGCGGTATTAAAAATTAAAAATATAGCTGTATTGAATAATTTAAAGGTACATTAGCTTAACCTTAAAAAACAATCATGAATTATTTCGAAGAAACTAAAAAATTACTGGATAACTCCGTTTTATTTTATTTAATAACTACTGGAATGGATGGTAATTATTCTTATATAAATGGACATTATGCTAAGGAATTTTCACATATCAATAATAATTTTGTTGGGCAGCCATATCATATTACAATGCATCCTGATGATATGAATACTTGTGTAGAAGTTTCTATGAAGTGCTTCGAGAATCCAGATAAATTATTTCCAGCAACAATAAGGAAACACGATGGGAAAGGAAGTTATGTTTATACCCAGTGGGAATATAAAGCAATGTTTGATGATGAAAAAAATCCGACGGGAATATTCTGTTTGGGATATAATATAACCAAATATGTTGCCGAAGAATTAGAACTACAAATTGCACAACAACAGATTGAGAAAAACTCGGTTACTATGGAAAAAATTATTTTTCAGCAATCACATCTTATTCGGGCTCCGTTAAGCAATATAATTGGACTTACTAGCATTTTGGATAAAACATTATTAGATAGTAATACAAGTAATATTTGTGATATGATATTAGAAAGTTCAAACCAACTTGATGAAGTTATCAGAAGTATTGTAAATATTGCTAGGACCTAGTTTTAATCCTATTGTCATAATTGTATTATTACCAGATAATAAAAAAGCTATACCAAATAGCTAATTGATTATATGTGGTTTGACATTGCCTTTTATAGTTTGCTGTTTTTACGATCCGGCGAATGGTGTTCCGAAGATTCCTACTGCAAGTTCAAGCCAAATGAGGACGAACATTGTTAGAAGAACTACACAGATTGTAATGCGGTGCTCGATTTTGCTTACCTTCCTCATTACAAGTTCACACATGAGACCAGTGCCGAGCAATAGGAAACCTGCGACGATAAAATCGACCAGAGTCCAGTTTACTTCATCCGTGAACTGCATTGCAATTATTGGAATGAGCAATAGAATCGATATTGAAAGCACAATACCAATAAGTCTTTTGTTTTTCATAGTCATAAATTTTCTATTTTTCACTAATAATATATTTGTCAATTTTGTCTAGAAATCGTTCGTCAGTCATACCAGTTCGATTGAACATAATCACACTGCCAATTCCCAAATCAGGATAAATTCTGATCTCACAATAATAACCGCCGCCGCCGCCTGCGTGTGCATAATATTGTTTGCCGTTCAATTGTCCTTTAAACCAGGATAAACACATTCCCGTCGCTTTATTATTGTTTGTATAATTTTCGATGAAAAGCATTTTTTTGTAATCATCTTTTATTAGTTTGCAATTTGGCTTTAAGAGTTCCTGAATGTATTTTACCAAAGCATTTGAAGTGCCAATTAAACCACCGTATGAAACCCCATTTACATAATTGTCTTTAAATGGATTCCATCTGCCTTCAGTTGTATTGATATACTTTGACTTGTCTATAAGTAAGCCCAAAATGAGATTTGATAAACTATATTTTTTATGATAGCCTTTTGCGTGTTGATAACGGTTGGTTATTGTAAAATCCAGTTCGGTTTGTTTAATATTTAATGGGTTTAAAATATTTTCACGGACATAATCTTCATAACTTAATCCGGAAGTCTTTTCAATAAGTTGTCCAAGCAATACATACCCCAAGTTCGAATAAGCATATTTTTCATTCGGTTTTGATTTCGTCTTACTGTTTTTTATGAAGATTTTGCTAAAAAAGGCATTCCTGTCAAACGAGTTGTGTTCCTCTGCTAAATGTATCCAGCTTAATGGAATAGGGTTAGGGATACCAGCGGAATGGCTCATTAATTGACGAATCGTAATTTCTGACGAGTAGGGGAATTCAGGTAAATATTTTTTTATAGGTTGCTCTATATCAAGTTTTTTCTTTTCGGCTAACTGCAAAATTGACAAAGCCGTGAAGGTCTTTGTTATGGAAAAAGCATTATAAGTCGTGTTTTCTGTTGTCTTTTTTTGCTTTTTTATATCTGCATAGCCAGACTGAAATCTATGAATGACACGGTCTTTGTCAAAAATGACGTATTGAACAGAAGGTGTTTTATTCTCTTCGACCTGTTTAATTAAAATAGTGTCTATCAAATCCATAGGTTATAAATAGGATGATTTTCGTTTTTATAGCTTGCAGTAACGTCGGTTCTCCCAAAGCATCGGGATAAAAAGCTCTATTTTAATTAATTTATCAGAAAGCCAAAACTATTTATCTACTAAATTGGCACCTACAACCCCAGGTTTTTTCTCAGCGAGCTTTAATACAATCTTAAGAGTTTCAAGATTAATATCCTCAATTTTCTTCAATCTAATACAACCTATCCCCATACTAAGCTTGCCAAGCTCCTGTTTATATTTTTCCGCTGCACACTTATCCTCAATTACCACACATACATAAATACTTATATAATTCTTCTGATTTGCCAGAGCAATTATGGGCCAATCTTTTTTTTGCTTTTTCGAATCGAGGTAGTAAAACGAACCGTACCCAATCATATTAGAAGCAAAATGAGGTTTTAGGTTCGGAACTGCTTTTTGAATAAAATCGTGGAGAAAATCAAAATCTTTCTTGCGATCTTCAGGTACGTTCAAAAGATATTCTTCTACAGATTTGGCCTCATTTTTTGCAAACATGTTCATAATTGTAGTGTTTATGTTAATTTTTAAATAAGTCTATTTCCAAAGCTTTTATTAAAGTAGAACAATATTAAAGATTTTCCTTTTAAATGGATTCTTTATAATAGGGGTCTTTTTGATAGAATCTGGTTGGTCTCGTTGAGATGGTATCGGCTTACGGTTTGCTTGTTGCTTTCGGTGGCGGAATTCGGAGTGAGGAACTGTCCACCGATAGGTTAAAAAATTACTTAGGAGTCTTTTTCTTTTCTTTTCCTTATTATTTTTGTCACTGATGCAGTCAGAAGTCTTTCTCCTTAAGCTCCAATAGTACCCGTCTTGACTTTTCCAGCCCGATTGTAATTGGCAATAATTACTCCACTTGGCGTAACAGTACTTTCTATTAATGTAAATGCTGCCGGAATCGTGCCATTGTCAAACAACTTTTTTCCATTACCAAGAGTCAACGGGTGAATTTTGAGCCAGAGTTCGTCCACTAAATCATTTTTAAGTAACAGCTGAATAAGTTTACCGCTACCCCAAACTTTAATATCAGAACCTTCTGAATTTTTGAGCTTTTCGATATCTGTCAAACTTTCGAGGAATACGGAGTTTTTCCAATCTGACTTTTTCATGGTCTTGGACAGGACGTATTTTGTGACATCAGTGATACCTGGCCATTCCTTTTCATGCTGAGGCCAGTAGGAGGCAAAAATCTCAAATGTTTTTCTGCCCAAAAGAAGATCTGCAGGTTTCATCTGTTTTTCCATGACCTTACCATAAACTTCGTCACCATAAGGTGCAACCCAACCACCATATTTGAAACCGCCTGATGTATCTTCCTCAGGTCCACCAGGTGCTTGCATTACTCCATCTAATGTAATCATGGATAAGACGATTATTTTCCTCATAGTCTTAGGCGTTTTTGCTAATCAAATATACTGAAATATGAGCAGAAAGTTACCGGGAGTTTATTAATAAGTTAGAAATTAGTCATATAGATCAAATTGTCTTGACGAATTCGTCCATAGATTTCTAAGCACTTTAGATATTGACAATATTGTAATGCTTGTATAATAATTTGTTTTTGATTTAATCGTGTAAAAAAAGCTACCCAACACATTGTTGTTATGGTAATAAAATAAGCTTCTTCGGTTGTTGTTGTGGCTTTCTACTTAGTTGATGTTTTTTGTTTTAAAATAACAAAAGCCATGAATTACTCATAGCTTTTTGTGTTATTTGTATTATTTGCTCACTATTGTGGGCAAAGTTTGCAAAGCTGCGCTAACGATTGTGGCATATCAGGGTGGTCGGGGTAAAATCCTCTTGAAAATCTACAAATTTATTTTAAGATAAGTGCATAGTGTTAACGGACGTCTAATTGGTTCCGTTCAACACAGGTTTTACTGATAGTGTTGCGCACGCAACGAAACCTTAGCTGTTATGCACAGTGTCTTTTTCTGTCTACATCAATTACTTCAAATACGTATTCATCCAATTCAACCAAAATTTAGGAGTTTCCATTTGTGTTACAGGATCAATAGCATTGTGGGCAGGAATTGGCCAACCCATAAATTTTGTAACGGTACCGTTATCTATCAGTGTGTGGTATAATTTATAGGATTGCGAAACAGGTACTCTTGGGTCGCCAGTGTTTGCCAAAATGAGTGTAGGTGCTTTAATGTTTTTGGATTCAGTAATGGGCGATTGAGCAATGTACTTTTTCATATTATCACCTACATAAGGCGAACCGCCAAGTGCTTCTGCACGACCAATATTATTATCGCTAAAACTATACTGGTCAACCCAATCTGTTACGGCTGCGCCAGCAACTGCAGCTTTCCAACCACCATAATGTCCAGCCAACCAAACCGTCATAAAGCCACCATACGACCAACCACTTACACCTACTTTATCGTTGTTAATTATGCCCGTGGCTTTTAATTTTTCTAATCCTGCCATTACATCGCGGCCTGGTCCTTCGCCTGCATCTTGCACAATAGCTACTTTATAATCGGCACCTAAATTATCACTTCCTCTATAATTAGGTTCAAACACAAAATACCCTTCGTTAGCCAATATTTGTGAAAATCTTGAAAACTGCTCTACCGATGCCGCATTTGGACCACCATGAATTACTAAAACTAAAGGATATTTTTTTCCTTTTTCATAGTTTATAGGATAGGTTACAATACCGCAATGTTTTAATCCGTCATTTTCCCATCTTATGGTTTCTGTTTTACCCATTGTCATCTGGCTTATTTCAGTATTGTAATCCGTCAATCGTACCAATTTTGAAGTGGTTGATTGCATAAAATATAATTCAACGGGTTTGTTAGGTTCTGAACCAGTAAAAGCAATAGCACCAGTTTTGCTAACAGTAGCGTCCAACCAAAAACTCCAAAAAGGGCAAACATTGCCGAGGTTGATTACAGTAGTTTTACCGTCTAAATTCATACTCCACATAGATGTTTTATTGTCGTTATGCCCGCCGACTAAAAAAGTTTTATTGTCTGGCATCCAGGCAGATAAGTATAGGTCTCTGTTTAATTGTGTAGAAATAGGTTTGCCTTCTCCGCCAGTTGTATTGGTCAGCCATAGTTCATTTATACTTGTTATTGCATTATCATTTTTAGACCAATAAGAAATTTTGCTTCCATCGGGAGAAAAATTAGGATAGGCCTCCATTTTTGTTCTGGTGGTTAATGACTTGTAGGCTCCATCGGTAATGTTAAGCAATTGGATACTTCTATTTATTCCATCGCCAGAATAAGCAGTAGCTACTTTTACAAACAAAATGGTTTTTCCATCGGGCGACCAAGAAAAAGGAGAAGATGGTGCGCTTGGTGGAATTACAATCGGTAAACTCCAATCACCATCTGTCACTCTTTTATTTTCGGCTGTGGTTGTATTTACCAACCAAATATGGGCAGGCATTGGCTGGCTGCCCACAAACATATCGTTGTTGGTTATTTCAAAACCAGTAAAACCTTTTCCAATTTCGACTTTGTTTTTGGGTTCATTAAGTGCTGCATAGGCAATGTCTGTGGAGTTTGGGCTCCACGCAAAATGTTGCACGCCTTTGATAGCTTTAGTTATTTGCTTTGCTTCGCCACCTTGCATAGAAAGCAAAAAAATTTGATTAAGGGCATCTTTGCCTTGTCCAGCTTTAGAAATAAATGCCAATTGTTCTCCATTAGGCGACCATCGTGGGCTTGATACTGCAAATCTATCTTGTGTGAGTACACTCTTTTTACCCGAAGCCACATCTATCAAAACCAATTCGGCATTGAAACGATTTTGAACATAGTCGGGTCTTGCAACAACAATTACTACACTTTTTCCATCAGGCGAAATTTGTGGGTCGGAGATATTGACCAACTTTGCATAGTCTGTTAATTCAAATTTCTTTTGGCCGTAAACATTGCATTGTCCAAATGCAAGCAATAATGTCGTTAATAAAGTAAAAGCTATTCTCATATTCTTAATTGTTAAGTTTTTAATTTATCTCCTTTGCCTTTTGGAATTGTGCATAACTTGTTTATAATCGCTACAAAGTAGCGACTATAAACCCTTAATTGGGTAGATTTTCGCTGTTCAATAGCGAATAGTAATCAAATATATAAAAATAATATTTTTATTACAAACTATCAAAAGGGCTTTTAATTTGTTGTAAATTTTTTGTGCTTACGCGGGTATAAATTTCGGTGGTTTTTGTTACTGTTATGGCCTAATAATTCTTGTATGTATTTCAAATTCAAGTTACTATTTATTGTCATTAATGCTTGAATTTGTTATTGAATTGGATTCTATTTTGCATGAAGGATGGTAGTGGAAATCCTTCCGATTTTTCTTCGGGAGATTACTTCACCTAGTTGTTATTTTTTATAAGAGTTCTGTGAACTTCGTTTGTAACGTATAGCCTGACCGTGTCGCATAAAATATTGAATGTCATTAATAGAGTAGTTCAGCAACAGGGACATGCCCATAAAAAAAACCGCCTTGTTGAAACGAGACGGATTTTGGTGTTTTCAAATCAGTATTCAAAAAATGGAATCTAATGAATCATTTTGCCAAAAAAGGATGGTCCATTATTTTTTATTAGCCGCAGGCATCATGGGATTCATCTTTTTGTGCATCATTGGTTTCATTTCGGTCACAATTAATTTGATTGTGGTGGTTCCAACGTTTTTACCCATATGAGTTACTGCAGGCATATACATTGCAGTACCTGCTTTGATTTCCATAGTAGTTGCTGTTTTGCCTTTTTCAGTGATTTCTATTTTTCCGCTGGTCAAGGCATAGATGACATGGTTAGGATGACTGTGCCATGCAACTGCCATTCCCGGCTTGAACTCAACTTCCATTACTCTTGTCTTGTCGTTTTCAAGCAGTATTTTTTTATAGACATTTGGTGATGCTTTCATGGGGTCTTGCGCATACAAGCTCGCTCCTTGTAGTAGGAATAGTCCAAAGAGTAGCGTCATTAAAATCATTTTGATTGTTTTCATCTTTTTTAAATTTAAATTTTTAATTATTTTAATTTAATTTTTCTACTTGTTTGGCTTTTTGGTTTCGCCGGTTTTTTAAGTAGTCGATGGTTTCCGTATTTCATCGTTGTTGTGAGTCGGCATTGACAAGAAGTATATAACTGAATTATCAGTATCCTTGTTTGTCCGTAAATGCTTTTAGCTTTTTAAATCAACTTATGATCGGTTTAGATTTACTATAAGCTTTGGCGTACTAATTCATTCGTTTTTTTTGAATAGTGAGGCACAATGTATGCATCATTTTTGTGAGGCTACTAATTTACAAAAAAAAATGAATTTAAAGTTAAATAAAGAAGGATTTTAAATAGTAATATACTGGTTTTAAGTATTTTAATTTATTACTGTTTAATTGTTTTTAGAAAATTTAATACATTAAAAAACCCGTTTTACCTTGTTCCAAAGAATAAGGTAAAACGGATTTAGTATTTCAATCCGGAATAATTAACTGCACTGAAAAAGTGTCAGAGTGATGTTGTTATTTATCAGAATTAAAGTCGAGAATTAAAGCTGAAAATGTATTTGTTGAACATTCAAATGTTGTTTAAAAGTTAAAAAAATCATTTTTGAAAACATTTATTTACCGTAGTATTTATTTTTGTAGTTCACCAAGTTTCTAATTTTTGCTGAATGCTAAAAAGTCGGTTCCACCATTGCTACCGACAACGTCTTTTAATTTAATATAACTGGAGGAATTATCAATAATTTCCCAATCATCAATTATTTCAACAAAATTTATCGGAGGTGTAAAAGTAATATCGAATTTTAAATCGGATAAATTATCGATATAACCATTCGTGTCTGTAATTGACCAAGTTCCGGTGTAAGTATTTGTTCCGTCAGTGGCAGTTAATAGATTATTTGTTCCAAAGCTAAAATTGAATCCATTGAAATTAATTATTTCATTGCCGTCAGTGTCCCAATAAAAATTTATTTTTAAAGTTCCATCAGTAACAATAATAGTAACACCACTTTGGTTATCTATTGGAGTTACACCCTTTAAACGATTGCCAGTATTCAAATCATTCATGCTTGGATTGCAAGTAGAATTAATTTTAATAATTATCAATACCGGCTTTAAACTGAATTGTCTTAGTGTTTTCATAGCAAATAAATTAAATGATTAAATTTTAACATTTTACTACATAAATAATATACAATACAATCAAATTTACGAATTTATATTAGTTTATTTGTTAAAATATTAAAAATAATTTCAATGATGCAAATGTTTTTTTGTTGCTTTAAAAGCATGAAAAAACACGATTTGTAAAGCAGATCTGATTTTAAACCTGAAAAAAATAGATTATTTCGATTATTGAAAGGGTAAGCCAGTGTTAAAATTAAATCAAGTCTTTCTATAGGTTACTTGATTATAATCCTGTTTTTTGAAGCAATAACTTTACTATAAATTGCCTCAACAGCATAGTGTTTGATAAAACTGGGTATCTTTTTTAATTCATTAATTTGATTTAAAGCCGAACGTTTAATTGCGCGTGACATTTTAATCAGATTATCAGTATTATCATCAATCTCCATGGCGACTATTGAATGTATAATTTCTTTTTTCATTATATGTCCAATCATTCCTTGTTCCGTAATTGCGTTTAATTCAATAAATTTTTCTGCAATTTTTAAATTTTGAATACCTTGATAGCTATAATTGGGCTTTTTATTTAAAAAAGTTTGTTTCAATTTTGAAATTATAGAATCATTTATGGTATTCACGGAGTTTTCAGTCTCAACTTTTATAAGAGAAAATGCAACAGGGATGTTCTTTTTGAAATGTAATAGGGTATTTACATTTTGACTGCCAGTTACTACTCCTGAAAAGTGTTTTTTAAGGGTTGATTTGTGTCCAGATACACCAAAGCTATGTTTAATATATCCCTCAGTACAATAGGCAAACAAAATAGACGATTTACTTAATGATTCAATACTCAGCATTATATCATCAGAAAATGTAATGTTAGCTTGAATGGAAGTAATGCCATTTATAAATGGTATTGCATCAATATTTCCCTTGATTAAATCTGAATTTAAGGTTAAATTAAATTCGTTATTGTTTGAATTTAAAGCTCCTTTAAAGGAGATTTCAAGTTCATCAAAAACTTGATTTATTGTGCCAGTTGTAAGATAAATATTTTTCATAAGACGCACTTTTTAAATAATTATAAAAAGAAAATTGTTTCCGTTTATTTTAACTATTTTTTGATCTATTCAAAGTACGGGATTAAGTGTAAATTTTTTGTTGTATAATTATTAAAAAAGGTTTCATAATTAATTGATAATAGGTGCTTTATAGTTAGGGCTATAGCGGAAATAAAAATCTGATTTTTTAAGACAGCTTACAGTATTACGCACATACAGCTGTTTATTTATTTTACTTTGGCAAGTAAGTGGAAGTAAAAATCTAATGTTAACATTGTTGCGTTATATATTTAAAGTAAAGTTTTACCAATAGGATAGCCCATAAAAAAATCCGATTTGCTTTCACAAATCGGATTCATAAATGGGATATCAAAAATCGTTAAGCTACGATCTAAAATCTATAAATGTATTACTTCACCGTATGCATCAGCAACGGCTTCCATAACAGCTTCACTCATTGTTGGGTGTGGGTGAATTGATTTTAGGATCTCGTGTCCTGTAGTTTCCAGTTTACGTGCTACAACTGCCTCAGCAATCATATCCGTAACACCAGCTCCAATCATGTGACAACCCAACCATTCGCCATACTTGGCATCAAAAATAACTTTTACAAAACCATCCGGAGTTCCGGCTGCTTTCGCTTTTCCTGAAGCTGAGAAAGGGAATTTACCAATTTTCAATTCGTATCCTTTTTCTTTAGCTTGTTTTTCAGTCAAACCTACTGAAGCAATTTCAGGAGTTGCATACGTACAACCCGGTACGTTTCCATAATCGATAGGTTCTACGTGAAGTCCTGCGATTTTTTCTACACAATTGATTCCTTCAGCAGAAGCTACGTGAGCTAATGCTTGCCCCGGTGTAACATCACCAATAGCATAATATCCAGGAATGTTGGTTTGATTGTATGCGTTTACTAAGATTTTATCTCTGTCAGTAGCAATACCAACTTCTTCTAATCCTATGTTTTCAATATTGGTTTTGATTCCAACAGCTGAAAGCAAGATTTCTGCTTCCAGAACTTCTTCTCCTTTTGCTGTTTTTACAAATGCTTTAACACCTGCTCCAGTAGTATCAATTCGTTCAACTGAAGAACTGGTCATGATTTTGATTCCTGCTTTTTTCAAAGAACGCTCCATTTGTTTCGAAATATCTTCGTCTTCAACTGGAACTACATTTGGCATGAATTCTACAATGGTAACATCGGTTCCCATAGAGTTGTAGAAATGTGCAAATTCTACTCCAATCGCTCCAGAACCTACAATAATCATAGACTTAGGTTGTGTTGGCAAAGTCATTGCTTGTCTATATCCAATTACTTTTACACCGTCTTGTGGCAAGTTTGGTAATTCACGAGAACGTGCTCCAGTTGCAACAATGATATGGTCAGCAGCATATTCAGTAACTTTATTGTCTTTGTCAGTAACATCAACTTTTTTTCCTGGTTTTAGTTTTCCAAAACCATCAATCACGTCGATTTTATTTTTTTTCATCAAGAATTGAACACCTTTGCTCATTCCGTCAGCAACACTACGACTGCGTTGTACAACAGCAGGGAAGTCTTTGTCAAATGATGAAACAGTCAATCCATAATCAGAAGCGTGTTTTAGATAATCGAAAACCTGAGCTGATTTCAGTAACGCTTTTGTTGGGATACAACCCCAGTTCAAACATACTCCGCCTAAGTTTTCTTTTTCAATCACGGCTACTTTAAAGCCTAATTGTGATGCTCTAATGGCTGTAACATAACCGCCTGGGCCACTTCCTAAAACTATAATATCGTATTTCATTTTTTTTCTTTTTATTTAAATTTTTGTAAAAATGAATTCGTAAAAACTCATTTCGTTTTTTAAGTATTTATTTTTTTAGTTATAAAAATGGAATTGCTTCGCCTGTTCGTAAACTCGGGTTGCAAAAGCCCATTTCATTTTAGGTACGTTTTTACTAAATTAATTGATTTGGCGAATTTAAGGATTTATTCTGTTTTGAGAAAATTTCAATGAAATAAAGTAATAAACTAACAAATTTTCAAAAAACCACCGTTTTTTTAAATAAAATTAGTTGAACTCATTCTAATTTAAAATGCTATAAAAATCTAGTTTTTACGGTTAAACAATTAACCAAATTCACAAATAACCGAGTGATAAACTTAATTAGCCACCGAAAATTGCGAATCATACAAGTTCTTGTAATACCCACTTTCACGGTTGATTAACTCTTGATGCGTGCCTTGCTCGACAATTAATCCTTTATCCATTACCACAATCTTATCAGCATTGACGATGGTTGCAAGTCGGTGTGCAATCACGATGGAAGTACGGCCTTTGGTAATCGTTTCTGTGGCGCGTTGAATCAATTCTTCGGAATAGGTGTCAATCGATGAAGTGGCCTCATCCAAAATTAAAATACTCGGATTACTCACATACGCTCTCAAAAAAGCAATTAACTGGCGCTGTCCTGACGAAAGCATTACCCCACGTTCTTTGACGTCAAAATCATAATCATCAGGTAAACTCATAATAAAATCGTGAACGCCAATTTTTTTGGCTGCAGCCAAAACCTGTTCCCTGCTTATCGCTGGATTATTCAAGGTGATGTTATTGAAAATAGTATCGGCAAAAAGGAAAACATCCTGCAATACCACCGCAATTTGCGTACGCAATGAACTTAAAGTATAATGTTCAATGTTGTGATTGTCAATATAAATGGAACCACTGTTGATTTCGTAAAAACGGTTTAACAAGTTGATAATTGTTGATTTACCCGCTCCCGTAGAGCCTACAATAGCAATCGTTTGTCCGGCATTTACTTCAAGGTCAATTCCTTTAATTACATCTTCTTCAGGAATATAACCAAAACGAACGTTTTCGAATTTTATATCCCCCTTGAAAATTGGCGCTTCAATCGTTCCGGTATCTTGTATTTGATCTTGGGTATCCAAAATATCAAAAACACGATTCGCCGCAATCATTCCCAGTTGCATCTCGTTGAATTTATCCGCGATTTGGCGCAATGGATTAAACAACATTCCGATGAACATGGTGTACGAAAACAAATCTCCAAAAGTGGTAAAATGATCGCCATTTAATATTTTAATTCCACCGTACAACACTATAAATCCTAATGTTAATGATGAAATAATATCGGCAATAGGGAAGAAGATGGAGTTATAAAGAATGGTTTTTATCCAGGCTTTATTGTGCTTGTCATTGATGCTTTTAAATTTTTCAAATTCAATGTCTTCTCTGTTGAAAAGTTGAACAATTTTCATTCCCGTCACACGTTCTTGAACAAAAGAGTTCATATTGGCAATTTGCGTACGCACTTCTTCAAAAGCCACTTGCATTTTCTTTTGGAAAATTCGGGTGAAGAAAACCAGAATAGGCATAGCCACAATTACAATCCAGGTGAGCTTCCAGTTCATGTAGAACATAAAAAGAAGTACAACAACCATTTTCATCAAGTCACTGATAATCATAAACAATCCCTGACTAAAAATTCGGGCAATTGCCTCAATATCCGATACGGAACGCGTTACGAGTTGCCCCACGGGAACAAGATCAAAATACTTCATTCTAAAACTCAACAAGTGTTTGAATAGTTTTGTTCGAATGTCTTTCACAATATCCTGACCCAGCCAGTTTGCCCAATATACAAAGTAAAATTGCGAAAATACCTCCATTAAAAGCACAACTCCCATCAAGATTACATACATCAATAATCCTTGTTGATCATGGGTTTTTAGATAACCATCAACCGTTTGCTTCAACAAATATGGGCGTAATGCAGCAAATATGGATAACGAAATGGCAAAAACAATCACGCCATTAAAACGCCATTGGTACGGTTTCGTGTATTGTAATATTCGTTTGAATAATCGGGTATCAAATGCTTTTGCTTTCATGTTTTTTGGATTTATCCTGATTTTTTTCAGGAGCTATTTCCTGCTATTCGTTGCAATCTTTTATGTCCGCCGAAAAGGCGGAACATAAAAGGATTTTCACTGCTATCAGGGCTATTGTGTAATGTAATCGTACTCTATTTTGGTTAAATATAAACCATGCGCTGGAACCGAAAAACCAGCTTTGTCTCGATTTTTATTTTCTATAATGACAATAAAATCAGCCAGTGTAATTTTGTGTAATCCTATATTTACTAATGTTCCTACAATGGCACGCACCATGTTTCGTAAAAAACGATTAGCCGAAATCGTGAAAATAAGGCTGCCGTTTTCTTGTTTCCAATATGCTTCAAAAATCGTACAGTCAAATGTATTCACATCCGTATTCACTTTAGAGAAACATTGAAAATCAGTAAAATTAAACAATAATTTGGCCGCTTCGTTCATTGAATCCACATCTAATTTTTGATGGAAATACCAACTTTGTTCTTGCGAAAAAACATCTTTAAAAGTGTTGATATGGTATTCATATGTTCTTTTAGTCGCGTCAAAACGCGTGTGCGCTTCGTCGTGAACGGGAATAATGCCATAAACAACAATGTCTTTGGGCAAGTAGGAGTTGAGCTTGTGAATTAAATTTGGAATGTCAAATGGTTTTTCAAAATCAAAATGAGCGTACATTTCCTTGGCGTGAACACCAGTATCCGTGCGTCCTGCTCCCATAAGATTAATTTCAGTATTCAATAGTACCGAAAACGCTTTGTTCATCGTTTCCTGAACTGATGCAGCATTGGGTTGGTATTGCCAGCCGTGATAATGGGTTCCGTTGTATGCTAATTTTATGAAATACCTCAAGTGATTTTTTTTGAAGTGACAAAGATACTTATTAATTTTTGTGTCACGAAGTCGCGATGCAGCAAATAGGGGAAACACTTAAAAAAAACAATTTATTTAAAAAAATCCAATTTTAAAAAATCTGCGTAAATCTGCTGAATCTGCGTGCCAATATTAGCACGCAGATTCATTAGATTTAAGAAGATTCTAAATAAAAAGTATGATTTTTATTAAAATAAAGAGGCACTTATTTTAAAATCGTTTTCCTGTGGCGCAAAAATTGTTCAATTTAAAATGGATTTTTTATTTGGAATTTGATTGTTTAATTTTACCACAAAATCCTAGCCCAGATAGCAGCGGTATCCTTTTTATTCGCCTTTTCGGTGGATATAAAGATACAAGCGAATAGCTGGAAATAGCTCCTAATAAACCTGTTTTGAAAAAAATATTACTCCTTTCTGATACGCACAGCCACATTGACGATACTGTTTTAAAATACGCTGCTCAGGCGGATGAAGTCTGGCATGCGGGTGATATTGGGGATTTAGCTGTAACAGATACTATAAAAAAAATAAAACCCTTGCGTTGTGTTTATGGTAATATTGATGATGCTAAAGCTAGATTGGAATTCCCGTTGCACAACCGTTTTATGTGTGAGGGAGTCGATGTTTGGATTACGCATATTGGCGGTTATCCTGGGAAATACAATCCTAATATTAAAGCGGAGATGGCTGCCAATCCTCCAAAATTATTTATTTGTGGGCATTCACACATTCTAAAAGTAATATTTGATAAAAAGCATAATCTCTTACACATGAATCCTGGAGCAGCTGGAAAAAGTGGTTTTCATCAGGTGCGCACGATGTTGCGTTTTGTGATTGATGGCGATAAAATCAAGGATTTGGAAATTATTGAAATAGAGAAAAAGGGATAATAATTATTTTTCTACAACTGGAACAACAATATAAATTGATGTTCCATGATTTTGTTTGGAATCGATAGAAATGCTCCCTTTTAAATTGTTTATTCTCGCCTGAATCTGATTGAGTCCAAAACCTGCTAAGCTATGTAAATGAGCTGTATTGAACCCTTTTCCATCGTCATACACATGGATTTGGAGTGATTTATTGGTTTCCTGAATAGTAACTTTTGCAGTTTTTGCCTTGCTGTGTTTGTTTATATTATTCAATAATTCGCTGATTATAAAATAAATTTTCATTTCAAAGTCCTCATTATAACGCGTTTTTGTGGGTACCAGACTTGAATATTTAAATTCAATTACTGAGTTTGAGTTTTTTTCACATAAATCCTCCAGTGCATAAAATAAACCAAAACGGGCTAAAAGTGTGGGCATCAATTCATGTGACAAATCACGAACTTTATCATGCGCTTCCACTAAGATAGCTTTAGTCTTTAGTATTTCTTGAGGTGGAGATTGATTTTGCGAAGTAAAAACATTTAAATGCAATCCTGCCGATGATAACAAAGCGCTAATGTTATCATGTAAAAAAGAAGCGATTTTTTTTCTTTCTAATTCTTGTCCGTTTATGGATGCGTTGATTATGTTTTCCTGGATTTTACTTTGTAAATCTTTCAGTTTGTTGTTCTGTTTTAGTTTTGTATTCTGGAATAAAATATAAAAAAGAATGATGATTAAAAGCAATAGTGAAATCACAATAATACTGATTTTTTTGTTCTTAGATTGTGTTTCCAGTAGTAATTCCTGCTTCGTTTTGTAATTAGTTTCTATTTTGTCAATCTCTCTCTTATATTCATCTATTTCAAGGTTAATGCCTGCAATATTGATTTTTTTAAGTTTCTCTTCTGTATTGAGTTGAGCCGTGATGGTATTGTAAAGTGCCAGGTTTTCGTACGCTTTTTGAAATTCACCATTTTTTAATAAAAATTTAGAATATTCTTGATGTGAAAATGATAAATCTGACTTTTCATCTCCCGCATTTCCAAATTTTATGGCATTTTGAAAAAAGAAGTTGGCTTTATTACTGTCATTTTTATAACCATAATACATGCCGTTTAGCATGTTTAGCGCAACTATTGTGGATTCATCACCATATTTTTGGTGGTGTTTATTTATATATTCTAAATAAGGGTAGCCCTCTTCAAAATGACCAATGTCAAAATAAGCCCAGGTTATATTGAGTTTTGTGAAAACTATTTGGCTGAAATCATTTATTTTTTTACTGTATTCTAATGATTTTTTATAGTAGACGATTCCTTTCTCATATTTTTTTTTATCAAAGCAATAGATATTTCCTAGATTGTTATAGAGCCAATTTTTCAATTCATTGTTATTGGTTCTATTAGCATAAAATAAGCCTTTGTTGTAGTAGAAAAAGGCTTTGTCAAATTCTGCTAATTCATCAAAATTGGCAGCAATCGTATTGTAAGTAGCGGCTATAAGATTGTCATCTTTTATCGCGATGGCATAATGTAAAGCGATTCGAGCTTTTACCAGAGATTTTTCAAAATTGCCTTCTTTCATACATTTATTAGCCTCTTTTGCTAATAAAGTAATTTCTTTTTTGGAACGTATTTTTTTTTGAGCAAAAGAAGGAGCGCTAAAAAAAAATAGCAGTAAAAGAAGTACTATAGTAATTCGAAATAGAGACATAAAAAAGTACTTTATTGCTTAATTTAGGACTTTATCAAATTATTTTTAATCGCATATTTGACTAAACTGATCGTGTTTTTTGCATCCAGTTTTTTCATTATGTTTTTACGATGCGTTTCAACAGTATTCATGCTGATAAAGAGTTGTTCGCTAATTTGCTTTCCACTGTATTCTAATGAAATCAAAGTGATAATTTCCAATTCGCGTCCTGTCAAAATTGAATTTGTATCCAGCCCGTTTTTGTTTAGTTTTGGATTGCTCTTTGTTAAAGAATTAAAGATTTTTTCTCGAATAGGTTTGCTGAAATATTCTTCTCCTCTTGAAATTGCTTCAATAGCTTCGACGATATTTTCACCGGCACATTGTTTTGTTAAATAGCCACTCACACCAAGTTTCATGATTTCTTTTATCAATTTCAGATCATCATAACTGGAAAGAATAATGACCTTACAAGGAAAACCTTTTTCAGCAAATTCTTTGATGACCTCAATTCCGTCTTTTTCCGGCATATTAATGTCTAAAACAAGAATATCAGATTTGTTTTTTGTAACGTCATCATAAATGGTGGTTCCATTTAGAGAAAATCCCACTACTTCATAATTAGGTATGGTTTGCAGTAAAGTACTGATTCCATCAATAAGTATTTGATGATCGTCCGCTAAATGAATTCTAATTTTTGTTTTCATAATGAAATTACTACGTTTCAAATTTATAAAAATATAATGAATTATTTAGTAAGATTTTTATTATTTATAAGCACAAAAAAACCCGAACTGTTACATCCGGGTTTTCTTCGCACTAATAAATTAAGTTTATAGGTTTACCTCAATCTATCCACAGATTTTACAAGATCTTCATCCTTTTTGATGGCTTTATTAGCCAAAACTAATAATACGATAGCAACAATAGGTAGAAACATCCCAATACCTTTCTCCGAAACAGCCAGTGTTTCTCCAGATAAGTTTAGTGAACGATATACAAACAATCCTAATAAAATTAAATTTAATATTATGTTCAATCTGCCAATAACAAATTGATTTTGTCTTTTTTTATAAGATACAATACTCAATAAAGTAAGCGTTGTGCTTAAACCTAATAAGATTACATAGACTTGGTCTTGCATGAATAAAAAATCAGTTTCATTGCTCATTGTCCATAAAGGAATGAAAAATGGTAAAATTCCTGTCACTACAAAAGCAAGAAATAAATAAATGGTTTGAATTCTTTGTATCATGGTTTTGATTTGTTCTACAAAAATATATTTTCTTTTTTAAAAATGCTATTGTATGATAAAATTTTATTCGTATTATTGCATGATAATACCGTAAGCACTTCATACTGCGGTTGATTCAAAATAAAAAAGTTTACTACCTATCTTTACAATTTTCCAAAATAATTAAACTCATAGAACATTCATGTTTGATATTTCTGCATTAAAAGAAATGAAGCTATCTGAGCTTCAAGAAATAGCTAAATCAGCTAAAACCATAAAGTTTAATGGTGTAAAAAAAGATACTTTAATAAGTCAGATTTTAGAGCATCAAGTGGCTTCTAACGTTGATTCAGTATTAGATACAAAAGAGGATGGTAACGTTGACGACGATAAACCCAAAAGAGCGCGAATTGTCCCTGTTAAAAAAGTAGCTATTCAAAAAGCGGTAAAAAATACGCTGTTTGAAAAAGAAGAAACCGCAACAGAAATAAGTACTCCAGTTGAAGAAATTCTTCTGGTTGAACCAATGCCAAAAGAAGAGGAGATTATTCCAATTGCAGAAGAACAAGTAGATGCGGAGAAAAAAGTGGGTAAAATTATTAAATTTAATAAATCAGCCTACGAAAAGAAAATTGCCTTAAAAAAGGATAAGGAAGAAGTAAAAGAAGCGACCAAAGAGAATATCGAGGTTGCAGATGCACCAACTGAAGAGGAAACCGAAGTTCCTGCCACACCGGTAAAAAAGATAAATCCAAATCAGTTACATAAGCAGAATCCAAATCAGAATCCCAACCAGAACCCAAATCAAAACGGTAATGGAAACGGTAATCCAAACCCAAATTTTAAAAATAAGAAAAGTAATTTCGCTGCTTCTGATTTTGAATTTGATGGAATTATAGAAAGTGAAGGTGTTCTAGAAATGATGCCGGACGGATATGGTTTTTTGCGTTCTTCAGATTATAATTATTTGGCTTCGCCAGATGATATTTATTTATCAACTTCCCAAATTAGATTATTCGGTCTTAAAACCGGAGATACTGTAAAAGGGGTGGTTCGTCCACCAAAAGAAGGAGAGAAATTTTTCCCATTAGTACGCGTTTTAAAAATAAACGGACACGATCCTCAAGTAGTTCGTGATAGAGTTTCATTCGAACATTTAACGCCTGTTTTTCCTTCAGAAAAATTTAAATTGGCGGAGAAGCAAAGTACCATTTCAACACGAATTATCGATTTGTTTTCACCAATAGGAAAAGGACAACGTGGAATGATTGTGGCACAGCCTAAAACGGGTAAAACCATGTTACTTAAGGAAATTGCCAATGCAATTGCGGCGAATCATCCTGAAGTATATTTGATTGTTTTACTAATTGATGAACGTCCCGAAGAGGTTACAGATATGCAACGTAGTGTGCGTGGCGAAGTAATTGCTTCTACATTTGACAGAGAGCCGCAAGAGCATGTAAAAATTGCAAATATCGTTCTTGAAAAAGCAAAACGATTGGTAGAATGTGGTCACGATGTTGTGATTCTATTGGATTCCATTACGCGTTTGGCCAGAGCGTATAATACGGTTCAGCCTGCTTCTGGTAAAGTATTAAGTGGTGGTGTGGATGCGAATGCATTGCAAAAACCAAAACGTTTCTTTGGAGCTGCCCGTAATGTAGAAAATGGTGGTTCATTAAGTATAATAGCTACTGCTCTGACAGAAACTGGTTCAAAAATGGATGAAGTTATTTTTGAAGAATTTAAAGGAACTGGTAATATGGAATTGCAATTGGACAGAAAAATTGCAAACAAACGTATTTTTCCGGCTATCGATTTGACTTCTTCAAGTACAAGACGTGATGATATGTTATTGGATCAAAAAACATTGCAACGCATGTGGATTATGAGAAAATACCTTTCGGATATGAATCCAGTGGAAGCTATGGATTTCATTAATGATCGTTTCAAGAAAACTAAAAATAATGAGGAGTTTTTAATCTCAATGAATGATTAGGAAGATTAAAAGAGAATAGAATAAAGTACATAAAACGCATAAAAAAAATCCTCGATTCGAGGATTTTTTTTTGTGAATTTTGGAGTCTAAAATTTATATTCTATTCTACTTCTTTCTGTACTCTTTTTTCTTTCTGTTCTGAGTTTTCTTTTCTTTCTAACAAAGCCATGTAGAATCCGTCAAAACCAGACTCTGAAGCCAAGATTTTCTGGTCTTTTATAAAATCGAATTGTTTTCCAATGTCAGTAGTCAAGAAACGAGCGATTTGTTCTTGATTTTCTGATGGTAATATAGAACAAGTAGCGTATACCAGTTTTCCACCCGGTTTTACAATTTTAGAATAACTTTCTAAAACTTCCGATTGTACTTTACGGATGTTATCAATAAATTCCGGTTTTAATTTCCATTTAGCGTCCGGATTTCTTTTCAGAACTCCTAAACCACTACAAGGTGCGTCAATTAAAACACGGTCTGCTTTTTCGTGTAATTTTTTAATGATTTTTGTCGAGTCAATAATGCGGTATTCAATATTGAAAGCACCGTCTCTTTTTGCTCTGATTTTTAATTGCTTTAATTTGCTTTCATACAAATCCATAGCGATTAACTGTCCTTTGTTTTCCATCAAAGAAGCAATGTGCAATGTTTTTCCACCAGCGCCAGCACAAGTATCAACAACACGCATTCCTGGTTTTACATCAAGGAAAGCTGCCACTAATTGGGAGTTGGCATCCTGAACTTCAAAGAAACCTTGTTTGAAAGCGTCAGTCAAGAAAACATTAGCTCTTTCTTTTAGCACTAAAGCATCAGGTTGATTTTTCAACGTTTCTGTCTCAATGTTTAAATCCATCAAAATAGCACGTAGCGCTTCTCTGGTTGTCTTAAGTGTGTTTACTCTTAGAATTACTTTAGCAGGTTGGTTTTGAGCTGTAATTTCAGTTGCCCAAACTTTTTCGCCTAATTCTTTAACTCCTAATTCATCCATCCAGTCTGGAATAGATTCTTTTAAGGCTCTTACTTTTGAAAGTTCATCAAAACGACCTTTTATTTTTCTTTCTGGCGTTCCTTCCAGTTGACGCCAATCCGGAATAGGGTAGCCTCTTAAAACTGCCCATACAGAAAACATTCTCCAAAGATTGTCTCGGTCAAAAGGTTCTTTTACTTCGGCTATTTCTGCGTATAATCTTTTCCAACGTACGATTTCGTAGATGGTTTCGGCAACAAATTTTCTGTCAGAGCTTCCCCAACGTTTGTCTTTTTTTAAGGATCTTGCTACCACTTTATCAGCATATTCGCCTTCATTAAATATGGCGTTCAAAGCATCAATGGTAGTATAAACTAAATTTCTGTGTAATCTCATTTTAAATAATTGAGGTGCAAAGGTACTATTAATTGACCGAATGTTATATTTTAAATAATGAATGTTATTTTTTAATTTTTTGACATAAAAAAAACACTGTTTAGTTACAGTGTCTTTTATAAATTATTAGGGTTTTAAAATCCTTATTTAACTCTTGTTAAACCAATATTTTCAGGAGCATGAAGCACCATTGGGAATTTTTCTATTTTAACGGAGCTACTGTCCAGACCAAAAGCTCTTTCTTCGGATAAACTTAGTTTTTTAATAAAGAAATAGGAATTCATGATTATTTTTTCATGCCAAATTAAATCACTGTCATTAGAAAGGAACTTTTCAGATAATACAAATTTGAAATCACCTATAATATTATTTTTATTCAAAGATTCATATCTACTGGTAATATCTACTTCTCCTTTTTGTACCATGTCTTTAATTACTTCTTTAAACATCAAGTTTATTTTTGTAGGTTCTCTAAAACCAAGATTAAAGTCAACACGATACAAATCATCTTTAACAATTTCAGTTACTTTATATTCTGTTTTATAAGGTTCTGTTAGTATGTTTACGTGTACAAACCAATAAATATCAGCTCTTTTAGGTCTTTTTTGTAAAATAGAATACATTACTTTTTCTTCTATTTCATCAATTCTGCCTGCGTTAGTCATATAAACTAAATGCGTAGCATATTTTGGGATCGATAAATCGGCACTTAATTCAACGAGTACTTTTTTGTAATCTTCAATCTTAACAATTTTGGTATAGCTCTTGTTGATTTTCTTAGCTAAATACCAAATAGTCATTACAGATATTAAAAGTATTGCTATAAAAAGGGTTACATAACCACCTTCTGCAAATTTTGTAATATTGGCTGCTAAAAAGCTAAATTCAATAATTAGATAAATGGTAATTAACGGCATTATAAAATACAATTTTACTCTTTTCATTATCAAATAAAAATTAAGTAAAACAGTTGTCATTATCATGCATAAAATAATAGCTAATCCATAGGCATGCTCCATATTACTTGATTCTTCGAAGTGCAATACAATTCCCACACAGCCAAAAAACAGCAACCAGTTTATAGATGGAATATATAATTGTCCCTTTAATTCAGTAGGATATTTTATTTTTACCTTAGGCCAAAAGTTCAATCTCATGGCTTCATTTATTAATGTAAATGAGCCACTGATTAATGCTTGGGAAGCAATTACTGCTGCAAGTGTTGCAATAATAATTCCTATAGGTTGAAACCAATCTGGCATGATAAGATAGAATGGGTTTCCATTTTTTCCACCTAAACTTTGTAATGTTTCCCCTTCGTGATGTATTAAATAAGCTGCTTGTCCAAAATAATTAAGCACTAAAGCAGTTTTCACAAAGATCCAGCTAATTCTAATGTTTTTCCGACCACAATGCCCCATGTCTGAATATAATGCTTCAGCACCAGTTGTACAAAGAAATACAAAACCCAGAACAAAAAAACCTTCAGGATGAATGGATAACAAATGATAAGCATAGTATGGGTTTAGAGCCTTGAAAACCTCAGTATGTTGTGCGATTTGTATTGAGCCCAAAACGGCAAGCATTCCAAACCAAATGAGCATCATTGGAGCGAAAAATTTACCAACTAATTTGGTTCCAAATTGTTGAATTGCAAACAACACAAATAGAATTCCTATTACTATTGGGATAGTATTTATATGCGGATAGTAGGTTCTAATTCCTTCAACAGCAGAAGATACAGATATGGGTGGGGTTATTATTCCATCGGCGAGTAAGGCACTTCCGCCAATAATTGCGGGGACTATTAACCATTGAATTTTTGTTTTTTTGACTAAGGCATATAAAGCAAAAATTCCACCTTCACCATGATTGTCAGCACTCAAAGTAATTAGGACATATTTTATAGTGGTTTGTAGGGTAAGTGTCCAAAATACAGCTGAAATCCCTCCTAAAACGACATCTGCATTAATAATATGATCACCAAGTATGGCTTTCATTACATATAAAGGTGAAGTTCCAATATCACCGTAAATTATTCCTAATGAAACTAATAACCCGCCTAATGTTAATTTAGTATGCAAGTCTTTGTGCGATGCGCTCATGTAATATTTTTAAAAAACTCGTCAAATTTACTCTTTTTAAATATATTAGCGCTGTTTATTTAATAAAATGACAAAAAAAAGCACGGTTGTTATAACCGTGCTTTTTATTTAGTAGAGTGTGTTTTAAGACCTTCTGTTGTCGTTTCTTGATGAAGAATTTCCTCTTTGTTGTTCCGCTCTTTGTGGAGCAGCTTGTCCAGCTGAATTTCCTCTATGTTGTTCTGCTCTTTGTGGAGCTGCTTGTCCCGCTGAATTCCCTCTGTTTTGAGAGTAATCTCTTTGTTGTTCTGCTCTTTGTGGCGCAGCTTGTCCAGCTGAATTACCTCTGTTTTGAGAATAATCTCTTTGCTGTTGTGCTCTTTGTGGAGCAGCTTCTCCAGCTGAATTACCTCTGTTTTGAGAATAATCTCTTTGCTGTTGTGCTCTTTGTGGAGCAGCTTCCCCAGCTGAATTACCTCTGTTTTGAGAGTAATCTCTTTGTTGTTGTGCTCTTTGTGGAGCAGCTTCCCCAGCTGAATTTCCTCTGTTTTGAGAATAATCTCTTTGTTGTTGCGCTCTTTGTGGAGCAGCTTCCCCAGTTGAATTTCCTCTGTTTTGAGAATAATCTCTTTGTTGTTGCGCTCTTTGTGGAGCAGCTTCTCCAGCTGAATTTCCTCTGTTTTGAGAATAATCTCTTTGTTGTTGCGCTCTTTGTGGAGCAGCTTCTCCAGCTGAATTACCTCTGTTTTGAGAATAATCTCTTTGTTGTTGCGCTCTTTGTCCAGCTGAATTTCCTCTGTTTTGAGAGTAATCTCTTTGTTGCTGTGCTCTTTGTGGAGCAGCTTGTCCAGCTGAATTCCCTCTATTTTGAGAATAATCTCTTTGATTCCCTGTTCTTTGTGGAGATGTATTTCTAGAAGGATTGGTTCTGTTTTGAGAATAATCTCTTTGATTTCCTGTTCTTTGTGAATTGGTTCTGTTTTGATAACCATTTTCATTTCTAGAACCAACATTTCTCGATCCTCTTCTTTGGTCTAATTCATAACGATTTGTTACTTGAGAATTTCTTCTTGAAAAAGCATAATTCGGATGTTGTCTTTCATATCCATTGGAACGTCTTGTACTGTATAATCCAATGGCAATACTACTTCTTCTTGAAGTTACATAATTGTAATTGTTGTTTATATTCAAGCTAATATTGATGTTGTTTCTATATCTAAAAATAGGGAAAGGATTCCAAGCATAATAGTAAGAAGGATAATAACCCCAATTCCAAGTTGAATAATACGGACGGTAATTAGAAGCCCAAAAAGAAGCATAAATAAGTGGTGTATTGTAATACACAGGCTCGTAAATGTAATTTTGACCATACATGTACACATCTCCCACAACTTGAACATGGATGTTATTGTATCTGTCCTTCTCAACATCGATTGTAGCGACATCTTGATATACATCTTGATCAATAACAGATTGGATGATAATTACATGGGTTCTATTTTCTACGGATTCAATTACTCGTAAATAATCAACTTCGTTATCATTATTCAAATCTAAATTTGATATTTGAAGTTGTGGGTCATTTAGCCGTCTTTCAAAATCCTGAAGATCTCTTGAATCTCCAAAAATTGATGCAACAGCACGTAAATCTAAATTATCACTAATTTCGTTATTTAGCGCGTTTACTGTAGTTCTATCTTGCGCATGTATTTGTGTGGCGAAAACAGAAGTCAAAAGACTTAACAGAAGTATTTTAGTTTTCATAATTAATATTATTAAGTTTAATATTTTTTCATTATCCAATTACTGTGCCAATAAATTTAGAGGTCATTAGTATTAACATTTTTAATTGTAAATTAGCTTTGAAAAATTATAGAAAATGAGAAAAATTATTTTGATTGTATTGGTTTTTAATATTTTTATATCTTGTAAAACAAGTAGTTATGTTGGTGTTAATCCTAATGATAGGGGTTTTCAGTCTGTTCAAATTGATACGTTGTTTCAAGATAAAGTGAGTATTAGAGCCATTCTAATTGATGCAAATAAAATTTGGTATGCTGCGGATAATTCCAGATTTGGTTTTTATGATTTGGAAAAAAATAAAAAAATAGAAAGCCATATTGGGAACGATAGTTTGAAGTTCGAATTTAGAAGCATTGCACAAACATCTTCAGCAATTTTTATACTTAACGTTTCAAATCCAGCTTTATTATATAAAATTTCTAAAGACGACTCAGAAACAAAATTGGTCTATCAGGAAAACCACGAAAAAGTCTTTTATGATAGTATGCAATTTTGGAACGATAAAGAAGGAATAGCGATAGGGGATCCAATAACCAATTGTCTTTCAATAATAACAACAAGTGACGGTGGTAATTCATGGAATAAAATTCCGTGTGATAAATTACCAAAAATAATTAATGGTGAAGCAGCTTTTGCTGCAAGCAATACTAATATTGTTATCAAAGAAAATAAAACTTGGATTGTTACAGGCGGAAAAAAAGCCAGAGTTTTTTACTCATCAGATAAAGGAAAAACTTGGGAAGTACAAGAAACACCAATAGTTCAAGGAAAAACGATGACGGGGATTTTTACAGCTGATTTTTATGATTCCAAAAAAGGATTTATAACAGGAGGGAATTATGAATTACCGAATCAAAATTTCTCAAACAAAGCATTAACAATTAACGGAGGTAAAACGTGGGAACTACAAGCCGAAAATCAAGGTTTTGGTTATGCTTCCTGCGTGCAATATGTTCCAAATAGTAAGGGAAGAGAATTAGTTTCGGTGGGTGCATCCGGATTGTATTATTCATCGGATAGTGGCAATTCATGGAAGCAATTATCCACAGATTCCAGTCTTTTTACAATCCGATTTTTAGATAGGCACACCGCTATCGCAGCTGGTAAAAATAAAATGGTTCGCTTAAATTTTAAAAAATAAAACACCTTAACTAATGAATAAACATTAAGTAAGGTGTTTAGTTGAATTAACACAATCTAAATACTATTTTCTAGGACCTTTATCTCGGTATTGCTGCAATAATTTTCTGTTGAAATCCTCTTCAGATTTTCTCAGTTTTATGATTTTAATGGCTGGAATGACTGTTTTGAGATTTGCGGTAAATTTTTTTCGTAATAAAAATAATTCTTCTTCATTACTTTCCATTTGAGCAAGAAAAGCACCGGCTTCTTTTTCGGTCAATTTATCTAAGCCCCCATCATTCATTCTTTTCATCAAAGTTTTCATTTTTTGATGTCTCAATTCAAATTGTTTGTCATCAAAGGTGTTGTAGAGTGGCCAAAATTTTTCAGCTTCACTAGTCGTTAAATCTAATTCGGTGGTCAAGAACGCTACTTTCAAAGCTTTGATTTGTTCTTTTTTTTCTTTCATTTTTTCGCCTTGAGCGTAAAAATTAAAAGAGAAAAGTAGTAACAGTATCGGTAAAATTTTTTTAATGTTCATTGTTGTATTTTTAAGTTCAATTTCAGTATTAAAAGGTTTTGTTTTTATTCTATCATCAGATTTTCAGCATCAGAATTTACAGATAATAAATCTTCAACTGTCTTGTCTTCAAGTACTACGGAAGTCTTTATTTTGTTGATATCTTCAGAGTCTAGTTCACTTATCAAATCGTATTGATTCATGTTAGATTGATACGTTAGATAATTTTCTAAAGTAGTCGAATCTAATTCCTTCGTTTTTGTAGTGTAGGTATTAATAATAGGTATCATCAATGCAATTACTAAAATTGCTGCTACCATCATTATTACTATCTTTCTTTTTTGAAAAAGAGAAATTACTTTTGGTTCTTCTTTTGGCAATTGTTGTAAAACTTTTGTCGAAAAATTTTCAAAGTAATGATCTGGAGTTTTAAATCCGGATTCAATTTTTGGCTCGTTTTCTAATTTAAATTTTTTCATAATATTCATTAGACTTAATTAAATACAAAAGGTTTAATTTGCCATTACAAAGGCTTCTATTTTTTTTACTGCATGGTGATAAGATGCTTTCAAAGCACCGACTGATGTTCCTAATATTTCTGATATTTGTTCATATTTTAATTCTTCAAAATACTTCATTTTGAAAACTAATTGTTGTTTTTCGGGTAAAACGGCAATGGCTTTTTGTAATTTTATTTGAATTTCATTTCCGTCAAAATAAACATCGGCTTTTAGATTATCAATAGTTTTGTTTTGTAATGTCTCAGATGAAATTCCGTTAATTTTTGCTTTTTGATTCAAAAAGGTTAGTGCTTCATTAGTTGCAATGCGATACATCCAAGAAAAAAGTTTACTGTCTCCTTTAAAATTTTTTAAATGTTGAAATACCTTTATAAAAGTATTTTGCAGCACATCATCAGCATCATCATGACTCAATACAATATTGCGGATATGATTGTACAACGGTTTTTGATAATCTTGTAAGAGTTGTTGAAACGCTTGATTTTGCGTTTTAGGGTTCAATAGTTTTTGGATGAATTCCTTTTCCTCTTGCAAAGCTATTATTTATCAGTTAGAATGGAATTTATCAAATAGGTTTAATCTGTGATGAAAAAATACTTAAAATTCAGATTGTTCTTCTTCCTTTTTTGGAGCAGTTGTTTTTTTTATAACCGGTTCCGTTTTTATAACTGGTTCCGTTTTTATAGTTTGCTTAGGTTTTGCAACTGGTTTGGGTTTCGCAATGGGTTCTGTTTTTACAGCTTCAGTTGTTTTTATAACAGGTTCCGTTGTTATGACTTCATCAGCTTTTATGACTGCCGGTTTGTAGATTTTAATGGCTTCCACTTTTGATTTTATCGGGTAATAAATTTCAGTAACCCATTTTGATGGATTTTTTATTTCGGTTTTACCCATCAAAGAAATTTCAAGATGTGAAAATGCCGCATCAGATGTTAAACGATTGGCATTAAGATATTGCGTTGTTTTATTCAAAGCTTTATCTTTATGGGAATAATCACCGGTTAAGGTAGTTTTTACTGCTTCGAATGCTTCTAATTTTCCAGAATAAAGATCACTTCCTTCACTTGTGTAAATTTGATTTTTAATTGGCACACAAATAGAGATTTTGGTAAGCCCGTTTACTAAATCATAGGTATGATAGAGTATGAAAGGTTTTCCAGTAATTATAATGTTATTTTTTTCGCAGAAAGTAATAATTTTTGGAGTGACGATTCTGAAATTTTTAATGACATTTGAAATTTTACTGGTGAACGTTTGATGTAAATAAAAAGTCTCCGGTTTTTTTACCAAACCGTCTACTTTTACGGAATAGGTATTTATTTCATAATCTAAGGTTTTATCTAAGTTGGCTAAGCTCTTTTCATACATGCCGCCTATAATTTTCTCAACACCTCCATTAAAAGCAGAATATATTTTGAAAAGGAAACTCATTTTTCCTTTTGTTTTCCAAGTTACTTTAGTTCCCCCTACAGTGTCTTTGAAACTCCAGAAAACATCTGAAGAAGTTCCGTTAGAATTCATTTTTTGAGAAATACTGTCGTTTTCCTTCACGAAAATAGTTTTCATATCACCATTACCATCTTTGCCTTCCCAAGAATAAGAACCGCCTTTTCCAATTGTATTTTGAGGATAAGTTATTTTCATTTCAGGATCTTCTGTAGCCCAAGATCCAAAATCTTGCCAATTTTTATAGTCATTTACATAATTAAATACCGCCGGTTTTGGGGAATTAATGACTTTGCTTCTTTCTACAGTAAAATCTCCCTTTTGTGTTGCAATAAAAATTGATAATGCAACTAAACTAAGTAATAATAAAAGAAATATATATTTTAAAATCCTCATGATAATAGGCTGTTTTAACTTGTAAAGTTAGAAATTTTATTAATACTGTAAGGTAACTATTAAAAAATTATAAAATTTGTTGTTTGAATTCTCGACAGTAGGAATGATTTTTTTGAAACTCATTTTTTATTTATTTAACTCAGAACCTAAAAAAATATTGGCTGGAAATTGAAATTATTATTTTATTTATTTCAAAAGCATAACAATATAAGAAGTGATTTTTATTATTTATTTAAAGAATGTGTATATTTGTTGAATAATAATACGTCAAACATCTAAATAATATTAATAATGAAATTACTTAAAATTGCTGGATTTTTTACTACTCTCGTGGTTTCTGTTATTTGTAATGGACAAGTAACAAAAACTACGGCCGTAAAAACCACAGAGAAAGCTCCTTTCGATTATGTTGTAGAACAATTTGCGGACATTAAAGTACTGCGTTATCAAATTCCTGATTGGAAAAATCTAACACTAAAAGAACAGAAATTAGTTTATTATTTGACTCAGGCAGGAACTTCAGGTCGCGATATAATGTGGGATCAACATTATAAATACAATCTAAAAATTAGGAAAGCATTAGAAAATATTTACAAAAATTATAAAGGAGATAAAACATCTGGAGACTGGAAAAATTTTGAAATATACCTTAAAAGAGTTTGGTTCTCCAATGGAATTCACCATCATTATTCCAGCGATAAAATTAAGTCAGGATTTTCGATTGCCTATTTTAACGGTTTGTTGAAAGCGACTAAAACAACTTTATCACCTGCTATTACAGCTGTTATATTTAATGATGTTGATGCTAAAAGAGTTAATCTTGATGAATCAAAAGGTTTATTGGAAGGGTCAGCCATTAATTTCTATGACAAGGGAATTTCATTAAAAGAAGCAGAAGATTTTTACGCTAAAAAAACAAGTCCGGACCCTAAGAAACCGTATTCTTATGGTTTAAATTCTAAATTAGTTCGCAATTCAAAAGGACAATTAACTGAGAAAGTTTGGAAAAGTGGTGGCATGTATGGCGCTGCAATTGATAAAATTACTTATTGGTTAGAAAAAGCAAAGGCTGTTGCCGAAAATAAAAAGCAAGCAGATGCTTTAGGATTACTGATCAGTTATTACAAAACGGGTAGTTTAAAAACTTGGGATGATTATAACATCGCTTGGTTAGATGCAACCGATGGTAACATTGATTATATTAATGGTTTTATTGAAGTATACAATGATCCATTAGGGTACAGAGGTTCTTATGAAGGAATTGTTCAGATAAAAGATTTTGATATGTCGGCAAAAATGGAAGTAGTTTCCAAAAATGCACAATGGTTTGAAGATAATTCGCCATTAATGCCAGAACATAAAAAGAAAAATGTTGTTGGTGTTTCATATAAAACGGTTATTGTAGCAGGAGAATCTGGTGATGCATCGCCAAGTACGCCTATTGGAGTAAATCTTCCAAATGCAGATTGGATTCGTGCGGAACATGGTTCGAAATCAGTTTCTTTAGGAAATATTATCGATTCGTATGCTAAAGCAGCCGGTAAAGGAAAATTAGAAGAATTTGCTAATGACGAGCAAGAAATTGCTTTGGCAAAAAAATATGGTGAGATAGGGGATAAGATGCATACTGCTTTACACGAAGTGGTGGGTCATGCTTCAGGACAAATTAATCCGGGTGTGGGAACTCCTAAAGAATCATTGAAAAGTTATGCTTCGACACTTGAAGAAGGAAGGGCGGATCTAGTTGGTTTATACTATTTGTACAACCCAAAATTACAAGAATTAGGGTTAGTTGATGATTGGAAAAAACTTGGAATGGAGTCTTATGACAGTTACATCAGAAATGGGTTAATGACTCAGTTAGTGCGTTTAGAATTGGGTGCGAATATTGAAGAAGCACACATGAGAAACCGTCAGTGGGTAAGTTCATGGGTTTTTGAAAAAGGAAAAAAAGACAATGTTATTGAGAAAATCACGCGTAACGGTAAAACGTATTTCAATATTACGGATTATGAAAAGTTACACGATTTATTCGGACAATTGTTGAGAGAAGTACAACGAATCAAATCAGAAGGAGATTTCAATGCAGGAAAAGCATTAGTTGAAAATTATGGTGTGAAAGTAGATCAAAAACTGCACGTTGAAGTTTTAGAGCGAAATAAACAATTTGCTTCGGCTGCTTATAGTGGTTTTGTAAATCCGGTATTGGTTCCAAAATTAGACAAAACAGGTAAAATTATTTCGATAGAAGTACAACAGCCAAAAACATTTGCAGAACAAATGTTGAAATACTCTAAAAACTTTGGATTTTTACCTTTGGAAAATTAGAAGTATAAATTAAGTTTCAAAAAAAATGCTCACATTTAGTGGGCATTTTTTTATTCTGAAAAATAAAGAGGTTAGCGTTTAAAAAATATCTTTATCATAAACAAGATTCCAATAAAAATTAGGAAACCGATTAATATCTTGTAGTTTCCCTTATAAAACTCTTTATGTACTCCCAAATCTTTTCGGTAGGCATATATTGCTGCAATAACAAAAGCAACAAAAAAACAGCCTGCAAACACTAATTGTCCTTGACTAAACATAGTTTAAATTATTTCGAGCAAATTTAGTTAATTGTTTAGAAATAGTTGCTAATTTGCCTTTTCATTTAATAAAATAAAAACATGCAAAAACAGATAGACTCCGTGAAAGAATTTCATACCGCATTTAAAATAGGACATAATGAAATTCCTACAGCTAATTTAGGAGAAAGTAAACACACGCTTCGGTACAATCTGATGAAAGAGGAAAATGAAGAATATCTGGAAGCAGTTCAAAATAATGACTTGATAGAAATTGCAGATGCACTTGGTGATATGATGTATATTCTATGTGGAACTATTATTGAGCATGGTCTACAACATAAAATAGAAGCAGTTTTTGACGAAATTCAACGTAGTAATATGAGTAAGTTAGACGCAGAAGGGAAACCTATTTATCGTGAAGACGGAAAAGTAATGAAAGGTCCTAATTATTTCAAACCTAATTTTTCTAAAATACTTGAGGAAAAATAACAGGTTTCAGATTTCAGTTTGCAGTAAAAAAATAAAAATAAAAAAAGCGATTTTCAGTATGAAAATCGCTTTTTTTAATAAATCTGAAATCTATACTTTAACAGTCCAACCAAAAGTATCTTCCTCCAATTTATTTTGAATATTGGTCAATTTATCTTTTAATTGAGATGCCATAGATTTTTCAATTTTTGGTAATTCGTGATAAACATCCTTATAAGAGAATCCAGAGATAGGACTTACCACTGCAGCAGTTCCAGCTCCAAAGATTTCTTTTAACGTCCCGTTTTTAGAAGCCTCAACAAGCTCAGAAACTAAAACTGGACGAATGTCTACATTTATACCTTCACTTTTTGCTAAATCAATCAGCGTTTTTCTGGTTACTCCATCAAGAATTCTCTCGCTTACAGGAGCAGTTAGTAACGTATCATTGATTCTGAAAAATACATTCATTGTACCCGCTTCTTCAAGTCTGGTATGTGTTGCGTCATCAGTCCAAATTACTTGTTGGAATCCTTCTTTATTAGCTAAGTCAGTAGGGTAAAATTGTGCTGCATAATTTCCGGCAGCTTTTGCAGCTCCTATTCCACCATTTGCAGCTCTACTGAAATGCTCCGCAATAAGTACTTTTACATCACCAGAATAATATGCAGATACCGGAGACAAAATAATCATGAATTTATAATCATCTGATGGATTTGCAATTACTCCAGTGCCTGTAGCAATCATAAAAGGTCTAATGTACATGGAATTTCCTTTTCCTTTTTTTATCCAAGCTTCATCTAATTGTAACAATTGATTTAAACCATTCATAAATACATCTTCTGGAACTTCTGGCATAGCCATTCTTACAGCAGATTTATTGAAACGGTTGTAATTTTCATCAGGTCTAAAAAGCCAAATGTCATTATTGTCATCTTTGTATGCTTTCATACCTTCAAAAATAGCTTGGCCATAATGAAAAACTCTTGTAGACGGATCTAATAAAAAAGGAGCGTAAGGCTTAATGACCGGTTTTTGCCATTCCCCATTTTTAAAATCACATTCGAATAAATGATCTGTAAAAACAGAACCAAAGCTTAAGTTTTCAAAATCTACTTCATTTATTTTTGAAGTAGGAGCTTTAATTATTTCAATTTTGCTAGTTTGAGTTGTACTCATAATAAGGTATTGTTTATTTTTATTTTTTTATAAGTGATATGCTTGAGTATTAAAGTTGCTTTTTTACAAAAAGCAACTTTAATGTTTGCAAAATTAAATAAAAATCACTGAAATACTTATGATTATTCCATTAATTATAGCATTTAACTGTGATTTATTTATCTTTTAAAAAATGGAAATAAATAGAGTCAATTTATATGAAATTTATAAAAAATATAGATTTTTTGAGACTATTACATTTTAGTTTTGATTAAATTTGGCGGTCTGATAAAGCTATTAAACTAAGAACAACCTCAAATTATAATTTTGAAAAGAGAAATAATCCAAACGCTAGACGGTTCCACAACCATTCATTTACAGGAATGGGACGAATGTTATCATTCTAAACACGGGGCAATACAGGAAGCGCAGCATGTTTTTATCAAAAACGGTTTGTCTTTATTTCAAAACAAGCAGGTTTCAATTTTAGAAATTGGTTTTGGAACAGGTTTGAATGCATTTATTACTTTTTTGGAAGCATCCAAAATGAATCAATTTATCGATTATGTGGGGGTGGAGGCTTATCCGATATCAGCTGAGGAAGTTGTATCGATGAATTATGTGGATGAACTGAATGCCAGTAATGAAAGTGCTGTATTTAAAAAAATGCATGAAAGTAATTGGGAAGAAAATATTGTTTTAAGGGATGATTTCACTTTAACCAAAAGGAAACAATTTTTTGAAGAAATTGATGATTTTGAAAAATTTGATTTAATCTATTTTGATGCTTTTGGGTATCGAGTACAACCTGAATTGTGGAGTACAGCCATTTTTAAAAAAATGTATAATGCTCTTAAATCCAATGGTGTACTGGTTACTTATGCTGCGAGAGGAGTGGTGAAAAGGAGTATGATAGAAGTAGGTTTTGCAGTTGAGAAATTAGCGGGGCCTCCTGGGAAAAGAGAAATGTTTCGTGCAACTAAGAAATAGAAAAAGAAAAATTTTGAGTTTAAAAACCATACTTTTTTTGGAATGAAATAAAATACTAAAAAGAAAGTTAATTTGTTATGTTGTCTCTTTTAAAAATGTACTTTTACAGAAATTAATACTATTTGATAACCCAAAAATCTTAATTTATTATGTCGAAAATCATGTTCGATTACACAAAATCAGTGCTTGAAAGAGTAAGTTTCGATCCGATGCTTTTTTGCAAAGAATTAGAAAAAGCAATTAAAACGTTATTACCATACGAGATGGAGCAATTAAGAGAATGGTTATTAAATTTCACGATTGGAAAACCAGAATTAAAACAATGTTTACTAATCGTAAATTCATAAATAAAAAAGGAACCTTAAATCGGTTCCTTTTTTTATTTTTTCTGAATTGGACTAATAATTTGAACATTTTGAAAAACAATTGCTCCTTTTACTACACCTGCAATTGTGCTTCTAAGTGCATCAATTATCTGAATTTTAAGTTCGCTTTTAGGAAAAATTAAGCTGACTTCCCGTGCAGGTTTTGGCTCTTTAAAATGACGTAATTTCATTTTGTCGGATTCTTTTAAATCTAAGGTATGTAAAAAAGGAAGCAATGTGGTTCCCAAACCTTCATCGGCCAATTTTATTAAAGTTTCAAAACTTCCGCTTTGTATTTGAAAGTGATTCATTTCATTCTTACCGGCACTTTTACATAAGTTTAAAATCCCTTCTCTAAAACAATGTCCGTCTTGCAATAACAGGATTTCATCTAAGTTTAAATCAGAAACTTCTATTTCTTCCTTCTGAAAATTATGATGATTCTCCGGAATGTAGGCGACAAAAGGTTCAAAGTATAAAACAATTTCTTTGATTTTTTCTTCCATCAAAGGTGTTGCCGCAATGGCTGCATCAAGATGACCATTATTGAGCTTTGTAATAATCTCAGCCGTGTTTAATTCTTCGATTATGAGTTTTACCTTTGGATATTTTTTGATAAAATTATTTAAAAACATCGGTAATAAGGTTGGCATAATAGTAGGAATTATTCCTAATCTGAATTCACCTCCAATAAAACCTTTTTGTTGCTCTACAATATCTTGAATTCTATCGGCTTCGTTAACAATATTCTTAGCCTGATTGACAATTTTTTGTCCAATATCCGTAAGCTGAATTGGTTTTTTTGTTCTGTCAAATATTTGAATACTTAACTCTTCTTCAATTTTTTGAATTTGCATGCTCAAAGTAGGTTGAGTTACAAAACATTTTTCGGCAGCAAGAGTAAAGTTTTTATGTTCGGCTACAGCCAAAACATATTTTAATTGAGTGATTGTCATTTTTTATAGTAATATCTGATGCAAATATAAAAACAATCAATTTAACTTATAGTATAAAGTGTTGTTTTCTTGTCTAGATTTGTAAAAAATAACTATGATGAAAACAAATATTTTAGGATTACCGGTGAAAGAAACTGAATTAATTGTAACTGAATTAAATATTCTGTTAGCCAATTTTCAAGTGTATTATCAAAATTTAAGAGGTATTCACTGGAATATTCGCGGAAAACGTTTCTTTGATTTACATGTGAAATTTGAAGAATTATATAATGACTCGCAATTAAAAATTGATATGATTGCTGAGCGTGTTCTTACTCTTGGTGGAACACCGCTTCATACTTTTGAGGATTATATTAAAAATAACCAATTAGCCGTAGGGAAAAATATTTCGATAGATGAAAAAGCCATTCATTTGATAGTAAATTCATTATCTCATTTGTTAAAAATTGAAAGAGAAATTCTTACTAAATCTTCAGAAATCAATGATGAAGGGACAAATTCAATGATGAGTGATTTTATTGCTGAACAAGAAAAAACAATCTGGATGATGCATGCCTGGTTGGAAGAAGAATTGTAACAATACTAGAGTATATGTGAAATAACCGCTAAAGTCGGCAATGATTTTTTTTTAGCAAATAAAACTATTAATTTTATTTTAAATTTGAATAAACTTAGACCGTAATTCTTTATGAGCGATTTTTATAAAAAAATATTAGAAAATAATAAAAAATGGGTAGAAACATCTCTAGCTAGTGATCCTAATTATTTTGCAGATTTAGCCAAAGGACAAACGCCACCCTTATTATGGATTGGTTGTTCGGATAGTAGAGTTCCAGCTAATGAAATTGTTGGTGCAAAACCAGGAGAGGTATTTGTTCATAGAAATATTGCCAATATGGTGGTACATTCTGATATGAATATGCTGAGTGTTTTGGATTATGCAGTAAATGTTTTGAAAGTAAAGCATGTACTGGTATGTGGGCATTATGGTTGTGGAGGTGTCAAAGCAGCTATGGGAAATGAATCAATAGGTATCATTGACAACTGGATTCGTCATATTAAAGATGTTTACCGCCTGCATCATGAATATTTAGATTCGATAGTTGATGAAAACGATCGCTTTAACGCTTTCGTAGAAATCAATGTAAAGGAGCAAGTATTTGACTTGGCTAAAACATCAATTGTACAATCTGCCTGGAAAAACGGACAAGAATTAACATTACACGGTTGGGCTTACGGGTTGAATTCAGGTTTTGTAACGGATTTGAATGTCAATATCAGTTCAAATAAAGATTTGGATGATGTATATCAATTAAAATTTTAATAAAAAAATCGCTTTCGGGCGATTTTTTTATTCGATTTCTTCTAGATTTTCATTAAAAGCTGACGGTAAAAGGGTAGGGATGAATTTTATCAAAATAGGTAATAATAAACTTCCGCCCGGTAGTAAAAAGATAGTCAAGGAAGGAATTGTTTTGCAAATATCCAATAGTTGTTTTTTTACTTTTTTCTTTTCCTTTTCATCCAAATCTCTTCGGGTAGAATAGGCTAACAGAAGCATTAATTCTTTGCTTTGCACAATTTCCTTTATCAATCTACTTTTATTACGGCTTACTAAAGTAACAACACTTTGAGTAGTTTGGTCATAAAAGTGTTTGACTGGATTCGAATAATTGAAGTAAGGAATTTCTTTTTTATGTTTGGTAATGAATTCATTAGTGCTGTTAATGCTCTCATTAACAAAATCATCTGAAATCGATACCATTTCAGCTAATGAATGTAAAAAATAGGCTTCATTATTTTCAATTATTCCATCACTCCAAAGCGCCATACCGGCAATGTCGATTAAATAATATTTTTCCAATTCATGTGTAAAATAATCCAGTTGAAGGGTTTCCAAACTTTGAACAGAGACTCTTGAAAATTTGCTATAGCGTATTGAAGCTTCAAAAAGTTTAATTAACAAATCATCATATTGAGATTTGTTTGATTTAATTTTTAGCGCCAGCGTGACAAGATTAACGATTGTCTCTTCAATTTTTTTTAAGTATTTCTCAGGAATTGCTCCGTGAATTAAATATTGGCGAAAAGCAACAACATCAATAAACAAAAGTGCATTGGTTACAAGATGTGAGAAATTCTTACTGATGATTGTATCATTAGTTTGGACGCGTTCGTCAATTATTTTTTCCAGTGTTAAGGAAAGGGAATGTTTAGGCAGGATTTTTTTGAATAAATTAAATCCTTGGGGATTCATTTGGTTATAAAAATCAACCGCTTCTTTTATGAAATTTTCAGAACTGATTTCTTCCTTAGTCAAACAAAAAACATCGTATAAGGTATTTAATAAAGCAACTTTAGAAATCTCTTCTTTAAACCAGCCTTTGGTTTCAATTTTATTAACGGTTTCAAATGCAATTATATGGCCGTATATAAAACCTGTACTTCTAACTTTTTGATAAAATGAATCAGTAGTTTTAGAAACAGTTTCTTTTGAAAATTTTTGTTCAATAAAAAATTTATCTATCCAACCTGATGCCGAGGGGTTAATCATTGCTTTAATTTGAAGCTACAAAGCTATGTTTTTTTATGGTTACGTAGAAAAGTTTAGATTAAGTTTTAATTATTTATTGCAAAATATTAATCTCTGGATTTTTTATTTTGAGAACAAAGATTTATGATTTCGGCTATCCTATTGTTTCTTGTTTCTTTTCTTTTAGCCTGATTGAGCCAATAAAGATAACTTTTCCTATACGAAGGACTAAAATTTTTGTAGTTTTCGAATGCAGCACTGTTTTTGTCAAAAGCCATTTCCAGATCTAAGGGCATAATCAAATCCTCTACAGCGTCTAATGAAGTCCAGGTGCCGTTTTTTTTAGCAATTTCAATTTTGGCTAATCCACTTTCATGCATTAGATTTTCTTTGAGTAGTTTTTCGATATACGTTTTATTGAGTTTGCTCCAAACACTTTTATCTTTTCTTGGAGAAAACACTTGTTTTCTGCGGTCTTCGTCCATTTTTCTCACTGTTGAATCAATCCAACCAAAACAAATGGCAACCTGAACTGCTTCTTCCCATCGCATACTTTCAAATTCACTGCTCACTTTATAAAAAATTAGATACACCCCTTTTGAAGAATGATGATTTTGGTGCAACCAATCACGCCATTCTTCTGTGTTTTTAAAATAGAGGTGTTCTTTATCTTCCAATTTAAATTTTAAAAAAAAACTACTTAATTATAGCTGAACAAGCGACTCTTGCACCTGCGTTACCAGCTGGTTGAGAAACAAAATCATCAGTTCCTTGGTGAACGATTAGTCCTTTTCCTAAAATATCTTTATTTGTATCACCACAATCAATACACCATTCGTCAGTGGTTAAAGTTATGGTTCCGTTTCCTTTTTCATCAGCGATAAAATTCCCAATATCACCTTTGTGATATTCGCCAACTCCCCATTTACCATGTTTTTTGAATGTTGGGTTCCAATGTCCTCCTGCGGAACTTCCATCAGCAGCCGTACAATCGGACTTCTCATGAATATGTATGGCATGTACACCCGGTTTTAATCCGGCTAATTTTGCAACGAAAGTCACTTTTCCATCTTTTTCTACAAAAGTTGCAGTTCCAGAAACCTGACTTCCACTTTTTGGTTCGAAAGCAATATCCAGTTTTTTATCAGGATTAGAAAGAGAATTGGTTTTACAACCAATAAAAAGGGCTAACACTATGCTGAACAATAAAGCTAATTTTTTCATGATATGTTTTATTTCAAAGGTAAGAAAATTTTGTATTACGGATAATAGGATTGTGTTTTAATAATTCAATTTTATGGGAATTTTGCAATAATCATTATAAATACCTAATCAATTTATTTGTAGTTTTGAAAACAGCAGCAATTGACACACAACTTTAATCTGTGTGTGCTTTTATGCCAAATAAGGTAACCAATATATCGTTTTTCTTACTAAAGAATATAAAATAACAATAAACATGAAGCATAAAGAGATCGCTATTATAAGTTGGGATTTATTAAAGCGAACGTATCGTGAATTTGATGATGATAACGCCATAAAATTAAGTGCTTCATTGTCCTATTATACCATATTTTCACTGCCTCCGTTATTAATTATTATTTTATCTATTTTTAGTTTTTTCTTTGGAAGAGATGCAGTTACCGGAAGATTTTTTGGCCAAATTAACGGAATGGTTGGTAATGAAGCTGCACACCAAATTCAGGAAACCATTAAGAATATTGAATTGTCTGATAGTGTAACATTTGCAACGATATTTGGAGGAATTATGTTGTTGATTGGTGCTTCGGGTGTTTTTGCCGAAATACAAAGCTCCATAAATTTTATTTGGGGTCTAAAAGCAAAACCCAATAAAGGAATTATGAAATTTATTAAAAACAGACTGATGTCATTTTCTATGATTGCTTCAGTTGGTTTTTTATTAATGGTCAGTTTGATGGTAAATACAGTAATGGACATTATAAATACGCGATTAATTGTTTATTTTCCTGACACGATGGTTTATATATTTTATTTTTTTAACACCTTAGTCTTATTTGCGACTACAACATTGTTGTTTTCCATTATTTTCAAAACACTCCCTGATGGAAATATTGCGTGGAAAGATGCCTTGATAGGATCCAGTTTCACTTCCTTTTTCTTTATGTTTGGTAAATTTGCTATCGGTTTTTATTTAGGAAGTTCAACGGTAGCAACTGTTTATGGCGCTGCGGGCTCGATAATAATAATTTTAATATGGGTATATTATTCTGCTATAATCTTATATTTCGGAGCTGAATTCACTAAAGTGTATGCCAATGCACATGGAAAAAAAATCATTCCAAATGGGTATGCTGTTAGTATTAAGGTGGAAGTTATAGAGCTTAAAAAGTAATAAATTGATTTCGGTTTCTTAAGATTTTAGGAGCTTAGGATGCGAATTTTTAAACGTTTTATTTTTGTAATATTTTTTTAAAAAACCTTAAAAGTGGCAGTATTTTTGCTTTATTTCTGATAGTATAAAACAAAAAATATCACATGAAAAAAATAATTTTGGTGCTAACTATTTTCTCTTTGGCATTTATTTCCTGCAATTCTTTTAAAACAACTACGAATAAAACAGCTTCACTTGAAGGAACTTGGGAGTTAAATTATGTTACAGGACCAAGAATAGCCTTTGATGGATTATATCCAAATAAAAAGCCGACTATCACTTTCGACTTGAAAGAGAACAGTATTTCAGGAAGCAACAGTTGTAATCGTTATTCCGGAAAATTAAATGTGGTTGGAAATAAAATCAGTTTCAAAGAACCTATGGCAGTAACTAAAATGTTTTGTCCCGGAGAAGGGGAGAATATTTACATGTCAATGCTTCAAAAAATAGATTCTTATTCCATTTCAGAAGATGGAAAGACATTAAATTTTATCATGGGCGATATCGCTATGATGCGTTTTGAGAAAAAATAAATTCAAAATTTTTGAAGGTGTATTTAATAGTATTACAAATTATAAAATGGATACCATGAAAACAAAAACAGCAATTTTAGTACTGTTTCTTTCGCTGATAGTAACGGTAAGTTATGCTCAGGAAAAAAGTAAGAAACAATTAAGAGCAGAACGTAAAATCGAAAAAGAGAAACAAATAGCATCTTTGATTGATTCAAAAGAGTTTGTTTTTATTGGAAGAACAGCATTAGGTCAAGGTTTTCGAAGTATAGATTTGACCACTAATTCTAATTATGTGGAATTTAAGCCAGATAAAATTAATAGTGAAATGCCTTTTTTTGGCAGAGGGTACAGTGGCATTGCCTATGGCAGCAGGGATGATGGCTTAAAATTTGAAGGAAGTCCAAAAGAATTTACTATTGAAAAAGGGAGAAAAGCCTATCAAATAAAAGTGACTGTTAAGGGAGATACGGATGTGTACATACTATTTCTTTCTGTTTTTTTTGAAGGTAACGCTACACTTACCATTAATTCTAATAATCGAAGTCCGATTTCTTATGATGGAGAAATTAAACCAATAGAAAAAAAAGAAGCTAAGTAATTTTTCAATTATATAAAAACCGTCTTGTTTTTCAGGAACAAGACGGTTTTTTTTGACAAATAAATAAACTAAAAACGAATATTGTTTGTATTCTAGAAACAATATTCGTTTTTAGCTACTAATTTTGTAGTGATAGTTTCTCTTAATCCTACAATATTGGGCATGTTAGTATATTTTGTAAAACGACGTAAGCCCATAAGCATCATACGTTGTTCATCCCCTTCAGCAAAAGAGATTACACTTTCTTTTCCTTTTTGAGTAACGGTATCTACTGCTTTATACAAGTATAATTTTGCCATGGCAATTTGCTCCTGTACCTTGGCTTCACCTTCTTTTTTGGCTAATTTTTCAGTTCTAAGAATAGTACTTTCAGCCATGTAGATTTCGATTAAAATATCTGAAGCTGCCATTAATAACTGTTGGTGTGCATCTAAATCCGGACCGTATTTTTGTACCGCTCCGCCTGCAACCATTAAAAATGCTTTTTTCAATTTACCAATCATTTCTTTTTCTTCAGCAAATAATTCAGAATAATCAGGAGTATCAAAAGAAGGAATTCCCATTAATTCTTCTTGTACTTTTGATGCTGGTCCGAGTAAGTCAACGTGACCCTTCATCGCTTTTTTGATTAACATTCCTACCGATAGCATTCTGTTGATTTCGTTGGTTCCTTCGTAAATACGAGCAATTCGGGCATCTCTCCATGCACTTTCCATTGGAGTATCTTCAGAAAATCCCATTCCTCCAAAGATTTGGATTCCTTCATCTGCACAATTTTGAATATCTTCAGAAACGGCCACTTTCAAAATTGAACATTCAATGGCATACTCTTCAATCCCTTTTAATTCTGCTTCTTGATGTGATGCTCCTTCGGTTTCACGTGACGCAATGCGATCTTCAATATCCTTTGCTGCACGATAAGTAGCGCTTTCTCCGGCATAACAGGATGTTGCCATTTCAGCTAATTTTGCTCGGATGGCTCCAAACTGAGAAATAGCGGTATTGAATTGTATTCTTTCGTTAGCGTATTTTGTTGAGTTTGAAATAACTCTGCGTTGTGCATCCAAACAGGCTGCAGCCAATTTAATTCGGCCTACATTCAAGGCATTCATGGCTATTTTGAAACCATTTCCTCTTTCGGATAACATGTTTTCGACAGGAACTTTTGTATCTGCAAAGAAAACCTGACGCGTAGAAGAGGAGCGAATTCCTAATTTATGCTCTTCTTCATTCATAGAAATTCCATTATTTGGATCATTTTCTACGATAAAGCCAGTTATATTTTTATCATCTCCGATACGGGCAAAAACAATAAAAACATTACAAAACCCTGCATTTGTAATCCACATTTTTTGACCTGTGATTTTGTAGTGTGTTCCATCCTCAGATAATACTGCTTTTGTTTTTCCGGAATTAGCATCACTACCAGCGCCTGGTTCCGTTAAACAATACGCTCCAAACCATTCGCCAGAAGCTAATTTTGTTACGTATTTTTGCTTTTGTTCTTCAGTTCCATACAAAGTAATTGGCAGTGTTCCAATTCCGGTATGTGCCCCAAAAGCAGAAGAAAATGAACCTGTTGCTCCCGAAATATAGTCGCAAACCAAAACAGTATTTACAAATCCCATTCCCATTCCACCATAAGCTTCAGGAACTGCAATACTTAAAAATCCCATTTCAGCCGCCTTTTGCATACTTTCTACCGTTAAGGCAAAATCTCTTTTTTCAAAGCGATCTTTGTTGGGCCAGATTTCTTTGTCTACAAACTCTTTTACAGAGTCACGCATCATTAATTGTTCTTCATTAAAATCTTCAGGGGTGAAGACATCTTCGCACTTTGTTTCTTTAACCAAAAACTGACCGCCACGGGTTACGTTTTTTTCAATTGTATCTGCCATGTTTATATTTTTTAATATGTTTTTCTTGATAATCTAAATCCTCGATATTGTCATTACTGTAAAAGTTCGTAAATTCCTGCTGAACCTTGTCCAGTTCCTACACACATAGAAACAATTCCGTATTTGCTTCCTCTGCGTTTCATTTCGTCGAATAATTGAACAGAAAGTTTAGCACCTGTACAACCCAGTGGGTGGCCTAATGCAATCGCTCCACCATTGACATTGATGATATCAGGATTTAGGTTTAGTTCTCTCGTTACTGCTAATGCTTGTGATGCAAAAGCTTCGTTTAACTCAATTAAATCAATATCATTCAAGGTTAGACCCGCTTGTTTCAATGCTTTTGGAATTGCTTTTACAGGTCCAATTCCCATGATTCTTGGTTCGACTCCTGCCGAAGCAAAGTTGACCAAACGGGCGATAGGAGTAAGGTTCAATTCTTTTACCATTTCTTCACTCATGATTAGAACAAAAGCGGCTCCATCACTCATTTGGGATGAATTTCCCGCAGTTACGCTTCCGTTCGCTTCAAATACAGGTCTTAAACCAGCCAAAGCTTCTACAGAAGTTCCTGCTCTTGGACCTTCGTCTTTATTTACGATATACGATTTGGTTTCTTTTTTACCGTTTTCGTTGATGAACGTTTGCTCAATAGTAATAGGAACAATTTGTTTATCGAATCTACCTTCAGCTTGTGCTTTCAAGGCTTTGATATGCGATTGGTACGCAAATTCATCTTGGTCCGCACGCGATACATTGAATTGTTTAGCAACCGCTTCTGCAGTTAGTCCCATTCCCCAATAATAGTCTTCGTTTCCTGCTTTTGCAACAGCATAATCCGGAGTCGGTTTGTACCCACCCATTGGAATAAAACTCATGCTTTCGGCACCACCGGCAATAATACAATCAGCCATTCCTGACTGGATTTTGGCTGTTGCCATCCCGATTGTTTCTAATCCGGAGGCACAATATCTATTTATGGTTACACCGGGAACATCTTCGATTTTTAATCCCATCAAAGAGATTAATCGTCCCACGTTCAATCCTTGTTCTGCTTCTGGCATGGCATTTCCTACCATAACGTCGTCAATACGTTTTTTGTCAAAATCAGGCAACTCATTCATCATAAATTCAATTGTTTCTGCTGCCAATTCATCGGGTCTTTTAAATCTAAAAACTCCTTTTGGTGCTTTACCAACGGCTGTTCTGTATGCTTTTACTATATAGGCTGTTTTCATGACTATTATTTTGAATTTTGAATTTTAAATTTTAAATGAAGCTCATTCATAATTTATAATTCATAATTTATAATTAAAAATTAATTTCTCAACGGTTTCCCTTTGGTTAGCATAAACTGAATTCTTTCCAATGTTTTTCTTTCCGTACACAAACTCAAGAAAGCTTCACGTTCTAAATCCAATAAATATTGTTCCGTTACGAATGTTGGTTCTGATAAATCACCACCGGCCATAACATACGCCAGTTTATTTGCAATTTTTTTGTCGTGTTCCGATATGTATTTTCCGGCAACCATTTGGTCAGTTCCAACAAGGAACATTCCTAAGGCTTGCTTTCCTAATACTTTCACATCATTTCTACGAATCGGTTGTGTGTAACCCGCTTCTGCCATTAGTAAAGCGTGTTTCTTCGCTTCAGCTATTTGACGGTCTTTGTTCACCACAATGATGTCTTTTCCATGTTGTAAAAGTCCGGTATCAAAAGCCTCGTAACCAGAAGTGGATACTTTTGCCATAGCAATAGTCAAGAAATATTCTTGTAGTACGTTTAATTCCACATCATTTTTATGGAATAAATCAGCCGCACGCAAGGTCATTTCTTTCGATCCGCCACCGCCAGGAATTACGCCAACACCAAATTCTACTAATCCCATATAAGTTTCGGCTGCAGCAACTACTTTGTCTGCATGCAAACTCATTTCGCAACCACCACCAAAAGTCATTCCGTGTGGTGCAACCACAATAGGGATTCCGGAGTAACGTACGCGCATCATCGTGTCTTGAAACATTTTGATCGCCATGTTCAACTCGTCGTATTCTTGCTCGACTGCCATCATAAATATCATTCCGATATTGGCACCAACAGAGAAATTTGCCGCTTGATTTCCAATAACTAGTCCTTGATATTCCTTTTCAGATAAGTCGATTGCTTTATTGATGGCTGCCAAAACATCTCCGCCAATCGTATTCATTTTTGACTGGAATTCTAAATTCAAAATTCCGTCTCCTAAATCTTGTATAATTGCTCCACTATTGCTCCACACTTTTTTGCTTTCGCGAATGTTGTTCAAGATGATGAATGCATCCTGACCCGGAACTTTAGTTTGAGATTTTGTTGGAATATTGTAGAAAAAACTAGCGCCTTCTTTTACAGTATAAAAACTGGAACTTCCGGAAGCCAACATCTCGTTTACCCAAGCAGCTGGTGCTAAACCTTCGGCTTTCATGATTTCGATTCCTTTTTCGACACCAATGGCATCCCAAATTTCGAAAGGACCATTTTCCCATCCAAAACCGGCTTTCATCGCATCATCAATCTTGTATAATTCATCTGAGATTTCAGGAATTCTGTTCGAAACGTAAGCAAACATTCCAGCAAAACTTTTTCGGTAGAATTCTCCGGCTTTATCTGTTCCTTTTACCAGAACTTTAAAACGATCAATTGGTTTATCAATCGTTTTTGTCAATTCTAAAGTTGGAAAAGAAGCTCTTTTGGCCGGACGGTATTCTAAAGTGTCTAAATCCAAAGACAAAATATCTTTATCGACTTTTTTATAGAAACCTTGACCTGTTTTGCTTCCAAACCATTTTTTTTCCATCATTTTGTTGACGAAATCTGGCAATTTGAACAAATCGTGTTGTTCATCATTCGGGCAGTTTTCGTAGATCCCGTTGGCAACATGTACCAAAGTATCCAATCCAACGACGTCAACCGTTCTGAAAGTGGCTGATTTAGGTCTTCCGATAACGGGACCAGTCAATTTATCCACTTCTTCAATCGTTAATCCCATTTCTTTTACCAAATGAAACAAACTCTGAATCCCGTAAATTCCAATTCGGTTTCCAATGAATGCCGGAGTATCTTTGGCAACGACCGAAGTTTTTCCTAAGAATTTTGAACCATAACCAGTAAGGAAATCCAAAACTTCCGTTGCTGTTTGTGGACCAGGTATGATTTCGAATAATTTTAAATAACGCGCAGGGTTGAAAAAGTGTGTACCACAAAAATGTTTTTGAAAATCGTCACTTCTTCCTTCACTCATAAAGTGAATTGGAATTCCCGATGTATTTGAAGTAACTAAAGTTCCCGGTTTTCTGAATTTTTCAATTTGTTCAAAAACTAACTTTTTGATGTCTAAACGTTCCACCACCACTTCAATAATCCAATCAACAGCAGTGATTTTCGCCATGTCATCCATTGTGTTTCCCGTAGTAATTCTACTGGCAAATTTCGGATTATAAATAGGGGAGGGTTTCGATTTTAGGGAATTAGCCAAATGCTCATTCACTAATCGGTTTCTGACAATTTTGCTATCTAAAGTAAGCCCTTTTTTAGCTTCAGCTTCGGTGAGTTCTTGTGGAACAATGTCCAAAAGTAAAACTTCAACTCCAATGTTGGCAAAATGGCAAGCAATTCCGGAACCCATAATTCCGGATCCAATTACTGCGACTTTTTTAATTGTGCGTTTCATACGTAGTTATTATTTGTTTTTTATAGGAATATGTTAGCGCCATTTCTAATTATTGATTGTTTTTTTGAATCGTGGCAATGTCATTTTCTGGTTTTTCAGTTTGCTCCGCCAGTTCGCCGACGCTCGTGGGGTTAAATATATTTTTATCATGAATTAATTCATTGATGGTTTCTGCCACTTCAATAAAATGTTGCAATTTTTCCTCTGATATATGTTTTCGCACGGTTTCATTGAATTTTAAAACGGTGTTTTTTGACAATTCTCTCTTCTCTTTACCAAATTCTGTCAGGTAAATCAAAACGCCACGACCATCATAAGGATTTTTCTTTCTTAAGATTAAGCCTTTATCTTCCATTGATTTCAAGGTTCTGGTAAGACTCGTTGCTTCCATACCCATTTTTGGGCCTAAAGCGGTAGAGGGCGTTCCTTTTTCTTTATCCATACTCAGCAGGGCAAAACCTGTAGCCATAGTTGCACCGTATTTAGAGGCTTCTTCATTGTACATTCTGGAGACTGCCTGCCAAGTCGCTCTTAAAATATAATCTATTGTTTTATCTTTCATATCTCTAACTATATCGTTTTCAAATATAATAAAAAAATACTATGCACGCATAATAAGTTTAATTATTTTTTTAATTTTTTGTCAAAACTAAAAAACTCCCCATAAAATGAAGAGTTTTTTAGTAAGAATTTTCATTTATTTTAGTTTTCCATTAACAAGTGCGATAACGGCACCGGTCAATGCTGACATTACAACAGTGATTGCAATATCCAATGCCATAATCTGAAAGTCAATGTCTGGTGTTAATTTCATTGAATTGGCAAAGAAATTCATATAAAAAGCCATAAATAATCCAAGTATAGCACCAGCACCAAAACCTGTTATCCAATTTGAAATCCCTGCCCATTTTGTAAAAATATAGGCTGTAAATAATCCAAATGTAAGACACCCTAAAAATATCATTACATAATTTTCATTCCCATTGGACGGAAATGCTTCTTTAAATAGAATCCCGTAAAACAACCATCCATAAAGGAAGTAGATTATACCGCCTACAATACCTGAAACTAAAAAGTTTTTCACATTCATAATGTTTGGTTTTATGGGTTAACACAATAAAGGTATTGAAAAATAACAAAATAATAGCTAAACTGTTAAATAACAATTAAATATGAAATAGTTGTGAGGCTAAACGAGTTGAATGCTGTTTTTTGGGCGTGCCCCTGGGTGTCGGGCTGTACGTTGTATCTTTTATTGCGCTGTCGTTCCATAAAAGGATGCCACTTCTATCCCTCACGCGAAAGAAGGTGCTGGAGAATAATTGAGTTTTTGGTTTAATTGGTGGAATTACGGGTTTTCGTAATTGTAAGTGGTTTATTCCTCTTTGAAGTTATATCGGGAAATAAATCCTTTGGATTGAATAATGAATTTCTATACTGATATCAAATTTACTAGTAAAAGAAACGATGATTTGTTGAAAATTTTTGTTTTACCCTTTCTTAAACTCCCCATTATCCACATCTTTCAAGAACTTGATCACGCCAGTAAAATAATTTTTAGGATCATCGTATTGCGAAAGGTGGCTTCCGTTAGGACAAAACAAGAAGCGTCCGTTTTGTACTTCGTGGGCAATCCATTTCATGTGTTCGGGATCCATAGTGTCGTATTTAGAACCAATTGTCAGTGTAGGAACCTTAAGGGTTTTTAGTCTGGCTTTGACATCCCAATTTTTCAAGGAAGCATTTCCGGTGATACCAAATTCACTGTGACCTTGCATAAACACATACACATCAGGATTGATGTGTTTGAAACACCTGTTGATGGATTCCGGCCATTGGTCCAGTGGTTTTCTTAAAATGTGTTCCGTATAGTAGTATTTGAAAAGTAATTCGCTGTATTTTGGATTATCAAAATCATTGTTCTTCTCGATATCCTGTAATTGCTTTAGGATTTTAGGATCCATTTGAGGCGCCAGAACGTCTTTTGCGTAAGCGTTATATTCCTTAGCACTCGCCATCATGTTGGAGATAATCAAGCCTTTTAAGTTCTTTTGGTATTTCAACGCATATTCCATCGCCAGTATTCCGCCCCAAGATTGTCCCATCAGGTAAAAATTGGAATTGTCTAAGCCTAATGCAATGCGCACTTGCTCGACTTCCTCTACAAAGCGTTCATTGGTCCATAAACTATTGTCTTTGGGTTGGTCGCTGTAATAGGAACCCAATTGATCGTAATAAATATATTCGATGCTTTCGTTAGGAAAATACCCGTCAAAACATTCATACAGTTCGTGTGTCAATCCAGGGCCGCCGTGAAGGAGCAATACTTTTATTTTAGGATTATTACCAACGGTTTTTGTCCAGACTTTAAAAGTCCCTTTAGGCGTTTTTATCGGAATCATTTTGATACCGCCAGTACCTTGGTCGTCCCTTTTTGAGAAATCTAAATAATTTGCTTTTATGGTATCTTCTTTTTGTTTTTCTTGGCAATTAGAAAAAAAGAACAGACTTATAACGGAACAAATTAGAGCTTTTAGTTTCATGTTTTGTATGGGTTTTATCAAATGTTAACCGTAGATTTTATGAAATAAATCAATGTATTTATCCATTACGATTTTTCGTTTCAGTTTTAGCGTAGGGGTCAATTGTCCGCCTTCAATGGACCAAACGTCCGGAGTCAATTCAAATCGTTTGATTTTCTCCCAATTCCCAAATTTTTCATTTAGGGTATCAATCTCGGTCTGAATTCGTTCGATTACTTTTTCGTTCGAGATAATTGCTTCATTGCTTTTTCCAACATCTATTCCATGAATCACAGCCCATTCTTTAATGAAATCAAAACTTGGTTGGATAATTGCTGCCGGCATTTTTTGTCCGTCACCAATCACCATTATTTGTTCAATGAAACGGGATTGTTTCATCGTGTTTTCAATTAATTGAGGGGCAATATATTTTCCTCCGGATGTTTTGAACATTTCTTTTTTACGATCGGTAATTTTCAAAAATCCATCTTCATCAAATATTCCAATGTCTCCCGTGTGGAAATAACCGTTTGTAATGACTTCGCTGGTTAGTTTTTCATCTTTGTAATAGCCCATCATTACGTTAGGACCTTTACAAAGGATTTCGCCATCTTCGGCAATTATGACTTCTACATTATCGATTATTTTACCTACAGTTCCCACTTTGAAACCACGATTTCTCATGTCGTTAACGGAAATAACAGGAGAAGTTTCAGTTAGACCGTAACCTTCCATTACCGGGATTTCTGCAGCAGCAAAAACTCTGGCTAATCTGGGTTGCAATGCGGCGCTTCCGGAAACCATTAAATCCAGATTTCCACCCAAACCTTCTTTCCATTTACTAAAAATTAATTTACGTGCAATTTTGAGTTGTAATTCGTACCATAAACCATTTTTTCCATATGGTTCGTAGATTAATCCCAAATCAATTGCCCAAAAGAATAGTTTCTTTTTAATGCCAGTCAGCTCGGTACCTTTAGCATAGATTTTATCATATACTTTCTCAAGAAGTCTGGGAACGGCCGTAATAACTGTAGGTTTTACTTCTTTGAGATTGTCACTGATTTTATCTATTGATTCTCCAAAATAGATGGAAACACCATAATATTGGTATAAATACAAAATCATTCTTTCAAAAATATGACAAATAGGAAGGAAGCTTAACGCACGGCTTTTTCCAGCTTCAAAAGGAATTCTGGAAGCACTGTCTAAAACATTTGAGACAATATTTTTGTGCGAAAGCATAACACCTTTTGGTTTTCCTGTTGTCCCGGAAGTATAAATAATAGTTGCTAAATCTTCCGTTTTTACGTTGTTTTTTCTAGCTTCAACTTCATTTTGGTTGCTTGGGTCATTGCCAAGAATCAATAATTCATTCCAGTTTTTACATCCTTCAATTTCGTTGAATGAATAGACTTCTTTAAGCGTTGGTACTTTTTCTTTAATCAAATTTACTTTTCGAAGCACCTCTGCATCCGATACAAAACAATACATGGCACCAGAATGATTTAAGATATATTCATAATCATCTTCAGAAATGGTTGGGTAAATAGGAACTGTTTGCGCTCCAGTTTGCAGCACACCAATATCTATAATATTCCATTCGGTTCTGTTGTTAGAAGAGATGATGGCAATTTTGTCGTCTTTTTGAACGCCCAATTTCAGTAACGCTCTTGATACAGCATTAGCTTTAGCGATGTATTCTTGAGTAGAAGTTTTTATCCAAACCCCATTTTGCTTTGTTGTTAAAGCATCTGGAATTGAAGTATATTTATCTTGCTGATAATAAGGAAAATCAAAAAGTCTGGTTATAGAAGTCATTATTCTGAGGTTGAATTTTATCGCAAATTAAATAAAAATTAATGATAATTATTATTTTTCAAAAATTAAATGGAAATTAAACCAGAATTATTTTATTTAACGAAATCGTTTTCTTTAAGTAGCGATTAAGCTATTGATTTTAATCTAAAACAGCCTTCATTTATAAATTTACTAACGTATAGATTACTCTATATAGTCTTTGCTTCTTTCCCCTACGATGAACATTTTCTTTTTTTGAAAATGGATTGAAAAATGAGCATAAGTCCATTCTTCTTTAGCGTCCATTTCTGAATTTGCTTCTTTGTTTTTATACCAAAGCGAGTAAACGGCATAATTAAATCCTTTTTTGTATTTTGGAGTACCGTCTTCAAAACACTCCATTCCCCAAACCATAGTTGTTTTTGATAAATCATCCAATTGAAATATACCGGTTCCATCTGGATTTAATTGTACAATGGGTTCCGTTTCGCCTACAGAAAGATAGGTTCCGGTTATAGGATAATCAATGGTTGTGGTAATGTAATGGCTTCCGTCTTTAGTGGAGATTTTTTCTATTTTTTGGGCATAAGAGTAAGTTACAGACAGCAATAGGGTGAAAAATAGTAAAGTTAGAGATTTCATTATTGTTGGTTATTTATGTTTGTTGAATAGCAAAAAGTAGGAGCATGCCTTTTAAAAAATCTAATAAAAGGCTTATTAATTGTTTATAAGAACTTATAATAAGCCCTGTAATGTACTTTTTCTAATTAATTGGGCGGTGTTTCTGGAGTTGGATTTCTTTAAAATATTTTTACGATGCTGTTTTACGGTATTAACACTGATAAAAAGGGTATTGGCAATTTCATTGTTGTCAAAACCTTCTGCAATTAGCTTAATGATATCAATCTCTCTTTTTGAAAATTCTGAAAAGCATTGTGTATCTTCAAAAACATCAATATTCATGTAGGAAGGTTCGCCTTTTAGCCCTATCATGGAATATTGGTAGGTATTGTTTTTGGTCAAATGATCAATTCTGGTATGAATATTCAATGATTTTCCAAATCCGCCTTTTGGATCTAAAGTAAGAATAATGGCTTGATGATTGAGCATGCAATATTCCCCATTTTTCATTCTACTTCTAAAACTGTAATTCATTTTATAGTTAGTCAATCTTTCCGGACCTATGTTGGTATAAAAAAAATTAAGTATTGAAGCTTCGGCTTTTACTATGAAGTCAACATCGTCAGGATGTATTGTTCCAAGAATATCATTAAAAGATACGGTTTCCGGGTCAAATCCATGAATATCAGTTATAGCTGGACTAATGTTAGATAAAGACATATCATAAAAATCAATGATGTAAAAATAAAACGGACCAGTGCTTATTATCGAACTGGCAATTTCGTCAAACTTTATTTGTGGCAATAAAGTGTTCTCGTTGGCTCTTTTTTGAGTACTAATCCAAACCGAATGAAGTTTTTGTAATTCTTGGGTCATGTCTTAGATTTTTTTAACATAAAATTTTGTTAAAAATACAATTATTTTACGATTTAATAAAAAATAAATGAGGTTTTGAAAAAGAAGGGAATACTACTGAAATTTTTGAATTTGCAAATGTATAGATTACTCTATATAGTCTATGCTTCTTTCCCCGAAGTTGAACATTTAATCCATAAAATGATGCAACGGAGTGCCTATTTTAAATTATTTTGGAAGTTTGTATAATGGTAATGAAGTGTGGCGGGACAGGGCTTCTGCACCTAAATCACCTTCTTTGCTAAATCCCCAAACAAACAGCGCTTTCAAAGGATGATCTTTGCGTATGTTTTCAATTGCCTGTAATGTCAGTTGCTTTGCGATTCCCTTTCTTCGATATTCTTCTAAAACCAGAGCGGAGCAGAGGTACAGTGCTTCATATTTGGCGTCTAATGGCGTATGCTCAAACAATTGTTTTTCCGAAATTTTATTGGCAAGAAACTGATTCATCAAATCCAGCGTGGTAGGAATTAGCAAAATCCAGGCCACCGGACCTTTTCCATCATCGTATTCCGAAACTGTTGTAGGATGTAGCTGCATCAGTCTTTCTAATACTTCCTGATTTACATCAAGCTGGTTGGGGTCATTTTTGACCGCAAAAACTTCGTCAGCCAGTTGTAACATTCGTTCAAAATTGCTTTTCGACATGTATTTAAAATAAAATTGCAGACATTAATTTGGTACACTAACCAGAATCAGATTTTCCGTTTTTGTCTATCAATGCCATTGTTTTGGTATTGATTAAAGCCCAAAGTTATAGTTTTTTATAAAGCTAAGTTGTAAATTTACAGTAGAATACGCAATCAACGTGCTGCATTTTTGTACGACAGTTTTGAAAGTGTTTTAAAAGAGGTTACTGGTTGTATTGTGTTTTTTGGAATGTATAAATTCTGTTTAATAGTATTGTTACTAATTTGATAGGTTGGCACAATGGCATCAAGTACATAGAGGTTTTCCAACCTTCCGTCTATGACCAACGAAATGGTACACGAGTTTGATACCCATTAATTAGTAGTATAAAATGATAGTATTAAACAGAATTTTGTTTTCCTGATGTAATGTTAATATGAAAATGAAACCAAATCATCCCAAAAACAAAACCAACTTCCCATTAAACCAATTGTCTAAATCCGTTGTAGCTGAGGCTTTTAATGGTTTTTTCTAGTGTTTCTAGTAGCTCTACGGGAGATTCTTTGAACATTTATTAGCGTTTCTGAGACGTTAGAGCTGGTTTTAATTGCCATTGCCTCCGGCCAGTTCGGCTACGCCTCGTGTGCTCCGCTCCGTTCGGCTTGCAGCCTCGGGTGTCGCTAATCGCGAGGCGCTAATCCTCAGCAACCGTTATTTTTGCTAAAGTCACGTTTAAAAAGTATCTTATTATTTCGCGCAATATAGTCGCCCGATATAATCAAATATGGATGATTAGGCGAATACCCTGCGCTGCGGCTTCTTACAATTATTTTGTCGTTAACTTTCAGGCTATTTAACTGCTGAAAATCCTTAGGAATAAATTGCATCATGTATTCTTCGCCATTAATCCTGACTATAAGCCATTTTGGTCCTGATGATTTCGCGTTTGCGCGCTGAAAAGTAACAGAGGTTACCACGGCCTCCATATTGGTGTAAGCCTTTATGGACTTCTTTATTTTATCATAACTGGCATGCACTTTTTTACCTTCAGGAGAAACCTCCCATTCTTTATACTTTATACCGTCAGGAGAAGCCTCCCATTTTTTCCTTTCATCCGGGGCGGCTTTCCTGTCAGCAATGGACAACGGTTTTGGGGATGGTTTAGTTTCATTTTTAATTTCACGATTAGCACCCGAGCCGTTGGCGAACGGAGCGAAGCTAAATACTAGTCCGCTCACCACAGCCAGCGGTAAGATCAGAAAATAGATTGTTTTTTTCATATGTTTCATATCCTTTCAAATTGATTCTGCGAATTTACATTGCTATTTTTCGGTTTGAGAGATTGGGATTGTAAATAAAAATGTAAACTTTGTAAATAAAAACTTTACACTATGCATCTTAGTCGAAATCTCCTTTCTGGAAGACGCAAATATCTGTTCGGGTTATTACTACTCTTATTTATGGCTGCAATCTGTGTGGCTTTCAGTACGGAGGATAGTGACGATTTTGATATAGCCAGAAGGGAAGTTTTACTCCGCAGGATCGGACATGAAATACTCTTACAGTCCGGCGACAGTACATCAAGAGTTCTTCCCTTAAAAAAGATAGCTGAAAATGAATATCAAATCAGGTTTGAGAATGACCTTACTTTTCAAACCGACTCCCTGGTGAATACTACTCAGCGTTTGTTAGCCAAAGACCCGTTCGCACGTGATTATGTTGTTAATGTACTTAACTGTGGCAACTCCAGTGTAGCCTATGGATACGCTACATCCAAAAATAAAAAAGATGATATTGTAGCGTGTATAGGAAGAAGGCAACCCGTCGCCTGTTATATGATTAACATTAAATTTAAACCGAATGGAATAACTACAGCAAGGAATAAATATTTTTTGGGCGGCCTGTCATTTTTAGCATTTGTTGGCTTTATTTTTTTGAGATTGGTTAAGCCGCGGAGAGCCTTACCTAAAGATGAATACAACAAGATATTCACTTTTGGTTCGGTCTTATTTGATGCGCAGAAACGGCAACTGCTAATAAATAAAAAGACGATAAATCTGACCGGAACTGAAACGCGTCTGTTGCTCATTTTCGCATTATCTCCAAACGAGACTATAGAGAGAAGCCGGCTGCAAAAAGAGATATGGGAAGATGAAGGTGTTATTGTGGGGCGTAGTCTGGATATGTTCATATCAAAACTTAGAAAAAAACTAGAGCTTGATCCTAATATTAACATTGTTGTTATACGCAGCAAGGGATATAAGCTTGAAGTTAGCTCTTAAGACCCGAGGCTGACCCGAGCGATAGCGAACAGGCGAAGCAAAGCCGAACGGAGCGAAGCTAAAATCTTCGCTCCGAACTGATGTTAATAGAATTCAATTTGGTATTTGTAAAACTCTATAGTGAGCTATTAATGTGGTATCATTAAAAGAATTATCCTTCATCTCTCGCAAAGATTTGCCAAATCATCCTAAATCCGTTGTAGTAGCTGTTGGCGGTTCGGTTTTTTTCGTTATCCAACCCATAATTGGCGATGATATAGTATTTTCCACTTGCCATTTTTCTTTTCCAAGTATACTGCTTGTCCAGAGCCACAATCTCCAAAACATACATTAACAATTTCTACATATGCTTTAGTATTGTCTGATGAAAATATAGGGAAAGTTAAATATACAAATTCAGCGTCTTGATTTGCTTTGCGCTTGCTTTTCTGTATTTCGAATGTCGTCAGATTGATTTTTTTTGAAAAAGAATTATTAATCACATATTTGTTCAAAACTTCGTTCTGATTTAAAAGGTTTAGAGAATCCTTTTCAGGGATAAATTTAATGTCTAAATGATAGTAAAATAAATCGTCTAAGTATATTCCGTTTTCTGGTTTAGGTGGTCTCTTTTCATCAGTTTTATTTAACCTATAAACTTTTAGTTTTTTTAGTTCTTTAAATAAAGGTATTGCTAAGGAGTCGCTTCTAAGAACATTTAAGCTGTCGTCAATAATTATGCATTCGATAATTTTTTCTATTTCATGATTTCGCTCAGAAGTTGTATTTCCGTCTTCATTTTTACAACCTAAAACAAAAAATAAAAATAATATAGTTATGTAGTTTCTCATTAAGAAGAATGTTGTTTAAAATTGCTGGTAACGTTCCGGTACTACAGCGGGTTTGCGATTAAAATTAAGCCCAATTTTCGGATTTGCCACATCATCCCAAATACAAAATCATTTTCCCATTAAGCCAATTGCCCAAATCCATTGTAGTAGCTGTTACCTGCTGTTCTTGTTATGTAATCCAAGTCATTCGTTCTGAAATTATCTTCCATTTTCCATTGACTTTTTCAAGATAAACAATATATCCACTCCCAAAAGATAGTATGTGTTTATTTACTTCAACATATGCTTTGGTATTGTCTTTAGAAAAAATAGGAATTGATATTTCATAATATCTTAGTGAATTCCGTTTGCTTGACTTTATTTCTTTTCGAGTAATCATTTGCACTTTATCAAATGAATTTTTATCAATATTAAAAGTTTTTAAACCCTTGTTCTGTGATAATAAAAAAAGTGAATCGTTTTCAGAAAAGAATCTTTTTTTGTCAAACAATAAATTTTGTACGTCCACCTTGTTTTTGTCTAATGAAACTGTAACAATTTCTCCAGGTTTTGGATATTTACCAATTCGGATTTCCAATTTGTTTAGTTCCGAGCATAGTGAAGTTGAATCAGTATTTTTTAAAATTGGCAAACTATCATTGTAAATTATAGTTCTTATAATAGAATTTATTTCAGCTTCTTCAGAAGCAAACGGATTTATCTTCTCTCTATTTTGACAGCTAATAAAAACTAAAACAATTATAAATGAAAAACTTCTCATTAGTTGGTTTTTTTTTAGAATAGCAGGTAACTTGTATATAGGCGCTACAAAATAGCGCATATACATCTCATTTTGGGTGGATAGGCGCTACTGCGTAGCGTATTACTTTCAAATATACACTTTAATTATTTTCTTACAAATTTCTTAAGGGATTTTAAATTAATTCCATAAAAAAAGCGCTCCTTTTCAGGAACGCTTTTATAAGATCTATAAAAATATAATTATTTTTTATCCATCCATTTTCTGGCATTGACAAAAGCTTCATGCCAAGGTGAAACTTCATCGTCTCTGTCTTTTGGATAATGTGCCCAGTTCCATTGGAACGTAGAACGCTCAATGTGAGGCATCATTACCAAGTGACGTCCTGTTTTGTCGCAAAGCATCGCAACGTCAAAATGAGAGCCGTTTGGATTAGCAGGATAGCCTTCATAGGCATATTTAGAAACAATATTGTAATTTTCTTCACCCATTGGTAAGTTGAATTTTCCTTCTCCATGCGAAACCCAAACTCCAAGAGTACTTCCTGCTAATGAAGAAAGCATCACTGAATTGTTTTCTTGTACGGTTACTGATGTAAAAATACTTTCGTGTTTGTTACTTTCGTTATGCAGCATTTTTCCGTGTACTTCATGCTCCGGATTAATCACTTCCAATTCCATAAACAATTGACAACCGTTACAGATTCCAACAGATAAAGTATCGTCTCTTTTAAAGAAATTGTCTAAAGCTGTTTTTGCTTTTTCATTGTATAAAAATGCTCCGGCCCAACCTTTGGCAGAACCTAAAACATCTGAATTGGAGAATCCACCAACAGCCCCTATAAACTGAATGTCTTCCAACGTTTCACGACCTGAAATTAAATCGGTCATATGAACATCTTTTACATCAAAACCGGCTAAGTACATCGCATTTGCCATTTCACGCTCGGAATTACTTCCTTTTTCACGGATAATAGCTGCTTTGGGTCTTGGTTTAGAATTGTCGATAACTGGTTTTTTTCCTGTAAAATGAGTTGGAAAAGTATAGTGTAAGGCTTGGTTTTTATAATTGTCAAAACGTGCTTGAGCCGTTCCGTTTTTCGATTGTTTTTGGTCCAATAAAAATGAAGTTTTGTACCAAACATCTCTGTATTTCGCAATATCTAATTTACAAGGACCAAAATCTAAAGTCGCTTCATTTGTAGCGGTTCCTAATTTGTAGAAAGAAACGTTATTGGCGTTTAATTTAGATTCCACTTCAGCATCCGATTTTGCTTGGAAAACAATTCCAATATTTTCAGCAAAAAGGTATTTGATGATGTCTTTTTCTTCGAAAACAGAGAAGTCTATTTTAGCTCCTAAATTCACATCGGCAAAACACATTTCCAATAAAGTAGTAATCAAACCACCACTTCCAATATCGTGTCCTGCAAGGATATTGTTTTCTAAAATTAATTCTTGAATGGTATTGAACGCTCTTTTGAAAAAAGCAGCGTCTTTAATAGTTGGCACTTCTTTTCCAATAGTATTCAACGTTTGTGCAAACGAAGAACCACCTAATTTGAAATCATCTTGTGACAAATTGATGTAATAAATAGAACCACCGTCTCTTTGTAAAACAGGCTCTACTACTTTCCTGATATCGGTACAATTTCCACCTGCTGAAATAATTACCGTTCCCGGTGCGATTACTTCTTCATTTGGATATTTTTGTTTCATTGAAAGTGAATCTTTTCCGGTTGGAATATTGATTCCCAATTCGATTGCAAAATCCGAACAACCTTGTACAGCTGCGTACAAACGCGCGTCTTCCCCTTCGTTTTTACACGCCCACATCCAGTTGGCAGATAATGAAATTCCATCTAAACCATCTTTTATTGGAGCCCAAACAATGTTAGACAATGCTTCTGCAATAGCAGTTCTACTTCCCGCAACGGGATCAATTAATGCCGCAACAGGAGAGTGACCAATCGAAGTTGCAATTCCTTCTATTCCTTGGTAATCCAAAGCCATTACACCACAATTATTCAAAGGTAATTGCAATGGACCGGCACATTGTTGTTTGGCAACTTTACCACCCACACAACGGTCTACTTTGTTTGTCAACCAGTCTTTACAAGCAACCGCTTCCAGTTGAAGTACTTGCTCTAAATACGTGGAGATATTTTTTACAGTATAGTCTAAATCGGCATAGTTTCTTTCAATTGTTTTGTCCGTCATCACCACTTTTGGAGAACTTCCAAAAAAGTCTTCCAAGGCAAAATCCATTGGTTTGGCACCCGTTGATTTTGATTCGAAAGTAAAACGGTGATCTCCGGTTACGTCTCCTACTTGGTACATTGGGGAACGTTCTCGGTCGGCAATTTTTTGCAATAAATCGATGTTTTCCTTACCAATAACCAATCCCATTCTTTCTTGAGATTCGTTACCAATTATTTCTTTTGCCGAAAGGGTAGGATCTCCTACAGGCAATTTATCTAAATCAATTAATCCACCAGTATCTTCCACTAACTCCGAAAGACAGTTTAAATGTCCTCCAGCTCCATGATCGTGAATAGAAACAATTGGATTGATATCGCTTTCTACCAAACCACGAATGGCATTGGCAGCACGTTTTTGCATTTCTGGGTTCGAACGTTGAATCGCATTCAATTCAATTCCTGAACTAAAAGCGCCTGTGTCTGCCGAAGAAACTGCAGCTCCACCCATTCCAATTCTATAATTTTCACCACCAAGGATAACAATTTTATCGCCTGTTTGTGGTTTTTTCTTAATTGCTTGATCTAATTTTCCGTAACCAATTCCACCCGCTTGCATAATCACTTTGTCGAAACCTAGTTTGCGAGCGTCTTCTTCGTGTTCGAAAGTCAGGATAGAACCTGTAATTAACGGTTGCCCAAATTTATTTCCAAAATCAGAAGCTCCGTTTGATGCTTTGATTAAAATATCCATTGGAGTTTGATACAACCATTTTCTTTCGGTCATGCCGTTTTCCCACGGTCTGTTTTCTTCTAATCTTGAATAAGAAGTCATGTAAACCGCCGTTCCTGCCATTGGCAAAGAACCTTGTCCACCTGCTAAACGGTCACGGATTTCTCCACCAGAACCTGTTGCAGCCCCATTGAAAGGCTCCACCGTTGTTGGGAAATTATGTGTTTCTGCTTTTAATGAAATAACCGAATCAAATTCTTTTACTTCATAAAAATCAGGTTTATCAGCACTTTTTGGAGCAAATTGTTGTACACGTGGCCCTTTTACAAAAGCAACGTTATCTTTGTATGCCGAAACAATATCGTTAGGGTTTTCCTGAGATGTTTTCTTAATTAATTTGAATAAAGAAGATTCTTTTTCTTCTCCATCAATTATAAATTTTCCGTTGAAAATCTTGTGACGACAGTGTTCTGAATTGGCTTGTGAGAAACCAAAAATCTCAGAATCCGTTAGTTTTCGTCCTAATTTAATCGCTAAATTATCCAAATATGCTACTTCTTCCGGACTTAGAGACAATCCTTCTTTTTTATTGTAGGCTGCAATATCATCGATGTCCAAAATAGCTTCCGGAAGTACGTTGATAGTGAAAATATCTTGATTTAACTCGGCGTATTTTTGCGAAAGCATCGGGTCGAAATCAGAAAAATCAGCAGTTGCTTTTTGGAACTCTTCAATTCGGATGATTCCGGAAATTCCCATGTTTTGGGTGATTTCCACAGCATTGGTGCTCCAAGGCGTAATCATAGTGGCGCGAGGACCAACAAAAAAATCCGTCAATACGGATTTTTCTATTTTATAGGAGTTGGCAAAAAGCCAGTTGAGTTTTGAAATGTCTTGAGCCGAAATTTCGTTTTGCGTTTGCACTGCAAAAACAGTTTTGCTTTGGTTTTCAAAGAAATGGATCATTGTTTTTTAGTTTGTTGTATTGCGATGCAAATTTAGTTTAAATAAATAGTACGAGCAAATGTGAAAAGCAAAGACTTTGAAAAATTATTTAGGGAACGGTTTGCTTTGATAAGCGCCTAAATCTGGAGGTAAAGTTCTTGTGTTTCCTATAATATCCAATGGAATCAGATACGCCGAATTCCCTTTTGCGAAAGCGACAGAACTATCGTCAATATTGAATTTGTTTTGGGAAACCTTCAGGAATTTAGGATCTTTATTTAAAAGAATTGCTTTGTAATGTGCTGCATCCGTTTCAAATTGATAGTCTGGATTGGTTGTAAATTGATTGGAAGTATTGTCAAATTTTAAGAGACAATTATTGAATTGGTATACAAAAGCAGCGCCTGTCTTTTTGTTCAAAATCATTTCATTCGAATATGAACCGTAAATAATACAATTATTGAATGTTGCTTCGGTCAAGTCTTTTACTTCCGGAACTGCTCCCAAAATGTAATTACTCACCAAAACCGCCACTTGTTCTGAACTATTCCAGTTATTATTGAAAGTGCAATGGTTAAACTTGTAATTTCCGCCATATGAGCAAGCTAAACTGCCTTGTCCTGCATTATTGATGACCATATTTTCGCCATTAATTTTTGCGGTCTGCGCCAAAATACCATAGTTAGCTGAATTATAGATTTGCGTATTTTTTATAGTTGTGGTCGTTCCGTCATTATTTTGAATCAGTAAACCAATGGTTCCATTTTTGATTGTAGCATGATTCAATTGATTATTAGTGCTGCCATTGGTAAGCCATATTGTTCCCCATTGACCCGGAACATCTGAATATTCGGGTTCTAATCGATCGCCTTCAAAAATGACTTCTTTTTCCAATTTATCAGTTGTAGACGCGGCTCCATTTATATGTATTGATGCATTATTAGACACAATAAGGCCGGAATTCGCATGAAAATGAACTCTGGCTCCCGCATCAAAAGTTGCCTTTTTTCCGGAAGGAACGGCGGCGTAACCATAAATAACATACGGTTTTTTATTGGAAAACAGTAATTCATTGCCATTTACGGGGTCATTTTCATCAAGATAAAAACCATCAATTTTTTCTTCGCCAATAGGAAGTGTTTCGGTAGTTCCGTCAGCAAAACGTTTTGGATATAGAAAAACAGCATCCTGAATAAGGGTCACTAATGCTACTTTTTGCAAATTTTCACCGCCATCAAACTGAATTTGGTCGGTGTATAGAAAGTCGGTTGGGTTGGCATCGGCAATATTAGCGGTGGTTTCTATGAAAATATACAAACTGTCTTTGGCGAGAAGGGCAACATTGGTGAATATTTTTCCATTTGCTCCCTGCATTCCATCGACTGTCATTCTATATTTAGAACTCAATCCTTTTTCTAGTTTTATGGTTGGGATAGTGATGTCATTTTTGCTGTGATTGTACACTTTAAGTCGGTACGTGCTGGAACCTATGTTAGTAAAAACGGTGTCTAAATATATAGTGTCTTTCGAAAAGGCCAAATCACCCGTGCTGGCTACGGTCTCAAAATCAGAACGACAAGCGCAAACAGATACCAATATTCCAATAAAAAACAGTAAAGTTATGGGACGCATTTCGTTAGTTTTTTTTGTAAAAATAGGGAAAATCTTATTTGATTGGAACCGATTCTCAAATTTCAATTTAGAATAACAATTGCATTTGCTATTTTGTAACTCATCTTTTATTTAATTTTACATTTTTAAAGCCAAAAACATGACATTCGACAAAGAAAAAATCCTTCAATATTGCAATCAAATTTCAAAAAACACACTGATGCAAACCCTGAATATTGAATATACTGATGCAGGAGAAGATTATTTAGTGGCTACGATGCCGGTAAATCCATCGGTACATCAACCTTTTGGATTATTACATGGAGGCGCTTCGGTTGCTTTGGCCGAAAGTGTGGGGAGTGCCGCATCGTTGTTGTATGTAAATTCAGAACACAGTGAAGTGCGCGGAATTGAAATATCGGCGAATCATTTGAAAGCAAAACGAGACGGAATCGTAACGGCCACGGCAAGAATAGTTCACAAGGGGAGAAGTATTCATCTTTGGGAAATACGGATTACGGATGAAAAAGACAATTTGATTTCGCTTTGTAAATTGACGAATATGGTTCTACCAAAAAGAAAAAGTGAAGACAAATAATGGACGTAATTTTAGATAAAGCCAAAAATCAATTTGCACAAAATTTACCTTTTGTATTGTATTGCAAACCCAATTCGGATATGGTAATCGGACTTTTTCAGCAAAATGATGAATTATATAAAGTAAATGATTTTACCGAAAAAGGCTTTGTTTTTGCTTCTTTTGATGGTAATCAAACGTATTTAATTCCTGAAAATCAATCCGAAATAGCGGGTGTTATTTGGGACCAAAAAAAAATTGACGTTTTTGAAAGGGAATTTAAGGAGCCAAATGCAGTAACCAAAAATAATTTTGAAAGATTGGTTGCCAAAGGAATTCAAGCCATTGAAAATGACGAATTCAAGAAAGTGGTTTTATCCCGAAAAGAAACAGTTGATTTGGTTGATTTTGATTTGGCTACGGTATTCGAAAAGTTGGTTCGGTTGTATCCCGCTACTTTTGTGTATTGTTTTTTTCATCCAAAAGTAGGAATCTGGCTCGGTGCAACACCCGAGCAATTATTAAAAGCCAATGTGAATGTATTTGAAACAATGGCTTTGGCAGGAACTCAAAAGGATAGTGGCTCGGGGGAAATAGTTTGGGAAAAAAAAGAGAAAGAAGAGCAGCAATATGTTACGGATTATATAGTTTCAGTTTTGCAAGGCGTTGCTTTGGAAGTTTCGGTTACTCAACCCTACAGCGTCAAAGCGGGAAGTGTTTGGCATATAAAAACGGATATTTGGGGAGTATTGAATTCGAACTCCAGTTTGCAGCAAGTAATCAATTTATTGCATCCCACGCCAGCTGTTTGTGGTTTGCCAAAAGATCAATCTAAAGCTTTTATTATAGAAAATGAAAATTACAACAGGAGTTTTTATACGGGTTTTTTAGGTGAGTTGAACAGCAGTTTTGCAACAGATTCGGTAAGTTCTAATTTGTTTGTAAATTTGCGCTGTATGCAAATTGTAAATTCTCAGGCGTATTTGTATATGGGTTGTGGTGTAACAAAAGACAGCGTACCGGAAAAGGAGTGGAGCGAAAGTATCAATAAATCAATGACGATGAAAAAGGTATTGTAGATTAAATATTACAGGAAACAGATAACAGAAAACAATAAATAATGAAATTAGATATACTTGCTTTTGGTGCGCATCCTGATGATGTGGAATTAGGTTGTGCGGGAACTATTCTAAAAGAAATCTCCTTAGGGAAAACCGTCGGAATCGTTGATTTGACTCGTGGCGAATTAGGAACTCGTGGTTCGGCTGAAATTAGAGATGAGGAAGCTAATGCTGCCGCAAAAATTCTAGGTGTTTCGGTACGGGAAAATCTGGAAATGCGCGATGGTTTTTTTGTAAATGACGAAAAACACCAATTGGAAATCATAAAAATGATTCGCAAGTATCAACCCGAAATTGTATTGTGTAATGCAATTGACGACCGTCACATCGATCACGGAAAGGGAAGTAAATTGGTTTCGGATGCTTGTTTTTTATCGGGATTGCGAAAAATAGAAACTACTGTTGAGGAAGAAAATCAAGCTGCCTGGAGACCAAAAGTAGTGTATCATTACATTCAATGGAAAAACATAGAGCCTGATTTTGTAGTCGATATTACAGGTTTTACTGATAAGAAAATTGAATCTATTTTAGCGTATCGCTCACAGTTTTATGATGCAAATTCCAAAGAACCGGAATCACCAATAACGAGTAAGAACTTCTTTGAGAGCCTGAATTACCGTTCACAGGATTTAGGAAGGCTTGTAGGAGTAGATTATGCGGAAGGTTTTACGGTTGAAAGATATTTGGCAGTCAATAGTTTAGGAGATTTGATATAATTTTGCTGTAATTTTTTAAAAAAATTATTTGCAGAAGTAAACTTATGTTGTATATTTGCCACCGCTAAGCAAATGGTGGTTGTAGCTCAGTTGGTTAGAGCATCGGTTTGTGGTACCGAGGGTCGCGGGTTCGAGCCCCGTCTCCCACCCAGAAAGCAAAAGCTTCGAAGAAATTCGAGGCTTTTTTTGTGGAATAAACTTTCGTAGGATTGCTTGAATTTATTTATTGGCTTGAATATTGTAAAAGAGAAAGCTTATAGTATAAAATAGAGTGATTGAAGAGGTCGTTTAGGATTTAATAATCGAACAAATGTTTTTGAAAAATTAAATACTAAACTAGTGCAGGCAATGAGTCTTTTACGTTTGGGGGAATATTTTTCATTTTTCAGTATACGCATATCCTTATTGTTTATCTTTGAGCGCATTTATACCTGATTTTCAAATACTATTTTGCATTCAAAATTTTCAAATATCATTTAATTCACCAAATGGAAAACGAGCATATTAATTCTAAAATTCTTAAAAGCAATTACATTCCAACTGCCGAATTTTATAGCCAGATCATAGACAGTTTACAAGATTACTCCATTTTTACTCTTGATAATGAATTTGTAATCAACAGCTGGAGTTCAGGGTCAACAAAAATTTTTGGTTATGAACCGAATGAAATTATTGGAAAACATTTTGATATAATTTTTACAGCAAAAGATATAAAAAATGATATCCCTAAAAATGAAATTGAAACTGCTTTAAAAGAGGGAAGAGCAACGGATAATAGATGGCATATTTGCAAAGACAAAAGTGAATTTTATGCGTATGGTTTAGTTTTTCCACTGACTGGAATTGATGGAGAAATGTTAGGATATGTTAAAATTCTACGTGACTTAACGGAAAGAAAAAAATCAGAAGATGCGATAAAAAAATATGTAAAAGAACTGGAAGATCTGAACACTCATAAGGAAAGCGTTCTTGCCATACTTTCGCATGATTTGAGAAGCCCATTATCCAGTATTATAGCTACTGCAGGATATTTGAAATCAAATTTTGAAAGGATGGAGCCAAATGCGGTTAAAGAAATGCTTGAGCTCCTTTACAAAGCATCAATTGATGAATTGAATATGTTAGATTACCTAGTGGAATGGGCGAGAATAAAATACGCAGCAGAAGTGTTTTCTCCTAGAAAAATTGAGCTTGTCGAGTATGTGCAAAAAGTTTTTGATACTTTAAATGATACTGCTTCTTTAAATGCAATAAATCTGCACCATGAAATTAAAGAGAATACCAGTGTTTTTGCAGATGGAAAAATGCTACTCTCTGTTATCCAGAATATAGTTTCTAATGCGATTAAGCATTCACTTCCCGGAGGTAAAATTACAGTTTCAGCAAAAACCAAAGAAGATAAAATAATAGTTCAGATAAAGGACTCTGGTATTGGTATGTCTAAAGAAATTCAAGATAAACTTTTTACACCACAAATGAATATACTTTCTAAAGCAAGAATAGAAAATAAAGGTGCAGGGATAGGATTATTATTGGTAAAAGGATTTTTAGAAAAAAATGGTGGTGAAATATGGGTAGAAAGTACAGAAGGTGTAGGTTCCTCTTTTTATTTTACATTGCCAATGGAAAAACCATTAAACAAAATAGATAGCGCAGACAAAATTGAGTTTGATGAAAACGCTTAATGACTATTCTAAGGTTGAACAAAAGCAGACACAGCTGGTAAACTAGAAGAAAAAACAATTTTAAAGTCCACATAAGTGGGCTTTTTTTGTGGAGTAAATTCTCGTGAGAACAATTATCCCTTTTGTATTTTTGGGTTTAATTGTTGTTTTGAGTATTGTAAATAATAGTATAAATTAGCAGTACTTTAAAGTTGTCGTTAGTTTTATCTGATCTAAATTCAGTTGGTATAAGCTAAAATAAAACAATCACACTAAATGTAAAAAAATAAAAATATGCCTCAAGAAATTTCACCAATTATAAAGCCTGATGAACTAATAGAACTGAATCAGACAAGTGAATTAATCATTATTGATGCCAGTAACGGTAATGGAGCTAAAGAAAATTATGGTGACAAACATTTAGAAGGCGCTTTGTATGTTGATTTAAATACGCAGTTAGCCAATATAAACGCGGATGTATCCATAGGAGGGAGACATCCTTTGCCTACGCTTGAACAATTTTCTGAAACTTTGACGAATCTTGGTATAACGCCTGCGAGTCACGTAGTAGTATATGATGACAAAAATGGTTCTAATGCCGCAGCACGGTTTTGGTGGATGCTAAAATCTGTTGGGCATAATAAGATTCAAGTGCTGGATGGAGGATTTCAAGCGGCTATTAAAGCTGGATTTCGAACAGCCTCAAAAATAGAAAAACCATTGAAAAAAGAACCATATAAAATTGAAAATTGGTTGTTGCCGTTAGCTGATATTCATGAAATTGATAAAGTAGCACAAGACACGGATTTTCTGGTCGTCGATGTGCGGGATGAGGAACGATATAATGGGGAGAAAGAGCCTATTGATTTAGTCGCCGGCCATATTCCGGGTGCTATAAATATTCCTTTTACCACTAATTTAGATTCTAATGGGTTTTTCTTATCACCTGAGGTATTGAAGAATAATTATTTAAAAGAATTTGGAGATAGAGCAGCTGAAAATGTTATCGTGCATTGTGGTTCCGGTGTAACTGCCTGCCAGACGCTTTTGGCAATTGCTTATGCAGGTCTTGAAATTCCAAAGCTGTATGTTGGTTCTTGGAGTGAGTGGTCCAGAAATAATCGACTGATAGCGACTTCGAAGAAAGAGTAAACACGAGTATTTTTAAGAGTAGCCTTGAAGGAATTTGAGGCTTTTTTGTGGAGTATATGTAAACAAAACAAGAGCTTTTAATTTCTTCAAAGCTCTTGTTGTATCTGGTTTCCACTGCTATCCCGACCCACTTTTTTCGGCGGGATGTGGCCCAACGCTAAAACTATTTTTTATCGACTACAGGACGATTTTCTCTGTTTGCCAATTCCCAAGCGATCACAAAAGCAAGTTGGGCTCTTTTGGCCAAAGCATCAAATTCAATTTTATCGACTTCATCTGTTTTTTGATGGTAATCCGCATGTACGCCATTGAAAAGGAATACGGCTGGAATTCCATGTTTGGCAAAATTATAATGGTCAGAACGCTCATAAAAATGGTTTGGATCTTTAGGGTCGTTGAATTTATAATCTAAATCCATTTTGATATACTTGGCGTTTGCGATGGTACAAATATTATCTAAATCCGTTGATAAACGATCCGCGCCTATTAGATATACATAATTATTTGTATTTGCATGTGCCTCGTCACGACGACCAATCATGTCAATGTTGATATCAGTAATGGTGTTTGCGACAGGGAATAAAGGGTTTTCTGAGTAATAGCGGGAACCATGTAATCCATGCTCTTCACCTGTTGCGTGAAAAAACATAATAGAACGTTTTGGACCATGACCTTCTTTTTTGGCGATTTCGAATGCTTGTGCAATTTCCAGTAGAGCGACTGTTCCTGAACCATCATCATCGGCACCGTTGTATACTTCACCATCTTTAATACCTACGTGATCATAATGAGCCGAAATAACCAGTACTTCTTCCGGTTTTTCGGAACCTTCGATGAATGACCAGATATTCTCTGAATCGCCTAATTTTTCTCCGTATTTTTTGTTCATGAATTCAGCAGGAACTTTCTGGTAATATGATGTAGCCCCTTTAGGGAAAGGAATGTTGTTTTTCTTGTATTGATTGATGAGATAAACACCAGTTTTTTTCTGACCTGCAGAACCTGTTTCACGTCCTTCCATGGAATCAGCAGCGACAATATAAAGATGTGTTTTTAAATCACTGGCCGTTATGGTATTCATGTATTTTGTAGGCTCAACCGCAGTTACACTCTTTTTTTGAGTCGTACAACTGATGCTTAAAACCAAAAGCAAACTTAATAGGGATATTTTTTTCATGTTGTTAATGTAAATTAATAAAAGTATAAATAGAAAATAAAGTAAGAATTATTATGATTATAATGAAATTGATGAAAAATAAGAAAACGCTTTTTATAAAGGAAACCAAACGTGTTTCTCCATAAAAACGATGATGGGCCGGAAAAAAATAATAGAGCATCCAAGAGATTCCTACGAAGTTAAACACTCCGACAATGAAACTGATACTACCCGAATCTCCAAAAAAAGAAAATATTTTTGTCAATAGAAACAGTATTAAAAATAGTGACAATAAGAATGAAAAATAATGCAGTGTAAAGATACCGTGATCAAAGTAATACCAGCGCTTTTTGCTATGAAAAATCCATAGGAAAAAAGCGAAAAGCGGCATGTAAATGAACAATACTTTTGAGAAATTATGAATGAATGATTCTTTGAATTTTTCAAATAATTCTTCTTTATTCTTGTCTTTTACCTCTTGAAATTTCCGATTGATTAAATAACTGAATTTAGATAATTTTTCAGATTCTGGAGCATGCTGCTGTATTGAATCTAATTCTTGAACTGATTTGTAACCAAAATTTAAAAAATTAACTTTATCAGAAGCGTTTTCGGTATTGTTTTTAATAGCTTCTTTCTCTTTTATGGAGAGAGTAGGTGCGTTTAAATTTTTTTCTTTCGATTTATCGGCAGTTTTTAAACTATCGTTTATCGGATTTGTTACGGGTTTGGTTTCATTAATTTTTACCAAATCAGATTTTTCATTTGGAAAAACTGTTATTAGGAAAAACGTAATAAAACTGATGAAAATATAGAGCCGAACAGGTGCTAAATAGGATAGTCGTTTACCGGAAAGATATTCCTTAGTTAAAGTCGCAGGTTTGAAAATAAGATTTTTTATGGTTTTCCAAAAAGCATTTTCATAATGTGTCAGGTCTTCAAAAAAATGAATAAACAAATGATGAAATGTTTTTCGGGTATCCGTGTTTTCTTGCCCACAATTAGGACAGAATCTGTTTTCTACAACATATCTGCAATTTAGGCATGTTTTATCCTTTCTTAAAACGGTTTTCCCCATAAAAACGTTTTTAAATTATAATCGAATCGGAGTTATTTTTTTAAAACTTCATTTAAGAAAACTTTGAAATGTTCAAAAGAACGTTTGTTTGCTTTTTCATTGTAGGCAGCTCCTTTTGAATTGTCATTTCCTGCATCCGGATCTGTAAAGGCGTGAACTGCATTAGCATAATAAATCATTTGCCAATCGGCTTTTGTATCTCTCATTTCTTGTTGGAATGCAGTTATTTCTTCTTTAGATTCGTAAGGATCATCAGCACCGTGGCAAACTAGAACTTTAACTGCTATAGGTTCTGCTGGGCGAGAAGCATCTTTCCCCAATCCCCCATGAAAAGAAACCACTCCTTTTACATTTAAGTGTGCGCGTGCAGCTTCAAGCGCTCCCGTTCCACCAAAACAGTATCCCATTATCACGATGTTATTAGTATTTGCACCGGATTTAATTAATTGTTGCAATGCTATTGAAATTCGTTTTTGGTATTCCTTGTAGTTTGTTTTGTAAAATCCTGCTTTTTGACCTGCTTCTGCATTGTCTTTCGGATAATTTCCAGCGCCATAAATATCAGCTACAAAGGCGTAATATCCCAGTTTAGCCAAAGTTTCTGCAGTAGTTTTTGCATGTTTATCAATTCCTTTCCAGGCGGGAAGAATTAGGATACCCGGTTTTTGTGGGCTTTTTTTCATTGGCTGAATTTGGAATCCATTCAAAACCTGAGCGCCGTCACTATATTTTACTGGTTTCAGCTGTGCAAAGGTGACATTTGAAAAGAGTACTATTCCTAAAATATAAATGGCTATATTTTTCATAATTTTTATTTTTTTACACAAATATCTAAATAAATTGTGATTTTTGTATATAAATATCCTCTTTTTGATTTTTTTATAACAAAAAATAATAACTTAAATTATAATGTTATATTTCGTTTGAAAGCGCAGCCCAATTCTATGATGGAATCCGTTTTTGAAATTCCCGGGATATTATCAATTTTTTCATAAAGGATTTTTCTCATGTGTTCGTGGTTCTGGGCTACTATTTTGATATAAAGCGTAAAAGAACCGGTTACATAATAGCATTCCGTGATTTCAGGAATATTTTTTAATTCCTCGATAATTCTATTTGAATCTTGGTCTTTATTTAACGTGATACCGGTAAAAGAAGCCCAGTCGTACCCAATTTTTTTTTCGTTTATAATGGGTTTTATTCCTGCAAGAATTCCTTGTTCCGTCAATCGATTTACCCGCTGATGAACCATTGTATTGGATATTTTTAGCGTAGCGGCAATAGCAGAAAATGCCATACGGCCATCTTTTTCCAATTCTTTAATAATGTTGATATCGAATTCATCTAATACTTCCATGGAATTTATTTTAAGTGAAAAAGGGAATATCTTTATTTAAAATGACTTATTTTCGTACAAATAAAAGTGATTATTTATTTTTGTGTCAAAAAATTAAGTCAAAATTATTGTTTTTTATTGTAAAATAAAAAATATTATATATTTTTGTTTGAAAGTTTAAAAAATAACACGTCATGGAACAATCACATCAAGCACTTTCTTCAAAAGCGGAGGTATTTATAGAAAAAGAAAATAAGTATGGCGCTCATAATTACCATCCTTTACCGGTAGTTTTAGAAAAAGGGGAAGGCGTGTATGTTTGGGATGTTGACGGAAAAAAATATTATGATTTCTTGTCGGCTTATTCGGCGGTAAATCAAGGGCATTGTCATCCAAAAATTGTTGGTGCAATGGTAAAACAAGCGCAAACATTGACGTTGACTTCACGTGCTTTTTATAACGATCAATTAGGACCTTACGAAGAATTTGTAACTGAATATTTTGGTTTCGATAAAGTTTTACCAATGAATACCGGTGCCGAAGCAGTGGAAACCGCTTTGAAATTGTGTAGAAAATGGGCGTATGAAGTAAAAGGAATTCCAGAAAATCAAGCACAAATAATTGTTTGTGAGAATAATTTCCACGGAAGAACGACTACGATTATTTCGTTTTCGAATGATGAAAATGCGCGTAAAAGTTTTGGTCCTTTCACAGCAGGATTTATCAAAATACCTTATGATGATATTGAAGCATTGGAAAACGTTTTAAAATCAACTAATACTATTGCTGGTTTCCTAGTGGAACCTATTCAGGGAGAAGCCGGTGTTTATGTTCCAGCCGACGGTTATTTGGCGAAAGCCAAAGCGCTTTGCGAACACTACAATGCTTTATTTATCGCTGATGAAGTACAAACAGGAATTGCACGTACCGGAAAATTATTAGCCGTACATCATGAAAATGTTCAGCCAGATATTTTAATTTTAGGAAAAGCGATTTCGGGGGGGGTTTATCCAGTTTCGGCAGTTTTGGCGAATAATGCGGTTATGAATGTCATCAAACCTGGTCAGCACGGTTCTACTTTTGGAGGAAATCCAGTTGCGGCAGCGGTTGCCATTGCAGCGCTTGAAGTGGTTCGTGATGAAAATTTATCGCAAAATGCAGCGTACTTAGGCGTTGTTTTGAGAACGGGCCTTAACGAAATCGCTTCTAGAAATCCTCTAATTAAATTGGTTCGTGGTAAAGGATTGTTAAATGCGATTGTTATCAATTGTGATGAAGACTCGGATTTAGCTTGGGATATTTGTATGAAATTCAGCGAATACGGTTTATTGGCAAAACCTACACATGGAAATAAAATACGTTTGGCACCGCCATTAGTTATTACTGAAACTCAAATTCATGAGTGTCTTGGAATTATCGAAAGAGCATTAAACGATTTCAGATAATTTAGTTGTCATGAAAAAAGCAATAAAATTAATTAAAAACCGGTCTGATATCGGTGCTGGAACTCGAGGTTCGGATTTAGGGATTGATGCTATCGAAATAGCCGCAATTAATCAAGACAGCGACTATTTTAATCAATTTGAGTTTGAAGATGTGAAAACGCATAACGAATCCATTTATGATAAAAACCGAAGCACTTCTGCCAAAAGAATAGAACACGTTGTGGAGCAATGTACCAGAGTGTGTCACGCTGTAAAGAAAAATCTGGAACAGAATTATTTCCCAATAGTTTTATCAGGGGATCATTCCTCAGCAGTAGGAACTATTAGCGGTATAAAAACAGCTTATCCGGAACAGACCCTAGGAGTGATTTGGATTGATGCCCATGCTGATTTGCATTCGCCTTATACATCTCCTTCTGGAAATATTCACGGTATGCCATTATCGGCGGCTCTTGCAGATGATAATTTAAGTTGCCAGAACAATGAAGTACCTCTTGAAACGCAACAGCATTGGGAAAAAATGAAAAATATAGGTAGCCAAGGTGCTAAAGTACTGGCCGAAGATGTTATTTATTTTGGTGTTCGCGATACCGAAGAAGCCGAAGATAAGCAGATTAAAAAGTTGCATATCCGGAATTATAAAGTTCACGAAGTACGCTATAGAGGACTTCAAACTTGTGTTACTGAAGCTTTGGCAGAGCTAACGAATTGTGACATGATTTATATTTCTTTTGATGTGGATTCCATGGATTGTGATATGATTTCTTATGGGACGGGAACTCCGGTACCAAAAGGATTTGATCAATACGAAGTCATCGCCATTATTAATCAGATTATCGAAAGTAAAAAGGTAGTTTGCATCGAATTTGTTGAAATAAATCCACTTTTGGACACTAAAGGAAACAAGATGGCTGAAACTGCTTTTGAAGTTTTGGAGGCTGTAACATCAACACTTATTTTACCTATTGAATAAGTTTTAAATTTTGAATTAGTATTTAAATCCCAAAATCTAGATCGGTTTTGGGATTTATTTTTTACGGATTTTACAGATTTGATATTGCTTTCTTCGTTTTTTAATAAATAAAACGGTTTAAATCGTTCTATATTTATTTTGGATGGAATTATAGTTAATTGTTGGTTCAACTTCACATATTTACGTATATTTGCAATAAGTATTTTTACTTAGTTTTATTCAAAATCGTATGATACAAGTGGACCAAGCCTTATCGATTATTGCAGAAAGTAGTTGCAAGATGCCTATCAGAAAAATTAAAGTGACCAAATCACTTGGTTTTATCTTGGCGGAAGCGATTTATTCTCCAATGGATATGCCGCCTTTCCGTCAATCAGCGATGGATGGTTATGCTTTTACGCATGGTGAATTGCAACAGTTTAATGTGGTTAGCACTTCACAAGCGGGTGATTTTTCGAATAAGAAAATAAAGAAAGATCAGGCGATTCGAATATTTACTGGAGCGTATGTTCCGGATAATTTGGATACCGTTGTCATGCAGGAACATACTACGATTGAAAATAAAAGAGTAGAAATCACCAAAATGCCTGACCGTTTTGCAAATGTTAGAAACAAAGGCGAGCAAATAAAAGAAAACGAACTGGTACTTGAAAATAATACGGTGATTACTCCTGCAGCTATCGGATTTTTAGCTTGTTTGGGAATTACGGAAATAACAGTTTATGCCAAACCTAAAGTAGCTATTGTTGTTACTGGAAACGAATTGGTAAAAGTGGGTAAAAAATTATCTGAAGGAACCATTTACGAAAGTAACTCTATAATGCTTGAATCTGCTTTGCAGGGAATTGGGATTAAAAAAATAGAAACATTCCGGGTAAAGGATAATTTGAAAGCGACAAAAAGAGTTTTAAAAAGCTGTCTTGCTGCTTTTGATGTTGTGCTTGTTTCGGGCGGAATTTCGGTTGGAGATTATGATTTTGTAAAAGAAGCGCTTTTGTCCAATGGAGTAGAAGAGTTGTTTTATAAAATTAATCAGAAACCGGGGAAACCGTTATTTTTTGGAAAAAAAGACAAAACGATAGTTTTTGCCTTGCCTGGAAATCCAGCTTCGACATTGACCAGTTTTTATATTTATGTTCATCCGGCGCTAAAAATAAATATGGGTTTTGAAGCGATTCATTTGCCAAAAATCAAACGAAAAATAACCACCCAATTTGAAAACACATCAGGGAAAACCTTATTTTTGAAAGGTTTCTATGATGCGGAAAAAGTTACGGTTTTAGAGAGTCAAAGTTCAGCCATGTTGAACACTTTTGCAGTAGCGAATGCTTTAATTTATTTGCCTTATGATGTGGTAAATATTGAAAAAGATCAGGAAGTACTGGTTATACCACTTAATTAATAGCGTAAAGATGTCAATAGTAAATAATGATTTTTTGATTTTATTCGGCGTATTACTAGCGGTAGTTGCGTTTTTGTATTCCAGCGTGGGTCACGGTGGGGCTTCGGGATATTTAGCGTTGATGGCGATTTTTGCATTCCCTGTTTCGGTAATGAAACCTTCAGCCTTATTGCTTAATTTGTTTGTTTCAGGAATTTCTTTTTTCTTTTATTACAAAAAAGATTTCTTCAAACCCAGACTATTTTATCCTTTCGCGATAACTTCGGTACCGGCGGCTTTTATTGGCGGGATGATTCCGTTAGAAAATAGTTTTTATAAAATATTGTTAGGAATCGTATTGATTCTGGCAGCGTTAAGATTGTTCGGTTTTTTTAATTCTAAAGAAACTGAAAGTACTAAAATAAATATTCCGCTAGCTATGGGAATAGGTTTTGGAATCGGTTTATTATCCGGAATGTTAGGTATTGGTGGCGGTGTTATCTTGAGTCCAATCATTTTATTATTGGGTTGGGCAACATTAAAAGAAACAGCAGCCATTTCAAGTTTATTTATTTTGGTGAATTCTATTGCAGGACTTTCGGGCTATTTTATGGGGGACAAAACGTTTCCAACAGAAAGTTTTTATTTAGTTCCAATAGCGGTTTTCGGAGGAATGTTAGGCGCCTATTACGGGAGCGGATATTTTTCCAATAAAGTGTTGAAATATGTGTTGGCAACGGTAATCTTATTAGCGAGCGTGAAGTTGATTGTTTGATTTGTTATTTAAAGATTGAAAAATTGAATGATTCAAAGAATATAGAAACATGGTTAAATGTTAAGGGGGTTAAATGTTTAGTGCTAAAGTTGTAGTAAAATAATCTTTCAATTATTCAATCATTAAATTATTTTTTTTATGCAAGTATCGATTCTTTGTGGAGGAAAAAGCAGCCGAATGCAGTCGGAGAAAGGTTTGGTTTTATACCAAAACAAACCTTTTATTGAGCATATTATTGAAGCGGTTTTGCCAATATCAAATAACATTCAATTGATTACGAATACGAATGATTACGATTATTTTGCATACAAGAAAATAAAAGATATAATAGCAGATAAAGGACCTTTGGGCGGAATATATACGGCACTGGTTCATTCAGAAACGGAGATGAATTTGATATTGAGTTGCGACATTCCATTGATTTCTACCGAAATACTATTGGAATTGATTGAAAATCATGGTACAAATTTTGATGTTTCTGTTTTTAAAGATAATGATCGGATTCACCCTTTGATAGGAATTTATTCTAGAACAGTAATACCTGTTTTAAAAAAGGCAATTGATGATAATGATTTGAAAATGATGCGCTTCATTTCAAATGTAAAACATCAATTGATTCCGATTACGAATGCCAAAAGAGATCTGTTTAAAAATATAAATTCTGTTGCCGAGTTAAACGAATTGAATACCAATTTATCCTAGTTAAAATGAAAAATTCAAATACACCAAAATTGACAATCGTAGGGGCAGGTCCCGGAGATGTAGAGTTAATCACTTTAAAAGCAATCAAAGCATTGGAAAGTGCTGATGTTGTTTTGTATGATGCGCTTGTAAATGAAGAGTTGTTGCAGTATGCGACCCATGCAGAAATCATTTTTGTTGGAAAGCGTTTTGGTTGTCACGCGTACAGTCAAGATCAAATTAATGAATTGATTGTTTCGATGGCAAAACGTTTTGGCCATGTCGTTCGATTGAAAGGCGGTGATCCATTTGTTTTTGGAAGAGGAAGCGAGGAAATAGAATATGCTCAAAAATTTGAATTAGAAACCGCTATTGTTCCTGGAATTTCATCTGCTTTAGGTGTGCCGGCGTCTAATGGAATAAGTTTAACACAAAGAAGAGTTGCCGAAAGTTTTTGGGTAATTACCGGAACTACTTCGGATCATAAATTATCTAAAGACGTATCTTTGGCTTCTCAATCATCAGCCACAGTGGTTATTTTGATGGGAATGAATAAATTGGACGAAATTATTTCGATTTATCAAAACAATAGAACCGATGATTTGCCTGTTGCTATCATTCAAAATGGAACAAAGGACACGGAGAAAAAAGTGGTGGGAACCATAAGTTCTATCACGAAATTAGTCGAAGAGCACCAACTTTCGTCTCCTGCAATTATTGTCATTGGTGAAGTGGTGCGAAACGCTTCAAAATTAACGGCTTATTTTCAAGAAGAATTTTCAGAAGATGAGTTCATTTTTCAAAACTTAAATTTAACGGCATGATTGCAGTGAAATATTTTGGCGCCATAGCCGAAAAAACTAAAAGTCAAGGAGAAGAAATTTCTTTTTCTGATTTACCTTTACATCAATTATTAGCATCATTAGAACAAAAGTACCAATTGAATCAACTTTCTTTTAGTGTAGCAATTAATCAAAAAATAGTACAAGATACAGCAAATTATATCCTGAAAAGCAATGATATTGTTGCTTTATTGCCACCATTTGCCGGAGGTTAAGATTTAAGATTTTTGATTAGCGATTTAAGATTTTTGATTTTAAAAAAGTGACGTTCAGAAATAACGTTTGTTTACAAAACCTAAATTTATGGAAACAGCACGATACAACCGACAAATTATACTTCCTGAAGTAGGTATTAATGGGCAACAAAAACTGCAACAAGCCAAAGTCTTGATTATTGGTGCCGGCGGTTTGGGTGCAGCTGTTTTACCGTATTTGGCTGCAGCCGGAATAGGGGAAATTGGGATTATTGACGATGACAGAATCGAAGTGAGCAATTTGCAGCGCCAAGTGATTTACAAAAGCAGTTCGGTGGGTAAAAGTAAAGTTCTTGAGGCGGCAGCAATGGCTTTGGAACTTAATCCTTCGATAAAAATAAATGCAATCACTGAAAAATTAGACTCGAAAAATGCAATTTCGTTATTTGAGCTGTATGATATTATGGTTGATGCCACGGATAATCTGAATACTAAATATTTGATTAATGATGCGTGTTGCGTAACCAACAAACCGTTTGTTTACGGTTCTATTTATAAATTTGAAGGGCAGGTTTCTATTTTTAATTATGAAAACGGACCTACATACCGTTGCTTGTTTCCAGAGGAAGCCAATGACGTTAGGAACTGTAATGATGCTGGGGTTATGGGAATATCGGTTGGAATCATCGGTATGTTTCAGGCGAATGAAGTATTGAAAATGGTTTTGGGAATAGGTGAGTTGTTGTCTGGAAAATTGCTAGTGTATAATATGTTGAATAACGAACAACAGAAGTATGATTTTTCAAAAACAGACACAAATACAATCGATACAGTAGCTTTCGAAAATAAATACACCTCAGTTGAAAGTGCAACAATTGAAATCAGTGCTACTCTTGCATTGGAGCAAATGCATCATCCGGAAGTCCTTTTTCTTGATGTTCGAAATTCAGAGGAGTATCCAAAAATTACAATCAAAAATGGGCTTCAAATTTCGTTAGACCGTTTAGAATCTGCATTGCATCAGTTGGATATCAATGCGGAATTATTTGTTTTTTGCCAATCCGGAATAAGAAGTAAAAAGGCAGTTGAAATTCTCGTAAAAAATAATTTTACGAATGCCAAAAGTATTGCCGGTGGCGCTAAAGCATTGAATGAAATACTGCATAAAGAAACTGTTTCTGTTTCCTAAAATATAAAAAAACTACCATGAGTAAGAAAACTGTTTTCATTCAGGGACCAATTTCTTCGGAATTTATAGGGCAGTCGATTGCGAAACACCAATCGAAAACCACTATTGGTGCGCACAATATTTTTTTGGGTCAGGTCAGAGCTGATGCAATTGATGGTCAAACCGTAGCTGCAATTGATTACACCGCTTACGAAGAAATGGCAGACGAAGCCCTGAACGTAATTAGAGAGAAAGCTTTCGCGCAATTCGATTTGATTTGCATGCACATTTATCACAGTTTGGGCGTGGTTAAAGCAGGAGAAATTTGTTTGTTTGTGTTTGTTTCGGCAACCAGAAGAAAGCAAGTGTATGAAGCCACGGAAGCGATCGTGAATTGGATCAAAACTGACGTGCCTATTTTTGGTAAAGAAATATTCGAAAACAGTACTTTTGCCTGGAAGAAAAACACGTTATAAATGGTTGATATTACACATAAAATAAGTACGCTCCGAACAGCAACCGCAAAGGCAACAGTGATTGTGAGTCTTCAAGCCACAATTGATGCCGTTGTAAATAATCTGGTTCCAAAAGGAAACGTACTGGAAATGGCCAAAACGGCAGGTCTATTTGCAGTGAAAAACACGCATTTATCTATTCCGGATTGCCATCCTATTCCAATTGAATTTACATCGGTGGAATACGAAATCAACGAATTAAGCATTGATATTATTTTCAACGTGAAAACGGTTTATAAAACTGGAGTTGAGGTTGAGGCGATGCACGGTGCTTCGATTGTGGCGCTTACAATGTATGATATGCTGAAACCAATTGACAAAAATATCGAGATTTCGACGATTAAATTAATCAGTAAAGAAGGCGGAAAATCGTCTTTCAAAAATAGATTTCCATCCGCCATTAAAGCGGCGGTTTTCGTTTGTTCCGATTCTATTTTTGCGGGAGATAAGCAAGACCGATCCGGTAAAATAATCGTTGAAAAACTGGAAATTAGTGGCGTTGAAACTACGCATTACGAAATCATACCGGATGAAATTGATGTGATTCAAGAGCGAACTAAAGCTTTCGCAAAAGAAAATCAATTGATCATTTTTACTGGTGGAACCGGGCTTTCGCCAAGAGATGTTACGCCGCAAGCACTGGAACCGTTATTAGAAACCAGAATTCCGGGAATTGAGGAAGCTATACGGAGTTATGGACAACAACGCATGCCGTATTCCATGCTTTCCAGAACAGTTGCAGGAACTTTAGGGAATACTTTGGTATTGGCTTTACCGGGTTCAACCAATGGCGCAAAGGAATCCATGGATGCCATATTTCCTCATGTGCTGCATGTTTTTCATATTTTAAAAGGCAAAAATCATGACACCAAATAATGCTGTTTTAACGGATGATTTTGGACGTAAACACAACTATTTGCGTATTTCCTTAATTGAGAAATGCAATTTGCGTTGTACCTATTGCATGCCAGCCGATGGAATTGTATTAAGTCCAAAGACGAGCTTGATGACGGCTGACGAAATTCACGCCATCGCCCAAACATTCGTCAATAATGGTGTTGACAAAATAAGATTGACCGGCGGAGAACCGTTGTTGCGAAAAGATTTTCCTGAAATAATAGCCAAACTGGCTTCGCTTCAAACCGAGATTTCCATTACTACAAACGGAATTCTGATTAACAAACATATTGACGTTTTAAAGCAATTTAACGTCAAGAAAATCAATTTGAGTTTAGATACTTTGGTGGCTTCAAAATTCCATTCGATTACGCTTAGAAACCAGTTTCAGAGTGTAATTGATAATTTACATTTATTGTTGAATAATGATTTCAAAATCAAAGTAAATGTAGTTTTAATCAAAGGATTCAATGACGATGAAATCATTGATTTTATCAAACTCACCCAGTTTTTACCCATTTCGATTCGGTTTATAGAATTCATGCCTTTTGCAGGGAATGAGTGGGACCGAAGCAAAATGGTTTCTCAGAATGAAATTCTGGATCAGGTGCAACATCATTTTCCGGAATCGGATTTAGAGAAATTAGAAGATGAAAAAAACTTCACTGCCAGAGAATTCAAAATAAAAAACTACTTGGGAAGCTTTGGAATTATCAGTTCGATAACCAATCCTTTTTGTGACGGTTGCAACAGAATTCGCCTTACGGCCAATGGCAAAATAAAAAACTGTCTGTTCTCCAACTCAGAAACAGATTTACTGACACCTTTCAGAAATGGTGAAGCGATAGAAGACTTGATTGCTTTTGCCATTAAAAACAAAAAGAAAGTACGAGCAGGAATGACTACTATCGAGGACGTCAACAATCCCGCTTTGAATCAAGACAACCGCAGCATGATTGCTATTGGCGGTTAATACCACGCTTTTTTTTTTAGGAGCTACTCCCGTTATTCGTTACAACCCATTTAGTCTCCAACCCTTTTTCTAGGCGCTGGCAGGAGCTTCCTGCGGTCGCTCTGCCACCACCAGAAAAAGTGGTTCTCGACCTGCATGGGGTTTTCACTGCTACCGGGGCTAGGGCTTTTGTGCAAAAAAGAATGTGAATAAGGTTTCCCGTAAAGTTTACAATTAATAAGGAATTATTTTTGAAAAGGCATAAAGCTTAATTAGTTTTTATCAGTGTTTTCAGTATTAAGTTCTATATTTGAAAATAAGTAAACACTGACTCTTGCCACACCTATATACTAGTTACTGGCAAGCGTGTGACCGCGAGTAATAAAGACCGCCAAATTTCTTAAAACAACCAATTAATTTGTTATCCATAAACAAAAAAGGCTTCTAAAAAGACCGTGAATGAATAATAAAGACTATATTTGCAGATAATATGCAATAAAAACATAAATTATGCTGATTCAATTTTCGGTGCGAAACTTTAGAACTTTTAAAGAAAAGGCTACATTAAACCTTTTAGCATCAAACTACGATAAAGATACTAGGAAGGAAGATAATATTACTGAAGACAATAAATTTAATTTAAACATTTTAAAAAGTGCTGTTGTTTATGGTGCTAATGCAAGTGGTAAAAGTAAGTTCATCGATGCTTTAATGTTTATGCAACAATTTGTAACTAAAAGTTCTAAAGATAGTCAAAAAGGAGAACCTATTTCAGTAGAACCGTATAGACTTAACAGCGAAACAGAAAATTCACCAACTGAATTTGAAGTTATTTTTACGTTTAGAAATATTATGTATCGTTATGGTTTTGAAGTAGACAAAAAACAAGTAGTTTCTGAATGGCTATTTCATAAAACTAAAGCAAAAGAAGTTGAACTTTTTTACAGAGATTTTCAAGATTTCGAGACACATCCTAGAAGTTTCACTAAAAGCAAAACCATTATTAAAGAAGGATTAGTTAGAAATAATGCACTTTTACTTTCAGTATCCTCACAATTTAACGAAGAAACCGCTACTTTAGTTTTAACTTGGTTTCAGGAACTAAATATAATTTCAGGCCTTCAAGAATCTGGATTTAAAAACAATACAATAGCAAAAATTAAAGATAAAAATGAAAAAGTTAAGGTTCTTAAACTATTAAAGGCCGCTGATTTTGGAATCCAAGATATAAACTATGAAGAATTTAATATTAACGGACTAAGTGAGGAAGTTAAAAAGAAATTTCAAGAATTAAAAGAATCAGTTAAGCATATTGATCCAGAGGCTTTTTCGGATGTTTCTACTCTTCACACCAAATTTGACTCTGATCAAAAGAAAATCGGAGAAGTGAAATTTTCGGTTCAAAGAGATGAATCGAACGGAACAATGAAATTTTTGTACTTAACAGGAACACTTATTGACGTACTAGAAACTGGTGGAATTCTATTTGCAGATGAGTTAGATTCAAAACTACACCCTAATTTGGTTTGTAAAATCGTTTCACTTTTCAACTCTAAAGAATTAAATCCTAAAAATGCACAAATTATATTTAATACACACGATACCAATTTGTTAAGTTCTGGTTTATTCAGAAGAGATCAAATTTGGCTTATTGAAAAAAATAAATTTGGAGAAGCTCAATTATACTCATTAGCTGATTTTAAATCTGATAAAGTAAGAAAAACAGAAGCTTTTGAAGAAAACTATATCAATGGAAAATATGGAGCCATTCCTTTTCTAGGATTTTTTGACAATTTAACATACTCAAATTCATTGCGAAAAGATGAAAATGAAAAATAAAAGGGAGGTTCAAATGGAATCGAGGAAGGCACTTAAAGAGTCATTAAAGGCAAAAAGAAGAGGAGAACCCGATTTATCAAGAATCGAAGCTACTAAAACTGTAAAACCAACTATACTTATCGTATGCGAAGGAGAAAACACAGAACCATCATATTTTAGACAATTTAAGTTAACATCCGCAACAATAAAACCTATAGGAGAAGGTTATAATACAATTTCATTAGTAAAAAGAGCTGTTAAGCTTTCTAAAGAAAAATCATATGACCAAGTTTGGTGCGTTTTTGATGCAGACCCAAAACCTGACAATCCTCAGCAGGCAAAAAATTTTATTGACGCAATCAATCTTGCCAAAAAGAAAAATTTTGGTATTGCCTATTCAAATCAAGCCTTTGAATACTGGCTAATTCTTCATCTCGACGATCATCAAGGTGGAGGGATGAATAGAACTGACTACAACGATAAAATCAATAAACTTTTAAAACCATTCGGTTTAAGCTATGATGGAGAGGGCAATAAAATAATAAACGAAGATTTTTTTGAGATACTTGATGGTTTTGACAAAAAAACAAGCAAAGAAAGAAAGCGATTAGCAATAGAAAGAGCTGAAAGGAATTACAATCGTTTTGACCATACCAATCCAGCAAATGAAGAATCATCAACTACAGTATTTCGACTTGTTGAAGAACTATTAAAATATATTTAATACCACTTGATAAGAATGCCAGCAGTAACCGCCGTTTGGCAATATAGAGGGTTTAGGCTTAATTTGAAGTTAGTTTTGTACTTGAAAAACACTGCTTAACCGAAAGTTTAGGCTACACTGGTGCTCGTTTGTCCACTATCTCTGGTGCTCATTTTCAACGAGTATCTACTTTAATTATATGTGCAAAACGAAGCGTTTGTAACGCGGTTCATGAAGCAATTATAAGCTTTTTTCATAAAAAGTATTTTGTAGTTAGTTCTTACTTTTGAGAGGCCTATTTAAGTGGGATTGCTTCGTTCCTCGCAATGACTAGATTGTGGAAACAGTATTATGAAAAAAGTTCGTGATATTTAGCCCTGATGGAAGCGGCATCCTCGTAGCGTAGCGAAGAGATACAGCGCACAGCAGGAGAATTTGTTCTTGAAAACGCCAATCATTCTGCTCCTAAAGATAACCGTCTAGTTTACAGTAGTTTTCTGTTTCTGCCTTGAAACTAAATTTTTAAAAAACTAGAATATCGAATTTGGTTTTAGATTTCTCCTTTGTCGGTAACGATACCATAAAAATGATAAGAAGAATACTGGTAGAGAGCGAATTTTATTATTTTGTGTAATACTAAAAAAGAAGCAAAATGGAATGTAGCTTAAAATGGAGAAAAGCAGGGCAAAAGGCAAATAAAAAAGGTGGTCCGTTACCAGACCACCTTTAGTACTATATTATAAGGCTGTAATTAAGCTAGATCGAAACGATCTAAATTCATCACCTTAGTCCAGACTGCAATAAAATCTTTTACGAATTTATCTTCAGATTCGGCACAACCATAGACTTCAGCGATAGCTCTAAGCTCAGAGTTCGAACCAAAAATAAGATCAACACGAGTTCCAATCCACTTCAATCCGCCTGTTTTACGATCAGTACCAACAAACAAATCATCAGCTTCTGAAGCAGCTTTCCAAGTTGTACCCAAATCAAGTAGGTTCACAAAGAAATCGTTGGTCAGCACTTCTGGACGTTTCGTGAAAACACCGTTTTGTGACTGGTCAAAGTTGGCATTTAGAACACGCATACCACCCACAAGAACGGCCATTTCTGGTGTTGTCAGGGTCAGCAGTTGCGCCTTATCCACAAGCATTTCCTCTGCTGATACCGTATATTTAGTCTTAGCGTAATTGCGGAAACCGTCGGCTTCAGGTTCTAGGACTGCGAAAGATTCCACGTCCGTTTGTTCTTGTGATGCATCAGCTCGTCCAGGAGTGAAAGGTACCGATACATAGTGACCTGCTTGCTGCGCTGCTTTCTCAATACCGGCACTACCACCTAAAACGATCAAGTCAGCAATTGAAACCAGTTTACCACCAGACTGAGTACTGTTGAATGCTGCTTGAATGTCTCCAAGCGTTTCCAGCACTTTTGCCAGTTGACCCGGATTGTTAACTTTCCAATCCTTTTGAGGTGCCAATCTAATACGAGCACCGTTTGCGCCACCACGTTTATCGGAACCGCGGAAAGTTGATGCTGAAGCCCAAGCAGTAGTTACCAGTTGGGAAACAGTTAGTCCTGTCTCCAATATTTTTGCCTTAAGTGTAGCGATGTCAGTATCATCAATTAGTTGATGCGTAACGGCAGGAACAGGGTCTTGCCAGATAAGTTCTTCCGTAGGCACTTCTGGACCAAGATAGCGTGCTATTGGACCCATATCGCGGTGTGTCAATTTGAACCAAGCCCGACCAAAGGCATCTGCAAACTTATCAGGATTATGATGGAAATATCTTGAAATGGGTTCGTAAATAGGATCCACTCTCAAAGCGAGGTCAGCGGTAAGCATGGTTGGCGCGTGACTCTTTGACGGATTATGTGCATCCGGAACGGTTCCGGCACCTGCACCAGCTTTCGGTTTCCATTGATGCGCACCAGCTGGACTCTTCGATAGCTCCCATTCGAAGCCGAACAGGTTTTCGAAGTAATTGTTACTCCACTTTGTAGGTGTAGTAGTCCAAGCACCTTCAAGTCCGCTGGTAATTGTGTCTTCTCCATTTCCGCTGCCAAATGTATTTTTCCAGCCGCAGCCTTGATCCTCAATACTCGCTCCTGCAGGTTCAGCACCTACATATTGGTTTGGGTCGGCAGCACCATGGGTTTTCCCGAACGTATGACCGCCGGCAATAAGCGCAACAGTTTCTTCGTCATTCATTGCCATGCGGGCAAAAGTTTCCCGAATGTCACGTGCAGACCCAAGTGGATCAGGGTTTCCGTTTGGTCCCTCAGGATTCACATAGATAAGCCCCATTTGAACGGCAGCGAGAGGATTTTCTAATTCGCGGTCACCGGTATAGCGCTTATCATCCAGCCACTTTCCTTCAGAACCCCAATAGATATCTTCCGCAGGCTCCCAAACATCGGCACGTCCACCGGCGAAACCGAAGGTTTTGAAGCCCATCGATTCCAGGGCACAGTTTCCGGTAAGAATCATCAGGTCAGCCCATGAAATTTTCTTACCATATTTCTGTTTGATTGGCCATAGCAGTAAACGAGCTTTATCGAGGTTTGCATTGTCAGGCCAACTGTTCAGTGGCGCAAATCGTTGTGTGCCGAAACCCGCACCGCCGCGGCCATCCGCGATGCGATACGTACCTGCGCTATGCCAAGCCATACGAATGAAGAACGGTCCGTAGTGACCGAAATCTGCTGGCCACCATTCTTGAGAAGTAGTCATTAAATCAAAGAGGTCTTTTTTTACCGCATCAAGATCCAGACTCTTGAACTCCTCCGCATAGTTGAACTCCTCGCCCATAGGATTGGACAGGAAAGAGTTTTGGCGTAGGACGCTTAATTTCAGCTGATTGGGCCACCAGTCATTGTTTCTCGTTCCAGAACCTGCGGTTTTTTTTGAAGTCCCTCCTGAAAATGGACACTTACTTTCTGAAGAGTTCCCATTATTGTCATTTTCCATAATATGATTGAATTTTTTGTTTTTATATAGGTTGAATGCTAATTTACCTATTTTTTAGTATACAAATTATTTTTTTAATAGATAAAAATTATAGTTGAAACTAAAATCCTTTATGCAGTCAACGAAATTCATTGCTAAAACCTTCGTCAATAAGAGTGTAGACAAAATAAGACTTATAGTTTGTGAAAATATTTTTCTGAAATAATAGCCAAATTGACTTTTCTTATAATTGTGAATTCCACTATGTGAATGATGGAATTTTTTGGGCTAATTATATAAGAGTTTCGCTTTTAAATAATAATACCTTTGTAAATGGGGTGGTTATGACAAATCAAAACAACCCATCAAATGATCATTATAAATTAACCAATAAAACAATTTAAAATGAAAAACACACTAATTGCCGAGACCTCCATAAGCGTTGATGGTACTCCTGCAGAAGTTTGGAAAGCAATAACAACACCGCAATTAATAAAAAAATATCTTATGGGAACAGATGTTTCCTCAGATTGGAAGGAAGGAAGCACAATTACTTACAATGGTGAATACGAAGGAAAAAAGTATCACGATAAAGGAATTATAAAAAAAATAGAACCTGAAAAAATATTCCAAAGTACCTATTTGAGTTCTATGTCAGGAAAAGAAGATAAACCGGAGAACTATAATCTTGTCACCTACAAAATAGAAAAAAAAGACAATGAAACAGTCATTACTCTTTCTCAGGATAATATTTCTAATGAAAAAGAAAAGAATCATTCAACAGAAAATTGGAAAATGGTATTAAAAAAATTGAAAGAAGTAATTGAAAGTGAAAAGAAATACTAGTACAAACTAGGCAAAAAAAATAAAAAGCTCCTCAAACGTAATCTATTTGAGGGGCTTTTTTACTTAGTGGAGCAGCAAAGAGTTGCTTTTTAATTTTAGATACTAATATTTACTGCAATTCCACACTAACATTATATTGATTTAAACTCAAAATACTTTCTATAGATCCAAAAGTTGCAATGCTCTTTTGATATTCTCTTTCTTTTTTTAAAGCGATTTGTTTTACACAATTTTGAAACCGACTCACTTCTTTTAGATTAGTAAGAAGTAATCCGGGAACGGCTGCTTTTTTTCCGTCTTTGTCTTTGGAAACCATTGTAAAATAGGACGAATTACAATGATTAACGGTTCCTGTCTGAATGTTTTCTGATTCCACACGAATACCCACAATCATAGAGCTGCTTCCTACGTAATTTACGCTGGCTTTCATGGTTACCAATTCACCCACTTCAATAGGTTTTAAGAAATTCACGGTATCTACAGAAGCAGTTACGCAATAATTTCCGGAAAATTTTGAAGCACAGGCAAAAGCAATTTGATCGAGTAATGATAATATATAACCTCCATGTATTTTGCCACTAAAATTAGTGTGTGAAGGCAGCATTAATTCGGAAATTGTAATGTAAGAAGAACTCACCGTTTTGAAACCAGTATTCATATGTTGATTTTTATTGTTTTTAAAAAAGAGTATTTTCTTTTACAGCTTAAGTTATATAGTATTCAGTTTTTCTCCTGTCAATACTATAAAATTACTTTTTGGAGATCCACATAAGGAACAGCAATAGTCTACAGGTAAGTCTTTAAATAAAGTCCCTTTTTCAATTCCTTGAGTAACATCGCCGTATTCTGAATTGTATAAAGTCAAACATTCCGGACATTGATGAATATCTTGTGCAGCTTTTTCTTTTTTGGTCGCTGTTTTATTTACTTCAACAACTAAATTTCCTAAATCTTCAAAATATTTTCTACTCAATTCAATCAAAATGGTTGGTAATTCTAGTTTGTCTACATCTTGTGCATGAACAATATATTCTTTGGTATTTGGATCAAAATTTTTGGCGTACAAAACATTATACGTATCTCTGATTTTGATGGATTCTAAGTCTTTTGGTAATTCATTTTTTTCGACTACAATCGAAGTGAAATAATGTCCTTCACGATTGTATTCTGATAAACCAAAGGTTAGGCCATAGGTACTGATGTCAAACTGATCCAGCGTTCGAACCAGAAAAGTTTTAAGATTTAAAGCCCATTCCATCGCAACCGGTAAATGCCAGTTCAGTTCCAATAAAGAGTGACGAACGTTAATTCCTTTTTTACCCAAGAATTTTTCCCAATCTAATTTTCTTTCCTTTGGAATCCCTTTTACGATAAAGGACTTCCATGGCGTAATACATATTTTACCAATTTTGCAATCAAAACACAAATCGCACATTTCTTTTAAAAAGTCTAAATCGTATAGATTATTTCTCCAATACAATCCCAACCAATATTGATCAATTCCCAATCGATTCATTCCTTCATAGTAAGGAAATGGATAGAAAGGAATGTTTAAAGGTTTGTCAATGGTTCTGTTATTGGTATCCAAAGCATCGCTGACCAATTGAAAAATCATGTCCACAGAATCTGGTTCTTCTTCGAGTATTTTTTCAATGGCATAATATATTTCGGCGATATTCCAACTGTAAATCAGTACGGGATACATTTCCATTTTATCCCATTTTGGCAAACGGATATATAAAAACCAATAATCTTCATGATCCGAAGCAATAAAGTTGATGTGCCCTGTAAATAAAGGAACTAACTGTTGTTTTGGATCGGTTATGTTTACTTTTAGCTTGGGTTGTTCTTTAAATTGCTCTAAAATATATAAAAATTTATTTCCCGTAAGCCAAGGGGTATTTCTAAAAATATCTGTGGATACGTAGGAAGAAACGATGTTGTTTCCACTTTTTTCATTGGGATAAACAAAATAGTTCTTACCTGTTTTTTCCTTTTCAATAGGAGTGAAGCCTTTAGGAAATATAATGTCTTGTCGAGAACCGAAGGAAATTGCATCCAGTCCTTGTTCTAAAGCCATATTTACAATTACTCGTAATTCACCTGGTGAAATCACGCCTCCTTTTACTATTAGTCTTGTCAATTCCATATTTTTTAGTTTTCAGTTTACAGTGTTTAGTTATCAGGTGTTAGCTGATTACGGAATACTGTTAACTATTATTTACATTTTGATAAGATTTCTTTAACTTCAGTTTTGCAACTTCCACAACCTAATCCAGCACCTGTGGTTTTGCATAATTCGGTGAAATTGGTCACGCCACTTTTTATGGCTTCTTCAATATTTCCGCTTCCTACTTGGCTACAAGAGCAAACTAATTTGCCTATTACCGGTTTAGTATTTGAGCTTCCTCTTAATAAAGTATTTCTTTTATCGGATAATTCAATTTTGCTTTCAATCATGGTTTTGAATTCAGCAAATTCGTTTTTATCGCCCATCAAAATAGCACCTACTAACAAGTCGTTTTTGACGATACATTTTTTATAATATCTTTTTCCTAAATCAGCAAACACAATTTCTTCGTAAGAATCGTCATTGTCCGGGATTTCTATTTCACCAATACTACATAAATTAATGTCTTCCAGTTTCAATATATTCATTAAAACGGAACCTTTATAAAAACTGCTGATATCCCCGGCCATATAATTCGCTAATACATCAGCCTGTTCTTCAGCTGCCGAAGTAATTCCAAATAATTGATTGTTGAATTCTGCGATTTCACCAATAGCAAATACATTTGGATTCGACGATTGTAAATACTGATTTACTTTTACACCACGTCCACAGGAAATTCCGGATTCTTTGGCTAATTCTATATTTGGAATAGTACCAATGGTATAAACGATGGCATTGGCAGTTATAATTCGACCACTTTTTAGGGCGATTTCTATTTCGTTTGGATTGTCTGTTTCGAATACGGTGCTGACTTCATTATCAAAATAAATTTGAATGTCACGCAGTTGTACTTCTTCGGCAAGTAATTTACTCGAAATTCGGTCTAATTGACGTTCCATTAATCGGGAAGCCCTTTGAATTATCGTGATTTTTACTTTTTTATGTTTTAAGGCTGCAGCCAATTCTAATCCTAATAATCCACCACCTACGATAACTACATGTTGTTCTTCTGCAACTAAATTAGTGTTATCCAAATAGTTTTTTAATCGGTCCGCATCTTCTTTTTTTCTGATTGTGAATCGTCCCGGTAAATGCAATTGTGCATTTTCAGGAATAAAAGGTCGGCTTCCGGTTGCTAATATTAAAGAATCAAAAGAATGGGTAATGCCATCACTATCCAGAATTATATTTTCTTTGGTGTTAATGTTATCAATTGAAACACCCGATTTCATGGTGATATTTAGCTTACTTAAAGCTTCGTCTTTTATTTTCAAAAGCTGTTCCCAAGAAAGTTCCGCAGTTACGTATTCCGGTAGTAAAACCCTGTTGTAAAATGGGTTTTCTTCATTTGAAAATACAATAATTTCATCAGAAGTATTGATTTCCCTGTAGTTTTGAATAAATCGGAAAGCTGCTGCTCCAGCACCTACAACCGCGATTTTTTCGAAAGGTTTTACATATTTGGCAACAGAAACAGTGGTAAATTTAAAGTCAGGCTCTTTCGATACAGGATCTACAAGCGTATTAGTCAAATTATTGGTTCTGTTTAAATCATTTTCCAACTGTTTTCCCCAGTGCATCGGTAAGAATAACACACCTTCTCTAATGGTGTCTGAAACTTTGGCTTTTACACGAACAGTTCCATTTTTACTGGTTACCACAACAATATCTCCGTTATTTATGGACGCTTTGTAGGCATCAATAGGATTTATTTCAAGAACAGGACTCGGGATGTGCGTCATCAATCGAGCCACTTTTCCCGTTTTTGTCATCGTATGCCATTGGTCTCTTATACGACCCGTGGTTAGAATATATGGAAACTTATCATTTGGTTGTTCCGACGTATTTTCAATAGCCGTCGGGATATTAAAAATGGCTTTTTGCGAAGGTGTATAGAATTTTTTATCGGTAAATAAACGAGGAGTTCCAGGATGTCCATAATCAGGAACAGGCCATTGAAAAGTGCCTTCGTTTTTTAGACGATTGTAATTTAAAAATGAAATATCTATGTTGGTATTTTTTGTCATTAGACAATGTTCCTTATAAATATCTTCGGTACTATTAAAATTGAACCCAGTAAAATTCATTTTTTTAGCAAAACGAGTCAGAATCTCCACATCGGGTAATGCTTCCCCTGGTGCATTGATGCCTTTTGGCAAATAAGAAATTCGTCTTTCAGAATTGGTCATGGTTCCTTCTTTCTCTAACCAACCCGCTGCCGGCAATAATAAATCGGCAAATTTTGACGTATCTGCATTATGGGAAATATCCTGAACCACCACAAATTTGGCATTAGCCAGCGCTTTTTCCACTCTGCGGGAGTCTGGTAAACTTACCATTGGATTGGTACAAATAATCCAAATCGCTTTCATTTTTCCAGATTCCAAAGCTTCAAACATCTCTGTAGCCGTTAATCCCGGTTTTTCAGATATGTCTTCAACTCCCCAAAAATCAGCTACCTCTTTTCGGTGAACGGGATTATTCAATTCTTTATGTACAGCCAATAAATTGGCCATTCCACCCACTTCACGACCGCCCATTGCATTGGGTTGACCAGTCAATGAAAAAGGCCCGGAGCCTGGTTTTCCTATTTGTCCTGTTAACAGGGAAAGGTTCAGTAAAGCCGTATTTTTGTCTACGCCAATAGCACTTTGATTGAGTCCCATTGCCCATAGCGAAAGAAATCCTTTGGCTTTACCAATAATATCAGCAGCTAATTTGATGTCGTTCAAGGGAACGCCACAAAGTTTAGATGCTTTTTCTAAGGAACTGGAAAGAACTAGGTCTTTATATAATTTGAAATTTTCAGTGTGGTTCTTAATGAAATCATTGTCGGCATATCCTTTTTCGATTAACCTTTTGGCCAAAGCATGATATAAAACAATGTCAGTACCCGGAATGATTTGTAAATGCAAATCGGCAGCTATTGCTGAATCCGTTCTTCGGGGATCGACAACAATGATTTTTGTTTTCGGATTTTTTTCCTTGTGTTGTTCGATTCTTCTAAAAAGAATAGGGTGACACCAAGCAGGATTGGCTCCTGTTATCAAAAAAGTATCTGCCAGTTCAATATCGTCGTAAGCGATTGGTACAGAATCTTCACCAAATGTTTTTTTGTACCCTGCCACCGCTGAACTCATGCACAAACGGGAGTTGGTGTCGATATTATTGGTTTTCAGAAATCCTTTTACCAGTTTGTTTACCAAATAATATTCTTCCGTAAGACATTGACCAGAAATATAGAATCCAACACTGTCAGGACCATGTTTTTTTATTATGGACGAAAATACTGCAGCTGCACGATCCAAAGCGGTATCCCAGCTCACTCTTTCCATAGGATGTGATTTACTCCATCGCATTTCTGGATAAAGAATTCTGTCTGAGGTATCATTTACTACATAATGAAGATTCATCCCTTTCGAACAAAGCATGCCTCTATTCACCGGATGGTCTTTATCGCCTGTAACGGTGACTCCATTTTTAGAATCATTGGTTACTATAATTCCGCATCCTACTCCACAATAGGAACACGTGGTTTTGATTTCTGAATTTTGCATTATTGAATTTCTTTATTAATAATGAAAGCTTAGTATATTGATCTGTTTCTATCTTACGAAAGTGTAAAAATAAGTATTTTTACGTATTAATACGTATTAAATGGATTTTATTTTATATTTTTGAGTAAAATAAATATTTAGTAGCAAATCATTTTGTGAACGATTTTAAATTTTAGCATGTCATCAGCAGGAGACATCATATTTCTTTTAAAAACAAATATTAGCTTCGTATGAAAGAAGAATTAGCCATTTGTAGTACTTGTGTAAATGAAAATTGTTTTATTAAGAAACACATTCATTTAGAACAAATGAAGAATTACATTGACAGAAAACGTAGTTTTACTTGTAAAAAAGCACAGCAATTTATCATTGAAGGTGCGCCAATTCAAGGTTTGTACTTTATTTACAAAGGAAAAGTAAAGACGGTAAAAACAGGTATTAACGGAAGGGAACAAATCGTACGATTAACTAAAGATGGCGATACGGTTGGTTTTAGAGGTTTTGGTACCAGTAAGCGCTACCTTATAGGTGCTTATGCGCTGGAAGATACTACGTTATGTAATTTTAGTAATGAAGACATGCTGGAAATACTCCATAATGTCCCTGAATTTACCTTTGACTTAATGTTGTTTTATGCGGAAGAGCTGAATAAAAGTGAGAATAATATTCGCAAAATTGCACAAATGAATGTGAGGGAACGCGTAATTGATACCTTATTATATATCCATAGAAAATTCGGTCAGATGAATGGCGTAATAGAGCTCGATCTGTCCAGAAAAGAAATTGCTGATTTTGCCGGAACTACTGATGAGCAAGTGATACGGGTGATTTCAAGTTTAAAAAAAGAATTGCTCATTAAAACTGTCGGTAAGAAAATAGGATTAGTCAATACCGACAAATTAAAATCAGAAATTAAAGAACATAAATAGTTACACCAATAAATCGCTCCCTTTTTCTCTCTTCCTTTTTTCTTCCAAATAGGTAGTCTCCTTTTGGAAAACAAAAATCTCCCAATTTTTTATTCGAATAAATAATCGCTTTTTATGTTTTTAAAAGCCGATTGGCATGATTTTCATCAGATAAATTTTTACTATACGTATTTTTTACTACGTGTTTGATACTACTCAAGCCCTGCTATTGCTGGTTTAATTTCTATTATCTGTCAAAAGGCAGGAGTTAAACCACTTTAATCACGGTTTTTTTGGTACTAAAAAGTCATTTCAGTCTGTTTTTTATATAGCATCTAAGTATTAGTACTTACGTAAATTTGCTTCATACTAATTAAAACATATGATTATGCAAAAGTTTAAAACCACATTACTAGGTACTCAAGGTTTGAAAATGAGAAAAATTTCAAAAGTAAATCTTTCAAAATCTTTTTTCTTGGGAATCGCCTTAACCGTATTAAGCCAAAATGAAGCAAAAGCACAATTTACTGCAACAGGACAAATTAGAGAAAGAACTGAATTTAGAGCAGGACAAGGGACTTTACAAAAAGAGGCAGACAAAGCAGCATTATTCAATTCTCAAAGAGCAAGATTAAATATAGGATTTACAGGGTATAGATTTAAAGTATTTATGGCGTTACAAGATGTGCGTGTTTGGGGACAAGACGCTTCTTCCATAAATAGAACAACTACTGAAGCAAATAATGGTATCATGCTTCATGAAGCTTGGGGAGAGATTATGTTGAATGACACGATAAGCACAATTCAAAATTTATCTTTAAAAGTAGGACGTCAAGAAATTTCTTATGATGACCAAAAAGTATTAGGAGGCTTAGATTGGTTGCAACAAGGAAGAAGACATGATGCGATTGTTTTCAAATTTGCAAACAAAGGATGGATTGCTGATGTTGGAGCTGCATTTAACCAAAACAAAGAACTTAACGCTGGGACAGTTTATAATGGAGTTCCTACTGCTTATGGTGCTGGTACAAATGGAATTGGTACCATGTACAAATCATTTCAGTATGCTTACATAGGGAAGAAACTTTCTTTTGGAGATATCTCGTTTTTATTCTTTAAAGATGATTTTAATAGATATACTAATGTTACTGCTGGAACACCGGCTGTAACTACCAAAGTATACGGAGAAGGAGTTTGGAGTCGCAATACTACAGGATTTTATTTCAACACTAATGTTACCAGAAAATTCAATCTTACAGGAAGCTTGTACCATCAAGGGGGTAAGGACAAAGACGGCAGATCTATAAGTGCTAATTTGGCTTCGGTAACATCAACTTTGCAAATAGGAAGAAAATTATTTGTAGGTCCTGGAATTGATTATTTATCAGGAACTGACGGTACAAAAGCAGTAACAGCGACTTCAGAAAGCAATCTTTTTGACCCATTGTACGGAACACCACACAAATTCTGGGGAAGTATGGATTATTTCTACGCAGCGAATGGTTTTGGAAAACAAGGATTATTGAACTACTTCTTTAAAATGAAATACAATGCCAAAGATAACCTTACATTTTTTGCTGATATACATGGTTTTGCTGCAGCAAACACCTTGTCTAATGGAGCTGGAGGAGAATTAGATTCTTATTTAGGTACTGAGGTTGACTTAATGGTAAGATACAATTTAACTAAAATGATCAATATTGAAGCAGGATATTCTTTCATGAAAGCAACCAATTCAATGGCATCAGCAGCGGTTAAAAATGTTACAACACCGGATCTTAGCCCACAATTTGCTTATCTAATGCTAAATATCAAACCTAATTTTTTAGCCAAAAAATAAATTAAAGTATTCAATTTTAAAAAAATAAATAAAATGAAAAATTCAAATAAACAAATAACAAGGGTTTTCAAAAGAGTTATGTTGACCTTGTTGATCGTATTGAGTTCCGCTTTTACAACAATAAATGCTCAAAGTGATCCTGTACGATTAGGTTTCATTCCACTTACGGATTGTTCGCCAATTGTTATGGCAAAAGAACTAGGGTTATTTAAAAAATACGGAGTTGAAGTTATTGTAACCAAAGAATCTTCTTGGGCGAATGTTCGTGACAAAATTTTAACAGGAGAATTAGACGGAGCACATTGTTTGTATTCTATGCCGTTCTCAGTATACACAGGAGTTGGTGGTAAAGCTGGATCTGAAATGAAAATTGCCATGATGCTTAATGTAAACGGTCAGGCCATTACACTTTCTAATGATTTTTGTGGAAAAGTAGGTTTTAAACAAATGAATAAAGTAACTCCAGTAGTTGCTGCCAAATTAAAAGCCGAAAAAGAAGTGACATTTGCTATGACTTTTCCTGGAGGAACACACGATTTGTGGTTGCGTAACTGGATGTCAATCGCTGGTTTGAATCAAAAAGCAGTGAAAATTATTACGATACCTCCTCCACAAATGGTGGCTAACATGAAGGTTGGAAACATGGACGGGTTTTGCGTAGGAGAGCCTTGGGGAGGTGTTGCCGTAAAACAAGGAATTGGATTTACACAGGTAGCTTCTCAAGACATTTGGAAAGATCACCCTGAAAAAGCTTTGGTTGTGAACAAAGATTTCAGCTCAAAACGTAAAGCAGATTTAGTAAAAGTAATGAAAGCGGTAATGGAAGCTTGTATCTGGTTGGATAATCCATCTAATCGTAAAAAAGCGGCTGCAATTATTGGTAGAGCACCTTATGTGAATGCACCAGCTGATGTAATTGAAGCTAGATTGATGGGAGATTACAATTTAGGTTGTAACCAAGGAACACAAGTTTATGCTAAAGATTATATGTTATTTCATAAAGGCGGAATGGTTAATTATCCTCGTAAATCATATGCGATTTGGGCGATGGCACAGTTTGTAAGATTCGGATATTTGAAAGAAGCTCCAAATTATGCTGCAATTGCTGATAAGTTAATCTTGCAAGATTTGTACGAAGAAGTTGCTAAGAGCATGAAAGTGAAAGTTCCAAATGATGATATGAAACCTTTTTCTCTTACTATGGATAAAACTGTTTTTGACCCTTCAAATCCTGCAGCTTACTTAAAAGTTGTAAAAAGATAAATTAAAAAATAGATTACAACGTCTCTACCCCTTCTCTTTATAGAGAGTCCCGAGACTTCGGGAGGGGTGAGACATTAGAAATACCTTAATTAAACTAAATTTTATTACCATGTCTGATAAAAACACACTAACCATTGATACACTAGATTCAGAAATCAATGTTTCAACAGAGACAAAAAAAAGTGTCACAGAAGAAAATTATAAACTCAAATTAGCATTAAATACTTTACTTGTAAAATCGAAATCATTGCTTTTGGCAGGTGTAGGTTTGTTCGTTTTTGGCGGATTCTGGAGTTTATTAAGTTATTATACAAAAGATGCACTACCTGGCCCAATAGCTACTTTAACTGTTTTGAAAGAAATGTTAAGCGATCCTTTTTATGACTACGGACCAAATGATAAAGGAATAGGATTGCAATTATTCAATTCGATAAAAACAGTATTGATGGGGTTTTTGTTAGGTTCATTAATTGCTATTCCAATTGGAATTTTAATGGGAGCCAGTACCGTTTGTAAACAAATTTTTTATCCAATTGTTCAGCTTTTAAAACCAGTTTCCCCTTTAGCCTGGTTTCCTATTGGTTTGGTGGTTTTTAAAGATACAGGAATGGCAACCATATTTATTGTTTTTATTACTTCTTTGTGGTCTACGTTGATTAATACTTCTTTTGGTGTGGCGTCGATTCCTCAGGATCATAAAAATGTTGCCAAAGCATTTGGATTTTCCAAAATGAGATACTTGACTAAAATTTTAATTCCGTATAGTTTGCCTCACATCATTACAGGATTGCGTTTGAGTATCAGTGTAGCTTGGTTGGTAATTGTAGCGGGTGAAATGTTGTCTGGGGGAGCAGGTATTGGGTTCTTTGTTTGGGACAGCTGGAATGCATTAAGCTTGGAAAAAGTTATATCAGCCATTATCATCATTGGTATTGTAGGATTGCTTTTTGACAGATTATTTACTTTCATCGAAAACAAAGTGGCTTATAAAGCTTAATAAAATTTAAAAAATACGACTATGAGTTATTTAGAAATAAAAGATTTGGAAATTTCGTTTCCAACTCCAAAAGGAAAATATGTTGCAGTAACAAATATTAATTTATCCATCAAAAAAGGAGAAATTATCTCTATCATTGGTCACTCCGGTTGTGGAAAATCAACCATCATGAATGCCATTGCCGGAATGCTTATTCCAACAGGAGGAACGGTTGAATTAGACGGAAAAACAATAAAAGGCCCTGGACCAGATAGAGGAATCGTTTTTCAAAACTACTCTCTTTTGCCATGGATGTCAGTTCATGAAAATATTTTTCAAGCGGTAGATTCAGTAATGGATTGTTCTACGAAAGAAAAACATGAAATTGTGGATAATAACCTTAAAATGGTTAATTTATTGGAACATAGAGATAAATTACCTGGACAATTATCTGGTGGTATGAAACAAAGAGTAGCCATTGCTAGAGCTTTCTCTATTAACCCGGGAGTATTATTGTTGGATGAGCCTTTTGGTGCTTTGGATGCTTTAACCAAAGGTACTATGCAAATTGAAGTATTGAAATTATGGAACTTAAACAATAGAGATAAAACTATTGTTATGATTACACATGATATTGAAGAAGCATTGTTTTTGTCAGATCGAATTGTGGTATTAAATAATGGTCCTGCATCAACCATTAGGGAGATTGTAGAAGTTCATTTACCAAGACCTCGAAACAAAATTGAAATCGTAAAAATGCCTGAATATATTGAGCTAAGAGATAAATTATTACATCTGTTAACGGATAAGTTTTCCATTGAAGATATGGATATGGTATATAAAAGTTAATTTTTTTGGTTTGGTTTAATTTGTTTAGTTAATTTAAGAATCCCTGAGATATTGAGCCATTTCAGGGATTTTTTATATAAACCCTAAATACTCATTGTAAAAAATAAATCAATATGAATACTACAATTTTTGATTTTATAGGCGATCATACCGGGGAGTGGAAAGTAACTTCAATGATTGCTTTGAAAGGAGAACCAATCGAGCCAGTTTCTCGTATAAAAAAGATTTCAAGTTCTTTGGTTCCATCTAATAAAGGAATTTGGACCTTAAAAGGAATTGTGAGTAACCTTCGGTATACGGAGAAGGAGGATAAAGACAACTTGGTTGCTATTCAAGAAGATTTAGGCCGCTCAGAAGCTACTTTAGCTGCATTTATTCCCATCCGAAAATCGGAAGCATGGTGGAATTTAGCGCAAGATGAACGTAGAAAAATAATGGAAAATAAATCCCAACATACCCAAACAGGGATGAAATATTTGCCTGCAATTGCCAGGAAGTTATTTCATTCCAGAGACATTGGTGAGCCTTTTGATTTTTTGACTTGGTTTGAATATGCGCCAACTGATGCCGCTGCTTTTGAAGAACTTCTAGAAGCACTTAGAAAAACAGAAGAATGGAGTTATGTGGATAGAGAAATTGATATTAGATTGGTCAGAATATGAACGATGATCTTAGCGTTAAGATATGAATTGCTACGCTTATTAACCGATAAATTCTCTATTGAAGATATGGGTGTGGTGTTTAAAAGTTGATTTTGGTTTTAGTCTCTTTTATTTAATAAATATCTGTAATTAAATCATTTGCATGGATTTTTCTCATAGATATTTTGTTGTTTTTTGAATTTGTAGTAATAGATTGCTATGAATTTGACTTCTGTAAAAGTTCTTATTCTTTATACATTTTTCCGGAAAGTTTTATCTTCTTTCCTTCATATGATAAAAAGGAATCAAAATATAAATATTTACCTTTAATTTTCTTCATCTTAACCAAAACTCCATTTTCATTTATTGATTTTTGAAATGCATTTAGTGTCATTTTAATTTCATCATATTTAAGTCTATAAGTACATTCATCTATCCATTCCAAATTATTAGTGTACTTAATATTTTCATTTGTACTTTTATTTACAATTTCAATCTGATAATTTTCATATCTAATTAATTTGTAGGGATTTTTTTCTGAATCCATTTTAACTACAAAATTCCCAACTTTAAAATCTGCGCATGTCAGTTCTTGAGAATAGAAATTAATGCTTAATAATAAAATACCAAAGGATAATATTTTTTTCATTTACGTTGCTTTTATTTAGTGGAGAACGACTTGCTGCTAAATTATAAATCTACAAGTATTTATCATCAATCTCAAATATACACTTAATTTAAAATGTATTTCAAATACAATTAAAACAATGACTACTGATACGCAAATTTGCGGTTAGATTTAATTCTATTAAAAACAAAAACCGCAAACTCACAGCTTTAAAATCTGCGAATTTGCGGTTTATTTTTTAGCTTCTACACAAGACGTAAAACCGTAATAGAAAGTGTTACGTCTGTGCATGAAGTAAAAACTTTCTAGAGGAATTGAAAGTTTTGCTATTCTTTTTTAAATGAAGTTTGCGGGTGTGATTATTAATAATTTTTTTAACCCAAATAACCCATTCAAAAAAGTATTATTTTTTACGTTCCATTTCTCTGGATAGCGTAGGTTGTTTTTCGTTCATGATTTTAGTTACGGTAAGATGCATCCAAACTAAACAGATTGCTGAGAATAGCAGGATAAATACCCAAGAGCTTGACCAAATTCCGGTTGCAGTCAATAAATAACTGAAGATAATTGGTCCAAAGAAACCACCAAGACCACCTATCATACCTACCATTCCACCTACAACACCAACTTCTGTCGGGAAATATTCAGGAATGTGTTTGTAAACTGCTGCTTTCCCAATTCCCCAAGAAATACCAATTAGGATTACTAAAACTAAGTATACCCACATGTTCGCATCAAAATGGATTGTGGTAATTCCTTTAGCAACCAGTTCTTTTTTCTTCACCTCTTGATTTTGGGTTACAACAACTTGTTGCCAAGAATTACGAGTTGGGAAAATAGAGCTTTCCATAGGTTTTTCCACCTTTTGAGCGATAGGAAAATCTTTATCTCCAATTTTTACATTAGTGTCTGAAACGGCTGTAATAGTTCCTTTTTTTGTAGCCATTACACCAGGACCTGTTGTAGTAATATCCATTTTTGGAATCATCAATAAAGCACTTAATACTACTGAAGATCCTAATACCCAATACATCACTTTTCGCGCTCCGAACTTATCGGATAAATAACCACCAAAAGCACGAATCACCCCTGAAGGTAAGCTGAACATAGTAGCAAATAACCCTCCCATGACAAGACTAGTTTGGTATACGTTCATAAAGTTTGGTAACAACCATTGTGAATACGCAACAAAGCATCCAAATACTAAGAAATAGTACGCTCCAAATCTCCAAACTCTAACACTTTTTAAGGATTGAAGCATTTGAGAAACTGTTTTGGTTTGGTTCTCTATTTTTTTGTTTTTTGCAAAAACTAAAAAGACAACACCAATAACTACGAGAGCAGCTCCATATATTACTGGTAATAATTTCCAACCATTTTGAGGATCTTCAATTGAAAAATGATTTAATAGAGAAGGGGCAAGAAATGTAGTTATAGCAGCTCCAGCATTTCCCATTCCGAAAATCCCTAATGCTCTACCTTGCCATTCTTTTGGATACCAAATAGAGGTATATCCAATCCCAACTGCAAAACTTGTTCCTACCATACCAAACAAAAAGCTTAGAAGGGCAAACATGAAAAAACTATCAGCTAAAGGAAGTAAAAACAAAGGAATAGAGCAGAGGAGCAGTAATATGGAGAATACATATTTCCCACCAAATTTATCAGTTAAAATACCGATTGGTAAACGCATAATAGAACCTGTTAGAATTGGAATACCAAGAAGCCAGCCCACTTGGACAACACTCCATTTAAAAATTCCATTGTCTACTAAGAATGTAACTAAAACACCGTTTAAAGTCCAACAAGCAAAACATACAGTAAATGCAAGTGTATTTAAAACCAAAATTTTATGGGATTGTGATAAAGAGTTTGAATTTTTCATAATACTTATATTTTTTTACAAATGTAAGTACTAAAACTTAGTCTAAATCTGCGTTTTCGCAGTTTTAATAAAATAATTAAGTATTTATACTTAATTTTTATTAATATACGTAGTCTTTAAGGTGTTAGAAAGATGCTTCTGCAAAAAAAAGATTACAATAAAGAATATTCTGTTGCTTTATTAGAAAGTTCCATAAGATTTTTTACTTTCAATTTTTTCATCAAATTAAAACGGTGAACCTCTGCCGTTCGCTTACTGATGTCTAAGGCTTCTGCAATTTCTTTATTCCCTTTTCCGGATAGTAAAAGTTTAAGAATTTCTTTTTCTCTTTTGGTAATCATCAGTTCTTCGTCAAGTGCATGCTTTGTTTCCATTACCCCAGACGGATTACTAAGCTGACCAATTAATATAGAGGAGATGTCGCCACTAAAATATTTTCCGCCATTAGCAACGGTTTGAAGTGCTTTAAGAAATTCTTCTTTGCTGGAACCTTTAAGTAAGTATCCATCGGCTCCGGCTTTGATTGATTTTAATACGTACTCTTCTGATTCATGCATAGAAAGCATAACAATTTTTACCATATTGTTTTGACTTCTTAGTTTTTCAACTACTTCAATACCGGTCATATTAGGCATGCGAATATCTAAAATCAGTAAGTCAGGTTTGTTTGTTTCTACTATTTTTAGTGCTTCTAAACCGTCCATAGCTTCGCCTACAACTTCTATGTTGACTTCATTTTCTAATAATGATTTGATACCATCTCTTACAAATACATGATCATCTGCCAGAACAACTCGAATAGTACTACTCATAACTTACTTAATTTTGAAACCTGATTATTACGTATATTAACCTAAAAATAATGGCTAAGATACGTATTCTAATGAAATTATTTTATTTGGATTGAAAAAAGAGTGAATTTTGTAAATTTCCGAGGATTATATAGGAATATTGAAAGTAATACGGGTTCCTTCACCTGGAATCGAGTTGAAGAAAATCCGACCATTAATGTATTGAATCCTTTCTTTCATGAAAAGCAATCCCATTCCGGACTCGCTGTTTCTCTTTTTCTCGACCGTAGTAATATCAAATCCTTTTCCGTTATCGTCAATCGTAATACTCAAAATTGTGCTACTATGAGATAATTGTACAATTATATGGGAAGATTCGGCATATTTAAGAGCATTGTTAATGGCTTCTTGGGTCAGTCGGTAGATGTTAATTTCAATTAAAGAATCCAATCTTTTATCAAAATGAGTCTTATTATAAAAAAGAATATTCTTTCCTGTCAATTTTGATAATTCCTGAGTCAGTTTTGCAATGGAGGAAACAATACCATGATCACTCAATTCCGGTGGCATTAAGTTGAATGTGGCGGTACGAACCCCTTTTATAATGTCAAGCGATAATTTTTTTAAGTATTCTATTTTTTGGGCTGCTTTTTCTTTATCATCCAGATTGATGCTTTCCAGACTAAATTTTAAACCGGTAAGCATTTGTCCAATTCCATCATGAATTTCTCGGGCAATCCTATTTTGTTCGTTTTCCTGATTTTCGACAATTTTACTCGAAATAATCTTTTGTTGATTGATTTTATCGGTTACATTTTCGGTATTCAATCGTTCAACTTCCCGTTCCGCTTTTTTACGCTCGGTAATATCAAAACAGATAATCAATAATTCAGATTCTTCTTTTTTTATGGTTACAGGAACCATTGATAAGTCGAGCCAGAGCGATTCCCCGTCTCTATTGGTAATATTGAGTTCTCCTTGCCAGCCACTGCGTTGTTTTTCGGCAAGAATCCTGTCAATTACGATTTGCTCTTTTTCTATTGGAGTCAAAACCTGAGAAAAGGTCTTGTCAGAAATAAATGGATTGTATTGAAGCAGTTTTGAAAATTTTTCACCAATATGAATCACGGTACCATCAGGAGCAACGCGGCAATAGAGCAACGTGTTTTCCATGGCGTAATTGAGTGATTTTAATTCTTTAACAGAATTTTCTTTTATTTCACTAATTATTTCGGTGTTATAAGCGAGTTTTAATGCCTTTTTTTCGGAAGATAAAAGTTTAGAAATAAGTTTTTCTACTTTTTGATTGGTCGGTTTAAAGATGAACAAGAATTCCAGTAATAAAACAAATAGCGTAAATACTAAAATCGCATATTCCGTTTTACTTTGCAGCGTCACTTTTTCTAGCGCCTCTTTGTCGTATTCATCAACAATTTGGTTCATTTTAGAAAGAAAAACTACTTGGTTTTCAAGAATAGCTTGTACTAATTTTTGATTTTCGGATTCTTTTGTATTTATTTTTTTATTTTCTAAAAAAAGGGTTGTAGCATTAACAATACTATCAAAATTAGGTTTTATTGCCTTAAATAATACCGAAAGGGTTTTACTTTTTTCTTTTGGAAAACCAAGACTGTCATTTCCTTTTTCTAAATTAAAATGGGTAGTTTTCCAAAGCGAAAGCGTTTCGTTAATGCTTGTGATTTCCTCATTTTTTTTGGCAGTATCCGTTACGAAATTTAAAATTAAAACCTCTTTCGTCAACTTCTGGCTTAACATTCTTTGTTTTCCCGAAATATTGATTATTCGGGAATCACTCAGTTGGCTGTTAAGGTTGTATTGTATCAACAACTGGCTTAACAATACCGTAATGGCAATAGTTAATAAGGCGAAAAGATACAAACGTCTTAAGTTTTTAAATGAAATAGTATCGATAGATGATCCTTTGGCGCTTTTTGTCATAACGAAATCAAATTACAGTTCAAGAGACTCTTTGATCAATTCAAGGTTCGCAGCACTGTAGTTGATTTTTAAGGCTTCCTGCTGTCCTTTTTCGGACATTTTAAGCCAAGTTTTCAGAATGATGTTTTTCATTTTTTCCCTGTCGTGTTTATGAACAAAAGGGTCTAGGTAGTATTCTAGAAAGACTAAGCAAATTACATCTTCTAAAAGTTGTGTTTCCTCGTCTTTTTTAAGTAATTTTTTTTCAATCAGAAAAGAAACTCTGGCGATAAATTCCTCACTGTAACCCGCTTTTTCTAAAATAACAGCGGTCGTTTTGGCGTGAAATTTTTTCAAATCTTCGCGCCATTTTAAATAACCCACACGATCCATAGGGTAGGATTCCCGTGCTATTTTCCATCGGCAAATGTGTTGTGCTTTAGAGGCGATTTGGACTGATTCTGAAGCATTTGGGTGAAAATCCATCAGTCTTTTATACATTCGATTTGAATATAATAATTCCTTTGGATAGGTTATAGATTGGTATGTTTCGTGGTTTGGATCTTGTGCATTCTCTGCATCAATCCATGTACTTGCGTTCTGGAATGGTGTTGTTGTCATTTGAAATGTTTAAAATCAAAGATACATAATTATTCCAAAAAGCCAACGAATACTTCATCTTCTACAATTTTAACAGGATAAGTGGCGATGGAATAATCATCTCCATTAAGGTTAGAACCGTCTGTAAGCGAAAAGGTTTTTTTGTGCATCGGACATGCGATTTTAGGAATTTCATCAGTGGAACCAATCATTCCTCTTGAAAGTACCATTTCCATTTTATGGGGACAAACATTTTGACAAGCATACCATTCGTTTCTGTGCGAGAAATTGATAACTGCAATTTGTTTGTTTTTGTATTTGATGCATCCACCACCGTCAGTTGGGAAATCACTAGTTTTTCCGGCTTTGAACCAAACTTTTACATCGTTTAATTGAACCGTTTCGTATTGATTTAGAATATCTTCCATAATGTGTGTTTTTTATATTTTCCATCACTTCAACAACTTTTGTAACAAATGCGAAATATTTAAATGAAACTGCTGAAGTTGAGATGGAAAATGGATTATAATTATTTGCTTTTTATTACCAAGGTCTAGGCATTTTTTGATCTCTTACTGGTACAAATTCAATATTGTCGTCTCTCTCGTCAGAATTGGTGAAATGTCTAAAACGTTTTTGCAGTTCAGGATTTTCAATAACTTGAGTCCATTCACATTCGTATGAATCAACCAATCCTTGCATTTCTACATCCAATGCATTAGCAATTCCTAAGCTATCTTGGATTACTACTTGTTTCAAGTAATCTAGTCCACCTTCCAGTTTTTCTAACCAAGTAGAAGTTCGTACTAATGGTCCTGCTGTACGGATATAAAACATCAAGAAACGATCTAAGTATTTCAAACAAGTTTCTTTGTCAACTTGTTCTGCAAATAAAACAGCGTGTTTTGGATTTGCTCCTCCATTACCACTGATATATAGATTCCAACCTCCGTCTACGGCGATAACTCCAAAATCTTTGCTTCTCGCTTCTGCACATTCCCTGATACAACCAGAAACTCCACCTTTGATTTTATGTGGCGAACGCAATCCTTTGTATCTGTTTTCTAATTCAATTGCAAAAGTGGTACTATCATCCATTCCATAACGACACCAAGTATTCCCTACGCAGCTTTTTACAGTACGTAGTGATTTACCATAAGCGTGACCGCTTTCGAAACCACTGTCGATAAGTATTTTCCAAATTTCAGGCAAATCATTTAATTCGGCACCAAATAAGTCGATACGTTGTCCTCCTGTAATTTTGGTATATAGATTGTATTTTAGGGCTACTTGACCTAATACGATTAGTTTCTCGGCTGAAATTTCCCCACCTGTAACTCTAGGTACAACAGAGTAAGTACCGTTACGTTGAATATTAGCCAAGAATCTGTCATTTGAATCCTGTTCAGCAACATGTTTGTTGGCTGTATCATTATAAATACTGGAGAATATGGAAGATAAAACCGGTTTACAAACCTCGCATCCATCTCCTTTTCCAACAGTACCCAATACTTCATTGTGATTGGTGAATTTGTTGATTTTTACGATATCATATAGTTCTTGTCTGCTATAAGCAAAATGCTCGCAAACCACATCTTTGACTTCTTTTCCTAATGATTTTTGGGTTTCTTTTACTAAATCTACAACCATTGGTTTACATCCACCACAGCCCGTTGTTGCTTTGGTCAATTTCACTACGTCTGAAAGAGTTTCGCAAGTGCCGTCTGTGATAGAACAGCAAATACTTCCTTTTGTAACATTTTCACAAGAACAAATTACGGCAGTGTCCGGCAAGTCCATTGCACTTCCCATAGTAGAAATTTCTCCTCCTCTTGAACCCAAAATCAAATCTTCTGGATTTTTAGGCAATTTCATGGCGTTGCTATAAATTTGGAACAATCCATTATAATCACTTGAATCACCTACCAATATTCCTCCCAAAAGTGTTTTTCCGTCTTTGGTAACATTGATTCTTTTATAAATTCCACTGAATTTATTTTCGTAAACAATGGCGGTTACCTCCTCATTTTCTATAAAAGGATCACCAAAACTCGCAACTTCAACACCAATTAATTTTAATTGTGTAGACATATCGATGGTTTCCCTCATCGTTTTTGCCCCTTTCAGGATTTGTTCAGCGGCCACATCGGCCATTTCATATCCGGGAGCTACAAGACCATAAATCATATGATTGTAAAGTGCTACTTCGCCGATCGCATAGATATAAGGATCAGAAGATTGCATCTTGTTGTTTACTACAATTCCTCCTCGTACGCCTACTTCAAGTCCGGAAACTCTTCCTAGTTCGTCACGTGGTTTAATCCCTGCAGAAATTACCAACATATCCACTTTTAGAAGATCATCTCCTTCAAACATCATTCCCGTAATGGCATGTTCACCAGCAATATATTGTGTTGATTTGTTTAGGTGAATGCCAATGTTGAGTTCCTCAATTTTTGATTGCAACATATCACTCGCCCCTTTATCAAGCTGTCTTGGCATCAATCGAGGAGCAAATTCCACTACATGTGGATTTAATCCTAAATCATATACCGCTTTAGCGGCTTCTAATCCTAATAATCCACCACCAAGTACGGCAGCTTCAGTAGCACCATTTTGCTTTATTTTTTTGGCGTAAGCCATGATTGCATCTAGATCTTCAATAGTTCTATATACAAAAACTCCTTCTTTATCTACACCTTCAATCGGCGGTACAAAAGCAGCTGAACCTGTAGCTAAAACTAAGTAGTCGTAAGTATGTATTTTTTCTAAATGGGTATGTATTGTTTTTTGCTCTCTATTAATATCAGTGATTAATTCAGAGGTATTTAGGATTATATTATTTTCTTCATACCAATTTGATGTTGATAATGATAAGTCATCAGCGCTTTTACCCGCAAAGTATTCACTCAAGTGAACTCTATCGTATGCGCGTCTTGGCTCCTCTCCAAATACGGTGATTTGATATTCTTCTTGTCCTGATTTTGCAATGAATTTTTCGCAAAATTTGTAACCTACCATGCCGTTTCCGACTACTATTACTTTAATCATAATCTCATTAATTAAGTATTATTAGGCAAATATAAGTATTAATACTTAATTCAGATACTTAATTAAGTGTTTTTGAAAATAATTGGTAATTATTCAAAAAAGGGTGTTTTAAATAGGGTATTTATAATTAAAGTCCTGTTTTGTTGAAATAAATATTTAGTATTTGGGGGGTCTAATGGTATTGAAACAAAAAAAGCTCCCAAAAAGTGTCTGGGAGCTTTGTATTAATTTAAAACGGTGTACTTATATTTTGAAATTTTTATTTTTTGAAATTACTTAGATTGATAATATTTTTTTCTTAACCAAAAAGCGACATTTACTAAAATTATCAAAGCCGGAACTTCGACTAATGGACCAATAACTCCAGCAAATGCCTGTCCGCTATTGATACCGAAAACTCCAATGGAAACTGCAATTGCCAATTCGAAATTATTTCCAGATGCAGTGAATGAAAGCGCTACAGCATCTCTATAATTGGCTCCGATTTTTTTAGAAACAAAAAACATCAGGAAAAACATAATGGTGAAGAAAATCACAAGCGGAATGGCTATTCTAATTACATCCAGTGGCAAATCAACAATCATTTCGCCTTTTAAACTGAACATGACAACTATTGTAAAAAGCAAAGCAATTAACGTAATTGGAGAGACAAAAGGAATGAATTTTTGATTGAACCATTTGTTACCAATGTATTTCTTGATGGCATAGCGGCTAATTACTGCTAATGCAAATGGAATTCCTAAATAAATCCCAACTGTTGTAGCAATTTGGGCAACCGTAATATTTAATTCCAATCCTTTTATCCCGAACAATGGCAACATGATTTCTAAATAGAAATAAGCATATAAACCAAAAAAGAACACTTGAAGCAAACTATTAATTCCAATTAATCCAGCAGTTAATTCTCTATTTCCCTCGGCTAATTCATTCCAGACAATTACCATCGCAATGCAAGGCGCAATTCCAATTATGATTAAACCGGTCATGTATTCCGGATAGTCTTTTAAAAAGAATGTTGCTAATAAAAACATCAAAAATGGGCCAATAATCCAAGTGATTAAAAAAGAGGCGGTGAGTAATTTTGGCTTTTCAAACATTAAAGAAATTTTTGAAAAATCAATTTTAGTCAATGGCGGATACATCATTACTATTAATCCAATTGCCAAAGGAATATTGGTTGTTCCGCTTGAAAAGGAATTGATGAAACCGCTGCTTGACGGAATAAAATAGCCAATGGAAACGCCAATTATCATTGCCAGAAATATCCAAAGTGTAAGGTAGCTGTCGAGAAAGTTTAATCTTTTTTTAGAGGCCATTATTATGATTTTATTTGGGAGAATACATAGCACATTTCAGTTGCAATTTGCAAACTGCGTTCCTGATATTTTTCTGCTTGTTGTGGTGTGTTGTCAAACGCTTTTGGATCTTCAAATGTGATAGGAATACGCATTTCAGCACCTGCAATAAACGGGCAACCCCCATCTGCTTGCGAGCAAGTCAATATTGCTGCAAACTCACTTTGTGGGTTAAAATCGTCATCATAAGTTTTTGAAAAACCAATAACGGGATGTTCATTGTCGGAATATTTTATAGCATAAATTGGATTATTCCCTACTGCAATGGTTTTAATTTTAAAACCTGATTGTTCTAGTGTTTTGGCAGCCATAGGAAATAAAGCCGTTGCTTCAGTACCACCAGAATAGCAAAATACATTTTTGATATTGAAATGCGCCGCTGCTGTTTGTGCCCAAACTTGCGATAAATGGCTTCTTCTCGAATTGTGTGTGCAAATCAAGTTCAGCCTAATTTCTTGTTGATTACTAACTTTGTTTTGGATAAAATCAATAAGCGGTTGCAAAATGATTTTGCGTTCTGCTGTTATGATTTCAAAATCAAAAGCACAGATTGTTTTTTCGATTTCTGGAAATAGGATGGTTTTGGTTAAAGTCATTTTATAGTTTTAAAAAATTAGCAACAGCCTCCTCCAGGAGTACAGCAGCTTGATTGAGTAGGGATTTCGGATAATTTTACTTTTTGTTTTTCTCCAGGAATGCCACATTGATCTTGTGCTAAACAAGCTGTTTGTTTGTTTAAAAGAGTGAATGCTATTCCGTTGAATCCAATGTCGTATTTTCCAATAGTTTCGGCTTGGAATTCAACTTCAACCTCATAATCTTCGATTCCTAATACTTTTTCTGAAAGTGAGATGATGTCCAAAAGTTTTTGTGGTTTTAGACGGTGTTCGAAGTCATTGGCATCCCATAATTGGAAATTCACAACGGTTTCTTTTCGAACTTTTCCACCGCAATCAATAAAGTTTTTGGTGATTAAACCCACTTCGGTTACGTGAAAATGTTCTGGAACATAGGTTCCGTTTGGCAATACAAAAGCAACGTTTTCTAACGTGCTCAACTGTTTTTTAATTTCTGATAATTTCATGATTCTAGTAATTTAAAAATTAACAACATTGATTTTTCTTATTTTCTAAATAGGTGTTGATGTGCTGAAAAAAGCCTTTTATTTTATTAAAACCTTCTTCGTTGAGACAGTAACAAATGGCATTTCCTTCAAAATTGCCCTTTATAAGCCCGGCATTTTTTAGTTCCTTCAAGTGTTGGGAAACAGTGGGTTGTGCCAAAGGAAGTTCATTTACGATATCACCGCACACACAACTGTTTACTTTTATGAGATGTTCTATTATGGCAATTCGGGCGGGATGACCTATGGCTTTCGCCAATGTTGCCAATTCGTTTTGCTCGTCTGTAAAATGTTCTGATTTAGTAATTCCCATCGCTATATATTTATATTGCAATATTACGATATAGATAAATAAAAACCAAATTTAGAATACTAATTTTTCTTTAAATTTTTAATTGCCGCTCTGGTTTACTAAAGGCAATAGTAGTTTGATAAGCATTTTGAAGTTTATGCTTGTAAAGGAAATGTTTTAAGGTAAAATTTAAAATGTATTCGATACTAAGACTTCCAAAGGAATAGTCGTAAAAGATGCTTTTAGTTTTTGTAAATCGTCCAATTCACATCCATTTCGATAGAAAATCAATCAATTCTTCTCTCAATTCTTTAAATATTTTTTCAAAAACAACGATACCTTCTCGGTGCTTTTTATGGTCAGAAAATTTTTCATGATCAATACTATTAGGATTGTCAAGTGCTGCTGCTTCCAGATACAATTCATGACTTTTAATATCATGGGTTAAGATGTCAATCTGTTCCTTTTGAATGACTAACAGATTATTAAAATGATCGGCTAAGGAGCGTACCTCATTAGAAGTGTTTTTCTTTGCCACTTCCATAATTCGGTTATCCATAATTTTAAGTTCATCTTTATAAAAGGAAAGTTTATTTAACCATGCTTTGTGCTCTTCGTGTAATTGATAAATTGTTTTTTTAGTTTCCATTTTTATTTTTTTTAATAGTTTGCAATTAATTGAATCTGCGTTATTTCAAAATATTAAAGCTCAAATAGATCTTTTGGAATAGCATGAAAGCCTACCGATTTTACTTTGTTTTCAATATCATTAATCAATACCATTTTGGAGGTATGAACCGTGAATTCTCGTGGAAATATTTCAGCATTCAACAGCACATCTTTTATTCCGTCTAATTTCAATACGTTGGCTTTAATTTCGATTAAATCAACTTCTTCTATAGCATTTGTTCCAAAAATTTGACCATGATTTCCTGGAATTACATTGTCTTTTAGTGCGCTCATGTTTTTATTTTTTAAAAATTAGGAATGTAGTTTGGATATATTTAAATAAATATTTAAGTAGCTTAAAGTTAGTGATTTATGTTTTATTAATGTGAAAAATAGAATAGAAAAATATCGTTTTTTGGATTTTAGGATGAATGTTTGTTTACAGCATATTTTAGTAAATCTACGGGTTCTAATAGTCATTTTATCTTTGAAAAATAAAGCAGCTTCTTGTGTAGAAACAGCTTTGTATTTGTAACTTTGAAATCTAGCTGCACAACCGCATAATTGTGTATTTTTAGTAAAAAAATAATTAAAAATTCATGTTTTGACAATGATGTAAATCACTTGTTAGAAATGAAAAACTAAATTATATTGGATAAATATCGTAATAAGTCATAAAAATATTCATTTCAGCGCAATGGGTTCATCTGAAACTTTAGAAGAAAAATATTATATAAAAGCGGTTGATACGGATAAAAAAAGTATTTATTGCCATCATGATTTAATGGGCGAAATATTTATTCCAACCCACAAACATGAAAAAGCCCAAATGCTATATTCAGAAGGAGGCATTGTTTATGTTACCACTGAAACCAAAACTTATTTTCTTCCTGCACGCCATTTTATCTGGATTCCAGGCGGAATAAAACATAGTATTCATCCCAATTCGGATCATGTTATAATGCGGAATTTGTATTTTCCAATAGATTCGAATGAAGATTCTTTTTATGAAAAAGAAGGTATTTATCCCATTAATGATTTATTGCTGGAAATGATGCGTTTCACGAACCGATGGAACGGAAACCTAGAAAAAGGAACCAGAAATTTTACTATTGCCAATGCCATAAAAGCCATTTTACCGGAAATCTGTCTGATTAATTTACCATTATCGGTGCCTTTACCAAAGGATATTCGTCTGAATAAGATTATTAGCTATTTGGATAAAAACTTGGGAGAAACAATTTTGTTCTCTGATTTGGCCAATCGATTTGGTTTTAGTGAGCGCTCTTTGTATCGTTTGTTCCAAAAAGATTTAGGCATGTCATTCATTCAATATTTCACCATTAGAAGAATTTTAAAAGCAATTGAATTGTTACTCGAAAAAAAACGCTCTGTTAATGAAGTGGCACAAGCTGTGGGCTATAATAGCGTTCCAACTTTTAGCAATACATTTTTCAAGATTTTAGGACAACGCCCTTCTGATTATTTAAAAGGGATTGAAATATTAAAAAAGTAATTTTTTTGTAACACTTGTTTTCTGCAATCGTTGTAGTGATTTTATTGTTTTATATTTGTCCGAAATGAATAAATAGTTGGCTTCAGTTGATTTTACGGCATGAATTAAATTAGGGAACTTTGCACCACATTCCTTTATCTATATTATGTTTCTTAAAAAACGGGTTCTTTTGAACCAATCGAAAATTAATTTTTCTAAAAACACAGTGTTATTATTCCTCTTCTTTCAAGGGATAACTTCAGTACAAGCTCAACATGTTACTGATATTTCTTTAAATGATGCTTTAAAAATCGCTAAAGAAAATAATAAGACGATTCAGAAATCTCATATCGAACAGCGTATTTCAGAAAAAGAGATTGCCGGGACAAAAAATCTTCGTTTGCCGGAAGTTAATTTCAATGCGATGTATTCCCGATTATCAGATTTGACGGAATACGAAGGCGGTTTTTTCTCGGATAAACATACGTACACTCCAGAGCCTGGCACCGTAATATATGATGCGGTTACAAAATTTGAGATGCCACTTTATGCAGGTAATAGAATCAATAATGCGATTAAAAAATCAAAAGAGGAAAATGAAATTGCCAAAATCAGGGTAGAGAAGACGCAGAATGATGTTCAATTGCAGGTTATCGCTACTTTTTTGGGCATTTATAAAATGATGGAACTCCAGAAAATCATTGGTGAAAGCATTAAAGAAGAACAGGAACGATTAAAGGAAGTGAAAGCTTTTAAAACCTTTGGAACCGTTACTAAAAACGAAGTGTTGCGTTCTGAATTGCAATTATCTGACAGAGAACTCAATTCGTTAACGAATAAAAAAAATATCAGGATTGCGCTTCAAGAGTTGAAAACAGTCTTGCAGTTGCCAGAAGAAGGAGAAATTGCCATTGATACAACAGGCTTACTAGATATTGCTCCTTTGAACGATTATGATTTCTATTTTAAAGAGACGCTTCAAAACGAAGAAATGCGTATCGCAAATAGAGAAGTAGACGTTAAAAAAACAGAGTTGAAGATAGTGAAAGGAAATTACTATCCTAAGGTCAGTTTCTTTGGTAATTATAATCTAAAATATCCTGATTATATGTTATTTACGCTGAATCGCCCGTATCTCTATACTATAGGACAAATAGGAGTGGAGGCTACTTATAATTTGTCTGGGTTGTATAAAAATAAAGCCAAAGTTCAGGTTGCCAATTTAAAAGTGGACTTGCAAAAAAATGAATCGGAACTAGTGAAAAATGAAATGGTGGATAAAGTATTTAGAAATCATACCCAATATCAGGAAATACAGGACAAGCTACCGGTTACGGACAAAGCATTGGATTTAGCCAATGAAAATTACCGTATTGTAAAGGTAAAATACCTCAATCAACTGGTGTTGATTACTGAAATGGTCGATGCGGACAATGCGTTACTTCAAGCAAAATTCAACAAAGTTTCGACTAGAATAGATGCAGTTATGAAACAGTATGAATTGCTCCATACGGCAGGATTACTCAACAAATAATAATTTCAATTTAATATAATTTAGTTTCAAATTTATATGGTAAAAGTTCATAATTCGTCAAGAGCTCATCGATCATTTCATAGATTAATCACCGTGATTGCAAGTATGCTGGTTCTCGGCGGAATTGTTTTAGGGATTTGGTTTTATATTTTTAATAAAAATCATGAAGAAACTAATGATGCTCAGGTGGATCAATATGTAACGCCAATTATGGCCCGAATTACGGGTTATGTTACCGAAGTGCGTTATAATGAAAATCAATTTGTTCACAAAGGCGATACGTTGCTGGTAATTGACAATCGAGAATACAAAGCGCATTTAGACATGGCATTGGCAGATGTTGAAAACGCAAAAAGCAATAGTATTGTGATCGAAAAAAATGTCGCAACAACTTCTAATGTGACTTCCGTTAGACAAGCTCAGTTACAAGCTGCAAAAACGGAAGTTTGGAAAACAAAACTGGAATACAATCGCTATAAAGGATTAGTAAGCCAGGAAGCGGCTACCGAACAACAGCTTGAAAAAGTAAAAGCGGATTATGAATTGGCACAAGCACATTATCAGGAAATAGCGAACACGATTCAATCGGCGGCATTGAACACGTTAGAAGCTTCGGCTAAAAGACCAACGGCTCAAACGGTAATTCAGTCCAAACAAGCTGTTGCAGACAATGCCACTTTGTTTCTTTCTTACACCGTAATTACCGCTCCTTATGATGGCTGGGTGGGAAAAAAAATGATTCAGCCGGGACAAATGATAAAAGAAGGACAGAACTTAGTCTCTATTGTTAGCAAGGAAAAGTGGATTACGGCTAATTTTAAGGAAACGCAACTGCAGTATTTATCCATTGGCCAAGAAGTGGAGCTAAAAGCAGATGCAATAAGCGGAAGAGAATTTACGGGAAGTATTGAATCATTATCGCCAGCCAGTGGGGCGCGTTTTTCATTATTGCCCCCTGATAATGCAACGGGTAACTTTATAAAAATAGAACAAAGAATTCCGGTTAGAATAAAATTAAAAGAAAATGATGCACAAACGGACTTTCTCAGAGCCGGTATGAATGTTACCGTTATAGCCGAACACAAATAATCAGATGTCAGAAGTAAGTGTTTTTAAATCTTGGGTTCCTAATTGGGCTATTATTGCTATTATCTTTTTCTGCATGCTGCATTCCATGGTTTTATTGGGAGTGTATACTTCCAATGTAACGTATGCAGCGAGTTTTTTGGACGTAGAAGTCGAAGATTTACAGTTTTCGATGTGTGTTACTTATGGGACTTTTTTAGCTACCATTCTCATCGAAAGTCGATTTTTTAAGTTTTTCCCAACCAAGAACTATTTTTTGGTAATTTATAGTTTGGCAGCTTTGACATTTATACTGACGGCGTACACCCAAAATTTTTCTTTGTTTATTATGTTAAGAATGGCCGAAGGAATTCTGATGGCATTGCCGGTTTTACCTTTACGACAATTTTTGATTGCTCGGTTTAAGTCTAAAAATGCCGTGATTATTGCTTTTACGCTTAATTATGGCGCTTTGATGTTGGCTTCCCCATTTATAATGAATATTGCGGTGTGGTTGTTGGAGAATTACGATTGGAAGTATATGGCGTATGGTTCCGCTTTTTTCCAAATTATATGCGTGGCTTTGGTCATGATTACCTTTAATAACAATCGGTTTCATAAAAAAATTCCTTTGTATCAAATTGATTGGGCCAGTTTTATTCTTGTGCTTACTGCTATTTTATCTGGCAGTTATTTTGTGGTTTATGGGCAAAAAAAATATTGGTTTGAATCCCCCCAAATTGTCGCAGCGCTCATTGTTGCCTTGCTAACAGGAGGTTTTTTTATCGCCCGACAAATGCTGGTGAAGAGACCTACTTTTGATATGCGAGTATTTCGGTATGCGAATTTACGAACCGGATTGTTATTGTCTGTGGTTTTTTATATTGCCAGAGCAACGTTGAATATTTGTCACAGTACGATGGCTGTTGTTTGGAATTGGGAACCTTCAAGAGTGGCGCATGTACAATATTTGAATCTAACAGGAAATATAATTGGAATGATTTTGACAGGGCTTTTTTTGGCTAAATCAGTTTCTTCCAGATATATTTTTATAATAGGATTTTCACTTTTAGCTTTATTTCATTTCTGGTTCACTTTCCTTTTTGTGCCGGATGCTTCCTTAACGGATATTGTGATTCCGTATATGTTGCAAGGTGTGGCTGTTGGAATAATATTTGTTCCGTTAGTCATGTTTACCGTATCTGCCGTTCCTACTCATTATGCTCCGTTTGCGGGAGTAGTGGGAGTTTCAGGGCGTTTTTGGGGAAGTATAATGGGTTTTGCAATGATTCAAAACGCATCGTTGTTTTTACAAAGTACCCATTTTACAAAATTCAGACAATTTGTTCTACCCGAAAGCCCAGAAACGCAAATGCGTGTCGAACAAATCACCAAAAGTTTTATGGCTAAAGGCTATAATGTGGATGACTCCAATAAATTAGCGATGAAACAAATTATCAGTTCGGTTTCAAAACAATCGGTTTTATTGTCCAATATGGAAATCTTTACCGTTATTGGTTATCTAATGTGTATTGTCGTTATTTTTCTATTGCTTAATCAGCATTTAAGACAAACATTTGACCTTTTCAAAAATAGAATTTGGGGTACTTAAAAAAAAGTGCCATGAAACCGTTTAAAAATAATATCCTATTCTAATTAAGTTAAGAATAGGATATTTTACTTTTTGGAACAATTAACCTTCGGATGTTTTTGTAGGCTCTTTTTTGTCTAAACCTCGTTTTCTTAGCAAAGGCACAACACTGGGTTCTGATCCACGGAAACGTTTGTACAAAACCATTGGTTCTTCGGTCCCGCCTTTTTCTAAAATGTCTTTTCGAAATGATTTGGCTTTTTCAGGATTGAATAAATTGGTTGTTTTGAAGACTTCAAAAGCATCCGAGTCCAAAACGCCTGACCAGATATAACTGTAATATCCAGCTGAATAACCGCCTGAGAAAATATGATTGTAATACGTGCTTCTGTATCTTGGAATAATTGACTGTATTAAACCGATTTCGTCCATTGCATTTTTCTCAAAAGTATTGGCATCTATTGTAATTGTTGCCTTTTGAGTGTGATATTTTAAATCTAAAAACGAAGCTGCCAAGTACTCTGTGGTCATAAAACCCTGATCAAAAGTGCTTGATTCTTGCATTTTTTTTATCAAATCATCTGGAATGACTTCTCCTGTTTGATAATGTTTGGCATACATTTTTAAAACTTCAGGTTCTCCGGCCCAATTTTCCATAATTTGCGAAGGCAATTCAACAAAATCTCTTGGAACATTTGTACCGGCTAAACTTCTGTAGGTTACATTCGATAATAATCCGTGTAAAGCGTGACCAAATTCATGGAAAAAAGTCGTCACTTCGTCAAAAGTCAATAAAGCGGGACTGTTTTCTGTGGGTTTAGAAAAATTGCAAACAATAGAAATTATTGGAGCTTGTCTTGATCCGTCTACTGTTTTTTGGGTTCTGTAGGAGGTCATCCAGGCGCCGCCACGTTTAGAATTTCTGGGGTAAAAATCCATATATAAAATACCTAGATGCGTTCCGTCAGATTCTGAAACTTCCCAAACATCAACCTCTTCATGGTACTTTGGTACTTCATGTAAGGGTTTGAATTGCAAGCCGTATAAGTTTTCGGTAACTTGAAAAACGCCTTTTCTGACATTTTCTAAACTAAAATAAGGCTTTAGTTCCTGCTCGTCTAAATCAAAACGTTTTTTTCGGATTTTTTCAGTGTAAAATCGCCAATCGTAGGGCTGCACCGAATCATTTATTCCGTCTTTTTTCATCATTTCCTGAATGTCTGCGGCTTCTGTTTTGGCAATTTCTAAAGCCGGTTTCCATAAATCATTCAAAAGGTTATATACAGTTTCTGGAGTTTTGGCCATAGTTTCTTCCAAAACATAATGAGCATGCGTTTCATAGCCAAGAAGTCTGGATTTTTCTCCGCGAAGATTTGCCAATTTTAAGGCATTTTTTTTATTGTCAAAATCATCATTATGATTGGAACGGGTTTGATAGGCTTCCCAGATTTGCTGTCTTAAATTTCTATTGGCACTATATTGCAAAAACGGAATTACACTGGAATTGGATAAAGTAAAAACCCATTTCCCTTCGTTTCCTTTTGATGTTCCCTCGGCAAAAGCGGCAGTAATTAATTCCTGCGGTAATCCGGATAAATCGTTTATATCTTCAATAACCAATTTGTATGTATTGGTTTCAGCCAAAACATTTTGGCCATATTTCAAACAAGTCAGCGAAAGTTCTTCATTTATTTTTCTCAGTCTCTCTTTTTCTGAATCAGCTAAATTTGCTCCGCTTCGTACAAATGCTTTGTATAAATTATCCAAAACTTTAGCTTGTTCTATATTCAGATTTAGTTTTTCTTTTTCATTCCAAAGCGATTTTACTTTCGAGAATAATTTTTCGTTCAAATAGATATTGTCGTTGTGAGCCGCTAAGTTTGGAGCAAGTTCTTTGGCTATATCTTGAAGTTCATCGTTGGTATTTGCGCCATTCAAATTAGAAAATACCATATTGACATTCAAAAGAAATTCCCCTGCGTTTTCCATGGCAAGAATAGTGTTCTCAAAAGTGGGTACATCTATATTCTCTGCAATTTGATCAATTTGTGCCTGATGTATTTTAATACCTTCTAAAATAGCGGGTTTAAAATGTCCATTTTTTATTTTATTAAAAGGAGGAACATTATATGGTGTATTATAGGGCTGAAAAAATGGATTCATTGCTTCATTTAGGTCGTTTTCTTGGGCTTCAATTGGTACCATTTTGTTGTTGTTTATAAAAATAAAAAAATAGTTTCTGTAAATTTAACAGAATCCAACTGGATTAAGAAACTGTAGCATGTTATTTAATGTTATTTTAAGAAATTTAGCAGTAAAATAATCTTGTTTAAAATAGAATGGATTCTCACCAAAGCAATGATTAATTTGAATTAATTATTTACTGATTAGGAAGCTTAAAATTAGAAAAAAGTGTAAAAAAGGTTCCCGTTATAAAATCAGGATTAGAGGATGTTTTTTCATAGTTATAAAATGCATTTTTGTTTAAAAATGATTATCTTAGTGTTCTGTAAATCAATTTAATAAAACATTAAAATGAAGAATAAAGATGATAAATCAAATCTAAATAATATGAAACCTGTTAAGGAAGATAAAAATAAAGTACCGGATTCTCTTTTGTATCCACCAAGCGAAGATATGTATAGTCAGTTCCACAAAGAAATGGAAATTGACCCGGAAGATATTACTAAAAAGAAGGCACCTGTTGAAATTAATAATGTAAGGGAATTGAATCAAAAAGATTTTGAGGAAGATGAATCTGGCAGTGATTTAGACGTTCCCGGATCTGAACTGGATGATGATAAGGAAGACATGGGAAGTGAAGATGAAGAAAATAATAATTACAGTATAGGTGGTGATAATCACAGCAATTTAGACGAGAATACCGGAAAAAGTTGAACCCAATCTAAATATTTTTTAGCTTGCTTATTGACTGATTTCACGAATATATCAATTCCATACCTTTTAGATTTATTTTAACTCTAATTTTATTTATCATGATATCTTTAAATAAATACAATCAAAAGCGTAATTTTAATGTTACCGCCGAACCCGAAGGTGCAATTAAAAAATCAATAACCGAATTAGTTTTCGTCATGCAAAAACACGCAGCTTCCCATTTGCATTATGATTTTCGGTTGGAAATGGACGGTGTATTAAAAAGTTGGGTCATACCGAAAGGACCCTCCATGAATCCCACTGATAAAAGGCTGGCGATTATGGTGGAAGATCATCCTTATGATTACAAAGATTTTGAAGGAATTATTCCTGAAGGAAATTATGGAGCAGGAACTGTTATAATTTGGGATAATGGAAGCTATACCTTAGCTGACAAAGAAGGTGCTGACAATATCGAAAAAAAATTAAAATCTGATTTGAAAGAAGGACATCTTAGTTTTATTCTAAATGGAAAAAAGCTCAAAGGTGAATTTGCATTGGTAGAACTAAAAACGAAAGAGGAAAATACTTGGCTTTTGATAAAGAAAAATGACCAATATGCAAGTGATGAGGATGTTTTGGAACAAGATAAGTCTGTAATTTCAAATAGAACATTAGAAAGTTTAGAAAAATAGATAGATTGAAAAGTTGTTTAAATAGAAGAAAACTCCAAAGTTTTGAAGCTTTGGAGTTTTCTTTACTACAGAATTCATAAATCAGTATTAATGTATTGTTTCTAGTTTTAAATACAATCGATCAGCTTCATTTTCTAATTTTTTAATTTCATTTTGCCAATGGATAATATCATTTTCTATCAAGTTAATCTGTTCCTCCCTTTCGCTTTCTGTTCTTAATAATTTAAAATCTTTGGCATCAATTAATTTATTTTGATCTTCTTCTAAATTAGCATTGTTAACAAGGATTATTTTCTTGATTTCTGAAATTCGGTAGTTTACAGAGTCTTTTTTTTGTTTAGAGAGTCTATCTGAGTCTATTTTTTCTTGAATAGCAGTTTGTAACTTTTCCTCGTCAGTTTGTTTTTGTTGCAGTTCAATTTGTTGGTTTTGAAATTCGGTTTGGTGATTTTTTTGGTCAAATTCTAAACTTCTGTTTTCTTGATAAGTATTGAAAATAAGTGTTACAATAATTAAAGTTATAATTCCAAAAGCTAAAAAAAAGATACTTTTATCCAATCCTAAAATAGTTTGACTTACTACTTTTTCATCCTCTTTAGGCAAAAGGGGAATCCTGTTTAGAGGTGGAGGTATTACTGATAAAATACTGTTTAATTCAGGAATGTCTGCGGCATATTTCCATTCGTCCATACCTTCAAACCATATTAATGTTGTTTTTGTTATTTTCTTAGCTTTTAATTCGTCCAAGAGAAATGGACCGCTGTTTTCAGTTCCGTTATGAATGTAATAGGTTTTCATTTATAATATTTAATGGAGTGCTTATTTATTGTTAATCAAATTAATTGTTACTTTAACCATCATGTTTTTGTCATCAGATTTGGATTCAGCTATCATCAGAGTTATTGCTACCAGTGCATTATCATCAATAACTTTTCTTGTTTCGTGATACAATAATCCATTACGATCTAGGAACCAAACAAAGAGAAAAGCTGCAATTCTTTATTACCATCCGAAAAGGAATAATTTTTAGTGACAAAACACAATAAATGTGCCGCTTTTCTTTGTACTGAGGGATATAAATCTATCCCGTCAAAGGTTTGATAAATTGTTTCTAAGGAGCTTTTAAAAGAATCATCTTTTTCATTGCAGTTTTCGCAAATTTTGCGACAACTGATTCTTTATCCAATTTCCCTTCATTTAATACATTATTAACATGCTTACCTATGTTTTGATATCCCTATCAAATAAAACCGCGATTTGCTCTCTGTTTAGCCAAACAGTTTCGTTATCAAGACTTACTTGAAGTTCTACATTGTTGTCTGAAGATTTATATATTTCTATCTGATTATTCATTAAGCTGCAATTTTAAATTCAAATAATACGCTCATTATGCCGCTAATTTATCATTTTCGTTCAACCATTTCGTAGTCAATTAGCGGAATAGTGGTTCTTGATTTTTGTTTTACATGGTAATAAAAACAAAAATAACAAAAAGGACTTTGTTTATAGAATAAAGAATCAAAAAAATATTTTAGAGTTTATTGTGTAAAGCAAGAGAAAATTGATGCAATAGACTTTAGGTTTTAATGAAAAAATAACGCGATGGCAATCTCCAGTGCAATTAATATGATAACCACCCATTCCAGTCGGGAGCTTTCCCGTACGTTCAGTACATCGGTAAACAATGTAAGATTGTTTTCTACAATTTGCAAGCGATAATCGAGGTCTTTAAAACGGGTATTAATATCAAAATTAGCTTTGAGGTGGCGGTTGAGCAGATTGAGTTCTTCATTATCCCATACGAGATTTGGGTCGTCAAGAATATATAAATTGTCTACAATACTGTTCTTGACATTCAGTACTTTACCAATGTATTTTAGTAAATTGGTTTTAGAAATACTGAGTTTCCCGCGTTGTTCTAATTCGAGAATGTAGTGTTTTGAAGAGGTAATGAGTTCGTCAGTCAATACTTCGTAATATTCAAGTGCAACAGATTGCGCAATATTAAGCATAACGATTCGCATGAGGGAGGAATCTATTTGAGAAGCGGTGACATAATTGTTTTTTACAATGACTTTTTGCAGTGTTTCATCGGTTTCAATGCGGTATTCTTCTGATAAATTCAAATCGACCAAAGTAGTGGCGTAATTTTTTATAAAATTCACGAATTCACTTTTGGCAACTGCATCATAATTGGCAAAGACCACAACACCATAATCAAAAACATATAAATAACGCTCGTTTTCTTCCAATGCATAAAACACTTCGGAAGTGGAACCCGAATGCGCTTCGGCACGAAAACCGGCACGGAATTTCTTCATATTGAAGGATTCCGCAATTTGAACAGCTTCGATTCTGATTTCCATAATCAAACTATTTTATACAAATTTAAGGAAAATTCAGATTTTATATCCGTCTTTGCGTCATTGTTTTGTTTTTATCAATACGTTGGAATCTCTCTCTTGATAAAAATGGGTTGTTTTTTCTATATATCTGTAAATAAATAGAATGATTGTTAATTTTATGAATAAATTTACTGTTTAACTACTCGTTTTCCGATGTCAGAAATGGATTTGGATTTAAACTAAAAACTAAAAATAGAATAGCATGAAAGATATTGCAAAACGTTTCACACAAAATCCATTACTATCCCCTGCAGATTTAACTGCCAGTAGAGAAGGCTTACAAATTACCTGTCTTCTCAATCCGGGTGTATTTCAATTTGAAGGGAAAACATGGCTGATTGTTCGTGTAGCCGAAAGACCGGAACAAAAAGAGAATATCATTTCGTTTCCTATTTTAACGGAAACTGGAGCTATTAAGATTATCGAAATTCCTACAGATGATCCCGAATTAGATGCAAGTGATGCCAGAGTCATTAATTATAAAGGAGTTGATTATTTAACTACGCTTTCTCACCTGAAATTATTGTGCAGCGAGGATGGGCATCATTTTTATGAACCAGAGAATTATCCGCTTTTAGTTGGTGAAGGTGTGCTGGAAACATTTGGAGTTGAAGATTGCAGGGTAACGCTGCTCGAAAATAAATATTACCTTACCTATACAGCTGTTTCTGATAATGGAGTAGGAGTAGGTTTACGCACAACAACCGATTGGAAAAATTTTGAATCACACGGAATGATGCTGCCACCTCACAATAAGGATTGTGCTATTTTTGACAAAAAAATTAATGGGTTGTATTACGCTTTACACCGTCCGAGCAGTGTTGATATTGGAGGAAATTATATTTGGATCACTTCTTCTCCTGATGGGTTACACTGGGGAAATCATCATTGTATTATTAGAACCAGAGCCGGTCTATGGGATAGCAAAAGAGTGGGTGCCGGTGCTGGTCCCATAAAAACAGAAAAAGGCTGGTTGTCTATTTATCATGGAGCCAATGCCGCACATCAATATTGTTTAGGGGCTTTTTTAATGGATTTAGAAGACCCGACAAAAGTAATTGCACGAACGGAAGACCCTATTATGGTACCCACCGCAACCTATGAATTGACAGGTTTTTTTGGAAATGTAGTCTTTACTAACGGGCATGTGGTACATCCTGATGGCGATACCGTTACCATTTATTACGGAGCTTCGGATGAGTTTGTTTGTGGTGCTGAGTTTTCTATTAAAGCTATTTATTCACTTTTAAAATTTAACTAATGTTCAAGAAACTACAAACAGAAATTGGTCATTTTAAAAGTCAGACCCACAATTTTCAAATATTAGTACTTACAAATCTGGTCTATGCCATCGTTTTGCCTGTGATAGATATTTTTGTGGCTGCTTATGTGATGAGAAGTTCCAATGATCCCGTAAAAGTGGTGATTTATCAGCTTACTATTTACACCGGAATTCCGCTTACTTTTTTATTGAATGGCTATTTGTTGAAACATTTTAACATTAGAAAATTATATTCGGCTGGAATGATGCTGAGCGGAGTTTCCATGATGATTATGATGTCGTTGAAAACACTCGATTTAGTAGGGATTGGATTTGCTGGAATTACTATGGGACTGTCTTTTGGTTTTTATTGGTCTAACCGGGATTATTTGGCATTAGCCATTACCAATGATACGAATCGAAATTATTATTATGGTTTAGAAACTTTTTTCTATACCATTATAGCCGTTATCATTCCTATTACTATTGGTTGGTTTATTGAATCAAGTGGAGACGAAGCACAGATACATACAGCTTATTTAATCATTACCGGAATCGTGTTTTTAGTGACTGTTGCGGCATCTATAGTTTGTTTTAGAGGGACCTTTAAAAACCCGGAACAGAAACGATACGTATTTTTTAAATTTCATCAGTTATGGTATAAACTGCTGTCCTTGTCTTTGTTGAAAGGATTGGTACAAGGTTTTCTGGTAACGGCGCCCGCCATGCTTATCATGTTATTATTAGGCAAAGAAGGAGCATTAGGAACGGCACAATCTATAGGAGCAGTAATTGCTGCGGTAATTATGTATGTTTTAGGAAGGCTTTCTAAACCATCAGATCGTATAAAAATATTTACCGCCGGATTGTCTTTATTTGCTTTAGGAGCTGTAATCAATGGGTTATTATTCAATCAAACAGGCGTAATTTTATTTATCTTATTGTTGCTGATTGCAAAACCACTAATGGATTTGGCTTATTTCCCAATCCAGTTTAAAGTAATCGATATTGTTTCAAAAATAGAAAAGAGAGGCGAGTTTGCTTATATTTTAAATCATGAAGCGGGTTTGTTTGTAGGTCGTTTTTTGGGTGCTGGAACATTTCTGGTTTTGGCTTACGCCATCTCTACTGAAATTGCGTTGCGATACGCTATTGTAATTGTTGCTGTATTGCAGTTGAGTTCTATTTATGTAGCCAAAAAAATTATTGCGGACGGAAAATTGCTTGCACCGGATGAAACAGAAATTGATGTTAAAGTGCTGAATGAAGTAGCAGAAAAATTGGTGTAATACAACGGTTACTATTTAAAATATAGTTGCAACTAAATAAAAACAAGGAATGAATACTATTTTTAAAATCACTTTCACAGGGCTGTTTTTTATCCTTTTCGGAATAAATGGAACGGCCCAAGTTAAACAACAAAAGATAGCTCGTGTGGATCAAATGCCCAACTTGCCAAAACCATTGCAAATCATCGATTATAAAAAAATGGCTGTCCGTTTTGATAGTACCGTATATGATTTCAATGCCAAAGGTAAATATTGGCCGATGGTATGGATTGACAGCAGCAAAAAAAATTTTCCTCAAGACGTTGTAGGTATCTATACTGCAGTGGCCGATGTAAGGCAAGGTAAAAATAACAAAGGTATGTTTCATGAAGCTTTGGCTACTATGGGAGCGACATTAGGAGCGAGTTTAGTAGGAATAGACAAAAGCAAGCAACAAAATTTAAATTATGTTGGTATGCTGAAAAATTATTTCAATGCCGAAACAGGTTGGGATATTATGATGAATAATACGTGCCCGGAAGTCGCTTTATTGGGAGGTGGTTACGGTCGTGACTGGTGGTACGATGTGTATCCGAATCTCTTGTTTTATGCCGTTTATGATAAATATCCTAACGAACCGGGCTTTGATGATATCGCTAAAAGTATTGCCGAAAAATTCTTCAAGGCCGATTCTATATTGAATGGGAATTATAACTATTCCTATTTTGATTATGGCAAAATGAAACCCATGAAAAATAATATCTGTGCGCAGCCTGATGCAGCGGCGGGACATGCTTGGGTTTTATATGCAGCGTATAAAAAGTTTGGAGATCCAAGATATTTAAAAGGAGCCAAAAGTGCTTTATCCGCACTACAATCACAACCTATAAATCCAACGTATGAATTATTAATGCCATTTGGTGCTTATTTAGCGGCAAGAATAAATGCTGAAGAAGGGAAGCAATACGACACCAATAGAATGCTGGGTTGGACTTTCGACGGAACCGCAATATGTCGTGAAGGTTGGGGAGTATTGGTGGGTAACTGGAATGGAATTGATATTTCAGGAACAGTTGGTAGTACAGTAGATCACGGTGGTTATGGTTTTTTGATGAACACTTATGATATGGCTTGGCCATTGGTTCCAATGGTTCGCTACAATCAATCCTATGCGACAGCAATTGGTAAATGGATGTTAAATGCAGCTAATGCATCCCGTTTTTTTTATCCGCAGTACATGCCGGATGAGCACGAAACGATTCCGCATCTTGCTGAGGTTAGCAAAGGAGTAATCGGATATGAGGGTATCATTCGTCAATCCAGTTATAAAGAGCATGAACATTTAAAAGGACCTGTTGCACAAGGTGACGGACCACTTTGGGTACTTGGAGAAAATCCAAAGGAATCTCAATTCAGTGTTTATGGCAGCGGACACGCAGGTATTTTTGGAAGTATTATCCGTGCAACTGATGTTACGGGGATTTTACAATTGAATTTACTGGCTACTGATTTTTATAGTGATAAAGCCTATCCTTCTTTTTTATATTATAACCCTTATACCACTAAGAAAAAAGTTTCAATAGAAACAGAGCAAGGAAAAAAAGTGGATTTGTATAATACAGTTTCTGAACGTTTTGTTGCCCGTAACGTTTCTTCTTCGGCTAAAGTAAAGATTGCACCAGAAAGTGCTGCGGTAATTGTTTGTGTTCCCTCTGGCGGTAAAATAACCTATGAAGGTTCTAAAATGCTGGTGAACGGTGTTGTTGTAGATTATAACTTTCAACAGAAAAAATAAAAGGATTAGCTTATGAAATCGAATCTGTTAATCGTTGCACTGCTTTCTTTCATTATGTTTAATACTAGTTTAGTAGTGGCACAAAATACGCAGTACTCACAAAATTGGTGGAAAGAATCGGTGTTTTACCAAATCTATATGCCCAGTTATGCAGATAGCAATGGCGATGGCTATGGGGATTTTAAAGGAATGACTGATAAGCTGGATTATTTGAAATCATTGGGTATAAATGGAGTCTGGCTCACACCATTTCTGACTTCGCCAAAGGTGGACAATGGGTACGATATTGCTAATTATTACGAGGTAGATCCCACTTATGGCAGCAAAGCTGATTTTGATAAATTTTTGACTGAAGCGCATAAAAAAGGAATCAAAGTAATTATGGATATGGTTTTGAATCATACTTCTACGGAATGCAAGTGGTTTCAAGAATCCCGGAAATCAATTGACAATCCGTACCGGGATTATTACATCTGGAGCGATAAGCCCAACAATTGGGAATCTTTTTTTGGCGGAACTGCATGGGCAAAGGATACGTTGACAAATCAATATTACTATCATAAGTTTGATAAAAAAATGGCCGATCTCAATTGGTCCAATCCTAAAGTGGTTGCTGAGGTTCAAAAAGTACTTCGATTTTGGCTGGATACTGGTGTGGATGGATTTCGATTGGATGTGATTAATTTTTTAACGACTAATGGAATTACAGCTGATAATCCTGTCAAAGACGGACAGCAAGAACATCGTAACGACATAGATCAAGAAGGAGTGAAAAATGCCATGCGAATTATAAAATCGACCGTAAGCGAGTATGATAATCGTTTCATAGTTGGCGAAATAGGAAGCGACAAAATCGAGGTTTTAAAGCAGTATCAGTCACAAGATTTGTTGGATGTTGTTTTTAATTTTAACTTTGGAAGCATCAAAACATTTTCCTCGCAACGTATTTTTGACGAATTGCAAAGCATGGAAAAAAACATGAGCAATTATCCCACTTTGTTTTTTGGAAGTCATGATATGCCCCGAATGATGGACCGATTAGCCGATGGGAATCCGGATAAAGGGTTGGCATTAGCGGCTTTGATGCTTACCGCTAAAGGAGTTCCCTTTGTTTATTATGGTGAAGAAATTGGGATGCATAATAGTATTGCCAAGAACTTGGATGAAATGGTAGATATCCAGGGAAGAACTCATTATGAATTGGCTTTAGCCAAAAGTAAAAACCCTGATGAAGCACTTATTGAAGGGAATGAGCACAACCGTGATAAATCCCGAAGTCCAATGCAATGGAATGGAAATGCTTTTGCAGGATTTTCAACCCAGAAAACGTGGATTAAAATTAATCCGGATTACAAACAAGTCAATGTTCAGCATTTAATGAACAAAGAAAATGCTATTCTCAATAGTTACAAAAAATTGATTGCGTTACGGAATAATGAAAAAGTGTTACAATATGGAAAATACGACCGATTGGAACATAGTGATAATCAAATTTTGTTTACCCGGTCTTTTGAAGGAGACAAAATCACCGTGGTCATTAACTTTGGCTTAGCAAAAGAAATCAAGCTTCCAAAAGGAGTAAAAATCCTGATGGGAAATCCAAAATTAAAACCAAACAGTTTTATTATTTACAGAAAATAATATTAGCAGAAATTACATCAATCGAATATTTATTACTTTTAAAACCATAAAAATGAATCTGAACCTACCTGATAATTTAGAAAAAAGCACTGTTTTTGAACAAATTGCAGCAGCGTTAAAACAAGAAAATTTCAAGGTTATAAAACAAGATGAAACGCGTCCTTGGGGAGGCTTTTTTGTAATTGATGAAAGCCAGGCGAGTGCTTTTGCCGCTAAATTTTTTCCACATCTTGGAATGGATGCGATCAGAATTACAAATAAGTTGAGTCCGAAAATTTTGGTAGTTGCTCCAAATAAACGTTTGTCATGGCAATTTCATCATCGCAGAGCAGAAATATGGAAAATACTCTCCGGAGTTGTAGGAGTTAAGACTAGCTTGACAGACGAAGAAGGAGCACTTCAAAAATTGGCTCCGGGTACTTTTATCCAAATGGACAAAGGAGAACGTCATCGCTTAATAGGATTGGATTCATGGGGAATAGTAGCCGAAATTTGGCAACATACCGACCCTGAAAATCCTTCCGATGAAGAGGATATCGTTCGTTTACAGGATGACTTCGGCAGATAAATAAAAGTTTTTTTAGTTTTAAAACATTATAATTCAATTAACACCCAAGAATATAGGTCTTTGGTGTAAATGCTTAATTTTGCTCAAAATTTGAAATTTAAATGATGAACAATATTCCAATTTCTATACTAGAATTAGCAATAATTACCCAAGATAGCGATGCAGGCGAAACATTGCAAAAAACAAAAGAGGTGGCGCAACTTGCCGATAGTTTGGGGTATAACCGATTTTGGTTAGCCGAACATCATAATATGGCACACGTCGCTAGTTCGGCAACGGTTGTTCTGATTGGTTATATTGCCAGTCAAACACATAATATTCGAGTTGGTTCAGGTGGAATTATGTTGCCAAATCATTCGCCGCTTATCGTTGCGGAGCAGTTTGGAACATTAGAACTGCTCTATCCTGACCGGATTGATTTGGGTTTAGGAAGAGCACCAGGAACCGACTCGCTAACCGCTCAAGCCATTCGAAAAGATTTCTTTGAACAATCACAACGATTTCCACAAAATGTGGCTGCACTCCAAGATTATTTTTCAGTGGAAAATGCTACGGCAAATGTGCGAGCTTTTCCTGCAGAGGGGACAAAAGTCCCTATTTGGATTTTAGGTTCCAGTATGGACAGTGCTGCGTTAGCTGCTGCCAATGGATTGCCGTATGCATTTGCAGGGCATTTTGCTCCCAAACAGATGTTACAGGCGTTTGAATTTTATCGTGACAATTTTCAGCCCTCTTCATTTTTGGACAAACCCAAAACTATGGCATGTGTTAATGCGATCGCCGCCGATACCGATAAAGAGGCTGAAATTTTGTCAACAAGTTTAACGCAAATGTTTCTGAATTTAATACGAAACGATAGAAAAGGACTGCAACCTCCAGTTGATTCTTTAGATGGTATTATGAGTGATGAGGAACTTTTTCATGTAAATCAAATGACAGCCTGTTCATTTGTGGGGAACAAAGAGAAATTAACAACCGAATTGCAGCAATTTATAGCTTATTCCCAGATTGATGAATTGATGATTACCAGTCCCATTTTTAATCATCAGGAGAAATTGAAAAGTTTGCGACTCATGAAAGAAGTTATCGATACTTTAAAATAGTATTTGGTCTAAAGTATAGGAATCGTTTAAAAATAAAAACCTGAAACAAAGGCTTCAGGTTTTCTTTTTATAATAGCCAGAATTTTTTTATATGTGAGGGTATCTTAAAATAAACTATGATTTACTTTTCTTCAAAGCATCCATCAATTCCACCATATCCACTACAGCGTAAGTCGAGGAATAGTCAGATACGGCGTAGGGTAATATAAGACTGTTGTTGTGAATAATTGAACCGCAAGAATACACTACATTGGGTACATAGCCTTCTCTTTCATCTTCTAATGGAGAAAGTAAGGGTTCTTTAAGCCTTCCAATTTCCTTCGAAGGGTCATCAAGATCAAACAGTGAAGCTCCTATGCAATAGCGTCTCATGGCACCTACACCATGGGTGATAACCAACCAGCCTTCTTCGGTCCAAAGGGGTGATCCACAATTTCCGATTTGTGTAAATTCCCACGGATAACGAGGCTCCTGAAGCATAACCGGATTGTCCCATTGTGTAACCCTATCCGAATACATAAGGTAATTGTTAACCCCATCAATTCTGGAAAGCATAGCATATTTGCCTTTTATTTTTCTAGGAAATAGTGCCAGGTTTTTATTTTTAGCGCCCGCTCCATGTAAAGGCATTACACGGAAGGAATAAAAATCTTCAGTAGAAATAAGTTTTGGAAGAATAGTATGACCATTATAAGCCGTATAAGTTGCTATTATTCTTTCTGATTTATCATCATCCACAAAGCGTACAAAACGAGCATCTTCAATACCACGACTTTCAGAATCTGATATCGGAAATATAACACGTTCAGTAATATCGGAATCGTGCTTGAATTGCAAATCATAAAACGAATCCGCCAACCAAATCACTTCTTCAAGGGCAGTTCTCCTCTCCTGGCGAATCATTGGATCGCTTAAGGCTTTATTTACCATACTTTTTAATACGGCATACTCAAATTCATTCGGCAGGTCCTGCATAATATGGGCTGAGTATTTGTTCGAAGTATGCATTTCTGCCAATTTAATCAAAAATCGTTCTTTGTTATATAACGTTTTGTGTACAATCTCTGCTTTATCAATGTTATTCCCAATTTTCATCACATGTAGATTGTTATTCTTATCCAAGATTCCCCTCCTAAAAACGATTGAAGAGATATGACCTTCGCCAGTGGCACGGAAAGAAATAATGACCCGTTTTTCACCCATTTCAAGGCCCGACTGATCGAAATCTTCCACAATGGAAGGGTTGAAGAAAGCTGCTGATTCTATAGCGTACTCCATTGTACAGTAAGAACCGATGAGCATTTTTCGTTCAGCAGACAGGGCGTCATAATTGATTTGCATTCCTTCAATGATTCCTCTAATTTTTTCACAATGCCTGAAAAATGTGCTAGAAATATTTCGATGCCGTCTGGCAAACTCCCGAAGTGTATGTTCTAGGGTATCTACGACTTGTTTTTCGTCCAACATCATTATATGGCTTACCATTTTTTTGGTCCGTTGATCGCCGTTTATAAAATATCGGGCAACAACCCTCTTGGAATCAGGACTAAATATTACATTTTTTCTGATGACGGAAACTCGCATAGATTTATTTTTAAATTATAATAAAATAAGTGTGCTTTTAATGTAATAATGAAAGCGGTTAGATATTGCATCATAATATAGTTTTGGAATTTCTTTAATAAGTTGGGATTTTGAAAGCTCAAACTTTAATTATGTACTATATCAAAATTACGAAAAAATAAATATAAAAATAAGGGAGAAAAATTGGTTTACAGGGTGAATGCTGTTTTTTTAGACCTGATAATGAAATATTACAGAAATAAAATTTTAAATATTGATTTCGATTAGCTTTATATTTTTAACATTTAAAAGAAAAAGAAAATCGCTTCACAAGTCAAGGCTTTTAATAAAACACGACTGGCTTTTAGAATCAATCCTGAATGTTCTTGAAAAAATATAAAATTAGGGAATAATTAAAAGCAGAAAACCCGAAACTTACGTTTCGGGTTTTAATTTTGCGGAGAAAGAGGGATTCGAACCCCCGGACCTGTAACAGTCAACAGTTTTCAAGACTGCCGCATTCGACCGCTCTGCCATTTCTCCAGCATGTCGCTTTCATTACCTGATTGCGAGTGCAAATATAAGAACCTTTTTTGGTTATACAAATCTATTTTTATAAAAAAAGCATCTATTTTTAGTACTAATTTTTAAATGTTTCATTTTCTATACTTTAGAGGAAACTTATTTTTGCAAAAAATTAAAATTTAGGTTTAATACTTTACGTATTCTGTTATTTCTAGTCCATAACCAATCATTCCAACACGTTTTGTCCCCTCGGTATTGGATACCAATCTTATTTTTGAGATATCAATATCATGTAATATTTGAGCACCAATACCAAAATCTTTACTGTCGATAACAATTTTAGGCGCTTTCATCACACCTTCACTTTGTAGTAATTTTAGTTCTGTGATACGACTTAGTAAATTAACCGATTGCATATCCTGATTGATGAAAATAACGGCACCTTTTCCTTGCTCATTAATTACTTTAAACATATCATCAAGCTGTTGGTCTGCATTATTAGTCAATGTGCCTAATAAATCATTATTTACCTGTGAGGAATTGATTCTGGTTAAAATGGACTCACCCAAATTCCAAGTTCCTTTTGTTAAAGCAATATGAATTTGTTTGTTGGTTGTTTGCTGGTAAGCACGTAATCTGAATGTACCAAAACGGGTCTCCAGATCAAAATCTTCTTTTTTTACAATCAGACTGTCATGTTGCATTCTGTAAGCCACTAAATCTTCAATAGAAACTAATTTTAAATCGAATTTTTTAGCCACTTTCACTAATTGTGGCAAACGCGCCATCGAACCATCTTCATTCATGATTTCAACAATCACTCCCGCTGATTTAAAACCTGCGAGTCGTGCAAAATCAATTGCAGCTTCAGTATGTCCAGTTCTTCTTAAAACACCTCCTTGTTTAGCAATAAGAGGAAAGATGTGTCCTGGTCGTGCTAAATCATGTGGCTTTGTTTTGGAATCAACTAATGATAAAATAGTTTTAGCTCTATCTCCCGCTGATATTCCGGTAGTTACTCCATTCCCTCTTAAATCTACTGAGACTGTAAAAGCAGTTTCCATTGGATCTGTATTGTTACTAACCATTACATGGAGTCCTAATTCTTTGCAACGGCTTTCTGTTAATGGAGCACATATTAATCCGCGGCCGTGAGTAGCCATGAAGTTAATCATTTCGGGTGTTACTTTTTCGGCAGCAGCCAAGAAATCACCTTCATTTTCTCTATCTTCATCATCAACAACAATAATAATTTTTCCTTGTCGAATATCTTCAATCGCTTCTTCTATTGTGTTTAGGTGTATTTTATTTGTAACCATGATTGGTGTTTAATTTGGTGTTGGGAATATTTTTTTATATATTTTTTGGAATGGCGCTAAAATAACATCCATATTTATTAATCCGATATCGTTTGTGGCTCTGTAAGTCAGTAAAATAGCCAGTGGTGATAGAATTATCGAAGATAGCCAAGCGCCCATAAATGGAGTAAGCCCATTTTCTTGTGAAATTCTTTTACCAAAAGTATTTATAAAATGGAACGTTATAAAAATTAAAACTGCAAAAATAATTGGAAGCCCAAGTCCGCCTTTTCTAATAATAGCTCCCAAAGGTGCTCCTATAAAAAACATCAAAAAACAGGCATATGCAATTACAAATTTATCGTAAAAGGCCAATAAATGATTGTTGATATTTTTTCGTTTAGCTTTAAATTCTGTTTGACTGGCATCAATAGAATATTTTAAACTTCCCAGATTACTGATCGCAAGGTCTAAAATCTTAGATTTTTCATCATTTTTATATAATGATAATATATTATTTGGAAGAGTTTTACTTTTTTTAAGTGATTTTATTTTATTATCCTTTGGAATTACAATTCGCTGATTCATGTTTTCTGAAAACGAAATGATATCTGTTTTTAAATTCTTATGTAAGGAATCCAGCGTATAATTTAATTCACTCACATTAAGCATCGTGTTGGTATTAGCAATGCTTTGATCATTTACATCGACTTTATTCAATTTTGATAAATCAATATTGATGATGTATTTTTTAAATGAACTTTTTGCAAATGGCAATTTGCTTCTATCTTCATATTTTTTGGGAACGATATCTTCGTAATAGTAGCCATTATTAAGTACCAATTGCAGAATATTAGATTTTTCGCTGCTTATCAATTCTCCATTTTTGGCTTTGATGACTGTTTTACTGCCGTCACCAAGATTTGATTTTTTATGGATAGTGATACCGGTAAGGAAATTTCCATTTTCTCCGGATTTTTTATTCACTTTGATATTATAAAAACCAACATCACTAAACTGGCCTTCGGCGATTGCCAAGGCAGGTTTAGCTTGTGCTATGTTTTTTCTGAAATTGATAAACTTATATTCGGCAAAAGGAATCACATTATTGGCAAAAAGAAAGGCTACAAATCCCAATATTACAATAAAAACAGTTAAGCTTTTCATGGCTCTTTTTAGCGAAACACCTGCTGATTTCATAGCCGCCAATTCATAATTTTCGGATAAATCACCAAAAGTCATTATCGATGCCAATAGTACAGACAATGGTAAAACCAAAGGAATTATTCGTGGCATTGAAAATCCTAAAAACTTGATAATCATTAGTAAATCCAAATCTTTACCTGCTAATTCGGATATAAATAACCAAACAGTTTGAAGTATAAAAATGAAAAAAAGTATTACAAATACAGTCGTAAATGTAGTCAGGAATGTTTTTAATAAGTATTTGTCAAGAATTTTCACCTAAGAATTAATCTAATTTATTGATGTAGTAATTTGGATATTTACTTTCGGTAAAGGTAAATTGATTTTTTGACAAAGGTTGGTTGGTTTTAAAAGAATTAACGGTTAAAGTAGTTTTTGTGCCTTTTTTACCCATTTCAATTAAGTTATAGATGTGTTTGGTCTGCACATCAATACCTAATAATATTTCTTTTCTTTGATCTTTTGCATTGGTAGGAACCAATTTGATATACTGGATTTTTCTTCCTTTTACATCCTGTAAAATATCCATATTGTATCTATAACCAGAGTTGAAAAATGTCAATAATTTTGAAGGAGTAATGGCATTATCGTCTTTGTCAGTTACTTTAGAAATAGTGATTTCTTCATCTTCCGGAACAATGGTGTAGCTTTTTTTTCCGTCAAAAATTTTAGTGACCCCCATGAAATTCAATACAAATTGATTGCCTTTCATGATTACATTTCCTTTGCTGTCCTGATTGATATTTTCTTTGGCATTATTCAAAGAATACTTAAAATCAATAACAATATTATTATAACTTCTAACTTTTGCTGTAACTTGATCTAAAAGATCTTTCGCTTTTTTATCTTGAGCTTGTATTGAAAAACTAAAAAACAGCAAAGCTGCAATTTGAAAAAATCTACTCATCTTTTTTATGTTATTTTTTTTGAATTCTTGAATCTTTGATTGCATGGTGCTAATTGTTTTGTTCATTGTTGAAAAATTGATCAAGAGAACTCATGTCCAGAATGTTTACACTACGTGCTTTACTTCCTTCAAATGGACCTACAATTCCAGCAGCTTCTAATTGATCAATCAATCGACCTGCCCTGTTGTAGCCTAATTTTAGTTTTCTTTGTAACAGTGAAGCCGAACCTTGTTGTGCGTTTACTATTATTTCTGCGGCTTCTCTAAACAAAGTATCTCTGTCGGAAATATCCATATCAAGATTAATGCCACTTTCCTCTCCAACAAATTCAGGAAGTAGATATGCTGTTGCATATGCTTTTTGAGAACCAATAAATTCAGTGATTTTTTCTACTTCTGGTGTGTCTATAAAAGCACATTGTACCCGAACAACGTCATTTCCGTTGGTATATAGCATATCTCCTCGTCCTATCAATTGATCGGCACCCTGCGTATCAAGAATGGTTCGGGAATCAATTTTGGAGGTAACTCTAAAAGCAATTCTCGCAGGGAAATTGGCTTTTATCAAACCTGTAATTACGTTAACAGAAGGTCTTTGTGTCGCTATAATTAAGTGAATTCCAATGGCTCGCGCCAATTGTGCTAAACGTGCAATAGGAACTTCAACTTCTTTTCCTGCTGTCATGATTAAATCGGCAAACTCATCTACAACAAGAACAATATAAGGTAAGAAGCGGTGTCCATTTTCTGGATTCAGTTTTCGAGCTTTAAATTTATCGTTGTATTCTTTGATGTTGCGTACCATCGCGTCTTTTAACAAAGAATAACGGTTGTCCATTTCTACACAAAGGGAGTTCAAAGTATTGACCACTTTTGCATTATCCGTAATAATAGCGTCATCCATGTCCGGAAGTTTCGCTAAATAGTGTCTTTCAATTTTATTAAAAAGTGTTAGTTCTACTTTTTTAGGATCAACCAAAACAAATTTAACTTCAGCTGGATGTTTTTTGTACAAAAGCGAAGTCAAAACAGCATTTAGTCCAACTGATTTTCCTTGTCCGGTAGCTCCCGCCATCAATAAGTGAGGCATTTTGGCTAAATCAACCACAAAAGTTTCATTCGAAATTGTTTTTCCAAGAGCGATAGGCAGTTCCATTTCGGCTTCTTGAAATTTGGCAGAGCCGATGACACTTTTCATCGATACCATCGTAGGATTCTTATTAGGAACTTCAATTCCTATAGTTCCTTTTCCAGGAATAGGGGCAATGATACGAATTCCTAATGCCGAAAGGGACAAAGCGATATCATCTTCTAAGCTTTTGATTTTTGAAATACGAATACCCGCTTCCGGTACAATTTCATATAAAGTAACTGAGGGTCCAACAGTCGCTTTTATCTGAGCAATTTCAATTTTGTAATTGCGCAGCGTATCAACAATCCTGTTTTTATTCTCTTCTAATTCTTCTTGGTTAATAGTAATTCCTCCAGTTGAATATTCTTTTAATAAGTCTATTGTAGGGAATTTATAGTTGGATAAATCCAAAGTTGGATCGAATAATCCAAAATCAGCCACTAATCGAGAAGCTAAATTTTCCTCAATAATATCTTCTTCCGGAGCTGTTTCTATTACAAAAGTATCAATAGGATTCGAAATAATTTCTGGAGTTGCTATTGGTGTAACTTGCATAGCAAGTGGTTTTACAATAGGATCTCTATTAATATCCGATGAGTTGCTTATTGTTGGTTTCAACGCCTCTTTGTTAATTTCGAATTGAGAACCATTTGTTTTTAAATGAATTTCATCAATTTCCTCTTCTACTACAGCAAATTCTTCTAAATTATACGCGCTACTTTTTGCACCATTTAAAGGAATAGTTGCTAAATCTGCTTTGATTTCTTTTTTTGTATTGTCAAAAAACGACTGAATGTTTTCAGGTGAGATTTTGATTTTGAAAATTACGTAAATGATTAATCCAAACAACAGAATCAATAACGTTCCTGTTTTTCCAATGTAATCCTGCAAAAATAAATTCAATTCAAATCCAATTGTTCCTCCTAATTCGGGTGCTGAAGTAGCAAAAAATCCAAATAAAATGGATACAATGATAATTACGAATAAATCCCAAAACCAAATACTTTTCAATTTTTTTAAGGAAATACCCAAAACCATATACATTCCCGTAAGGAAAAATAAGCGTACGAATATAAATGCGGCAAGTCCAAAACCTTTATAAACAAGTAAATCTGCTAAAAAGGCACCAAATTTTCCTAACCAATTTTGAACCGTTTCGGTTCTGTCAGTCAATTCACCAACGGCACTTTGATCTTGTTGTCCATAAATATAAAAGGAAATAAATGTAAATAATAAAGCAATTGAAAATAATACCAAAAGCGAACCAAAAACAATTTTGTGTTGTTTCGTCAGTTGTAATGGATTATTTTCCTCAGTTTTAGAATCCTTTTTTTTATCTAAAGGTGCTGTTTTTGTTGTTTTTGCCATTCTTGATTGTAATAATACCTTACAGAAGTATTGGTATATATATGATTAAACCGATTGCGATTGCCGTTAAAGCAGCAAAAAATACAGCTCCTGCAGCAATATCTTTGATAAATCCAATTCTTTCATGATAATTAGGATGAATAAAATCGGCTATTTTTTCAACAGCCGTATTTAAACCTTCAATACTCATAACCAGACCAATGGCCATCGTTTGAAAAAGCCATTGTGTTGCAGTTATTCCAAAATAGAATCCAGCAATAGTCATTAGTATACCTAATGAAAATTGTACCATTATGCTGTGTTCAGTGGTAATTAATTTTACGGCACCCTTAAAAGCGTACGTGACACTTTTTAATCTTCCGGTAAAAAAAGTATTGTCTTTTTCAAATTCCATTCAGCTGTTATTAAAGTGCTGCTAATGCCGCTTCGTAATTTGGCTCATCTACAATTTCACCAACTTGCTCCGTATGCGTAATTGTTCCGTTTTCATCCACTACAATAATAGCTCTGGAATGCAATCCGGCTAAAGGACCGTTTACAATTTCCAAACCATTGGTTTTACCAAAATCTCCAGCTTGGAAATCAGATAAATTAACAACATTTTCAAGTCCTTCAGCACCACAAAAACGGTTTTGTGCGAAAGGTAAATCTCTTGAGATACATAGTACATTGGTATTCTCCAATTTACTTGCACTTTCGTTGAATTTCCTAACCGATGCGGCACAGGTTCCAGTATCAATACTTGGAAAAATATTTAAAACTAATTTTTTTCCAGAAAAGTCAGCTAACGTAGTAACAGAAAGATCGTTTTTAACTAATTTAAAATCACTCATTTTTGAGCCTACTGTTGGTAATTCCCCTGAGGTATTTATTGGATTTCCTTTTAATGTTATTGAAGCCATAATTTTTGTTTTTTAATGAGGTTCAAAAGTATGAAAATTATTTAAGATTTAAGGATGAAACTTCGGGATAAAGTTCAAGATTTTGGAGCGTTAAGTAAACCCGTACTACCCAATGTCTTTTTTATAAAATACATAAAAAAACGCACTCGTTTCGGAGTGCGTTTTAAAAATATTGAATTAAAAATCCTTTTTTATTTGTCGATAGAACCTAAAACACGTTTCATAAAACCGTTTAATGCTTCTTTTTTATCAGTTCCAGTTTTTACTAGTTTGTTAACTTCTAAAGCGCCGTACATATTTGAAATCAATTCACCAATTACATCTAATTCTTCATCTTTCAATGAAGTAATTTCTGTCATTGCTTCCAAAACTTCAATTGTTTCTATGATATAATCTTCATCATTCTCTTCTATAAACTGCGTTAAATGCTTGATTACCGGTAATTTCATTTTTTTTTTTAGATTTTTAGATTGTAAGACTTCTTAGATTTTTAGGATATAAAATATTTTAGATTTTCAAATCTAAGAAGTCTAATAATCTGAGTAGTCTATTTAAATCATTTAAACTATCTCGTTCACCAATTCGATTAGTACTTCTTGTTTGTTTGTCTGTGTTTCGTTTACTAATTTCCCATTTACAAAAGTGGCAAAAGTGGGTAAATTACTCACATTAGCTAATTTTCGTGATTCAGGAAAATTTTCAGCATCGACAAGAGCAAAAGTAATTGTTTCGTTTTCTGAAGCCAATTTTTTGAATTTTGGTTTCATAATACGACAATTTCCACACCATGAAGCCGAAAATTGAACTACAACTTTTTCATCTTTTGCAATTAAATCCGCTAATGTATCTTCGTTTAATTCGATTAACATAGTTTTTATTTTTAAAATTCAATAACAAAATCCAATGGCAATTTAAAATATTGAAATTGCCATTGCTATTGCAATTGTTTTATTAGTTTAGAGTTAAATATTCTGCAGTACTTTTTCTGTCAGCGCTCATTGCATCTTTTCCAGCTTCCCAGTTTGCAGGACAAACTTCCCCTTTTTCTTGAATGTGCGTGTAAGCATCAACCATACGTAAATATTCATTTACGTTACGACCTAATGGCATATCGTTTACACTTTCGTGGAAAATTTTTCCAGTTTCGTCAATAAGGTAAGTAGCTCTGTACGTTACATTAGATCCTTCGATGATAATAGAATCTGTTTCTTCACTGTAACCCGTTTCTTCAATATCAAGAATTCCTAAAATGTTAGATAAGTTTCTGTTCGTATCAGCAAGAATTGGATACGTAACACCTTCGATTCCACCATTATTTTTTGGAGTGTTCAACCAAGCAAAATGAACTTCATTTGTATCACAAGAAGCACCTATAACAATTGTATTTCTTTTTTCAAATTCTGGTAAAGCTGCTTGAAAAGCATGCAATTCAGTTGGACATACGAATGTAAAATCTTTCGGGTACCAAAACAAAAGCACTTTTTTGTTGTTTTTTGTAGCTTCTTCGAAAATATTGATTTTTAAATTATCACCCATTTCTGAGATAGCGTCTACTGCAATGCTTGGGAATTTTTTTCCTACTAATGACATATTGTTTATTTTTAGTTATTTCTTTTTATGGTGCAAAAATAGCCTAAACAGAAGGTTTGAAACAATAAGATTTGATTATAAATATTTATTTATAAATAATTATTTCTTATAGTAAGCTAATTTTAAAAATATAATTTTCGATTAAATACCGGTAACAGCCACAGGTAGAGTGCCTTTGCAAGTAGTGTTTTCTAAAAGTTGTTCCGCTGCGATTTCTTGAAATTCTGTGAAATCTTGATACATTTGAACGATTCCTAACACATGTTTTAAATTTGGGATAACTTGAAGCGCATATGGATTCCCAAAAACATACAAAACACATTTTTTGTTTTGGAATAAATTACCCAAAAACCGAAGTACTGAATCTTCCATGTCAAAATTATGTAAAGGTTTTGCTTTTGGAACAAACAAAGAAATAATAAGGGTATCAAAACGAGTTAATGTCTTTTCTAATTCATCCAGAACAGAATTGCCCCCAGTTTCATAACAAAATTCAGGCGAAGGCAAAGCGGCAGATAAGTTCTGGAAAAATACATTATTGGTATTTTTATAAAAGCTGATTTTGGCAAGATCTTCTCTATTTTTAGCATCAAAAACGGTTACGGTATTGTGATTGTCTTTTATTTTTGTAATACAGTTTTGAGCAATTTTTCGATTTAAAACGGAGGTAGCTTCAAAATCAAAATTACTTCCCGAAAGGTCTGGTAAACTAAGTTTCCCGTCTATAATTCCCGCTTTTTGTTTGCATTTCCACAATCGTTTAAAACTGGCTTCAATTCGTTCCGGAGTTGCATTTTTCAGGATTTCCTGAATTCCTTCCGTCACATTTTCGGCAAAACACAAAACATCATTTCCGGCATTAAAAGCTTCCCATTCCAGTAGCCCTTTTTTCTTATATAATTTAGAGACACTATGCATATTCAACGCATCCGAAATCACTAAACCATCATATCCCAATTGCTTTCGCAAAAGCGTTTCAATTACTGATTTTGATAACGTTGCCGATGTATCTTTTCCTTCATTCAAAGCAGGAACAGCCAAATGGCCAATCATGATAGAATCGACATTGCTTTCTATTCCCTTTATAAAAGGAACTAATTCATTTTCCAATAATTCCTCCAATGTTTCTTCCAAAACGGGTAATCCTAAATGCGAATCGACATTGGTATTGCCGTGCCCTGGAAAATGTTTGAGACAACCTAAAATGCCAACTTCGTTCATTCCTTTTAAATATTCAAGAGCAAAATCAGCTACTTTTTCTTTGTTTTCACCAAAGGAACGATACCCAATTACAGGATTATTCGGGTTGTTGTTAATATCTGCTAAGGGCGCTAAATTATAATGGATTCCAACTGATTTTAAGTCCAAACCTATTTGTTTCCCCACTTCGTAAACCAAAAGTTTTTCGCTTTTCGGTAAAGCGCCAAGCGTAATGGCATACGGGTATTGTGGTGTTTTTTCGACACGCATGGCTAATCCCCATTCCGCATCAATACTCATTAATAATGGAGTGGAGGCACAGTTTTGATACCGTATGATAAGTTCTTTTAAACGTTGAAAACTGTCATCTTTTAAAACTACTTTTTTCTTGGTTTCATAATTCGTCGCGGCACTGGCTCTACTATGAAAAAAAGTTAATCCGCCTATATTGTAATCTTTGATTAATCGTTCCGTTGCCAAGATGTTTTCTTCGGTATCATTGATGAAAACAGCTGGAAAGAAAAATTGTCCTATTTTTTGTTCTAATGTCATTCTGAAATAGTTTTAAGGATAATTTTTAACCCTATAAAAAATATAAGTTCATATAAAAACTTAAAAAAAACACTTACTTAAATGAACTTGCATTTCTTATATGGTTGAAGTTTATATACTTCTATACTTGCTCTGATTTCTTTCCAAAATCGGAGGGGAAAATTAAAAATCTAGAAAGGATTAATCCCGGTATTGTGGCTAAAAATACCCAAATAAAGAAATTTCCATAGCCTAAATATTCCTGAATAAATCCGCTCAACATTCCCGGAAGCATCATTCCTAAAGCCATAAATCCGGTTGCAATGGAGTAGTGGGACGTTTTAGATTCGCCATCGGCAACATAAATTAAATACATCATGAAGGCAGCGAAACCAAAACCGTAGCCAAATTGTTCTGCAATTACAGTAGCATAAACATAAAAAATGGACTGAGGATGAAAATGAGAAAGTAAAATGAATCCTATTATGGGCAAGTGCATGGCTAAAAACATAGGTAACATCCATTTACCAAGGCCTCCTTTTGAAATGGCTATGCCGCCAAGGATTCCTCCGATTACCAGCGCAGTAACTCCAAATGTACCATAAATAATACCGACATCTTCCGTGGTTAATCCCATACCGCCTTTGGTTTTTTCATCAATTAAAAAGGGAGTTAACATTTTTAATAATTGGGATTCTCCCAATCTGAAAAGTAATATAAAGGCTAATACAATTCCAATTTGTTTCTTTTGAAAAAAGGTTTTAAAAACAACTCCGAAACTCTGTTTGTTTTCAGTTTCAGAGGTGATTTTAGTTTCTTCCGCTTTTGGCGTGGTAAAAAAGTTATAGATGGTTAGAAAAGCCATAACCAAGGCCACAATTATCATGGTGTACGACCAAGCTTTACTTTTGTCTCCGTATTTCTGTTCCAGAAAACCACCTAGAATTACGATTAATCCATTGGCGGTAAGCATAGAAAGTCTGTAAAATGTGCTTCGAATCCCTAAGAAAAAAGATTGTTGTTCTTTGGCTAAAGCCAACATATAAAAACCATCGCTTGCAACGTCATTTGAAGCTGATGCAAATGCCGCTACCCAAAAAATAGCCAGACTCAGTACAAAAAAATTACTCATAGGGATGGTTAATCCTACAATCAAAAAAGCTATTGCGATAACCAATTGCATCGCAAGAAACCATTTTCTTTTGGTTGCATATAAATCGATAAAAGGGCTCCATAATGGCTTAATAACCCAAGGTAAATACAACAAACTAGTGTAAACTCCAATGTCTTCATTGTTGATGCCTAAACTTTTGTACATAATCACCGATACAGAAATTATGATGGCATACGGAAAACCTGATGCGAAATTTAATAATGGAATCCAAAACCAAGGGCTGTTGTCTTTTCTCATGTATAGCGGATTAATTCAATTCAAATTTTATAGTGTGAAATTAACTAAAGTGGGTTGGCTTTCATTACCATAAAAATCGATGAATGTAATGGCGCAGGTTTTGTTTTTATCTAATTTATAGGTTGGAATTACAATTTCAACAGTGTCGTTATTTTCTTTAAATGCAATTTTATCAATAATCTGACTTGGATCATTGATGTCAATTTTTGAATTAAATTTAGTACCATAAACCATAACATAACGTACTTTACTATATAATGGATATTTGACATTAAAGCTTGAAGAAATAGGATTTACCAGAATGTTATTCGCTGTGGGTACAATAGCCATTTTTTTGATAGAATTTGGAACCACAGTAGGAAGTGCAGGGTATTTGTATTGGTTTTCTATCAATAATTGCGCTACGTTTTGATTTCTGTTCAAGAATGATTTGGCACTAAAAAAAGCATTTCCCTGAATGTTTTTATAGCTACGGGTAATATCAATCTGATTCGGAATTTCATTGGGGTTATTCCATCTTTTATCGGAATCCGCATTGATTTTATAGGTTCCGTTTCCAATGTAAATGGCAGTATTAGTGGAGTTTTCAGACCACCAACGCAGTAGTTTTGAATACGAAGCTTTGGGATGATCCATGCTCCAATACAATTGTGGAACGAGGTAATCAATCCATTTGTTTTGCATCCACGCTATTGGATCAGCAAATAAATCATCATAATTAGTTTGGCCAGCTTCAGTCTCAGAACCTTTAGGATCCACTGATTTGTTTCTCCAAACTCCAAACGGGCTGATGCCAAATTGTACCCAAGGTTTTATGTTTTTTATCGAAAGAGAAACACATTTTACAAAATTATTGACGTTAGAACGTCTCCAATCTTCCAAACTTAACCCATTTCCATATTTTTTGAAAGAATCGGTATCATTAAACTGTTCTCCTTTTATTTTATAAGGATAGAAATAATCATCAAAATGAATGGCATCGATGTCGTATTTTTCAACAACTTCTTCAACAATTGCCAGTAAATGATTTTGAACTTCTGGCAGCGCTGGATTATAATAATATTTTCCGCCATATTTAATCATCCATTCCGGATGTTGGTAAAAATCATGTTTCGGACTTAAAATAGCCGTGTTCAGGTCCATTGTGGCGCGATACGGATTTAACCAAGCGTGAAATTCAAACCCTCTAGCATGCGTTTCTTTTATCATCCATGCCAATGTGTCAAAATAAGGTTTTGGCGCTTGTCCTTCTTTTCCGGTCAAAAAGCGAGACCATGGTGCTAATTCTGTTGGGTAAAAGGCATCACCAACGCTTCGAATTTGTACAATTACGGCGTTATAATTTAATTTTTTATAAGCATCTAAAATTTCAATAAAATCGGCTTTTTGTTTATTTACATTATCTGTACTACTTTTTGGCCAGTCAATATTAACAACCGTGGCTATCCAAACGGCTCTAAATTCATTTTTAGGATTTGTAGCCATCATTTGTGCGTTCCCATTCCAAGAAGAAATTAGAAAGAACGAAATAAGTACTAGGACAAGCTTGCATTTTTTCATTAGGGTCTTGATTTATAAAGTATTCAAAAATAGTTTTTTTAGTGAAATTTACCAGATAAAAGGGGGATAAAATTCAACTTATTTTACTAGCGCAATTTCTTTGCCAAAATAGTTTTAAATTAAACTTTCCGTCAAAGAATTAATTTTTTTTTAATTTATAATCGGCTATATATATATATTTGTCAAATAATGCTGTTTTATCAGTATTTTACAAAACATAATGTATAAGCCATGTTAACCTCACTTGAATTAGAACAATTATCCCAATCTTTAGAAGGAGCACTTTTATTTGATGAACTTCATAAAACGATTTACGCTACTGACGCCTCCGCTTATAGAATTATGCCACTTGCTGTGGCGATTCCAAAATCAGAAGAAGATATTGTCAAAATTATTCGCTTTGCAGCAAAAAATAAGATTTCAATCACGCCTCGAACTGCCGGAACTTCATTGGCAGGGCAAACGGTAGGTAGCGGAATTATTGTGGATGTTTCGAAACATTTCACCAAGATTGTTGCTTTTGATCCCATAAAAAAAACGGTTACGGTACAACCAGGAGTGATTCGGGATGAACTGAATTTATTCTTAAAACCACATGGTTTATTTTTTGGACCCAATACTTCCACTTCAAGTCGATGTATGATAGGAGGAATGGTAGGGAATAATTCATCAGGAACTACCTCGATACGCTATGGAGTAACCCGGGACAAAATAGTGGAATTGAAAGCCGTTTTGAGTGATGGAAGTTCTGCTGTATTCAAAGATTTGACTTCGGAAGAATTCTTAGATAAAACAAAAGGAGATGCGCTTGAAAATGCTATCTACAAATCAATTTATGAGGAACTTTCGAATACAGAAAACCAAAAAGAAATTGTAAAAGAGTTTCCAAAGCCTGAAATTCACAGGCGAAATACGGGTTATGCAATAGATTTATTATTGAAATCGGAACTGTTTTCCGGAACAGAAAAAACGATAAACTTAGGGAAGCTACTTTGCGGAAGCGAAGGAACTTTAGCATTTACCACCGAAATCACTTTGAAAGTGGATGATTTACCGCCAACAAATAATGTCATGGTGGTAGCACATTTTCATACCATTCAAGAAAGTTTAGAAGCTGTAGTTACGGCTATGAAACATCATTTGTATACCTGTGAATTGATGGATGATACCATTCTGGATTGTACAAAAACGAACAGGGAACAAGCCAAAAACAGGTTTTTTATACAAGGGGACCCAAAGGCAGTTATCATGCTTGAAGTGGCGTCTCATCATAGTATGGAAGATGCCGAATCACAGGCAAATGCTTTGATTGCAGATCTTGAACTGCATAATTTTGGGTATGCTTTACCTAAAATTTATGGATCAGACATTGATAAAATAAATGAATTGCGAAAAGCAGGTCTTGGACTTTTAGGAAGTATTGTAGGTGATAATAAAGCGGCTGATTCCATTGAAGATACCGCTGTTGAGTTGAGTGATTTGCCTAATTATATTGCCGAGTTCTCCGCTATGATGCAGCGACATGGTCAGAGTGCTATTTATTATGCACATGCGGGAGCCGGAGAAATTCACTTGCGACCTGTTTTAAATTTAAAAACAAAAGAAGGATTGCACCAATTTAGAAACATCGCAACCGAAGTGGCTATCTTAGTCAAAAAATATAGAGGTTCATTGAGCGGGGAACATGGTGACGGAATAGTGCGTGGAGAATTTTTAACTTTTATGATTGGAGACAAGAATTATGAATTATTAAAACGGGTAAAAAAAGCTTTTGACCCGAATACAATTTTAAACGTTGGGAAAATTGTAAATGCCTCCAAAATGGACGAAAACCTTCGGGTGGAAGCGGGAAGAGTAGAACCGGATATCAAAACGATTCAGGATTTTTCGGATAGTATGGGGATTTTGCGCGCTGCCGAGAAATGCAATGGTTCCGGTGATTGCAGGAAATTACCATCGGCTGGCGGTACGTTATGTCCAAGTTATCGCGCCACACGAAACGAAAAAGACACGACTCGTGCCAGAGCCAATGCGTTGAGAGAATATTTGACGCATTCGGAAAAAGACAATAAGTTCAATCACGAAGAATTATATAAAGTATTTGAATTGTGTGTAAGTTGTAAAGCTTGTGCAAGCGAATGCCCAAGTAATGTAGATGTAGCCGCTTTAAAATCGGAGTTTTTGTACCAATACCAAAAAGCAAACGGATTTTCTTTGCGAAATAAAGTATTTGCTTTTAATGCTAAATTGAATGGTCTAGCAAGTATTTTTCCATCGTTTACCAATTTTATGGTGAATTTGCCTTTGGTGAAAAAGAGTATGGGAATTGCTCCTAAAAGAGAAGTACCGCTTTTGGCTCCAATGACGTTTAGAAAATGGTACGAGAAAAATTGGAATCAGGCGCCAAGTGATTCTTTTGTAAACGGAAAAGTATGTTTGTTTTGTGATGAATTCACTAATTTTTATGATGTTTCAGTTGGAATCGATGCGTATGAGTTATTGACGGCATTAGGATACGAAGTGATTCTGGTGGATCATGAAGAAAGCGGAAGAGCTTTTATTTCTAAAGGTTTTCTCGTAGAAGCAAAAGCAATTGCGAATATAAATGTTGATATCTTTTCGAATTATATTACTGCTGATTGTCCGTTGATAGGAATAGAACCATCGGCGATATTGACTTTTAGGGACGAATACATCCGATTGGCAGATGATAAAGAAAATGCCGAGAAACTATCGCAACATGTATTTACCATTGAAGAGTTTTTCAAAAATGAGATCGTAAAAGGAAAAATTCATTCAGAGCAATTTTCTGACTTGGAAAAAACGATAAAAATTCATGGACATTGCCATCAAAAGTCATTGAGTTCTATTGAAGCGACTTTTGCCATGTTGAATGTACCAAAAAATAGTTTGGTTACAATTTATAATTCGGGATGTTGCGGTATGGCTGGTTCTTTCGGATATGAAAAAGAGCATTATGATATCAGTATGCAAATGGGAGAAGATACTTTGTTTCCAAAAATTAGAGCGACTGATGCCAGTATAACTATTGCCGCCGCAGGAACAAGTTGTCGTCATCAAATTTTTGATGGAACAAATAGAAAAGCCCTGCATCCGGTATCTGTTTTAAAGTCATATTTAAAATAGATATGTACTTGTTTTGGAATATTAAATGTATAATATTTGTAAAAAATGAATTAAGGTTAAATACTGGGTCTTGTTTTTGTTATTTCGTAAAAAATACCACTATTAAATATTGATTTGATATTTTTTAATAGTTAAAAAAATGAAATATGGAATGAGATGTAAAGTTAAAAACAAAATAGTTTCCTTAAAATTTCTAATATTGAAATTGTTTTATATATTTGATTTTTTATAAAATTTACGTTATTTTCGGATTAAATCGTAAAATTTACGACAGATTAATTTTTAATGATAAAATTTACAACATGGCATTAAAGGGTTTATTCAGAAAGAAAACAGTACAAGACATTTTAAAACAAGTTGAAAAAAATAATGCAGATGGCCATAATGCACTTGGAAAGCATTTAACAGCTCGTGATTTAACGGCTTTTGGAATTGCAGCAATTGTAGGAGCCGGTATTTTTAGTACCATTGGTAAAGCCAGTGCTGATGGAGGTCCTGCAGTTATCTTTCTTTTCTTGTTTACAGCCATAGCGTGTAGTTTTGCAGCTTTTGCGTACGCTGAATTTGCTTCGATGGTTCCTGTTTCGGGAAGTGCTTATACCTATTCTTATGTAGCTTTTGGAGAAATAATTGCTTGGATTATTGGTTGGGCATTAATTATGGAATATGCAGTAGGGAATATAACGGTCGCGATATCGTGGAGTGATTATTTTACCGGATTGCTCGATAGCATGGGGATTCATCTTCCACAATATGCCCAAATGGATTATTTATCCGCTTCCAATGGTTTTAAAGACGCAACAGCTTTGATGCAAAGTGGAAAAACATTTGAAAATTTAAGTTTAGCAACACAGGCGGCATATACAGCGTGGACCACTTCACCAGTTATAGGTTCTTTTCACTTTGTGGCTGATTTACCAGCTTTATTAATTATTGTTTTAATAACAGCTTTGGTTTATCGTGGTATGAAAGAGTCTCGAAATGCCAGTAATATAATGGTTGTTGTTAAATTATGTATCGTACTTTTAGTAATTGCTGTAGGGATTTTTTATGTAGATGTTGATAATTGGCACCCGTTTGCTCCTAATGGAGTTTCAGGGGTTTTAAAAGGAGTTTCAGCTGTATTCTTTGCTTACATTGGGTTTGATGCTATTTCTACAACTGCTGAAGAATGTAAAGATCCACAACGTGATTTACCAAAAGGAATGATGTGGGCCATTATTATTTGTACGCTATTATATATTGCAATCGCATTGGTTTTAACCGGAATGGTGAGTTATAACGAATTGAATGTTGGCGATCCATTAGCATTTGTATTTGATAAACTGCATTTAAAATGGATGTCGGGAATTATTGCCGTAAGTGCAGTAATTGCTATGGCGAGTGTTTTATTGGTATTCCAAATGGGGCAACCGCGAATCTGGATGAGTATGAGCCGGGATGGATTATTGCCAAAACGTTTTTCTAAAGTGCATCCTAAATTCAAAACACCTTCTTATGCTACAATCGTTACCGGATTTGTAGTGGCAATACCCGCTTTATTTTTGAATTTAACAATGGTTACAGATTTGTGCAGTATAGGAACTTTATTTGCCTTTGTTTTGGTATGTGCCGGAGTTTTGGCTTTGCAAAATAGAACCGATATTCCTCGTGGAAAATTCAAAACTCCTTATATGAATTCAAAATTTATCATGCCTGTTTTAATTAGTATTGGGTTGGTTTTTGCTTTTGGTTATAATAAAAAAAATACAATGGATTTCATTACTAATGAAACTCAAATTAATGATTCAGCAGCTATTATAACCTCATTAGATAAAGAAGAAACTCAAAAAGTATATAGTTATTTAGTAAGTGTTGATGCTAAAAATGCTACAACAGGTACTCCAGATTTAGAATTTTTGCTAAGTCAATACCAACAAGACGATGCTAAATATGCCAGTGTAATTGCAGGTCTTCCAGTGTCAGATGCAATTAAATATGAAAGTGGTTTTGGGTTGTTCAAACATAAAATTCCAATGTGGATTTTTCTAATTGTTTTGGCTGGATTATCAGTTTGGTCATTCAAAGAAAACTTATCGCTAATTCCCTTATTAGGTTTAATTTGTTGCCTATATATGATGGCAGAACTAAGTGTTTGGAACTGGATTTATTTCACGATTTGGTTGTTAATAGGTTTGGTGATTTATTTTGGCTTCAGCCGTAACAACAGTAAGTTGAATTTGAGAGAAGCATAAATTTTAACTATTTATATAGGAAAACGTCTTGTAAAAAACAAGACGTTTTTTTGGTTTAGACCCAAAAAAATCCGTTCGAAATATGTTTTCAAACGGATTTAACAAACTACAAAAACTAAAAAAAAACTATTCCATCAAAACGGATTCTGATATTAGTACATTCAATTCCATCATACATTTTTTCATCATCTGATACGTTCTTTCAATATCATTATCTAAACCTATAGAAAACCGAATTAAACCATCAGTCAATCCCATTTCTATTTGTTCTTCCATAGGAATTTCGCTTGAAGTAGAAGTTCCCGGTGCACTAAATAAGGTTTTGTAAAATCCTAAACTTACTGCAAGATATCCCAGATTTTTTGCCTGCATCAATTCCATTAGTTCATTGGCTTTCGCCAAAGTTCCAACATCCAATGTCATCATTCCGCCAAAACCATATTCGGGATTAATCATAGTAGCATACAATTCATGACTCGGGTGACTTTTTAATCCGGGATAAACCGTTTTTAATCCGTCTTTTTCAAAACGTTCCGCCAGATACATCGCATTGTAACTGTGCTGTTTCATTCGGATGTGTAGCGTGCGCAAGTTTTTCATCACACTCGCCGAACGTAAACTATCCATTGTTGGCCCCAATAACATGCTGGCGCCACTATTAACATTTTTTAAACTGTCGATAAATTCCTGTGAAGCACAGGTGACACCGCCAACGGTATCGCTGCTTCCGTTGATGTATTTCGTTAAACTGTGAATCACAATATCAGCCCCTAATTTTGCAGGAGAAACGGATAATGGCGAAAAAGTATTATCGACGACCAATTTCAAATTGTGTTTTTTTGCGATTTTTGCCAAACCAGCAATATCAGCCACTTCAAGTAAAGGATTGCTCACCGTCTCGCAGTACAAAACTCTGGTTTCGGGAGTAATGGCAGCTTCTACAACATCTAATTTCGTGATGTCAACAAATGTGGTTTTAATGCCTAATCTAGGCGTAAAATTCTTCAAGAAAGCGTACGTTCCACCATAGATAGTTCTGCTCGAAACGATATGATCTCCCGAGCCGCACAATTGCAATAGCGTAGGTGTAATCGCTCCCATTCCTGATGCGGAAACATTCGCTGTTTCAGTTCCTTCCATTGCTGCCAATGCTTTGTCTAAGTACAAATTGCTCGGTGAGGAATGACGGGAATACAAATAACAGCCTTCCATATTGCCTTCAAAAGTATCGAACATCGTTTTTGCCGATAAAAAAGTATAGGTTGAGGAATCAGAAATCGATGGGTTTACACCACCAAATTCGCCAAAGTACTGTAAATCCTGAATGTTGTCTGCGGGATTGAAATTTTTCATAATTTATATTTAATCATTTTATGCTGAATTTATTTCAGTATCTGAAGCTATCTGGGCTAGAAATCTCGGATGCATCAAGAAATCTATTTCAAAATAAAATCATTATAGATTAATAATCAATCGTATTGTTTAATATTGGATTTTAAAACTATAAAAAATGAATAATGCAATTTAATTTTCTAAATTAGCCTCTCAAATAAGATTTTTATAGATTATTTATCCATTCCAATTTTTTAATAAAATGACATTAGATTCAATAGATAAAAAGCTGCTTTTTTTATTACAAACAGATAGTAAGAAAACCACCAAAGAACTTTCCTTAAAACTTAATCTTTCTGTAACTGCGGTTTACGAACGCATTAAAAAACTGGAAAGGGAAGGGATAATCGATAAATATGTAGTGTTAGTCAATCGTTCGAAAGTTGAGAAAGGTTTTGTTGTTTTTTGTCACCTAAAATTGATTCAGCATACCAAAGAGTTTATCGCTAAATTCGAAAGTGAAGTGGTTAAATTAAAGGAAGTTTTAGAATGCCATCATGTGAGTGGTGATTACGATTATATCCTGAAAATAGTGGTAAAAGATATGGAAGCTTATCGAGAATTTTTGGTTACAAAACTCACCACATTACAACATATAGGAAGTACACACAGTACATTTATGATAAGTGAAGTAAAAAGTACGACCGTTGTTGATATTTAGTATATATGCCAATTTAAGTAGGTATTCAACTATATGTAAATGCTAATTGCTAAAAATTCATAACAAAAAACCTTGGAAATTAAACTTTAAACAAAACTTAATTCCTTAATTTTGTGCAACATTTTATAAAAACACAATAAAAAAATATACTATGAGTTCATTTGACGTAGTCATTATAGGTTCTGGACCAGGCGGATATGTATCAGCAATTCGTTGTGCGCAGTTAGGTTTCAAAACAGCAATTATCGAAAAATATTCCACTCTAGGAGGAACTTGCCTGAATGTAGGTTGTATTCCTTCAAAAGCATTACTTGCTTCTTCTCATCATTACAGTGAAATTGCTCATTTTGCAGATCACGGAATTGAAGTTTCCGGAGAAGTAAAAGTGAACCTTGAAAAAATGATTGCACGCAAGCAAGCCGTTGTAGATCAAACTTCTGGTGGGGTGAAATTTTTAATGGACAAAAATAAAATTACAGTTCTGGAAGGATTGGGTTCATTTGTTGATGCTACACATGTTGCTGTTGCAAAAGCGGATGGAACTTCTGAAACTATCGAGGCTAAAAATATCATTATTGCTACAGGTTCAAAACCATCTTCTTTACCATTTATCAAAATTGATAAAGAAAGAATCATCACTTCAACCGAAGCTTTGAAACTTAAGGAAGTGCCAAAACATTTGGTAATTATTGGTGGTGGAGTAATTGGGATTGAATTAGGTCAGGTATATTTACGATTGGGAGCGCAAGTTTCTGTAGTGGAATTCATGGATCGAATTATTCCTGGAATGGATGCTTCATTGTCTAAAGAATTGACTAAAGTATTAAAAAAACAAGGCATGAAATTTTACATTTCACACAAGGTGAAATCAGTAGAAAGAAATGGCGAAGGTGTCGTAGTTCAAGCTGAAAATGCAAAAGGAGAAACAATTACTCTTGAAGGAGATTACTCATTAGTTTCTGTGGGACGTCGTCCATATACTGATGGATTGAATGCTGATAAAGCAGGAGTAAAAATCTCGGATAGAGGGATGGTTGAAGTAAACGATCATTTACAAACTTCAGTTCCTAATATCTACGCAATTGGCGATGTTGTTCGTGGAGCGATGTTAGCGCACAAAGCAGAAGAAGAAGGAGCCATGGTTGCTGAAATTTTAGCAGGTCAAAAACCACATATTGATTATAACTTGATTCCTGGTGTTGTTTATACTTGGCCAGAAGTGGCTGCTGTAGGACAGACGGAGGAGCAATTGAAAGCAGCTGGTGTAGATTTCAAATCAGGAAGTTTCCCTTTTAAAGCATTAGGTCGTGCTCGTGCTGGAGGTGATTTAGACGGATTTGTAAAAATTCTTGCTGACGCAAAAACGGATGAAGTTCTTGGAGTTCACATGATTGGTGCTCGTTGTGCGGATTTAATTGCTGAAGCCGTTACTGCAATGGAATTTAAAGCATCTGCTGAAGATATTTCAAGAATGTCTCATGCGCATCCAACATTTGCAGAAGCAATAAAAGAAGCTGCATTAGCCGCTACTGATAACAGAGCGTTGCATGTGTAATTAAAAAACATTTTTTATAAATAAGAAACCCGCTATTTAAGCGGGTTTCTTATTTATATACAACTAAATTATTTAGCCACAAATACACTTTTATAATTTTCCCAATGGCTAAAGATTAAAAAGATATTTCCAAAAAACACAAATAATGCAATTGGTAAGTTTTCTGGGGTTAAGAAAAAATTGATCAATAATATATTTAAAGTAACTGGTAAAATAATAAGATTAGCCAAAGTTACATATCGACCAGTAATAAATGAAATTCCGCAGAGAAATTCCAAAGATTTTGCTAAAGGCATCAAATAAGTAGACGCCATTAAACCGACATTAAATGCTTTGAAGTTTCCAGTTGTTTCAGCCTCAGGAGATAGATGTAAAAAAAAACTAATTGAGGTATAAAGAAAAAGGAGTCCAAGTAAAGATCGAATAATGATGATTGCAATTTTCATGATATATGGTTTTATAGGTTACACATTTAAAATATACTATTGTGGCATAGCACTTTTATTTATATACAAGATTTTCCATTGGTGCTCTTCTAAATTAGCTATGTCCGTACATCCAGCCATGATCTTGTCGTTTTATAAATAGGACCGCCAGTATCAATTGCATTTTTAACCATTTCATCTCCTTTTTCTTTGCTTTCAAAATCACCAGCAATCAGTTATCTTGGATTCTTAACTGTGAATTTTGGATTGAATTTAAAACCAATTTCAGGTTTTTTTTAAGTCCTAACTTTACAAGCATTTTCGAATCGAGATCAATCTGATTTCATTTTTATGATATAAAGATAATTAATTTTTTAAAACGAAAACGATTGATTTTTAACAGTTTTAATTTTATTTATGCAAATATTTCTTATAAACAACAAAACCAGTAGTTCCAATTAGGATGATTACCCAAGATTAAAGATAAAAATAATTATTTTTTAGGGTATTTACTAACCATTTTTTGGTGCATAGCGAATTGATTTTAAATATTGATTTAAAAAAAAATGCTTATTAGAGGAAATGAAATTGTTTTGTAAAAATGGAATAAGTAATTTTCATCGATAGTTTGGATTAATTTAAGGAGGTAAGTCATTCTGTTTTGTAATAAAAATCGTGTCATTAATTTTTGGTTACTGTTTCTTGGATGGAAGTTTTTTATTGTAATTTTGAATCTTAAAATAAATAGTTTTTGAGAGTTTCAATTTATAAGCAAATATCCGATCCGGTAGCCTTCAAACAGCAACTTTTACTTTGGTCACAACAATTTCGAGAAGTCATTTTTATGGACAGTAATGATTATCCACAGGGATATTCCAGTTATGATTGTCTGCTTGGAGCAGATGCTTTTACTTCCATAAAAACAGATTGTCATAATGCTTTTGAAGATTTAAAACAATACCAGCAAATTACCAAGGACTGGCTTTTTGGTTATTTATCGTATGATTTAAAAAATGATGTGGAGCAATTGCAATCCAATAATTTTGATGGGCTGGGTTTTCCAGATTTATTTTTCTTTCAACCTAAGAAATTATTTTTATTGAAAGGAAATGAACTCGAAATTCAATACCTCAATATGTGTGACGATGAAGTGGAGGAAGACTTTGAGGAAATAATTGAAAGTCAAAATACGAAAGTCGAAACAGAAGAAAGATTAACAATTCAACAACGGATTTCAAAAGAGAATTATCTTGAAAAAGCATCCAAAATATTAGAACACATTCATCACGGAGATATTTACGAAGCGAATTTTTGCATGGAATTTTTTGCAGAAAATGCCAGCATTGATCCAATTGAAAAGTTTGTAAAGCTGAACGAAATTTCTCTTCCGCCATTCGCCGTTTTTTTTAAGAATAATAAGCATTTTTTGCTTTCAGCTTCTCCGGAACGCTATTTGAAGAAGGAAGGGGAATTGATTATTTCGCAGCCAATTAAAGGAACAGCGAAACGATTCTCAGATCCTGCAGAAGATGAAAAATCAAAAATGCAATTGGCTTTAGACCCAAAAGAGCGTTCCGAAAATATTATGATCACGGATTTAGTTCGCAATGATTTGTCACATACCGCAAAAAAAGGTTCTGTAACAGTAACAGAATTATGCAAAATTTATTCTTTTATTCAGGTGCACCAAATGATTTCTACGGTTACTTCAAAATTAGATTATCAATATACAGCGGTTGATGCACTGAAAACCACGTTCCCGATGGGAAGTATGACTGGAGCACCAAAAATTTCGGCAATGAAAATTATCGAAAATCTGGAAGAAACAAAACGGGGTTTGTATAGTGGGGCAGTAGGGTATTTTACTCCAAGTGGTGATTTTGATTTCAATGTCGTAATCCGAAGTATTTTGTACAATCAGGAAAAAAAATACGTTTCTTTTTCAGTGGGAAGTGCCATCACATCGCAATCAATTCCGGAGAAGGAATATGAGGAATGTTTGCTTAAAGCCAAAGCTATGCGAGAAGTTTTAAGCTAAATCAAAATGAATTAATTACTTTTGAATATGCTACAGAAATTCCAAAACCATCTTCTCCACAATTTTCAGTTTTTGAATGGAAAAAAACTGCTTCTTGCCACAAGCAGCGGTATTGACAGTATGGTTATGGTGCATTTATTTCAGCAATTAGAATATAAAATTGGAATCGCACATTGCAATTTTCAACTTCGCGGAATGGAAAGTTTCGGTGATCAGGATTTTGTTCAGGAATACGCTGTCGCAAATAATATTAAGGTATTTATAACACAATTTGATACCAAAGCTTTTGCGGAAGATTATAAGCTTTCTACTCAAGTTGCTGCTCGCGAGTTGCGTTACAACTGGTTTTATGAATTATTGGAAACCGAAAAATTCGACTATATTCTCACTGCTCATCATGCAGATGATAATATAGAAACCTTTCTGATCAATCTTACCAGAGGAACTGGATTAGACGGTTTAACTGGAATTCCGGAACAAAATGAAAATGTGATTCGGCCATTTTTATTGTTTTCCCGAGAAGAAATTGAAGCGTATGCTAAAGAAAATACGATTCAGTGGCGAGAAGACAGCAGTAATGCATCGGATAAATACCTTCGAAATAAAATTCGTCATCATGTAGTCCCGATGTTAAAGGAATTAAACCCAAATTTCCTTTCTTCTTTTCATAAAACGGAAACCTATTTGCAGGAAGCTCAAGCGATGGTTGAAGATGCATCAATTATCGTTTATCAACAAGTGGCAAAGCAGGAGGAGGAAAACATTCATTTTGATTTGACTCAATTAAGAAAATTGCCCAATTACAAATCGTACTTATACCAATGGTTGAAAGAATTTGGATTTTCGGCTTGGGATGATATTTATGATTTGGTCGAAAGCCAATCAGGCAAGCAGGTTTTTTCTCCGGAGTTTCGATTGTTGAAAGACAGAGATTCCTTAATCTTAAGTCCGCTACATTTCGTAAATGAAAAAGAGGAGTTTTTAATCGAAGAAAATCAGAAAGAAGTTAAGATTCCCTTAAATCTTTCGTTTTGTAAAGTAGCCGACATTAGTATCGTTTCAAATAAAACTATCTTTGTTGATGCCAATAAATTACAATTTCCATTGGTTTTGCGCCATTGGCATGAAGGAGATGTTTTTCAGCCTTTTGGGATGGACGGCAAATCTAAGAAAGTGAGTAAATTATTCAAGGATGAAAAATTATCATTGCTTGACAAAGAAAATACTTGGCTTTTATGTTCAAAAAATGAAATTGTTTGGATTGTTGGAATTCGTCAGGATAACCGCTTTAGAATAGAAAAAAATATACAAAATATACTTAAAATAGAATTACAATAATGAGGAAATTACTATTTATACTTTTTGCTTTTTTGGCTTTCACCAAAGTAAATGCCCAAATTCTTGATCCTGCAAAATGGACGACAAAAATTGAAAAAAAATCAGCCAATACGTATTTGTTAACTTTTAATGCCGTTATTGAAAAAGACTGGCACATCTATTCTCAGTTTACACCAGATGGGGGACCATTACCATTAGAGGTGATTTTTAAAAATCAAAAAGAAAATTTTACTTTAGTTGGCAAAGCCAAAGAAAGTAAAACTACGACTGCTTTCAATGATATTTTTGGAGTGAATGAAACCTTTTTTCATGATAAAGCTCAAATCCAACAAGAAATTAAAATCATAAACCCAAAGATTACCAAGATTGAAGCCGAGTTGAATTATCAGGTTTGTAAAGAAGTTTGTATCAATTTAGAGAAAAAATTTACGTTTAGAATTCCATTAAATTCAAATATTGCGAAGGTAGTTATCCTTAAAGCGGATACCACAAGAGTGGACACACTAGTTTCAAAACCGGAAGTAAAAGAAACCAATATTTATGTAAAATCAGCGATTGAAACTACGAAACCAGCTTCTCAGAAAGGATTATGGTCTATTTTCTTCATTGCTTTTTTATCAGGATTTGCAGCCTTACTCACGCCTTGCGTTTTTCCGATGATTCCTATGACAGTGAGCTTTTTTACCAAACAAAGTAAATCAAAAGCCAAAGGAATCAGACATGCCATTATTTATGGAATCTCCATCATATTCATTTATGTGGTATTGGGATTTTTAGTGACTTGGATTTTTGGTGCCGATGCACTGAATGCATTGTCTACCAATGTTTGGTTTAATATTATATTCTTTATTCTATTGATTGTTTTTGCTGCTTCATTTCTTGGCGCATTCGAGATTATGTTGCCTAATTCTTGGGCAAATAAAGTGGACAGCCAAGCGGATAGAGGAGGAATAGTAGGAATATTATTTATGGCGTTGGCGCTTGCTATTGTCTCTTTTTCTTGTACGGGACCTATTGTAGGAACCCTGCTGGTTGACGCTGCTTCCAAAGGAGGTATCGCACCGATTATAGGAATGTTAGGTTTTTCATTGGCTTTAGCCTTACCATTTATGTTATTTGCGATGTTTCCAGGCTGGTTGCATTCGTTACCAAGATCTGGAGGATGGCTTAATACCGTAAAAGTAGTTTTGGGTTTTCTGGAATTGGCTTTGGCTTTCAAATTTTTATCAAATGCTGATTTGGTTTTACAATTGCATTTATTGGAAAGAGAAGTGTTTTTGGCGATTTGGATCGCTGTTTTTGGGGCATTAGCATTGTATTTATTTGGAAAAATAACCCTGCCACACGATAGTCCTATGACCCATATTTCAGTAGGAAGATTGTTAATGGGATTGCTGGTTTTAACGTTTACTATTTATTTAATCCCGGGACTTTGGGGGGCACCATTAAAATTGATTAATGCTTTTCCACCACCGATAGAATACAGTGAAAGTCCCATGGGTTTTGGAAGTTCAGGAGTTAAAAATTCAACAGCTATTTTGCCCGAAGGGGCCAAAAGCGGACCACACGGATTAGTGGTTTTTGATGATTACGAAAAAGGACTGGCGTATGCCAAAACGGTACATAAACCCATTATGTTAGACTTTACAGGTTATGCTTGTGTGAATTGCAGAAAAATGGAAAATAATGTCTGGTCTGATGATCGTGTTTTTTCTATTTTGAATAATGAGGTTGTGTTAATTTCTTTGTATGTTGATGACAAACGCGAATTGCCTAAAAGAGAACGCTATATTTCTAAAACTACTGGAGCCGAAATCGAAACTATAGGTGATAAATGGACCGATTTTATGATTTCGAAATACAAAACCAATACCCAACCATTGTATGTTTTAACAGATTTGGAAGGGAAAAGTTTAAATGAAGATAAGCCAACAATTAGTTATGTAGGAGTGGAAGAATATGAAAGTTGGTTAAAAATCGGAATCTTAAAATTCAAAAAATAAACCCCTTTTTGTTTTACAAATAGCAACCCTGTCCAATTAATTGGACAGGGTTTTTTTATTTTTTTCTTGTTCGAAAAAAGTTATCTAAAAACGTTTTTAACATTTTTAAATTTTGTCTATAATGCTTGTGTTTACTGGGTTTTCGGCTGTTTTAAGAACATCAAAAAAGGTCTTAGTTCTTTTTTGCACTATTTTATTTTTCTTAAATGGTCTTAAAATAAGTTCATCTCTTCTTAAGTATTTTTACTCAGGATTTAGTTGCTATTAATTAAAAAAACACATTTTTATTCGAAAAGTACAAACAATGTTTGTATTTCAATTGGATTAAATTTTCATCAATTCAAATTGAAAATCGGATTCAAAAGCCAATATATTTTCTAATTGTATTTTTTTATTTCCTCTGAAAATTACAAAATATGTAGTTCACAGTTTTTTTATTCCTTTAATCGGAAATGTATTAAAAATTGGATTAATGTATTCTTAATTGCATAATTTAGTATTCAAGTTGATGAATTTTAGGAGATTATGCAGCATTTTTTTGTTAAAAAAAGCATTTTTTCAAGGTAATTCAATTGGAATAAATCAAAAAAAATAGAAACCCCATTCTATTGATTTTACATTTTATAGTTAGGCATATAGTATTCGTTATTTTATTATTTTAATTCAATAAATATGAAAACATTTCTACGCAACTCTGGATTTTTAACTATTGTTTTTTTAATTGCAACTCTATTTTTTGCAAATGTGGCTTTTGGACAGACCATAACACTTGATCAGGCTGATTTGGATTATGCCCCGGGAGAAACTGTTACTATTACTGGGACTGGCTGGCAGCCGAATGAAGCAATTGACTTGCAGGTATATCACCTTACGGAACCCATACCCGATCACGGAACACCCGATCCTCATCAACCTTGGACGACCGTAGCGGATGGTTCGGGTAATTTTACGGCTACGTGGTTTGTTACGGAATATGAATTGGGAGCGGAACTTTTGCTCATTGCCGATGGTGTAGAATCTGGTTTTACTTATAAAGTGTTTTTTACGGATGGGAATGTAGGTTTTGGACAAACCGGTGTAGCTGGAAATAATATTGATATGACAGTTGAAGTTACTTATACTAAACTTGTAAATGCAGTACCGACTGTTGTAACAGAAACAGTATCATTTAAATCAAATGGAACAACAGCTGTTGGGGCAGTGAATAATACTACAATTTCATGGGTGTATAATCCCGTAACTGTTGGTGGTACAACTTACATTTGGAACGGTGCATCAACCCAAATTCAAAATTTTAATATAGGAACATCTAATTATGTAGGATCTAATGCTATAAAAGGAACGTATGTTGCATGCACAGTACCATCAATCACTACAAACCCATTAAATCAAACTGTTGCTTATGGTGCAAATGCAAATTTTACAGTAGCAGCTTCTGGAACTGCTGTTCTTACTTATCAATGGGAAGAATACATATCTTCTTGGAATACTATAACTAACGGAGGAGTTTATTCAAATGCGACAACTGCTTCCTTAACTTTGACCAAACCCTCTGTTGCAATGAGCGGCAGAAAATATCGTTGTGTTGTTACTAATAGTTGTGGGAATGCTACAAGTGATGGATTGGCAACATTGACGGTGAATAAAAAAGCATTAACAGCAGAGGCCCCAACGATTGCATCAAAAACATATGATAGCAATGCAACTGCTGGAGCAGTTACAGTTGGAACACTTTCAGGCTTTGTCGGTACCGAAACAGTTACTGTAGCTGGAGTAGCAGCAGCTTATAGTAGTGCAAATGTTGGTTCTTACCCTGGAGTTGTAGTTACTTACACTCTTGTGAATGGAACAAATGGTGGATTAGCGACAAATTATAGTTTAGCTACAGGGACTGCAACAGGTGTGATTACTTCTAAGGCCATCACCGGAAACTTTACAGCATCTAACAAAACTTATGATGGAAATGCGGTTGCTTCAGTTCTAACCCAAACTTTAAATGGAGTTATTGCACCAGATGCAGTAAGCTTAATAGGCGGAACGGCAAGCTTCAGCGATAAAGACGTTGCCAATGGCAAAACAGTTACCTCTTCGGGCATGAGTTTGTCAGGATTGCAAGCGGGGAACTACAGTTTGACATCCGTGGGAACAACAACAGCAAATAT